>ONLL01000027.1 GCA_900318685.1 uncultured Prevotellaceae bacterium | reverse complement strand
CAGCAACATCGACAAGGACGGTGACGGATATCTTAGCGATGAGGAGCAGCAGGCCGTGAAGACCATCGACGTAAGCGGCTGTTACATCAGCGACCTGACGGGCATCCAATACTTCACTAACCTGGAGGAACTGAACTGTAGCTACAACCAGATTGAGAGCCTCAACCTGCAGCAGAATACGAAGCTGAAAATACTGAACTGCAGCAACAATCTGCTGACACGGCTTGTTCAGGGCAACGAAGGCCTGGAAGAGGTGGACTGCAGCAACAACAAGATAAATGAGTTGATGCTCTATGCATTGACGCTGAAATCGGTGGACTGCTATAACAACGAGCTTACAAGCTATACGGGTATTTTCCTCGCCGACCTGCCCGATCTTTCCAGCCTGCCTGAGGAACAGCGCGGCGAACTCTACTTCCGCTGTGACTTTGGCGATGTGAACGAGATTAACACACAGCTGGTACAGTTTGCCAAGCAGCGAGGATGGACCGTCTACGCCACCACTGGCAACCACTGGTATAAATACGAAGGCACTCACATCAAGGGTGATGCCAACGGCGACGGCGTGGTGGACATTGCCGACGCAATAGCTGTGGTGAACTACATCCTCAACGACGGGACTGTTACTGGCAACTTCTACTTCGATGCTGCCGACACGAACAGCGACTACCTTATCACCATCGAGGATGTGGTCGCCATCGTGGAAATGAGTTTAGACTAGGCTGTTTGCTGGATACTAATAGCAGACATGCTGTAGCTTAGCATGGCACTTTGAGAACGAAAGACCCCGCCTGGTCAAATGCCAAGCGGGGTCTTTATAGTGGAAGCTCCACGATGGTTTTAGCGCCGTGCGGAGTCAGGCATGCGCCTGGTGGTGGGTACGAAGAACTGACGGGTCAGCGACTTGATGACATTGTTGCCCTGTGCCAGCGTCAGCAGTCCTGCCGATACGAACGAGACGGTCATCACCGTCGTTGCCGATGACGACTGCACGGCACAGGTGACGAGTGTCCCAGTCAGCATGCCTGTCACGCGGTTGGTGGTCATCTTGGCCAGGATGTGTCTCAGCCCGGGTCCAGCCATCTTCTGCAGCGCTTCGCTCATCATTCGCATGCCGTAGATCAGCAAGCCGAGCGAACCGAGCAGCTGCAGTGCCACCATCAGATAATTTTGATTTGTACCCATATCCTTTAGTATTGCTGGTGCAAAGGTACGGGCAATCTTCTATCCGGACAAGAAAAACATATTACGATCTAGTTACATTTTGCAGCAGTCAGGCCCGGCTGCACTTGGGGTGGGCACCGTGACAGGTGTTGCTCCAAGTATAGTCGGGCCTGAGTAGCGGCTGGGGCGTGAGCCGGGCAGTGTGTGTGGGAATCAGAAGGATACCTTCACCACTTCCCGGCCTGTGCTGACGAGGTAGGTGTCGTGCTGGCGCAGGGGCACGAAGAGCTCGGTGGCGGTGGCAGTCTTCTTGCTGAAGCAGATGATGCCGGCCGAGTTGAACACACGCAGGTGTCCGTCCTGCGGCAGCCCGGCGACGCGGAGCCCTTCGTCGGTCTTCGTGACACTGACCGTCGTCCGTCGTTCGGGATTCTGCCTGAGCTGCTGTATGGCCGTCGGGGTGTCAGCGGGCAACAGTGCTACGTAGTGGGAGTTGTTGCTGCCGCTGTAGTTGTTGACGTGAGTGACGGCGATATCGTCGCTGCCCGTCTTGTCGTAGAGGTGCGTGGTGAGATAGGCATGTGCCTGCTCATGTACGCCTGAGATGCTGACGGTGGCGTAAGCCTTGCGCACCCCTCCATAGTCCTCAAAGTCGGCAGCGGTGACGATGGTCTCGGCCTCGTCGCTCACGGGCACCACGATGCTGGGGTGCGGATAGAGTCCTACGTGGATGGTGTTGTTGGCCTTGAGGCCATAGAGCGAGTGGTCGGTGAGCTCGACGATGAAGTTGTTGACTCCGTCTTCCACGTTGTGGCGGATGAGTCTCAGCTCGATGTTCTCCATGTCTACGTGCTGTGCCTTGCCGCTGGACTTCGTCTGCCGGCGCATGCTGACGTTACGGCGGCGCGGGTGCTGCTGCATGCGGAGCGCGTTGGCATACTCCACGGTGACGGCGTTCGTGATGTATCCGTCGAAGCTGTCGTCAAGGGGGTATTGCACGACGAAGATGCGCTTCTGCATAGGTGCCACGAACGAGTCGGCGATGGGGAACTCCGTGCCGTTGATGGTGGCTGTGACCGAGCGTATGCTGCTCGTGCCGGTGTTCCTTACCATCACGCTGACGGGCAGGGTGGGGCTGCCGAGGAGTGCGCGTGTAGCATAGCCGATGTCGTAGTCGAAGCTGTTGGTGAAGTATTTCTCGTTGGTCATGAGCACGGCCCCGCCGGTCTCGATGTCGGCCAGTGAGTAGACCACTTTGATGCGGGCATCGTCGAGTATGCCGTCGAAGTCCATGATCGATAGTCCGTCGCGCTCGGTGCCCATGGTGAGTGGCACGGTGACGAACGGCGAGGGCAGCAGGCTGATGCGCGAGGCGTTGAGCATGTTGCGCGGTGTCTCGGTGAAGCCCTCCTCTCCGTCTTCGTAGTGTGCGTTGTTGGAGACCTCGGTCCAGAGGATGGCGAAGTCATTGCAGTTGACAGCGGCGCGGTCGGTGATGATTTTTACGCGGTTGGGGGTGCTGTAGTTGGCCCCTATGTCACTGCCCATGACACCGTCGGCATAGCCGTTCATTGAGAGCGTCTTCACGTAGATGTCGCGCAGTGAGTCGGTCTTCTCATAGAGCATGGCGATGACGGCATGCTGGCCTACACGGTTCATGAAGAAATGGGCGGGACGGAGCGTCTCGGCCTTCTGGAAGACAGACTTCGTGGCTACGTCGACCGATGAGTAGACAAAGCGTCGCGTGTGGCGCACGGAGTCGAGCGGATAGCTCTCGAGGCTGGTGCCTACGAGTACGGTGTCGTTGCGCATGATGAGGTCGTACTCTTGGGCCGTGAGGTCGGGCGTCAGGTTGTGCAGGGTGATGGGCTCGGACCACGCGCTGCCGTCGAAGATCGAGAGCAGCAGCTGTCCGCTGAGGGCGTTGTTGTAGATAGAGTCCTCTGGCAGCGACTCATCGAGCGTCTCGATGGTGCCGTGCTGCCAGATGCAGGCGGCCTTGCCGTCGTCCTGTATGGTGACGACGGGGTGGGTGTCGACCATGCCGTCGTCTGCTGAGAGGGCATACTGTCGCCATGTGTCGTCGCCGCTGAGCTTGACGCTGGCCATGATCTGCGCGCAGGCAGCCAGCTCGTTCGACTTGCTGATGGCGTGGTCGGCATCCATCTCTGCGGCATCGATGTGGCGTGTCATCTGCTCGTAGACCACCACCTCGTTGCCTGAGCGCTTCGAGCGCATGTGGTGGATGGCCGAGCGATGGCCGGAGGAGAGTCGCTGTACGGTGCCCGCGTCGGTGTCGAGCAGTTTCACGCCGTCGTCGTTATAGTCGGCTGGATCGCCCAGGTCGTTGTATACGATGTGATGCTCGTCGACGAAGTGCGGGTTGGCATCGCTGGCCACGTCGGTGACGATGGTCTGTCCGAAGTAGTTGGCCTCGAGCGATGGCACGCGGCGGTAGCTCTCGGCGACGGTCATGGGCCGGCTCTTGCCTGTCAGCCAGTAGGGATAGTCAGGATGCAGGGGGTTGTGGCTGTTGTTGGGATAGTAGAACCGGTCGGCCAGATAGGCTCCGGCACGCCCCGACCACTGGAATCCGAAGGTGCGTATGTTGGCGTATGCCTCGATGCCCATGCCGGCCATGAGATACATTCCCAGGTTGAACCGGTCGGGCTGGAAGGGTGTGGCGAATCCGCCCATGATGCCGATCTTGCCGCCGCCACGCACGCCGAGGTTCGCTGCGAAGATGGGGTTCGAGGGCACACAGAGCTCCGCCCATAGGCCGGCACGGAGCTTTCCCGAGAGGGTGAAGAATGCTCCGAAGTTGTCCCACGACGAGGGATAGTCGGTGTTGAGCGTCTTCACGCCGAAGTCGCCCTGCACCGATGCTTCCATGACGCCTCCGATGCCGAAGAACGGAATCTTCTTGAGCAGTGTGGCCACGGGTCCCTCGGAGAAGTACTTGTCGAGCAGGTTGGGGCTGCCGATGCAGATGCCGTAGCCTATCTGTCCGGAGAGCTCTTCGAGCATGAGCGACTCGCTGAGGCTTCCCGTCTTCATCAGGTTTCCGATGTTGAAGCTGACCTTGAGCTTGGCACTTCCGAAGAACCCAGCCCCGATCTTGTTGTAGTCGATGGAGCAGATGTCGTCCATCTCGTTGGCGAACCAGTCGTCGAACTTGCGTGTGTCGCCGACGTTGTTGTACTTCGAGTCGCCGTCGTAGTCTTTACGCCATGTGTTTCCGGATTCAGAGCTGTCTTCGAGGAAGTTCTTGGCTTCCTTGCGCATCTCCTTGATTTCTTCAGGCTCGTCGTCACCGTCCTGTCGCTTGTAGGTGAGCTTCGTGGTGTTGGTGAGCTTCTGCTTCTTCATGTCGTAGTTCAGCGAGTTCGAGATATTGAACAGCGGGCCGAGGTTCATCTTGAAGTCGAGGGGGAAGTTGAACGACATGCCCTGCTCGGCAAAGGTGTTGCCGGGCGAGTCGTCGCCCATGTTCATCACCTTCTTCTGGGTATAGTCCTCGGCAGCCTGCTTCACCTTCTCGCGCTCGATGTGGAGGTTGCGCAGCAGGGGGAAACGGCTGAAGCTCTTGCCGCCGGCCTCGAGGCGCAGGCTGCACATGGTGTTCTGCGCAATGACATCGATGAGGCTGAACCGTGCGAAGTAGTAGTCGCGGGTGAATCCCGGGTGGTTCTTGGCAAAGACGGTGGTCACCTGCGGGTAGCGTGCTGTGTGCTCTTCGCCCGTCTCGTCGTCGATGGCCACGAGGCGTGTCGAGGTGATGCTCTGCGAGGCCTCGCTTGAGTAGACCATCTCCACCTGTGCCAGCCGCTCTACGATGTTGCCGTCGAGCGTCTTGGGCCAGTCGTTGCCGGCATCCTCCATGTAGGTAAGGGTGTCGGCGGGTACGAGTGTCGAGAGGTCGTAGTCGGCGAGGTTGCAAACGCTGTAGTCCTTGCCGCCTCGCTCCTCGACGGTGTGTGTGTCGTTGAGCGTATAGAGGTGCTGGCTGCTGATGGCGATGGTGTTGTCGTCGGCGGGATTGGCAAAGAGCGTGACATTGTCGATACAGCGCTCCAGGTCGACGATGCCCTCGCTGTCGGCGGCTCCTGCATAGCGGTAGACGGCTGGGCAGTAGCCCGATGCCAGTATCTCGATGTAGGCGGGGTTGCCGTGGGTGAGGATGAGGTGTGCCTTCTTCTGGCGGTTGTAGCCCAGGTACTTCACGTTGCCGGCACCGGTGCTGTTGCCGTTCTGGTCGACAGCGTCGACGTGCATCGTGGCCTTGGTGATGTTGCCTCCCTGCTCGTTGCGTATGCTGAGGTAGAGGGTGTCGTACTGCTCATAGAGCCCTGACCCTATCCAGTTGAAGTTCACCAACTCGCGGTTCTCATGCTTGTCGAGGATGAAACGCGAGGAGAGGACGGTGCGCTCGAAGTCGGGGTCGAGGGTGACACCAGTGTGCAGGCGGGTCTTGTCGAGACGCAACTTGTGGTCGCCCGACTTGAGGAATACATCGATGAGGTTCTGGTTGTCGGCGATGTAGAAGCTCTGGAAGGCCGAGTCGCGCAGTGCCAGCTGCTGTGACTCTACCTGGTAGGTGCCCGTGTCGTCGACGTAGCTGTAGCGGTACTCGAGGCTGTAGACCTCGTCGGCGAGCTGTCGGCGGGAGTCGAGCTGGAAGGTGTAGAGGTTGTCGTCGTCCCAGTCGGCCACGTAGTACTTGAAGTGGATGGCATTCTCAGGGTTGCCGGTGGCCCATACCTTGAGGCTGATGGGGGCGTCCTGTCGCATGACGTTGAGGAAGAAGTAGCGGTTGACGGTGATGGCCTTCGGCCGTCCGACGGTGTCCTCCACCTCCACCTGGTAGCTGTTGGCACCGGCTGTGCCGTCGTCGATGCGGAAGCAGAGCAGGTTGTGGTCGCGCATGCGCCAGAACTGCCGCTGCTGTGCGCGGTACTTGACGTCGGCCGAGGCAAACATCTGCTTGACGGCATCTACCTCGACGATGTTTCCGGCGAGCTCCTTGTCCTTTACTTCGCGCCATTGGAGTCCTGACTCTGTTGACTCGATGCTGTTGAAGTCGAGCACGTCAGTGACGTTGTTGGCAAAATACAGTTTAAAGTCCTGTGCCGGCAACAGTGTCGCCGTGAGCAGCAGGAGGGCTGTGAGTAGCTTTTTCATGTGCAGTAGTCTTTTTGGGGACTGCGTGGCAGGGTTAGTCTTCGTCCCAGTTGTTTGAATGCGACCTTCTCTAGAGCACCTCGTCGGTGCTGCTGTTGGGGTCGTAACGTAGTGACTCGGTGGAGGCTTGTAGGAGCCCAGTGCTGGCAATGCTCACCACGCAGATTCGTGGCGTGAGGTATGTTTTCTTTTCCATATTCATTTGATGAGGGTTTTGTTTCCATTGACGATGTAGATTCCCGGGTGTGTGGGCCTGCCGTTCAGGCGTCGGCCGTCGATTGTGTACCAGACGGGGGATGGTGAAGAATGAAGGGTGAAGGGCGAAGAGACGATGCCGTCAGTATCGTCGACGATCGGCTCGCCGAAGCGGATGGCATTGCCCTCGATGATGTTGTTGCGGGTGAGGTAGGCACGGTAGGGTGGTATCTGCGTGCCGTTGTACTTGTAGAAGCCCACCTCGCCGCTGGCATTGCGCCCCAGGGTGAGGATGCTGCCCTCGTCGGCCGTCTCCTGGTTGACGGGCACGCCCCAGCGTTCGTCCTGTCCGATGAACGAGCCGATGAAGCGGTTCTCCCATTTGTTCACGTCGGGCACGTTGCCAGTGTACTTATACAGCGGATAGAGCCCGGCTGCTTCAGCCTTGATGGCCACGGGCGTTGAGCGCGGAATGATGCGGCCAATGCTGTGCAGCACGACGGTCTTCTCGTCCTCATCGGGATAGTCGGCGATGTAGGCCGTCAGCCCCTCGGGCAGCTGTGTGGGGAAGTCGATGTAGAGCGTGGCCCAGAGGGCGCTGGTGACGTTGAGGGGATAGTAGATGTCGAGGTGTCCCTTGTCGTAGTAGAGCTCGCCCCATGTGTCGTCGTTATAATAGTCCTGGAACAGCTGCGAGTTGAACGAGCCGTCGTTGACGTAGACGTAGATCGGTTCGTCGGCGTCCTCATGGATGATGCCGTCCTCCTCGAGCTTGGCCATCTCGCCCTCGGGCAGGCAGTTGTCAATATAGACATTCCTCAGGGCGGGCACCTTGTAGATGGCGTATGGCATGATGGCCGACAGCGGTGCACTCAGCGTGGCGTCCGCCTCGCCGCGTCCGGGAGGATAGGCCATGAGCATCACCTTGTCATCGTCGTCGGGGTCGTTCTGGTAGAGGGCTCCGTCGATGCTCTGGCACTGCGCGTTCTTCTCAGTGACGAGGATGTTCTTGATGCCCGAGCCGTAGAAACCGCCCTGCTGGAGGGTGGTGAACTTCGACGGCAGCTCGACCGTCGCAAGGCTCGCGCAGCCGTTGAAGGCATTGCTTGCGATGGTGGTGATGGAGAGCGGCAGCGTGACCTCGCGCAGGCTCTGCAGGCCCGAGATCATGCCCGTCTGCAGGGTGCTGAAGCCGGCGAAGAAGCGCAGCTCGTTGAAGGTCTCGGCCTGTGTGGCCGCCTGATTGAAGGTGCTGAACTGCGCGGGCGTGGCCTCGAAGGCCTCGCGCAGGGTGACGAGCTGGTCGCCGTTGGCGTCGAAGGCCGTGAGAGCGGCCGTCTTCACATTTTGGTCGGCAAACGCTATGCCGGCCTTGCCGGCCCGCACGTTCACGGCCAGGGCGCGCAGGGCCTTGGTGCAGAGGCTCTTGACATTGGTCGACTCAGCCAGCAGGTGCTCGGTGGCGTCGCCCGTCATGCCGTTAGGCGTTCCGGCACCGCACTCGTTGATCACGTCGAGATACTGCCTGCCGTATCTGGCCCGCCAGTTGACGTTCTCCGTGGGGAACTCGAAGATCTCGGTGATGCTGCCGGCGCGGTCGCGCTCGTTAAAGCGCACGGCCATCGAGAGCAGGTCGCCGTAGGGCGTCTTGGCGAACTGTCGCAGCATGGGGTAGCGCTGCTCGCCGTTCTGCCAGGCCGTGGCGTTGTTGAGGATCTGTCCCGAGATGATGTCCTTGGTGAGAGAGTTTCCTTCGGTCGTGACATAGCCCGACATCATCTGGAGGTCGAACCAGCTGTCGGTGCAGTTGTTTCCTGTTTCAGTGATGCCATATACAGGGTTGTAGCTGCCGTCCTCAATCTTTCCGGTGCTGACGCAGCGCTGCACCGCAGCCGTCGTGTTGTAGGCGATGCCTGCACCGTGGAAAAGACTCTGCGAGTCGGCCCAGCCAATGTGGACACCGGTGAAGCAGTCGGCGATGCGTCCGCCGTCGCCCGTGGCCTGTCCGCAGATACCACCGGCATAGCCGTCGGCCTGCACCAGTCCGTGGGTCATGCAGCGCTCGATGGTGCCGCCGTCGAGCTTGCCGCAGAGCATTCCGGCGTTGATCTCCGCACTGCCCTCCGAAGCGATGCCGGCGCGGATATAGCTGTCGACGATGGCCAGGTCGGTGACGGTGCCGTCGAGGGTGGTGATGAGTCCGAGGTTGGCGTTGTCGGAGATGTCCTCTTTTTTGATGCACAGGCCGTAGATGGTCTTTCCGTTGCCGTGGAGAGTGGCGTGCCAGGGGTAGTTCGGTGTAAACGTCTGGGCATCGGCCTTCGGCTGCTCGTCGTCGCCCAGCAGGTGGTTGTTGAAGAAGAGGTCGTTGGCCAGGATGTAGTGTTTGCCGGCCACGTTGTAGCGATAATCTTCAGGCGTGCTGTTCTCCGGCCGGTTCATCATCACGCGAATCAGCTCCTGCACGTTGTGGATGACATAGGGATTCTTAGCCGTACCGTCGCCGCCGGCGAAGTAGTCGTTATAGTTGCTGACCGGGGTGGACCGGCCGTCCCACGGCAGTCCGTAGGTCAGCGTCAGGTGCACCTTGCGCTGCAGGCCATGGTAGTTGACGTAGACGTCGGCCTCGCCCGGGTCGAGCAGTTTTACCACATTCTCCTGCACTTCGACGCAGGCTGGCGGCAGCGGCAGGGTGAAGGTGGCTATCTCCTCCTGTGTGCTGCGGTTCTTGAAGGTGCCTATCTGGAAGTCGACGGTGGCATCCCACAGGTCGAAGAATGCCTGCCCGTCGCCCGTGACGTTGAAGGGCGTGCCGGCCAGCCGCATGTTGTCAGTGTAGAACAGGTCGCGGCCTTCGGAGTAGATGTAGACCTGCGGTCGCTCGGCGTTCTGGTCGAAGCGGAAGTCGCCGTCGACGGGCCGCGGGGTGAAGTAGGTGGCCAGGGCCAGGTCGTCGCCGTCGTCGGCCCATCCGTTGCTGTTTGTCTGCAGGTTGCACTGGCGGTAGTCGCGCTTGAAGTAGCCGAACTTCAGGTATCCCGACCGTTCATATCTTTTGGCATAGCCCACAATGGTGCCGTAGCGCTCGGAGTTGGCGGGCTTCTTCATCGTCCCGGCAAAGTAGCTGAACAGCGTGTTGGTGTTAGGGGTGATGCTGTGGTTGCTGGCTCTAAAATCATATTCTACATAGCCGAAGAGTCCTCCGGCGTAGGTGGCCGCTGTGCCGTCGACGTACGAGCTGCAGTAGCACTCCTCAACCATCATGCCGTCGTTGCCGGACATGGAGTAGGCGTTGCCTATCAGTCCGCCCATGGTGTAGCCGCCGGAGAGGGCAGTGCAGGTGGTGCAGGCCGTCATTGTCAGGAAGTATTGGGCGTTGCCAATGATGCCGCCCATGTTGATCTTGTTGCCGCTGCCCCTGATCTCGCCCGACGAGGTGCAGCATTTCACGGCTATGATCTTGTCGGGCATGGGGGTGTTCCCTAGCCAAGCGGAGTATCCCACTATGCCGCCCACCGAGCATTCGCTGTCCGTGGTGTTGCCAATGGTCATGTCGACCACGGCATGGCAGTCCTGCACGTGCCACCACGCTTCGCCGACCACGCCGCCGGCCTTCATCGGGCCCGTCAGGCGCATCGTCGTCTTGGCGAGGTTGTGAGCCAGCTCGTTCAGGTCAAGATTCGCTATACCCACCAGTCCGCCGATGGCGGTGTCGTCGTTGTTGCTCTCGGCCTCGATGGCCGTCTGCTCCACGGTACAGTTGCGGATGGCACCATAGCGGGTGGTATTAGCTACTGCGCCCGAGACCCCCAGATAGCCGCAGAGGGTGCCGGCATAGTACTCGCCTGAGATCTCGAGGTTGATGCTGGCGTTCCTGATGACCAGCCCGTCGACGGTGCCGCGCATTGCGCCGAAGAGTCCGAAGCAGGTGGTCGTCGCCGTCGAGGTGGCGCGGATGGTCATGCCCGTGATCTCGTAGGGCTTGCCGTTGGCGTCGGCGCCGTTGGTCAGCGTGCCCATGAAGACTTTGGTGTTGTCGGCACTGGGGGCGGTGGTGCTTCCTATGGGCACCCACACCAGCGGCATGCCGTTGGCGCCTGGGACAGCCAGGTTGATGTTGGCGGCGATAACGAAGTACTTGCCGGCGAAGGTCTCGCCGTTGTTGTTCACAGCCCGTGCCAGGAAGGCCAATGCGCCGGCCGAGCGTATCTGGTAGGGGTCGCTCTGTGTGCCGTTGCCGAAGTTGCCGCCGCCGAATCCGTCCTCGTCGACATGGTCGAGCCACGTCTCGCCGAAGAATCCGTCGACGGTGGTGTACGCTTTCGCTCCAAGGCTGAGGGTCAAGAGGAGCATGAGTAGTAATCGTTTGTTCATCAATCTCAAGTGCTTAGTGAGGGTGAATAATAAACTTGGTACAAATGGACTTGGTCATACCAATTATTTTTTTTACGGTTAGTTTAAGTCTGTAGATAGTGTTGGTCCTTTTATACGACAAGCCTCCCCCGTGGCTTGCAGGCCAGAGGGGGGAGGCGGGTTGCTTTAGCGTTGCTGTGCAGCGGTGGCTGTGCGTCGGCTGGTGGGCACGAAGAACTGCTTTGTCTGCGACTTGATGACATTGTTGCCCTGAGCCACTCCCACGCGTATCTCTACCTGCCCGTCGCGTAGCCCTCGGTCGGCCATCAGCGTGGCAGTATAGCGGATGGCCTGACGGGGCGCGATGCTCTCCACGCGGACGTTCGACGAGATGTGGATGTGGCGGTTGCCGGTAGCCTCCTCCACCAGGGGATAGACGTCGTAGGCTGTCTGGCTGCCATTGTTGACCACCTCGAAGATCACGGTCATCTTCTCGCCACGCGTGAGCTTGCCGTCGCGCACGTCCTCATAGACGCCGGCATTGCGCACGGTGAGTACCGGACCCTGGGTGTCGGCAAAGCCCTGGGCGATGCCTGGGGCAGCGGACGTGCCGTCGTCGAACACGATACGGTCGTCGCCGCGCATCTGCGGGTCGAAACCGCTCTGGTCGTAGTTCTGCTGGCCGTATCCCTGCTGATCGTAGCCCTGCTGGTCGTAGCCGCTATTGCTGCTGACGGATTCACGCTGCTGGCGGCTGCCCTGCTGTCGCGAGCGGACAGCAGCCACACGATCCTCATAGCGTTGCTGTTGGGCCTTGTCGGCGGCTGCCCCGATGGCTGCCCCGGCAGCTGCTCCTCCTATCGTCCCGATGATCGACCCCACCTCATGGCCGCGCCATCCTCCGGCGATGCCTCCGATGGCCGAGCCCAGCACGTGCCCGAACTGGCCGCCGGTGTATGCTCCTGTAGCTTCATAGCTTCCGCAGCTGCTCATGAGCAGACATGCGCCTAATACAATGATGAGTCCCTTTTTCATAATCGTCTCCTCTTTTATAATGGTTCTTTGACTGTGCAAAGGTACGAAATTTTCCCTAGACGGCCAAGAGGAAAATCCCTAAAATGTGTTAGGGAAATCTCTCTCTCTGCATTTCGCAGCTGCAACGTCGCCTTTTTTTCGGCGAAAAATTTGCGGGTAAGGAAAAAAATACCTACCTTTGCATACGGAACAAATGTGAAGGCTTATGCAAGTGAACAGTCATCTCTCGCGTCTGATCCACGACGTGGCAGCCAAGTATGGCGATCGCGAGGCGCTCATCTACAAGGATTACGGCTCCAGACAGTGGAAGTCCTACTCCTGGAACGAGTTCTCCACCCAGGTGCGACAAGTGTCAAACGCTCTGCTCAACATGGGCGTGGGAGTACAGGAGAATGTAGGCGTGTTCTCGCAAAACTCCGTCCACTATCTCTTCACCGACTTCGGGGCCTGGGGCATCCGTGCTGTCACCATCCCCTTCTATGCCACGAGCTCTGAACAGCAGATACAGTTCATCATCAATGATGCACACATCCGCTTCATCTTCGTGGGCGAGCAGGCACAGTACGACAAGGCACGGCGTGTCTTCGCCACCTGTCACACGCTCGAGCGCATCATCGTCTTCGACCCTGCCGTCGTCATCCCCGAGGGTGACACTACCAGCATCCACTTCTCCGACTTCCTGAAGCTGGGCGAGGGATTCCCCCGTCAGAGCGAGGTCGACAACCTTTGCCGGCAAGCCACGATGGACGACATCGCCAACATCCTCTATACCAGCGGCACCACGGGCGACTCGAAGGGCGTGGTCCTCACCTGCGGGCAGTATCATGCCGCAATGGAGGCCAACCACGAGTGCGTGCCTGTGAGCGACAAGGACCGCGTGCTCAATTTCCTGCCCTTCACGCATATCTTCGAGAAAGGCTGGAAGATCCTGTGCATCACTATGGGCGCCCGCCTCATCGTCAATACCAATCCCTTGGAGGTGCAGCAGTCCATGCGCGAAACGCATCCCACCTGCATGTCGGCCGTGCCCCGCTTCTGGGAGAAGGTCTACATGGGCGTGCAGGAGAAGATCGAGGCCAGCTCAGCCGTCAAGCGCAAGCTCTTCGAGCATGCCCTGAAGATAGGACGCCGCCACAACATCGACTACCTCTCGAAGGGCCGTCGTCCGCCTATGGGTCTTCACCTGGAGTATGAGATGCTTAACAAGACCGTGTTCTCACTCGTCCGCAAGGAGCTGGGCCTGGAGAATGCCCATTTCTTCCCCACGGCAGGAGCCACCGTGTCGCAGCATGTCGAGGAGTTCGTGCATGCCATCGGCATCAATATGATGGTGGGCTACGGACTCACCGAGAGCCTTGCCACCGTCACCTGCGACCATCTCGACGTGCCCTACACCATCGGCTCGGTGGGACGACCCATCAGCAGCATCAGCATCCGCATCAGCGATGAAGGCGAGATACTGCTCAAGGGCCCAACTATCACACGGGGCTACTACAACCGCGACGACCTCACCCGCCAGAGCTTCACTGAAGACGGATATTTCCGTACGGGCGACTCCGGCTACCTCAAGGACGGCGAGCTGTTCCTCAAAGACCGCATCAAGGACCTCTTCAAGACCTCCAACGGCAAGTATATCGCACCACAGATGATTGAGTCGAAGCTGCTCGTCGACAAGTACATCGACCAGATCGCCATCATCGCCGACCAGCGCAAGTACGTCTCTGCGCTCATCATCCCCGAATACCGACTGCTCGAGGAATATGCCCGCGAGCACGGCATCAACTTCAGCAGCCGTGCCGACCTCTGCCAGAATGCTCAGATTCATGCTATGATTACTGAGCGCATCGACACCCTCCAGCAGCAGCTGGCACAGTATGAGCAGGTGAAGCGCTTCACCCTCCTGCCCCAGCCCTTCTCGTTGGAACGCGGCGAGCTGACCAACACGCTGAAGATCAAGCGGCGCGTGCTCAACGACAACTACAGCAAGGAAATCGAGAAGATGTACGAGTAACCCAAAACCACGACATTACATCATACTATGGTAAAAGCTTGGAGAGAACTGGTGACCATCCCTACCTACGAAGTGGGCAAGCCCGAGAAGAGCCCAATGTTCTTGGAAAAGAGAGTCTATCAGGGCTCTAGTGGTGTGGTCTACCCCTACCCCGTCATCGAGACGATGAGCGACGAGAAGGTAGACAAGGAATACAAGGCCGTATGGCTTGAGAACGAGTACATCAAAGTGATGATCCTGCCCGAGCTGGGCGGCCGTGTGCAGATGGCCTACGACAAGATCAAGCAACGCCACTTCGTGTACTATAATCACGTCATTAAGCCAGCGCTCGTAGGTCTTGCAGGTCCTTGGATCAGCGGCGGCATCGAGTTCAACTGGCCCCAGCACCATCGTCCCTCCACTTATATGCCAGTCGACTGCACCATCGTGGACAATGAGGACGGCTCTGTGACGGTGTGGGTGAACGAGATGGAGCGCATGTTCCATCAGAAGGGCATGGCAGGCTTCACGCTCCGCCCTGGCTGTGCCTATCTGGAGATTCAGGGCCGCGTGAGCAACCGCACTCCCCTACCCCAGACTTTCCTCTGGTGGGCCAATCCTGCCGTTGAGGTGAACGATGCTTATCAGAGTGTGTTCCCACCCGATGTCAATGCCGTCTTCGATCATGGCAAGCGCGCCGTGTCATCATTCCCCATTGCTACGGGTACCTATTATAAGATGGACTACTCGGCCGGCGTCGACATCTCGAACTACAAGAATATCTACGTGCCGACATCGTATATGGCCGTCAATTCAAAATATGACTTCGAAGGCGGTTACGAGAACGACACGAAGGGCGGCATGCTGCATGTGGCCTCCCATCATTTCTCGCCCGGCAAGAAACAATGGACCTGGGGCAACGGTGACTTCGGACGTGCTTGGGACCGCAACCTCACGGACGATATTAGTGTAGAGTGTAGAGTTGATAGTTCAGAGTTTGCTACCGCTGCGAAAGGCTCTTCAACGAAAGGCACTCACACAGCGGTAGCAAACTCTGAACTCTCAACTCTTAACTCTCAACTAAAGCCCGGCTTCCGTCCTTATATCGAGCTGATGGCTGGTGTCTATACCGAGAACCAGCCCGACTTCTCCTGGCTGATGCCGTATGAGGAGAAGCAGTTCGTGCAGTACTTCATGCCTTATCGCGAGATTGGCATTGTGAAGCAAGCGTCGAAGGACTTCGTGATGAATATCGAAGAGAAGGAGGGAAGCTTGGTTTCCTTCAAGGTGCTGGCAACATCGAAGCAGGAGGTGCGGATAGTGCTGAGCAACAAGAAAGGAGAGAAGTATTTCGAACAGCAGTTGACGCTGTCGCCAGAGGAAGTATTTGAGCAGACGGTTGACGTAAAAGGTGCAAAGCTGAACGATCTGCTGTTGCAAATAGGAAGGTTGTGCTGGATGGCCGAGGACGACGAGATCCGTCCTATTCCCGATGCTGCCGAAGCTGCCCTACCGCCTCAGGATACCAAGACCAACGACCAGCTCTATCTCACAGGCCTTCACTTGGAGCAGTACCGTCATGCCACATGGAGTGCCCTCGACTATTACGAGGAGGCCCTGCGTCGCGATCCCAACGACGTACGCTGTCTGAACCAGACGGGACTGTGGTATCTGCGCCGCGGACGTTTCGAGAAGGCAGAGCCTTATCTGAGAAAGGCCGTTAGGATATGGCAGAAGCGCAATCCTAATCCCTACGATGGAGAGGCCATCTTCAACCTTGCGCTCTGTCTGAAGTACCAATGCCGCCTCAATGAGGCATACGAACTCTTCTGGAAGTCGACCTGGAACAAGGCTTGGGCCGATGCCGGATATTTTGAGGCTGCCTGCATCAGCACGTCACAAGGCCGCTATGAAGATGCGCTCGACGAGCTGGACCGCTGCCTCATCTTCAACAGCCGCAACCACAAGGCACGCGCCCTGAAGGCTGCCGTCCTGCGCAAGTCAGGAAAGGACGTCGAGGCTTCGGATCTCATCGTAGAGTCACTCGAATATGACCATTTCAACTATGGCATCCTCTACGAGAAATACCTGCTCTCCAAGGACGAGGAAGTACTGACAGAGATAAAAGAGCTGATGCACCAGTCAGCAAGCAATTACGACGAGACGGCGCTCGACTATGTTGCCGCAGGCCTCACCGACGAAGCGAAAGCCATCTGGCAGATAGCCATCGAGGAAGGTGCCACGTCACCTATGACCTGGTATTACCTCTTCGCCTTCTGCAGTCCGGAGGATCCCTCGCTGTTGGAGAGAGCCGAAAGTGAGGCTCCGGCCTACTGCTTCCCCAACCGCCTTGAGGACATTCTCGCGCTCAACGCAGCTAAAAATGTAAATAGCAGTAGATGCAGCAAGGCTCCTTATTATCTGGGCTGTCTGTACTACGATAAGCGCCAGTATGACCTCGCCATCGAGAACTGGGAGCTCTCGGCCCGTCTCGATCCTTCGTTCCCCACCGTCTGGCGTAACTTGGCTCTGGCCCGTTTCAACAAGCAGAATCGTCAGGATGAGGCTTTGCAGTATATGGAGCGTGCCTTCCGCCTCGACGAGAGCGATGCCCGTATGCTCATGGAGCTCGACCAGCTCTACAAGCGCCTGCACAAGCCGCATCAGGAGCGTCTCGACTTCCTGCGTAAGTATCCAGAGCTCATCCGTCAGCGCGATGACCTCGTGCTCGAAGAGGCCACGCTGCTCAATATGCTTGGCCGCTATGAGGAAGCCAAGGAGATCATCGACAACCGCATCTTCCACCCCTGGGAAGGCGGCGAAGGCAAGGTGAGCGGACAGTATCAGATGTGCCGTCTGGAGATTGCCAAGCAACTGCTGCAGAAAGACCCTGACGACAGTCGTGCCCGCCAACTGCTTGAGGAGTGCCTAGTCTTCCCGCACCACTTGGGTGAGGGCAAGCTTTATGGTGCTCAGGACAACGACTTCCTCTACTTCCTCGGCCGTTATGAGGAGGGGACTCAAGGGCCTACCGAGCCTGCTGCCGCCATGTACTACAACGATGCCAAGCCCGACAAGATATTCTATGCTGCGCTCTGCTACCGCAAGCTGGGTCAGGAGGACAAGGCACGCAGCCTGTTCAACAAGCTTATCAACTACGGCAAGCAGAACATCTTTAAGCATCAGACGATGGACTATTTCGCCGTATCCCTGCCCGACCTGCTCATCTGGGAGGACTCGCTCGATACGAAGAACCTCATTCATTGCAAGTACATGCTAGCCCTCGGCTACTACGGCATGGGCGATAAGGATCGGGCGGAGCGCTATCTGAAGGAGGTAGAGGACCTCGACAACAACCACCAGGGCATCCGGCAATTCCGTACGTTGATGGCCTGCAAGCTCTGAAAATTTGTACCTCTGAACTGACACTCGAAGGTACTTTCGCTCGGAAATGCAAAGAAAAACTTGTTTTCCTTTGGCATTTCGCTCGCTTATTTGTACCTTTGCAGCATGATTACGCAAGAACAACTGAAAGACGTGCTCGACAGAGCCGATAAACTGCGCCACTATCTGAAGATTGACGAGCGACAGGTGGAGCTGGAAGAAGAGGAGCTCAGAACACAGGCTCCCGACTTCTGGGACGACCCTAAGCGCGCCGAGGAACAGATGAAAAAGGTGCGCAGTATCAAGCGTTGGATAGAAGGATATAATAATGTACGCACGCGAGCAGACGAACTGCAGCTGGCCTTCGACTTCTTCAAGGAGGAGATGGTCAGCGAGGAGGAGGTAGATGCCGACTATCAGCAGGCGCTGAAGGCCATCGAGGACCTGGAGATGATGAACATGCTGCGGCAGAAGGAGGACCCGATGGACTGTGTCCTGAAGATCAACAGCGGCGCCGGTGGCACAGAGAGCCAGGACTGGGCACAGATGCTGATGCGTATGTACATGCGGTGGGCTGAGGCTCACGGCCACAAGGTGACAATATCGAGCCTGCTGGAGGGCGACGATGCCGGCATCAAGAGCGTAACCATGCAGATTGAGGGCGGCGAGTATGCCTATGGATACCTGAAGAGCGAGAACGGCGTGCACCGCCTGGTGCGTGTGAGTCCCTTCAATGCTCAGGGCAAGCGCATGACATCCTTTGCCAGCGTCTTCGTCAGTCCCCTAGTCGACGATACCATCGAGGTGTATGTCGATCCGTCGAAGCTGTCGTGGGACACGTTCCGCAGCAGCGGTGCCGGCGGCCAGAATGTGAACAAGGTGGAGTCGGGCGTCAGACTGCGTTACTGGTACACCGATCCCGACACAGGCGAGCAGGAGGAGATACTGATAGAGAACACGGAGACACGCGACCAGCCGAAGAACAAGGAGCGCGCCTTGAAGCTGCTGAAGAGTCAGCTCTACGACCGTGCGATGAAGAAGCGCCTGGAGGCACAGGCAAAGATCGAGGCTGGTAAGAAAAAGATAGAATGGGGCAGCCAGATACGCAGCTACGTGTTCGACGACAAGCGTGTGAAGGACCATCGCACCAACTACCAGACGAGCGACGTCGATGGTGTGATGAACGGCAAGCTCGACGGCTTCATCAAGGCTTACCTGATGGAATTTCCCGTCACTGACAGCGAATAACTATCAAACTTAATACATAATTACTATGGCACAAAAAGAAAAGGCAAAGAAGCTGAATGCAAAGCAGAAGGCTTACGAGAAGAAACAGGAAGAGAACGGCAAGAAGGTGGTGATGTGGATCATCGGCGCCTTTATCGTACTGGCAGTCTTCTACCTCATCTTCGTCGCCAGCAACTTCTAGCGGCAGGGACGATGAGCGGAATGGAAATCGAGCGGAAGTTCCTGGTCAGGGACAGCTCCTACAAGCAGCAGGCACGCAGCAGCAGCCATATACGCCAAGGGTATATCTGCAGCGGGCACGGACGGACAGTGAGGGTGCGCCTTCGCGATGACGAGGCTTTCCTCACCATTAAAGGTCCGTCGCTCGACGGCGGCCTGAGTCGCTATGAGTTTGAGACTGCCATCGACATGAATGAGGCTGTGCAGCTGATGCAGCTGTGTGAGCCGGGCATCATCGACAAGACCCGCTATCTTGTTGACTGTGGTACTCATACGTTCGAGGTCGACGAGTTTCACGGCGATAACGATGGTCTGGTCATTGCCGAGGTAGAATTGCAATCTGCTGACGAGCCCTATCAAAAGCCCGATTTCATCGGAGATGAAGTGACTGGCGACCACCGATATTACAACTCCCATCTGCGTCGCAATCCCTATTGCTTGTGGAGACCCACCCCCAGCCCCTCCCCAAGGGAGGGGAGCTAAAAAAGATGAGGAGTCGCGAGAATAAAAAAGGATGGAAAGCAATGTTGCCTTCCATCCTTTTTTTACTCCATCTCCCCTCCCCTGGGGAGGGGAAGGGGGTGGGTTTTTATTTCACCACCTTATGTCCGTTCTGGATGAAGATACCCTTCTTGTTGCTATTAACCTGACGACCCTGCAGGTCATAAATCTGGTTGTTGGCAGGCAGGATGTTAATGTCGCTGATGCCCACGGTGTCACCAAGATAGATAAAGTCAATCTCCACAAGCACAGCCTTTGTATCGTTAGCAATAGCCCAGTAGCATTTGATGACCTGGGGCTCACAGCCATTGATATTATAGCAATAATAGGTCTTACCGTCGGTGTACTTTACACATGCTGGTACGGTGGAATTGCCTGTCCAGTTGCGGAAATCGCCGTTGGCATCACGCCATCCGTCATAGCCTGCGTAGTTTTCAATCAGTTCCTCAGTAGTCGGATTGTAACCGTAGACTGTAGCTTCAGTCAGTGAGGAGAGTTCTAACTCAGTGAGGATGGCATTTACTTGTTCATCAGTAAGGGTCACGGTCTTCTCCACATAACTAGCTTCAGCGGGATCGTACTCCACGGAGGCAACAATGCCCAAGTCTACGACGGTCTTCTCCACAGGAGGAGCTTCAACATAAGTCACATTGGTCTGGAAGATGTAAGTCTTGTCATTAGCCGTCAGAGCCCACTTACAGCTGAACTCATCGCCTACGACGGGAGCCACAGAGCCACGGTCGCCGCCCATGTCGCAGATGGCATAGGTGCCGCTGGGGATAGCCTGGAAGAATTTCACGCAGGTGAAGGTGTTGGGACCCCAGTACTCGGCCTTACCTTCGCGGTCGAACCATCCGTCGTAAGGAGCATAGTCGCTGATTTGCGTGCCGTCGGGGTTGACGATGCGCAGCATGCTGGTGGTGAGCTGGTCAACACCCAAGAACTCCTTGGCAGCAGCAAGGTCGACGGTCACGTTCTGGGCAGCATAGCCCTGGTCGATGATACGCTCCACGTTAATCTGCTCAGTAAACTCAGTAAGGTCGGCAACCTTGAAGAGCAGCATGTTGCCAATGCCGAACTCGGGTGTACCATAAGTTGCACTGTGGTTGGCCTCAATTCTAAGTGTCAGTTCACCGCCATCGCCCTTGTCGAACGAGACAATGGTCTTTGCCCAGTTATCCACATAACCAACACCGCTGACATAGCTCTGAACACCCGTATGAGGCAGGGTCTCAACAGTATTACCATTAACCAGGACAGTGGGAACGGTGGAGTAGTTGGCACGTGATTCGCATACGAAAGCGTATTTGCCAACGGGCAGTCCGCTCAGCGTCTGCTCCATCGAAGCAATCATACCCTTCTGGAATTCGGTGGTCTGGATGAAGAAGCCTTCACGGTCGGGATCGGCCTGAAGCAGGTCGAGCGTCCATTCGCCCATCTGTGCGGTGTAGTTCACCTTGTCGGTAACGCCCTCCAGTGCAAAGTACGAATCGACCATCTTCTGGCAGGTGTAGGTAAGCTGCTGCGACAGTCGCACGGCATCGCTACCCGATGTGGCAACGGTAGCGCAGAGAGTCTGGATCTCTTCGTAGATAGCAGGATCGGCATAGGGATAAGCCTCCATTGTATAGGCAGCAGCAGCGGTCTTGGCCGTCTCGAAGGCCTGATAGCTGGCTTTCGATGCAGAGAAGGCACTCACAGCTGCATTGATGGCATCGATGCGGTCGGCCATGCTTCCCTCTGTCGACTCGATAGCAGTCTGCAATGCCGTGCGCTCCTCACCAGTGATGATGGCATTGCCCTCGTCATTGAGAACAGCCGTAGCATCAGCCACCACAGTATTATATATACCTTCATTGAGAACGTCCTCATCGGTGCAGAAGATCAGGCGGATGGCATCGATGTTGAATTCAGCATCGGCCTTAGCACCTATCTTAGCACTTCCGCCATTGAAATAGACCACCTGTCCGAAGTGTTTCGAGTAATCAGCATCTGACAGCGGTGTTACCGTAGTCTCAGTATCGTTCAGGAAAAGGGTTACGGGGTTGATGCCCTTGCTGGTTCCCTCTAACAGAGCCTGTACATAATAATAGCCTGCGGGCAGTCCGCTGACGGTCTGTTCAATCGTCCACTCAGTGGCATTGTAAGCAAAGTAGGCATAATAATTTCCATCGATAGCAGGTTTTACAGCTATCCAGCCCGGAGGTGTGGCTGTTGCAGCAAACTGGCTGACCCAAGGAGCGATGCTGCCTGTCTCGAACGAGAAGTTCTCAACATACGATGTACTGAGGTCGACAGGCTCGAAGGTATTCTCAAGTGCGGTGTTCATAGCTGCTGCGAGCAACTGTATCTGACCGTCCACGTCATCCTGTGTGGTGGGATTTGCCACGAAAGCTTCAGCGGCCTGAATGGCAGCAGTTAGCTCTGGATCGCTGTCATAGAGCTCTTTGCTTAAAGCCTTAGCCTTCACAATCTTTTCCTCGAGAGCGGTAGTAATGACGCGGGCCTCATACTCCAGCTTCACATCGTCGATAACTGTGAAAAACCCTGCTCCGTAGCTCAATTGGAAGTGTCCCTTCACGGGGGCTGGCAATAGGATTTCGATGGTGTCACCATCCCAGATGTGAGTCAGATTACCGTCAGCATCCTTGATGACGTTTCCTTCCTCATCAACGGCATTGCTGTTGAATGTGGTTTTCTTCGACAGATAGGTTGTGCCATCGTTAGCCACAAATCCTGTTCTGTTGGTGATGCCTGACGTAGCAGCCCAGCCGCTGTAGACATAAGTCTTGGTCGTCAATCGGTAATAACCAGAAGGTAGTTCTACCTCGTCAGTCTGATAAGCCACTGGGTCTGAGCCCACGAAACAGAGTCCCTTGTTGCCCACACTTCCTTCAGGGGCGGTCTCTGAACAAGGAAACGCAGCCCATTGGCTGTACTTCACAGTAACACCGTAGTTGATGACACCGGAGTTAGCACTGTTTTTCTGGGCCACAAGCGTCCAGCCGTTGTCGGCATAGTCGGTGCCGCCAGGGTTTGAATAATCGGCGATGAGGTACACTATGCCGTCGGCATCAGCCTCCAGAGGAGTGCATTCCTCGAATCCCGGATTCTGGATGTAGGAAGAGGTTACATCCTGAATCTGTGCCTGAGCCCCCATGCTGAGCAAGAAGGCTGCGGCTGCAAGAAAGTAATTCTTTTTCATACACGTTTTGGTTTTAAGATAATGATGGATAAAGTGATTAATTGAGTTGACTTATTTCTTCATTACTTTGAACGATTTCTCTCCGTCGGTCATGATGAAGATGCCTTTCTGGCCAGCATACTCTATGCGGCGGCCCTGCAGGTCGAAGAGTCGTCCTGTTGGTTGCTTTAGTAAAGCAACAGACGGAACACCGTCGATGAGCTGGCAGTCGAAGTCGATGGTGGTCATCTCGGTCTTGCCACTGGTATAGGAAGCCAGCACGCCTGCCGTATGCTTGCCCTGCGTCAGATGACTGAATACATAGCTAGTCTCGTCGGTGTCGGCTACTTTCTGACCATCGAGGTAAACCTCGTACTGGCCTTCGAGGGCGGGCATCTTGTGAGAATTACGATTTACAGATTGACGATTGACGATTTGGCTGCGTGAATTTGCTTGCTTCAACCCTACGAAGACATCGTCGATGCTGAGCACACGCAGCTGGTCGCTCATGTGGTGGATGGCCACATAGCGAGCCTCAGCAGGCAGCTCCAACTCATAGTAATTGTAAGCCGTCTCGCCCAAAGCACTCTTCACACCTGTTTTCTTCATAGCCACCTGTGTGAAGTCGTCCTTATTGCAACCTGTGGTACTATAGCGCACCTCAATGAGTTCGGGATAGTTGTAACCATCATAGCTGCGGGCATAGAAGCTAAAGGTGAACGGCTGTTTGAAATAGAGACGCGGGGTGATGAGCCAGTCATCGTTGGCAGCACCATCGGCAGAGAATGAGGCCAACTGTTTGTGGCCGGAGTGAGAACGCATCATCTGCATATAGTCGGCCATAGTACCCTGACCGTCTTCGGAAAGGATATTGTAGGCATTAAACACACAGAAGGCCATTGGCTTGAAGAGGCAGTCCCATTCCTCGAAGCCAAGAAAACCGCCAGTCTCACAGCCGTCGCCATCGATATACTGCCAACCGATACTACCCGGTGAGTTCACCATAAAATCCTCATGCTCTTCGAAGTCGTCGAAGAAGTAATCGGGGAAGTTCCATACGAAGCGCATCTCGGCCTTCTCTGTTCCTTCTACCTCTTCTACCATCAGGTTGAAGGGTTGCACACGGATTTCAGTTAGCTCGTAACTGAACTCATAGCTGTCTTCAAGCGAGAGGTCGAGTGGCACGCTGATACCTTGGAAACCGTCGAGGCTGACAGTCAGCATGTAGTGTCCCTTCCATACATTGTCGATGACGGCCTCGCCATCTTCAACAGTAGTAGTATAGAGATGATTGTATCCGTCGGTGATTGTTACCTCTGCTCCCCACGACTCATCATCGGGAGTCTGTGTGGCGATGTGCAGACGTACCTGTGTCAACATCTTGCAGCCCACAGAGTCGGTCATAGCGGCTGATGACAGTTTATCACCCGTATAGACAGCCTTCACAGCATAGCGATAAACACCTTGCGGCAATGACCTCCACTCTGCGTCAGCATAGCTGCACTCCTGTAGATTCTCAGCCAATAGCGTCCAAGCTGATTCACTGGAGGCATCGGCATTAGTCATGCGGTAGACATTGTAACGTACACGGTCTTGGACGATTCTGAGAGGTGAAGCAAGAGCCCCCCCTACTGCCCCCGAGGGGGCTTCTATAGATGCAGAAGCAGCAATGGCGGTGAGCTCTGGTGCTAATGTTTCTGTTTTTTCAGTCTTATAGACTATAGTTTCAGAAGGAGTGACTATGGAGTCTTCATTGTACGGATCTGCCCATGTACGGATGCAGAAGTTATGACGCATCTGCGCACTTGACTGATTGTCGAGGAAGTACCATTCACCCTTGGTGTAGTCGCCAAAACAATTGACCCGTTTCACAAAGGGATATTGTGTGGCATCGCCATTACCGTCAATAGCTATACCGAGAAAACCATCATAACCTATGCAGGTATAATAGCCCGTTGGTGCATCAACAGGATGCGGCAGGCTGTAGATGGTCCATGAGCCATTCTGATAGGGAATAGTAGTCTCGTAGAGCACATTGCCGTTGGGCATACCCTCGTCATCGAGGGCGATGAGGCGTAAGGTTACCGTTCCCTTATCCTCCTCAACCGGTGAGCTGAGCAGGTATTCCACGCTGTAGACGGTGGCCGGAGTACGATTGATGACACCAAACACATTGTTGGTGGTCGCACCGCTCTGATATCCCAAAGAGGTTGTATAGGTGCCATCATCAATGCGGAAGAGGCGTGGCGTGCCTATCGGTGAACGCCAACTCACTGTGGCTGTCTCATTGTCAGCGCTGACAATGACTGCCTTGGGAGCTACCACATCATCGGCTAGTTCAATGGTTCCCATATCCACGTCGGCATTGACGGGTGTCACCTTCGAATATGGCACATAACCCAGTTTGGTCACAGTAACAGTGTAGTTACTGCTTTTGAACACCTCTGCAAATGAGAATCGGCCCTCGTCATCAGTCTTGGTGGTACGGTTGTCATAGCCCGATAGTTTCACTTCAGCATCAGCGACGACATCACCAGCCACATCCATGACGCGTCCTTCCAAGGCATAGGCAGGCAATGGTGTAATCTGCATGTCCTGCGTGGTGGTCTTTAGTTCTTCCACAGTAACGCTGGCCGTCTTGTTCTGGTAGCCAAGGCAAACCACCTGAATGGTATACTTCTGGGCAGGCAGGTACATCAGTTTATAATAGCCATCGGCATCGGTCCTTGCCTGATACCTGCCGTTGGCAGCACGTACGACAGCTCCCTGAACAGGCTGGCCGTCCGTATTGGTAACGTGTCCGTCAATGTAGCCCTCATGATCCTCGTCGACGACAACATCACGCAGCAACAACTGATAGTTCACTACGTCGGAACGATAAAGGAAGCCGATGTTCAGGTCTTTGTCCTCAGACAGTATAGGAAGGTTGACACGCAGGGTGACAGGGCCGTCGTGCAGGATTTCGAACTGTGTCAGACTATCCTGCTTCGCCTCCTCCTGACCTTGTCCCCAAGCCACAAGCAGTTTTTCTCGGATGAGCTTGTTGCCTGGCACGACCTCGAAGGTCAGTTTATAATGTTGGTCCTTCTTGAAGGCCACACGCGGCGAAATGAGCCAGTCGTGAGCAGCATAGCCGTCATTGCCATACTGACAGTAGGCTCCTTCACCCACTTGTGGGTTCATAGTCCAGGTGTACCAATTCTGATTGCCGTCGATGATTTTCCAAAGCATCATCTTGTTGGCATCGCGCAATGGGAATGAAGCAGGAATCTGGAAACTAGGTCCCACAGCCACCATATCGGTGCAAGCGGTGACTCCTGTATAGAGGGCGGTACGGGCTGTCACCTCGTATTGGTAGCGCTCGTATTCAGGTATCTGGTCGTCAAGGAAAGTACACTCAGTGATGCCATTGCCCACCTTTACACCGTCAGGCTGACGAACAATGTCGTATCGCAATGTGGCAGTGTTGATCCACGCACCATATTTTCCTTCAGTGGGAGCAGTCCATGTCAGTCGGGCACCGTCGCCCTCGGATGTGACAGTCAGGTCGCCAACAGCCTTCGGATCGTCTTCTCCGATAAATAGTGAGGTGTTATAACGGTCGCCCTTGCCCATGCTGTTGAAACCTATGATACGATAGTCGTAGAATCCTCGTTTCTCGACATGGTCTGTAAACGACTCATGACCTCCGATGACGGGGTTGTCATTGCGCCAAACCTCCTCACCATCACGATAGACTACCACCGCTGTCAACTCTTCAAGTGTACCACCACGGGCATAAGTCTTTGAGGGGTTATCCCACTCAAGGGTAGCCGTCAGCGCGCCTTCAGCTCCTGGAGTAATGATCACATCGGTAACCTTGGCAGGTGCACTGGCCTCAGCAGGCAGGAAAGGCACATGAATGCCAAAGAGTTGATAGAAATGGGGATAGTCATCCTCATCGTTGATGACCCATTCTTGAAGCGGTATGGTGTGTGCCGTCTTTGGGTCCACTTCCTGGAGATAGACACATCCTACACCTGTGGTACGGTTCTTGGAGTAGGCTCGCAGATAGAGTTTCTCGCTGTCATTGTCGAAGAAAAGGTTGTTCTGGTCGTAGCGGAAATCATTCTCCTTCAGATGGTTCAACCGTCCAATGTAGGTACAGTCACCCGTGGTTTTATTGACACGATAGAGACCACCGCAGAATTCCAGGGCATACATGTCGCCGTCGTAGCTGATGGCCAGACTCACCACCATATTCTTCACCGACTCAGCATAGACACGCAGGCCGTTCTCATAGAGACTGTCGGCAATGCTGGGCCACTCCTCCATGTGAAGGTCAGACAGACGGGTCATCTCGCCTGTCTCCAAGTCAATCTTGCCTAAGGTGAGACCATAGCCGGGTCCCCAGATGCCGTACATGGTGCGAGTGGTGTAATCATAACAGAGGTGCGACACTACGTTTCCTCCCTGCTCGTTGCCGTAGTTGGCAATCTGCTTGACTTCGCCTGTCTCAGTATCATAGCTATAGAATCCGTTGGAGGTGTGGCCTCGGGAATTCAGCGTATAGTCGAACCAATAATACACCCCATTCACCATGCAGGCTCCTGCGGTCTGGTCGGTCAGCGTAGTCAGACGGTGGTGTATATTGGTCATCTGCTGTCCGTCGAAGTCGAAGGTATATATGCCGTGGCCTTCAGCGTAAGCAGGATCGTCGATGAAACCGTAACATTGTTTCACCTCCTGTGCCGCCAAATTCATGGTTGTGAACATAGCGGCAATGGTTAGGATGAATCTTGGGATGTATCTCATAATGATTGCTTTTTAAAATCTTATCGGCGTACTGCTTTTACAGTATGTTCTCCGTCAGTCACGATATAGACGCCTTTCTGGCTAGCGCGCTCCACTCGGCGGCCTTGCAGGTCGAAGGCCTTCCTTGTTTGTTGCGTTTCAAACGCAACAGACGGAACGCCGTCGATGAGGTTGCAGTCGAAGTCGATGGTGGTCATTTCGGTCTTGCCGCTGGTATAGGAGGCCAGCACACCTGCCGTGTGTCTTCCCTGCGTGAGGTGACTGAACACGTAGTTGGTCTCGTCAGTGTCGCCCATCTTCTGACCGTCGAGATAAACCTCATACTGACCTTCGAGGGCGGGCATCTTGTGGGAATTACGATTTACAGATTGACGATTGACGATTTGACTGCGCGAGTTTGCAGACTTCAGCCCTACAAAGACATCGTCGACGCTGAGGATGCGTAGCTGGTCACTCATGTGGTGGAGAGCTACATAGCGGGCCTCAGCAGGGATAGTCACCTCGTAGAAGATATAGTCGCTACTGACGACACCTGTTGCCTGACGCACCTTGGTCACGTCCAAGGCCACCTCAGTAAAGTCGTCCTTCTCCATGCCTGTGGTCGAATAGCGCACTTCGATGACCTCTGGATAGCCTGTGGCATCGAAGCTGCGTGCCCAGAAACTGTAAGTGAACGGTTTCTTGAAGTAAAGGCGCGGAGTGATGAACCAGTCATCGTTGGGAACATTGTAGGCTGCCCATGAGGTGAGCTGTTTCTCTCCAGAGCGGGCTCGCAGCGGACTGAAGTAATCGGCTACGCATGTGGAGCCATCGGCAGTCGTGGCATGATAGGCGTTGTACACGATGAAGGCCATGGGCTGGAACTCACCATTCCACTTGAAGTCGACAAAGCCGCCTGTCTCAGCGCCATCACCGTCGATGTAGTTCCATCCGATGGCACCTGGCGAGTTGATGACGAAGTCCTCGTGCTCCTCAAAGTCATCGTAGAAATAGTCGGGGAAGTTCCAGCTGAGGCGCATCTCAGCTATTTCCGTGTTGTCCACGGGCTCAATCATCAGGTTGAAGGGCTGTACGCGGTTCTCTTCCAGACGATAGTCAAACGCATACTCATTCTCCGTCGAGAGACTTAGCTGCTCGTTGACACCCACGAAGCCATCGAGGCTCAGCGTCAGCGTGTAGTCGCCTTTCCAAACATTCTCGATTGTGACATCGTTCTCTCCTTCCAATTCAGCGGTATAGATATGATCGCGACCGTTGGTGAGCACCACCTTTGTTCCCCATGTCTCATCATCGGGTGTGTTGGTGGTGATGTGCAGTTTGACGTTAGTCAGCATGTTACGGCCAATGGAGTCGGTATGTGTGGGAGCCGACATCTTATCGTTGGCATAGACGGCCTTGATGGCATAGCGGTAGGTGCCCTGCGGCAATGACTTCCATTCAGTATCCGTGTACGAGCGTTCCTGCTGCTTCTCTGAGAGCAGGGTCCACTTAGCCTCATTGGCCGTGTTGGGTGTGGTCATACGCCAGACATTGTAGCGTACGCGGTCTTGAACGATTCTGAGAGGTGCACAAAGAGCCCCCCCTACGGCCCCCGAGGGGGCTTCTATAGATATAGAGGCAGGAATGGCGGTGAGTTCTGGTGCTTCTGCTTCCGACTTCTCAGCCTTGAAGACTATCGTGTCCCCCTCGGGGGATGAAAGGGGGGCTTTGGGATCGTCATTGAACGGGTCGGCCCAAGTACGGATGCAGAAGTTATGATGCAGACTAGTACTCGACTGGTCGTCGAGGAAGTAGTACTCACCCGTCGTCATTTCACCAAAGCAGTTCACGCGAGGCACGAAGGGATAGTTTATCGCATCACCGCCAGTACCGTCGATGGCCAGACCGAGCCAGCCCTCATGCGACAGGGTCGTAAAATAGCCTCGTGGTGCTTCGACGGGTGTGGTCAGCGTGAAGCTGGTCCACTGGCCACTGACGCAGGGCACCATGCTTTCGAAGAGCACGTTTCCGTTGGGCATGCCATTGTCGTCGAGGTCGATGAGTCGCAGCATAATCTGCTCTTTCTGGTCGCCCTCAGGTGAGGTGACAAGATACTCCACACTGTAGACGGTGGCCGGCGTGCGGTTGATGACGCCGAATACGCGAGTGATGGGAGCACCATTCTGTCCGATGGAGGTCGTGTAGCCGCCATCGTCGATGCGATAGAGGCGTGGTGTGCCGATGGGTGCACGCCAAGTGATGGTTGCCTGTTCGTCGTCGGCAGTAATGCTGACGCCCTTAGGAGCTTTCAGGTCATCGGCGAGAGTGATATCGCCCAATTCAACATCGGCACTGACTTGCACCGTCTTCGTATAGCTGACATAGCCCAGCTTATAGATTGTGATGGTGTAGTTGTTGCTCTTGAAGACGGCAGGCAGCACAAACTCACCCTGTTCATCGGTCGTCGTCCGATAGGTATCATAGCCCGTGATGGCCACATCGGCACCGTTGACGATATCGCCGGCATCATCAATGACACGTCCTTTCACGGCGTAAGTGGGCAGCGGACTGATCTGCATGTTCTGCGTAGTGGTCTCCAGCTCGTTGACCACGACACCCGACTGCGTCTTGTTCTGATAACCCAGGCAAACGACCTGTATGGTGTACTTGCCAGCAGGCATGTACATCAACTTGTAGTAGCCATTGGCATCGGTCTTGGCCTGATACTTTCCGTTGGCAGCACGCACAGTGGCTCCCTCCACAGGTTTTCCTTCATCATTGGTGACAATGCCGTCGATGTAGCCCTCATGATCCTCATCGATGAGTACATCGCGCAGCAACAGCTGGAAGTTCTGGATATTGGAGCGCAGGAAGAAACTGACGTTCTTGTCTTTGTCCTCTGTGAGCACAGGCAGATTCACGCGCAGAGTCACAGGGCCATCGTGCAGGATCTCGAACTGTGTCAGGCTGTCCTGCTTCTCTATGCTCTGTCCCTCGCCCCAGCCGATGGCCAAGGTCTCTTTGATGAGCTTATTGCCAGGCACAGCCTCAAAGGTCATCTTGTAGTGCTGGTCTTTCTTGAAGGCGATGCGTGGCGAGATGAGCCAGTCGGCAGCAGCATAGCCATCGCTGCCATACTGACAGTAGACACCCTCGCCAATGCCAGAGTTCATAGACCAGCAGTACCAGTTGCCATTGGCATCAACCGTCTTCCAAAGCAAGAACTCATCATAGTCGCGCAGAGGGAACGAAGCAGGAATGGTGAACGAAGGTCCAGCGACGAACTCCTCCGTCGAGGCGGAAATGCCAATATAGTCTGTGCGTGGGGTCACTTCGTAGATGTATTTGCCGTATGCAGGGATACTCTCATCGAGGTACGAGCATTCCGTGATGCCTGTGGCCACCTGCATGCCATCGGGCTGGCGAACCACATCATACTTCAACTTCGACGTGTTGATCCAGGCGTCGTACTTGCCTTTCGTAGGAGCTGTCCAGGTGATGCGGGCAGCATAGCCTTCCTCCTTGCCTTTCAGGTCGCCGACGGCCACTGGGTCGCCCTCGCCAATGTAGAGGGAGGTGTTATAGCGGTCGCCCTTGCCCATCTCGTTGAATCCTACGAAACGATAGGTATAGAAGCCACGCTTGGGCAGCTGGTCGACGAACGACTCATGGCCGCCGATGACGGGATTATCATTGCGCCAAATTTCCTCACCATCGCGATAGACCACCACAGCAGTCAGGTCCTCGAGCGTACCACCACGGGCATAGGTCTTCGAGGGATTGTCCCACTCAAGGGTAGCCGTCAGTGCACCCTCGGCACCAGCCGTCACCTCTACATTCTGCACCTTGGCGGGAGCTGAAGCCTCTGCAGCCAGGAAAGGTACATAGATGCCGTCGAAGAGGTAGTAGTTTTCCCAGGTCTCAATATTCAGCGGCCATTCATGCAGACGAGTGACGTGTGCTGTCTTAGGATCGATCTCCTGCAGGAAGATGACGCCGTTCCTGGTTGTCCAGTTGTACATGTAGGAACGCAGGTAGAGACGTTCCGTATCGTTGTCCCAGAACAGACAGCTGTTATTGTACATGAAAGCTTCCTCGATCATATAGTCGAGCTTGCCGATATAGGTACACTCGCAGCTTTCCTTGTTGATGCGGTAGAGACCGCCCCAGTACTCCAAGCCATAGAGGTCGCCGTCATAGTTGCAGGCGATAGTGGCGAAATCATATTTATAGACATCGCTGTAAAGGCGCTCACCATTAGCATTGACGCTGTCGGCAATGCTGGGCCACTCCTCCACCTTGAACTGCTCCAGACGGGTGATGGTACCTGTCTCCAGGTCGATCTTGGCGAGAGAGGTGCCGCTCTGCGGTCCATAGAGGCCGTACATGGTTCGAGTGGTATAGTCGTAGGTGAGATGCGATATGATCTCGCCGCCTGTCACACCGCCGTAGTTGGCTATCTGGTGAGTCTCACCCGTCTCCATATCGAAACTGTAGAAAGCATTGGTGACATGCCCCTTCGGCGACTGGGTATAGTCCACCCAGTAGTAGACGCCGTCAACCATGCAGGCGCCAGAGGCACGGTCAATAGCCAGTGAATGATATTTTCTGACGTTTGTCATCTGCTGACCGTCGAAATCGAAGGCATAGATACCCTTGCCCTCCAGAAATTGTGTTCCAGTAGTGGCATCCTCGCTCTCGAAAATTGCATAGCATTCTTTCACTTCCTGTGCCAAAGAACTGGTCGTTGTGACAAGCATCATGGTCACCAATGTTAGAAGCCGATTGTACTTCATAACTTATAGATTGTTTGTTATTATTTGCAATATATACCTTTCAGTTTGCAAAGATACAAAAAAAAATGAGATTATAACCGATGAAATGGCTTTTTTTGCGAATTGTTAGATTTTGTCTATATCTTTGTGAGCTATCTTCTATATATAATATGGTACGCGTATGGATTTTTTTTCGTAACTTTGCACCCAGAAACAAAACAATCAACGATGAAACGATTTCTGCTATTGCTGGCCGTATGCCAGATGTGCCTGGTCAACTTGCAGGCTGTACCCGCCTGGAGAGGAACCATGAAGGCCCAACAACCCGATGGATCGATGATCACCTTCCTGATGCAAGGCGACGAGTTCAACCACCAGTGCCTCACCGTCGACGGCTACCTGATAGCCCAGGACCGTCAAGGCAGTTACCGCTATGTGCAACTCACAGCCGACGGGCAGCCCACCTTGGAGGGCTCGCCTCTGGCACATGACGCATCTATGCGCACAGCCCAAGAGGTGGAGTTCGTCAGTAAGTTGAAGAAGGAAGAAAATACAGTCAGGCAGTCGTCACCACGCCATACTCCCAAGACGACGCGTTTCCAGGTGGATGGCTTCCCTACCACAGGCGAAATCAAGTGTCTGGTCATTCTGGCGGAATTCAACGACCTCAGCTTCACCTACGACTACGATTTCCATCAGCGCATGATGAACGAACCTGGGTTCAGCGAGGAAGGGTCTACCGATTGTGCCGCCCAGTATTTCACTGACCAGTCGATGGGCACGTTCTTCCCCAAGTTCGACGTCATCGGCCCTGTGAAACTCTCGAAGAACTACGCCTACTATGGTGCCAACGACTTCTTCACGGGTTCAGATCAGGGTACAGGCAAAATGATCGAGGAGGCCTGCTGGCTAGCTCATGATAAGCACGGTGTGAACTTTGCCGACTACGACAACAACAACGACGGACAGGTGGATATGGTCTACGTCATCTATGCCGGCTACGGAGAGGCCTCAGGCGCAGGCAGCGACTACTTGTGGCCGAAGAAATGGCAGCTGCAGGCCGAATATATCGAATGCAGCATCGATGGAAAGAGCATCGATGTCTATGCTTGCTCAGCCGAACTCTTTGGAAATCCCCAATGGGAACAGGAGAATGGCGGGCATCGCTCTTCAAGCATCGGCACCGTATGCCACGAGTTCGGACACGTGCTGGGCTTTGCCGACCACTACAGCACAGGCGAGAATGGCGTCTATCGACTGGGCAGCTACGATATCATGGACTATGGCCCCTACAACAACCTAGGACATACGCCTCCCGCTTATAATGCATTTGAGCGTATCACGCTGGGATGGATGACGCCCGATACCCTCGGACTGGCACCAATGACCAATGTGGAGATGGAGCAGATTGCCACCAGCAACAAAGCCTATGTGCTCACTACTTCCAATCCCAACGAATGCTACTACATTGAGGCGCGCCAGCTCGACCGTTGGGACAAGTATCTGCCCTCGAGTGGTATGATGATTACCCACCTCGACTTCGAACCCACCAGCTGGCTCATGAACATTGCCAACAATAACAACGACCACCAGCGCTTCTATCTCGTTTGTGCCGACAATGACCCCGTCTACGACTACATCACTGGAAGGACATCGGAAAAGGGCGACCTCTATCCCTATGGCGGCAACAATCAGTTCACCGACGAGAGCCGACCATCGGCCTGGACCTATACTGGCGAGACCCTCGACAAGTGGATCACAAACATCAGAAACACCGATGGAATCGTGCTTTTTGACTATCGCAACAACCATTTGGACATTCCTGCCAACCTACGAGTAGCTGATGCAGGCATCGACGGATTCACGGCTGAATGGGATGCCGTAGACCGTGCTGACCGCTACGAGCTGAACCTCTACAGGCTGATGCACGAGAGCGAACGGCCTTTGGCTGTCAACGAAGGATTCTGGCGTATGGAAAAAGGCTCGCTGAACAGTCCTGACGGCACAAACATCGCCAATGAGCTCGACGACTACATGATGCAGCCTGGATGGACAGGCGAACAAGTATATCAGGCTGGAGGAATGGTGAAGATTGGCAGCGCAGGAGCCAGCGGAAAACTGGTCAGTCCGATGCTGAACCTTGCTATGGGCGACGGCGACTATACCGTAGTGGTGAAGGTACAGTCCGTACAAGGAAAGACACCTGTATTCACCATCTCGAGCAACGGCCAGCAGGCCCGCACCCGTCTGGCATCGGCTGCACGTGAGTATTATGCCGTATTCCACGGAGGACTGACCCAGACGCAGGTGGAGCTGGCTTCCGTCAATGAGCGAGCTTTCATCGATACGCTCGTCATCATTCGAGGCACCAATGTGGCCGACTACTTCCAACAGGCCAAGGAAGTCAGCGTCACAGGCGACATCGCTTCGACTCATTCGCCAGAGGTCAGCGACCCGCTCATTCCCTGCGACACACTCACTGTAGAGACAGCCGACACACATTATCGCTTCTCAGGCCTCATGCCCCAGACGAACTATTGTTTCGAGGTGCGGGCCATGAACAACGATATGGGTTCTGCCTTCAGCCCCCGTTTCTTCGCTTTCACTGGCGATGGTACTGAGGGAATCGACCATGCTCCATTTACCAGCCACCGTTCAGCAGCCACCATCTTCGACCTGCAAGGTCGTCCCGTCACTCGTCCCACCCACGGAGTCTATATCTATCAGGGTCGAAAGGTCGTTTTCTAGATTGTCTTCCAAAATAACCATCTCTTGTAAAGGAAACTTGTCAAAAATCGGGTATTTCGGACGGAGCAATCTAGAAAACGAGAGAGGGGAATCGGCATCTGGAGGGGTACATTTGCGTGCAAAACTGGGTCCAAATACACCAAAAGCCAGGTTTGCAGACGCTCGTTGCGGACGGAGCGAACGCTAGTTGCGGACGGAGTGGTGGCTAGTTGCGGACGCGGTGATAGCTAGTTGCGGACGGAGTATAAACGCATCGCGAACTAAGCAGTAGCGCATCCGAAACTAGCAACCTCAAGATGGCCGACGAGCGACCACGATTTCCCGTCTAGTTTGCGATTTTCCTTCAAAAATAGCTCCCCAAAAGCAGCATTTTTGGGGTCAAAACGCTCATTTTTGGCCCTTTTTTAAGGCTTCGAAAGATTCACAAAACCCCAACATTCTCATTTCCAGGCACTTGCAATAGCATTAAAAACTCGCGTATTTACGGGCAACTGATCACAAGAACACAAAAGGCCCCTTCTTGAGAGGCCATTTGTAAAGACTATTCAGGAGTCCTTGTTGAATAAAGTTGTCTTGACGTATCGTTTAGAAGATGACCTTGCGGCCGTTATAGATATAGATTCCGTGAGAGGGACGAGTAACACGACGGCCACGCAAATCGTAGTAGACGGTGGATTCAGGATGCTGGACAGAGCTTGGGAGGCTGATGCCCGTCTGCTCGTCGAGCACTTTGGCATTGTCGGCATTGAGAAAACGGCCGTCCTTGTCGAGCAGTATCACGACGACTTCGCAGTTCTCCACGTGATGAATCTTCTCAGGCAGGGCAAACGAGCACTCGTAGCTGAGCAGGTCGCCCTCGTTGATGGTCTTGGGGAAGATGTTCTTCACTCCCTTGAAATCGTCCTTCGGCCAGGTGCCGCGAGCCACATCGTTGTACCACATATCGTCGGCATTGACAATCTGCGGCAGCTTTTCGAAGCCGTAACACTCGCCATAGCCGCCTCCTGCATAGGCGTTGATCTGGTCGTAGCCGCAGTAGTCGTTGAGGATGCCCGTCTCAGCATGAGTGCGATGCACGTTGTTCTCGATGACAACATAGAACAGGCGGAAGTTAGCTTCCTCATAGCTCTTGGTGAACAGCACCTCGGACTTGACATTCACCTGTCCGCTGGCGGCATCGTAGGTAGCCGTAGCACTGATGCCAGCCTCATGACGGTCGAACTTCTTGATGTTTTCGTAGTAATAGGGGATGTTGCCTGGATCAATCTGATAGGATGAGGAACGATTCATCACGCAGTTGGGGAAGCCGCCCATGCCGAAGCTCTGCATCACCCAATTGAGGTATTTCTCGCCATCGATGGCCATCGAGTCGGGCACTTGCGGGCTGCCGTCGTTGTGGATGCCAATGCCGATGAAACCATCAGGATAGTGCTCACGCATGTAGTTCATGGCTCCCAGGCCGCGCACACAATATTGGCACCAAGTGCCAGTCACCTCCTCGCAGACGAGCTTCCAGGGGATGGCCCAGAACTTGCCGCTCAGATCGGCATAGTCGTCGCCGCTCTTGATCCAAGCCCGCCACTGATATTGGTGGTTGCGCTCGAGTGTCACCTTCTGGTCGAGGGTGAAGTCGACGGAGGCATTGGGAGCCAGCTGCTGGTTGAAGGTCTGCTCGATGGTCTGGCCGCCGACCTCGAAGCCAATGGTATAGCTGCTGACGGCCTCTTGGCCTGTGCCCAGAGCCTGTCCGCTGATGCTCACCTCGCCGGCTCCGTCGAAGCAGCGGTCGAAGTTCATCTTCAAGCCCACCTTCGAGGGGATACCCACGAAGACGTCGTCGACGTAAAGCATGGTGCGGTCCTTCGAGTTGTTGACGAAGGCCAGATAGATGGTCTTATCGACATAGGCGGAGAGGTCTATCTCGTGCTGCTGCCAGTCGTGGGCTTCCTTCGCTACGGAGAAGAGGGGCTCAGTAGTATTGAAGTCCTCAGTCTGGGGCTGTCCCGTTTGTTGCTGTACAACAGCAACATACACAACGAAGCCGTCGCGATAGTCCTTGTCGGAGGCACGCGAGCGCCATTGCAGCTTGGCTTTCGAGTCGCTGATGGTCAAGGCGGGCAGGATCATCCAGTCGTTGCTAGTGGCTCCACTCTTATACCACGATGTCGATGTGGCCACATGATTGCCGTCCTCATCGGCAGGAGCAGTGACTATCCAGGGTGTGCCTACTGCAAAACCCAGTTTCTGCATGTCGGCAGACGGCGTTTTCTGGTCAAGGTCGTAGAAGGTCATACCCTCAGGCATGCCTTGTTCGAAGTCGGCTTTGAAATAGGTGGTCTGTGCCGTCAGTTGACAAAACGACAGAAGACCCAGTGACAGACTCAGTAGTGTACGTTGTTTCATGTGGCTTGCTTTTTATTGTTTTGTGTGCAAAGATACAAATAAAAAAGCAAATAGCGCAGGAAAAGTGCCCTTTTTATCGGAAATGTCAGTTTTTGTCTATATCTGACGGATGAAGTCGTCGAGCGACTGGCCCTTGTCGAGGGCTAGTTTCTTGCGCAGACGATAGCGGTTGGTATTGACGCTATCAGGACTGACGCTGAGCATCTCGGCAATCTGCTTCGCGCGCATACCTATTCTTATATACGCGCATAGGCGAAGGTCGTTCTCAGTAAGTTCTGAGCTGCGCTCCTTCAATTTCAAGAAGAAATCAGGATGAACGGAGTCGAAATGGAGCTTGAAGCGACTCCACTCGTCGTCATTGCGCAGGGAGTCGCCAATGACGCTGTTCACCTGCCGCACATACTCCTGAGGAATGCTGCCCTGATCAGAGAACTGCTTAGTGATGTCGTGAATCTGCTGCAGCACTTCGTTCTTGTTGGCCAGCAGGAGGGTGGACGAGGAAATCTCGCAATCCTTCTGCTTCATGTCCTGCTCGAAGTTCTTGCGGTTGAGTTGGGAAATCAGCGTCTCCTGCTCCAGGCTTTTCTGCAGTTCACGGTTCTCCTGCCGACGAAGGCGATAGCGCTGGAAGAAATAAACGGCAAAGACAATACAGATGAGCAGGATGACGGAGGTCACGAGAAGCGTAGTATAGAAACGGCCGCGACTGAGCTGCGCTTCCTGCTGCAGAAGTAGTATGTGGTCTTTCTGACGGCTGATGGCTTCACGGGCCTGAGCCTTGGGGATATCGCCCTGACGGCGCTCAGCCTCGCTGCGCTCAAACTCCTGCTGATAGAGCTTCAGATAGTGGTAGGCTTCATCGCGATGGCCCATTTTGTCATGCACCAGCCAAGAATACCGATAGATGTCACAAAGCATACGCTCACCTGTCAGTTGCTCTATATAAGGAGTCAACGTCTGGAGCCGATTCAGGGCTTCTTCATAATGGCCTTGGGTATAAAGCACTTTTACGTGCGAGGCGGCCAGCAGGCAGTAGAAGAAGAAATTGTCTGGTGCCTGTTGCTGCAGCAGTTCATAGCCCTGCTGACAAAGAACGGCCGAGGAGTCGGGCATCTGTCTGTCCAGATAAAGGCTGCTGAGCTCTGTCAGTGCCTGCAGCGACATAGCCCAGTCCTTTCCGCCAGTAGCAATAGCCTGCCGATAGAGCTGCAGGCTGCTGTCGTCGTGACGGGCCATTGCCTCGAAGAAATAGATACGGTTGAGGGGATAGCCGGCCCGCTCATAGCTCTGGCGGCTGAGGGTGATCTGCTCCAATGCGGGCTCTGAATACTCGATGTCGAGAAACAACTGGCCCATGAGCAGATAGGCATTGCCCAGGAAATAGTCGTCGTTGTATTGCTGCAGGGTGGGAATGGCCAAAGAAAGCAGCTGGTAGGTCTTCATGTACTGTCCCATCCGCTCGTAGTTGCCAGCGAGCTGATAGCGGATGAGGGCACGGTCGTAGTCGTAGCAGTCGTCCTTTGAGAGGGCGAGTGCTTCCTCAAGCATCTCGATGCATTGAGGAGGAGAAGCCGACATCTGGGTACAGCGCACCCGCCAGTAGAGTGCCCGTGCCTGCAGCTGCTGATTGCTGCTCTGTCGAGCCAGCTGATCCAGGCTATCCAACTGCAGAGTACTTACTTGCTGTCGCTCGTTGTCGAAATCAAGCCGGTTGAGCTGGCGGGCGATGTTGTCGAATGTCTCTTCGATGGGAACGAACAGATAGGGATACTCTGACGCTGCCGCTGGCCGGATACTGGCGAGCAGGAGGATGAGAAAGAAGAATTTTCGACCCAACGACATAGACAGACATTTAAAAGAGGGCAAGCCGAAAAATCAACTCGCCCTCTGTCTTGAAAGAAATAAAAGATTTAGTTCAGGGCGTCAGCCAGCTCTGCACCAGCCTTAAATTTAACAGCCTTCTTAGCAGCGATGGTGATCTTCTCCTTCGTAGCGGGGTTGATACCCTCACGAGCGGGACGCTCGTTGACGGCGAAAGTACCAAAGCCAATCAGAGCCACCTTATCGCCGGCGATAAGAGCTTCCTTCACTGCGCTAACGGCTGCATCGAGAGCCTTTTTTGCGTCAACCTTGGTGATGCCTGCACCAGCTGCAATTTTCTCAACTAATTCTGTCTTGTTCATAATGTAATTGTTTAAAAATAAATGTTTATAAATAGATTTTGTTCGCTCTTGCACGTTTTTCGATGCAAATATAAGTGAAAGTTTTCATAAAACAAACAAAAAATCGGAAAAAATCACTTTTTTCATGAAAAATAATGTGTTTTAGCCCGTTTTTGTGCTGAAAAACAGATATTTTTCGTAATTTTGCGCGCAAATTGCGTTGTTAGCAGTAAATTGCGAAACGCAAGTCTCAAATTGTCAAACAGTAAATCGCAAATCGTTAAATCGTAAATAAAAAGATGTTTCGTAACATACCGACTATCACCAAAAATCTGCTGCTCATCAACATCATTGTGTTCTTGGCAGTGATTGTCTTCCAGAGTCAGATAGACTTGAAGAGCTGGGGCACGCTCCACTTCTTCATGGCACCCGACTTTCACATTTATCAGCTCCTCACCTACCAGTTTCTGCATGCCGACGTCTGGCACATCTTCTTCAACATGTTTGCCCTGTGGATGTTCGGATGCGTCATCGAGCGGGTGTGGGGTCCGCAGCGCTTCCTGGTGTACTATCTTGTGTGCGGCATCGGAGCCGGACTGTGTCAGGAGCTGGTGCAGTACATCGAGTACTCGCAGAGCGGACTGGCCGAGCTGGGCGTCAGCGCTCTCATTCCTGTAAGAACCGACAGCGGCATCATCGAGATGACCGTAGGGTCGTACCTCAACTCATGGGGCACCATCGGCGCCTCGGGTGCCGTCTATGGCATTCTGCTGGCCTTCGGTATGACCTTCCCCAACGAGCGCATCTTCATCTTCCCGCTGCCCGTGCCCATCAAGGCCAAGTGGTTTGTGGGCATCTATGCCGCCATCGAGCTGTTCATGGCCTATGGTGCCAGCGGCGACAGCGTGGCCCACGTGGCCCATCTGGGAGGCATGCTCTTCGGTCTGCTGCTCATCCTCTACTGGAGGCATCGCCCAGGCAGCAAGTTCAACATGGGCAGTGGCAGGCAGTACTTCGAGAACATGAAGCGCAACTTCGAGTCGCGCCGTCAGACTAAGAATCAGAACCAGACGGACACCCGTCAGGCTGGCTTTGGTCCTACGCGTGAGGACGATATGGAATACAACGCCCGCAAGCAGCAGCGTCAGGCCGAGGTCGACGCCATCCTCGACAAAATCCGCAAGAGCGGCTACGACAGCCTGAGCAAGGAAGAGAAGCAGCGACTCTTTGAAGCCAGCCGCGAACGCTAGGCCACCAGTCGCGAACGCCAGACCACAAATGATCACGAAGGTAAAGAACATCATCCTCTACATCCTTACTGGCGCCACCGTCACAACGGAGGTGCTGATGGTGCTCGTGGCCTATAGCGACAGGCTGAACCCTGTCGACCATCCCGTGCTGGCCTGTGCTGGCATCGTGTTCCCCTTCTTCCTTCTCTTTAATATGCTGCTGCTCGTCACCTGGCTCTGTATGAAATGGCGCAAGATGTGGATGCCGCTGATGGGATTCGTGCTGGCCTACCCCTCCATCCGCATCTACATGCCCCTGCACCTCCACCAGGAGCCCCCAGAAGGCTGCATCAAGGTTGTGTCCTACAACGTGGCAAGTTTCTACTACGACAAGAAGAACCAGGATGCTCACAAAAACATCTTCGACTACCTGTGCCGGCAGAAGCCCGACATCGTATGCCTGCAAGAGGATGTCAACATGAAGAAAGAATACCAGGACAGCCTTCTGCGCCTTCTTCCTTACTACGACACCATCCACATCAACCGCCCGTCGTCACCCCTCATCAATGCGCTGGGAGTGCGCTCACGCTATCCCATCATCGGCAAGGAGCGCATTCAATACGAGACGCAGGCCAACGGATCGGCTGCGTTCTTCCTGAAGATAGACAACGACACGGTGATTGTCATCAACAACCATCTGGAAAGTACCCACCTCTCGGATTCCGACCGCCAGCGGTATACCGACATGATCAACGGCGACATGACCAGCCGCGACGCACAGGCAGAGACACGCATGCTGGTAGGAAAGCTTGGAGAGGCAATGGTAAAGCGGGCTCCACAGGCCGAGGCCGTGCACAGGTATATCAGTGAGCACAGCCGCTACCCCATCATCGTGTGCGGAGACTTCAACGATACGCCCATCTCCTACGTGCGGCGAACCATTGCCAACGGACTCGTCGACTGCTTCGTAGAGAGCGGCTGTGGCTTGGGCGTCTCCTATACTCCAAAAGGATTCTTCGTACGCATCGACCAGCTGATGTGCTCACACCACTACAAACCCTACGGATGCTTTGTCGACAACTCCATCCACGCCAGCGACCACTATCCCGTCGTAGGATGGCTGCAACGCATGGACTAACTTTCACACGAGAATCTTCATGTCAAGAAAAGAGAATTTCAGGTTTCTCCCCATATCGGCATTTCTGCCTTTTTTCCTTCTTTCCGCCGACCAGCACCAACAAAACGGGAAAAAGCAGGTTTTCGAGACCGAATACCCGCCAAAAGCCCTTAAATAGTATACAAACCTTAAAAAAATGACGAAAAAAGGCCGAAAATTTTTCCTAGTGTAAAAAAATCACTATATTTGCAGGTCAAATTGCGCAAAATAAATAACGAATTATATAACAAACAAAATGCAAAACAAAGGAATTGTAAAGTTTATTGCAGTTGCCCTCGTGCTTGTCTGCTGCTTCTATCTTTCCTTCTCGTTTGTGACCCGTCACTACGAGAACAAGATTGCGAAGATCGCAGCCACACAGGGCCAGGAAGCTGCACAGGCCTATCAGGATTCCGTCGAGACCAACAAGGTTTGGCTCTGGCAGTGGAACCTGAAAGAGTGCCGTGAGATGGAAATGGGACTTGGCCTTGACCTCAAGGGCGGTCTGAATGTCATCATGGAAGTGTCGGTACCCGACATCGTCGACATGCTTGCTGCGCACAAGCAGGACGCTGAATACCGCAACGTGCTCGAGTTGGCCAAGAAGGAAGAGCAGGAGAGTCAGGGCGACTTCGTCGACATCTTCTGCGACACGTGGGAAAAGACCCTTAGTAATCGTCAGCTCCGCGAGATCTTTGCTACACAGCAGCTCCGCGAGAAAGTCACCAGCCAGTCGAGCAACGCCGACGTGCGCAAGGCTCTGAAGGAAGAGGTTGCCTCTGCCATCGAGAATGCCGAGAACGTCGTGCGCAACCGCGTCGATAAGTTTGGTGTGGTGCAGCCCAACATCCAGCGCCTGGAAGGCCAGTCGCGCATCATGGTCGAGCTGCCTGGCGTGAAAGATAAGAACCGTATCCTGAAGCTCCTCGAGAGCAGTGCCAACCTGGAGTTCTGGGAGACCTTCTCAGCCCAGGAAGTCGTAGGCTCGATCCAGTCGCTGATGCAGGCATACGCCAACCAGCAGAACGGCATCGCACAGACCGACTCCACCGCCAACGCTGCTCCCGCTGAGGAAGTGGCACAGACGGAGGAAGTGGCCAAGGACTCCACCGAGGAGGCTAAGCCCGCCGAGAACGCCCTCGCCGACCAGCTTGCAGGCAAGAGCACTCAGGCCGAAGACGGCAAGTACCACCTGCCCCGCCTGAACCTCTATCCTAACGGCAACGCCATGGTGGGTCACGCCAGCGTGCACGACACCGCTGCCATCAACAAGATCCTGCACTCTGACCTCGCTGCCAAGATGCTCCGCAAGGACATGAAGCTCCTCTGGGGTGCCAAGAGCGAAGGTCCCATCTACCAGGGTGAGAAGGGCGAGCAGTTCCGTCTGTATGCAATCCGCGTGAGCGATCCTTCTGGTCGCGCACCACTGGAGGGCGACGTCATCGTCTCGGCCAGCGACGGCTACGACCAGCTGGGTAAGCCCGATGTGTCGATGCAGATGAACTCTGAGGGTACTCGTGAGTGGGCACGCCTCACGCGCGAGAACATTAATAAAGCTGTTGCTATCGTCCTCGACGACGCTGTCTACAGCGCTCCTAACGTCAACGACGAGATCAGCGGTGGTAACTCCCAGATCACGGGTCACTTCACCATCGAGGACACCAAGGACCTTGCCAACACGCTGAACTCCGGTAAGATGCCCGCCCCGATGCGTATCCTCTCCAGCACGATGGTAGGACCGTCGCTCGGTGCTAAGTCTATCCAGCAGGGTATCATCTCGTTCATCGTGGCATTCATCCTCCTGATGGGCGTCATGGTGTTGCTCTACAACTTCATCCCCGGCATGCTGGCCAACATGGCCCTGCTGCTCAACCTGTTCTTCACGCTGGGTATTCTGGCCTCGTTCCAGGCAGCACTGACCATGCCGGGTATCGCCGGTATCGTGCTCACCCTGGGTACCGCCGTCGATGCCAACGTGCTGATCTATGAGCGTATCAAGGAAGAGATGCGTAAGGGCCTACACATCCGTGAGGCTATCAACGCAGGTTACTCGAACGCCTTCTCGGCTATCTTCGACTCTAACCTCACCTCACTCATCACGGGTATCATCCTCTACGTCTTCGGTACAGGTCCTATCCGCGGTTTCGCCACCACGCTGATCATCGGTATCTGCATATCGTTCTTCACCGCCGTCTTCATGACCCGTCTCATCTACGATCGTCAGATGCGTAAGGAGAAGTGGCAGAACCTCACCTTCACCACCAACTTCTCGAAGAACTTGATGCAGAACACCCACTTCAACATCATGGGTCAGTTCAAGAAGTCGTACACCATCTGGGTCGCAGCAGCAGTGCTCTTCTGCATCAGCTTCGCCGTACGCGGACTCAGCCGCAGCATCGACTTCACCGGTGGCCGCAACTACGTCGTCGTGCTCGACAAGGCAGTACCCGTCGAGGATGTGCGTCAGGCACTCTCAGGAGCCTTTGTCAACACACTCGGCTCGAAGGCCGGACAGGAGGCCAACACCAGCGTCATCGCCCTCGAGGGCAGCCGCACCGTGCGTATCTCCACCAACTGGAACTATGAGTCGAACGATCCTAGCGTCGACGAGCAGGCTGAGAACATCATCTACGAGAAGCTGAATGCTGCCGGCATGATTACCAAAGCTGACCTCGAGACCTTCAAGGAGGCTCCCGTCACTGAGGGCGAGAGCGAGATTGGCACCATCGTCAGCGCCACCAAGGTGGGTCCGTCGATTGCTAAGACCATCACTCGCGGTGCTTTCATCAGCGTGCTGCTGGCTCTGATCGCCATCTTCCTCTACATCCTCCTCCGCTTCCGCAATGTCGCCTTCTCAGTGGGCTCTATCGTAGCCCTGGCATTCGACGCCCTCATCGTCATCGGATTCTTCTCCGTGCTCTGGGGATGGGTGCCCATGTCGCTCGAGATCGACCAGACATTCATCGGAGCTATCCTGACTGTGATCGGTTACTCGATCAACGATAAGGTGGTGGTCTTCGACCGTATCCGTGAGAACCTCGGACTCTATCCCAAGCGTGACAAGAAGGAGTTGTTCAACGCCTCCATCAACCAGACGCTGGCTCGTACCATCAACACGTCAGTGACCACGCTCATCGTGCTGCTCACCATCTTCGTGCTTGGTGGCGACAGCATCCGTCCGTTCTCCTTCGCCATGATCCTGGGTGTCATCTTCGGTACCCTGTCATCCATCTTCATCGCTGCTCCCACGGCCTACCTCATCCTCAGCCGCAAGCAGCCGAAGGAAGTCGAGGAGACTGAAAAGAAGAAGTAAGCTCAGCATACCCTTCATCGAAAAGCAAGCCGGAGGCCAGTCGCCTTCGGCTTGTTTCCGTTTATGACCTGCAGCCGAAAGCCACTTCTTGCTATGTGTCGGTCAGGACATCGGCATGTTTTCTCTTGTGCACTTCACAAAAAAGAGGAGGAAAGCATTGTTTATTCGCAAAAAAATGATTAACTTTGCGGCATCAAACTAATAAAGGAAGGTGCGATATGAGTACAGCAATATTGAGAAGCCTGCTAGACTACCTCTACGGTACGCTCTCCATCAGCAATATGCGATGGGTGGGCGAACATCTGATAGAGCAGGCCAACAAGAAAGAGAAGGAGCAACTCCGTCCCTACACCATGCAGGAAATTGATAACATGCTTGACGAGGCAGAGGCGGCCTTCGAGGCTGGCGAATACCTGACCAACGACGAAGTATTCGACCACCACAAGGAAACCGTAGCCGTATGAACAAATAGCACCACCCTATGGCAAAGATAACGGTTCAGAACACGGAAATAACTGTCTTGTCTTATAACGACAAGGATTATATATCACTTACAGATATGGCTAACGGCAAACAAAGCGAAAGCCGCGCTGCCGACATCATCAAGAATTGGATTCGCACAAGATACACCATTGAGTTTCTTGGAACTTGGGAAATGATTCATAACCCCAATTTTAAAGTGGTCGAATTTGACCACTTTAGAATGCAGGCAGGTTTGCCAAATTTCGTGATGAGCGTGAGTGAATGGGTTGAAAAAACTAATGCCATTGGAATCATTGTCAAGAAAGGACGATATGGTGGCACCTACGCATTCAAAGATATTGCTTTCGAGTTTGGAACCGCTATTAGTGTCACCTTCAAACTCTACCTGATTGACGAGTTCCAAAGACTGAAAGAAGAGGAACAGAAGCAATTGGGGTGGACTGCCAAAAGAGAACTCTCTAAAATTAACTACCATATTCATACAGATGCGATCAAGAGCCATCTGATACCAGAGGAAATAACCGCAGCACAAGCTAGTATTATATATGCTGAAGAGGCTGACGTGTTGAATGTTGCGATGTTCGGAATGACTGCTAAACAATGGCGAGAGGCCAATCCCGACTTGAAAGGTAATATCCGTGACTATGCTACCATCAACGAACTGATATGCCTGTCGAATATGGAGAATATTAATGCCGTACTTATTAACGATGGAGTACCACAAGGCGAAAGGCTTGTGAAACTCAATCAGATTGCTATTCAGCAAATGCAAGTGCTGGAGACCAACCGTAATCGCAACCTATTACAATAATAGGAGATTTAAGATAAGGCAAGGGATGCCTGTTGTATATCGTTCCACACCATGTCATTAGGCGATGGATGGAAGAGGAATAACCACAAACACAGCAACATCATTTACATATAAACCTAAACAGCGCACCCTCGTCTGGATGCGCTGCTTGCTTGTTGATCTCTGATGTAATGCATAATGGTGTGTTTTTTTGGTTTCTTACTGAGCATTTCTTTCTCCGACTGACACGTTGAGAGGCTGCAGGGCCTGATATTCTGAGCAGTCGAAGCAGGGGCAGGCCTTTTTCACCCCAGGCAGGTCGCGATGTCCTACGATACGGGCCTGCGGATGCTCGGCCTTCAGGCGGCGGAGCAGTCTCAGCAGTGCCCTCTTCTGGCGCGGCGTGCGCGTGTCGGCAGGATTGCCGTCGCGGTCGAGGCCTCCCTCATAGCATACGCCCAGCGAGTGTGCGTTGTAGCCCTTCGCATGGGCCCCGACGAGCTGCTCATGCCGCGTCTGGTATGTCCTCCCGCCGCGGGTGATGTAGTAGTGGTAGCCCGTGAAC
>ONLL01000064.1 GCA_900318685.1 uncultured Prevotellaceae bacterium | reverse complement strand
CCAGTACACGGCTGGGATGGTTGACAAGAGCCATGCCGAGATAGCCAGTGAGGCCTACGAACGCTGGCGCAGGGCATCAACCGTGAGTCAAATATTGAACGAATGATGAAAAAGCTATACTTGTTAATACTATTGTGTGTGCCGCTGAAGTCGGTGGCCGGTATCGACCCCGGACGTGTGGCTGCCATAGAATTAGCCTCTGACCAGGCGAAGAAAACCATTGAGTCGCAGGAGAAGGCGCAGCTGCTGATGACCACCGGCCACGTCTGGATAAAGGAGGAGGTGGAAGCCACGACCGACTTCCAGCGTGAGTTCAACGATTATCTGGATAAGTTCCACGATGTGCTGTCGATTGCTGCAGAAATCTACGGCATCTACTACGAGGTGACGCAGACCTCGAAATGCGTGAAGGACTTGGGCCATGTCCTCGCTGACAGTCCTGAGAACGCCTTGGCCGTGGCTTTCTCCACCCGTCGAAATGTGGTCTATCGCAATATCGTGCGCACCACGCTCGACGTCATCATGGACATCCGTAAGGTGTGCTTTGAGGGCAGCAAGATGACTGAACAGGAGAAGAACAAGGTCATCTCGACCATCCGGCCCAAACTGCGCACCATCAACAAACAGTTGCGCCAGCTCACACTCGCGCTCCGCTATACGTCGTTTCTCGATGTCTGGAACGAGCTGATGGAGCGGGCCTATTACATGAACCCCGCCACCAAGCACGACATCATCACCCGCTGCCGCCGCCAGTGGTGGAACAACGCTAAATCGGTAAGATAGAAATGGAAGAGTCGAAAGAGATACAAAGTATTTACAGCATTTTCCGAGTCGTCATCTACGTCTCGCTGGTCGTTGAGTTTTTTGAGTATGCCTGCAATCCTGAGCTGCTCGACACGTTCGCCGGAGTGCTGACCGACCTGCATGAGCGCATGGGCCGCTGGCTGATTTACCAGCCTGGCCACCTCGCCTATAGTAAGATTGCCACGCTCCTGCTGGTCATCATCACCTGCATCGGTACCCGCAATAAGAAACAGATTGAGTTCGATGCTCGTAAGATGGTGTTCTGGCCCATTGTCATCGGATTCGTGCTGGTTCTGCTGGCCGTGTGGCTCTACTACACCGACTGGCTGCACTATCGCATGTGGATATTCCCGCTGAGCATCTGGCTCTACATGGTGGCCTCCATCGTCGGTACGGTGTGCGTCCATGTGGCGCTCGACAACGTATCGAAGTACCTGAAGGAGGGACTGATGAAAGACCGCTTCAATTTCGAGAACGAGAGTTTCGAGCAGAACGAGAAGCGCGTCGATACGAAGTACGGCGTGAACATCCCTATGCGCTACTACTATCACGGCAAGTTCCGTCATGGCTGGATCAACATCAATAACCCCTTCCGTGGTACGTTCGTGGTGGGTACGCCTGGTTCGGGTAAGACATTTTCTGTTATCGAGCCGTTCATCCGTCAGCACTCGGCCAAGGGCTTTTCGATGGTGGTGTACGACTACAAGTTTCCTACCCTCGCCCAGAAGCTCTACTACCACTACCGCATCAATAAGGCGAAGGGCAAGACACCGCCGGGCTGCCAGTTCAACATCATCAACTTCGTGAATGTGGAGTATTCGCGCCGTGTGAACCCTATCCAGCATAAGTACATCGACTCATTGGCCGCTGCCCAGGAGACCGCAGAGACGCTGGTCGATTCACTGAACAAGGGTAAGAACGATGGTGGCGGTGGCTCCGACCAGTTCTTCAAGACCTCTGCCGTCAACTTCCTCGCCGCCTGCATCTACTTTTTCGTGAACTATAAGCGTCTGCCCTACGACAAGGACGGCAACGAGCTGGTGCCGGAATATACGGAGGACAAAGAGACACATCACAGGAAACTGACGGGTCGCGTGTTCGACAAGGCAGGCAATACCGTCACCCCAGCCTATTGGTTGGGCAAGTACAGCGACATGCCGCATGTGCTGTCGTTCCTGAACATCGACTACAAGACCATGTTCGAGATACTGCAGACCGACCCTGAGATATTCCCGCTGATTGCACCGTTCAAGTCGGCTCTCGATGGCAAGGCGATGGAACAGTTGGAG
>ONLL01000030.1 GCA_900318685.1 uncultured Prevotellaceae bacterium | reverse complement strand
ACGGATTCTCTCTGCTTCCAAACGTCGTTTTCTTGCTAACAGGAACCAAGCTATAAGAACTATCGCTGAAACAAAGAGTAGTACAACGTAAAGACGGTTTTTCTGAGCTTTTTCTTGGTCTGCGCGTTCATGTTCACGGTTAGCAATAGCTTGGTGGTGACTATAGTCGTAAAGAGCTTTTGCCTGTTCCACCTCTTTGGTTGCCATTTGAGCATAGACGGAGTCGTTCATGTCATAACCGTAAATGGCGTATTTAGCTGCAGAGTCAGGCTTATTCGTTAGCGTATATAATAAGGAGAGCCCATGGGAGCCCATATTCTGATTTACATAATCTTTTCCATATTGCAGTTCTTTCCGAAAGGAAATATTAGCAGAATCATATTGGCTAGTGAGCAGGTAATATAGACCCCTATAATAATAGAAATTTTCACGTCCTTTTACAATGTTGTGATCCGCGTCAAAATAGCCCGATTTTGATTCTATGATTTCAATATATTTTTTTGCTTTTGATAGATACCCCTTATTTAACAAGCTTTTAATTGGAATGATGCAGTATGGCGCTACTTTTTCTATACCATAAAGTTGAAGAAACTGATCATAAAAGTCGTCAAACATCTCTATAACCATATCATATTTCTTAAGTTTGTCATATGCCACTATTTTGTAGGCATATCCATTAAGAGCTTGGGAAGTGTCATTTGCTTTCCATCCAAAATTAATAGAATTGTCCAAAGAGTTTATATAGTCTACTATCAAATTTTGCGAATAATAAACGGCCGCCATTTGACTATATACTCTACTCAATATTGTATAATCACAATCATTCGCAGTAGTATCCGCCTGACTGGCAGCATCGAGGTAGGCATCGACGGCACGCGGTGCCTCACCCATATCCGCATACGTCCGCCCGAGGATATAGTGGGCACGCATGCGCTCGTTGGGAGTGCCGTGGCGGTCGAAGTACTTCACGAGCTGCTCGGCCAGCGAGTCGTTGGTCATCACGGAGTCGGCACGGTTCTGCCGCTCCAGCTCCTCGAGTTGTGCGCGCATCTGACTGCCGTCGCCCGAACAGGCGGCGAGGACGGCTACCAGGAGCAGCAGGAGGACAGAGATGCAGTGGGTGGGCTTCGACATAGTCGGTTAGTTTTGAAGGTTCAGGCATTACATTTCGGGTACAAAGGTACTGCTTTTCCCGCAATCCTCCAAATATTTCTACTCTCACGAATGAAAAAGTTTCTTATTGGGTCTGAACCTTAAATCTGCCATCAATCTGACACAAATATAAGAAGCGGAAAAGATTTCTGTTAGATTTTGTGTGGATTTATGGTTGATGTCAAGTGATTCAGTACGGACTTCAGGCCAGTGCCAACTGATTCAGTATGCAAAGAAAAAGTGTTCCAACTATTTCAAGACGCTTGGAACACTTTGTTTACAGGCAGTAAACAATGTGTTTATAGGCAATAAACAATGTGTTTACAGGCTGTAAACACTTTGCCGTGAATGTTCAGCCTCCCAACGATTGAGTAGGGTGGCCGCTATTTATTGGCCTGAACCTTAAATCTGCCATGAATCTGGCACAAATTTGAGAAACGGAAAAAGTCCGACGCTATGACCCGTAGGTGTGGACGCTGGCGCCCTGGGCTGCGGGGAGATAATTGATGCCCCACCAACACATCTGGAGGAGTGCGAAGCTGACGATGACTATCCAAAGGGCGACGGCCGGCCTGTGGAGGGGATAACGACGGTAATGAATGTAGCAGAGGTAGGCAAGCCAGGTGGCAGCGGCCCAGGTCTCCTTGGGGTCCCACGACCAGTAGTGCCCCCAAGCCTCCTTGGCCCAGAGAGCACCAAAGAGCATGCCAAAGGTCATGAATGCCAAACCGACGTTGACAAGGTTGTCGAGGGTGGTGAACGTAACGCCGTAGGATTTCTCTCTCTTGAAGAGCATCCACACCGCCACGAGGAATGCAGCTCCCAGCAGGGCATAGGCAAACATATAGACGATGACATGGGGAGCAAACCAAGGACTCTGCAGGGCAGGCATCAGCGTCTTGTCGTGGATCTCAGGCTTGAAGAGGTTAATGCAGATAAACACGGTGGTCATGACGGTGGAGAAAGACAATATCCACTTGTAGCGCCAGCGACTGTAAATGAAAAGTCCGGCCATCGGCAAGAACAGCGAGTACCATAGTCGTGTCTCGCCCATCGTCCGCAGGGGGGGCCTCTCAAGCTCAATCCACATCATTAGTATATAGGCCAGGAACACACCAATGCCCACCAGCGTCAAACCAATAGCAGGCTTTGCCTTACCCTTCCAGGCAAAGACCGCCCCCACTGCCCAGCACAGCAGCGCAACAACAGCAAAATATATAAACCTATCCCAAATCATGTCCTGTTATCTTCCTGTCTTGATGTCCATTCGTCTTGATGTCTTGATGTCCCTCCCCGTCTTGATGTCATCAGCATCACCGCTCCTATGATCATCATATAGATACCTGCATAGACGAACGGCAGCCACGGGTCGCTCACCAGTTCGAGGATGCTCACCTGGCAGGCCTCGCCGGCTTCTGTCAGCCGGTAGTCCTTCTGATAGATCTTCCAGCCGTCCACCTCCACAGGCTTGTTCACATCGATGGTGGCAGCATACTGGTGCAGGGATTTCTTCGAATAGATTACCACTTCCGAGGCATAGCGCCTAGGCGTGATGCTGTCGTCGTACATCTCCATGATAAACTGCTTCAGCTCTATGGCTAGCGGCAGCTCCACCTTCATACCGTTCTCATCCATCGCAAAGCGTTCATACTTATTGAACACCTCCGCCCCCGTAAACATGTTGGCCATCTCAGGATTGTTGGTCGTCCACATCTGCAGGCGTTTCATGTCGGCATTGCCCAATGTGGCCGTTGTCAATGCCACAAAGAGCCCCAGGTGATTGAACAGAAACGAAAGGTGAGCGCCGAGAGATGAATAATGAGAGGTGAAAACCCGCTTCAGAATAACTACCCCTAAGATGACGACAATATAAGTATAGATCAGGACAAAAGGCCAGAAAGTGAGCATGTCGCTGAGCCATGTCCCGTTCGTCTGCTGCCGGGTGAGTCCCATGATGACAGTCAGCACGGCAGCATAGACCAATGCGGGCACTGCAGCCGCATAGGAACCAAGGAACTGGAAGGCATAGACGTGCTTTCTGAGCAGGAAGATTGCTGTAATGGCCAGTATCAGCACAGCCAGCACAATGATGTTTACGGGCCATGCAAACAATTCCCAAAGTACAGTACCGATGCTCAGCTGGAGCATCAGTCCTACAATCATCAGTCCGGCACCAATGAGGAACCCCTCGGCAAGATGCCACGGCTTCTTCCAAATCATGGATGGCCAGTTTTAATCAAATCTCGATGAGCTTGCCGTTCTTCTTAGCATCGTCAAGCCATTTTGGTACGATTTCATCGAGGAAACGTTGCTTCTTCTCTTTCAGGGTGGGCATGTCCAGGCCGATGTATTCCTGTGCCTTCTCCTTTGTGGAGATGTCGGGCATGGGAACATTGTCAATGTAGCCTTGACGAGCAAGAATCTTCGAGAGTTGCAGTCTTGCCTCCTGTGCTTGTACTAGTCCGTCGCTGAAAAGTCGCTGCACCTCCTGAGGAGCGTGGAAGGATGCTCCATGCGACGCGAAGGCATAGTCCCAGCGCCATTGGCTGGAGCGGATGAGCTGCAGCACAGGTTTCATCTCCTCGTCTGTGGCTCCCTTCTCCCATGCGAACTTTGCCTCAATATGAGCAGCCGCCAACTGCTTCTCCAGCTTGGTGCGGCTCTCGCGGGTCTTCTGCTGACGTTCATAGACGTTCTGTCTCAACACTTCTGCATCCTCGCGATGACAGGTTTGACAAGTACGATCGATATTAGCCAGCGGCGAGGTGATGCGGTGGTCGGAGAACTTCACGCCACCCTCCTGCTTGTAGGGCATGTGACAGTCGGCACAGCTGACGCCTCGCTGTCCATGAATGCCTTGAAGTGCCATTTCATAGCCTGGATGCTGAGCCTTGAGAATCGGAGTCTTCGACAGTGGGTGGATGTAGTCATAGAAGCCGATGGAATCATAGTATTCCTCTGCAGCCTCGCAGGTCATGCCTTTGTCTTGGGGGAACATCAGGTAGTTGGCCTTGCCTGGGTTGTTGGGGTCGTCGGGCTTGATGAAATAGTACTCCGTATGGCACTGTGCGCACACCAACGAACGCATCTCCTGATGCGAAGCCTTTGTAAGGTCCTTCCCTGCGCGCTGCCATGCCTCGTAGATAGCAGGGCGAGCAGGACGCAAGTCCATGGTGCGTGCATCATGGCAGTCGCTACAGCCAACGCTATTCACAATCTCATTGCCTAACTCGCTCCATTTACCGGCATAGTAATTGGCGGGGGCGAAGACCGACTTGCTGTCGCTCAGTTCACGCATCATGCGAGGCACATCGGGACCCTTGCAGGTCCAGCAGGTGGCAGGCTGCATGTCGCCATCGCCATCCAGGCCGGGCGTACCTGTACGAAGAATCTTCCGTAAGTCCTCGATACAATGCTTATGACCACGTGGTGTATTGTAGTTGCGAGAGAAGGCATAGCCTGCCCAAAGGATGACCATCTCAGGACGGTCGGCCAACTCGTCAGTCTCTTGTGAGCCATTATACATCGAGCGGAACGTAGTGTCCTCGGTCATGGCCCATGTCTCATACTCGCGAGGGTAATCCTGCTTGAACTTCTCGTTCTGTGCAATGATGCTGTCCTCAAACACTGTGCGTTTGTTGTTGAACACACTGGCCACCTCAGCCCTGCGCTGCATGAGCGACGAGACGAGCAGTCCAAGCACAAACACAACAACCATCGAGCCGCAGAAGAGCAGCCATCCTTGCCATGATTTCAGTTTCTTTGCCATACCATTATTTACGATTTAAGATTATAGATTTTTCGTTTTAATTCTTACTTCAAAAGTCCTTCCAGCCAGTCAGGCACGGGACTGCTAGGAATAGGCACCTGAGTCTCGGCCCAGGGTGTCGACGACAGGCTGTTCATCTTGCCGTGAGGCACTTGCCGATGGCAGTCCCAGCAGGCCTTGCCTTCACCGGCCTTCGCCTGCATGTAGCCTATGCGTCCTGTCTTCACAAACTCCTGGTTCAGCTGGGTGTGGCAGCGTATGCAGTTGTCCATAACCACCTGGCCCGTTAGCTTCTCGGCCTTGATGGCCTGGTGCTCAGCGTTGGTGACGAAATAGGCAGTATGCTTCAGGCCGTCGATGGCCTTGAACCCATATTTCAGCGTCAAACTCTGGTGGGGCACATGACAGTCGTTGCATGTGGCCCGTCCGTTGTGCGATGAATGGCTCCAAGTGGCATAATAGGGTGCCATGATATGACAGTTGACACACGCCCCTGGGTTGTCGCCAACGAAATAGGTATGCGCGCGAAGTAGATACATGAACAATGCCCCAAGCCCCACAAAGACGCCTGCCAACACTAGAAGCGTCACCTTCAGCCTGAAGGGTATGGCATGTACATAGTCTTTCAATTTTTCCATCATATTAGCTTTAAAGGAGTTTAGATTGCAAAGATAGGTAAAAAAAACGAATAAGCAGTACCCGGGCGAGTTAAAAATAATTAATCACCTCTTACGCAGGAATGCCTCTCTACTTTCGACCATTACGTCACCGACTTCGACTTCAGCTGAGTGATGCTGCGAGGAACGCAAGAATCCCAGTAATCGACTAAAAATGCTTCAGCGGCTATTGCGTTTGCGCAATAACCGCTGAAGTACCGATGACTTTCCTAGAAAACTAAAGACCTCTGTTGTGTAGAGTTGTGCCGAGGAGCATCATGTAGGTGTTGTACTGCTTGTCGTTGAGCACGCGGCGCATCTGCTTCACATCCTTTCTTACGGCCTGACGGACGAGCATCCTGCTCTGGAATCCTGGTACTGTGGCTGCTTCCAACATCGCTTCGTTGAAATTGTCCTGAATGACCTGGATAGCCTCCATCTGGTCGGATGTCAGATCCAGTGTGACCGCCAGACGGCGCATGTCGAATGACATGTCATAATTTTTAACAGTTCTCACTGCATCTTGGTTCTCTGTCTCAGCAAAGCCAAAGGTCATGGTCATCATGGCTACTACCGTCAAAACAAACTTTTTCATTTTTTAATTCCTTTCTTTTTTACTCGGGGCAGCACCTTTTCGCGTTATCCTGATGTTATCCTGAGGTTGCGGCTCCCTACTGGTTATTATTGTTATCCTGTTTCTATTCTTTGGACGCAAACCATAGCATAAGGTTTAAAGGGAATGAAAAAAAATGTCAGAAAAAAGTTTCGGCAGGCCGTTTCGTAAGAATTATTGATTGTATTTCTTGATGATTTCGAGGGTTGAAGAGTCGCAGTCGAAGACAGAGTTCAGTCCCTGCTGCTCCTGGGCGGGGTCACCCGTGTAGGCATCGCCCAGCTGCCACTGTTCGTGCTGAGGACGAGCCTCGCCGCCCCATCCCCAGAAGTTGCATCCGTAGACGGTTGGTTCACTCTTGATGAGCGAGAACACAAAGTCGTAGTAACGGTCGCGCCCTGTCGTGGGCGAGCCGGGAGCGAAGCCAAAGCCGTCGCGCGGATAGCCGAACTCCTCGATGACGAGTGGCTTCTGTATGCGCTGGGCGATGGCAGTATGCATCTTCACGTATTCGGCCGTATTGGCGCAAGCCCTGTCCACATTGTCGGCCACGGAGTCCTTCTTCGTCCAATTCCAGTTGTAGGGCCAGACATGGGCATTCATATAGTCGATGTTAGTATCCGAGCAGATGCGCTCGTAGAGGGCTGTGTCGACCTCGCATCCCCACACGCCTTCAGATCCAATGGAGATGAGATGATTGGGGTCGATGGAGCGGATAAGCGCCGAGGTGTGGCTCAGCCACTGCGCGAAAGGTTCCTTGGCCTTCTGGCTGAAGGCTCGCGGCTCATTGCCTATCTGCCACGACATGATGGCGGGATCGTCGATGTAGGCGACATTGGTGTATCGGTTGGTGCGGCTGATGATGTCACGCACATACTGATAAAACAGCTCGTGGGCCTTCTCGTTGGCTGCAAACTGCTCGACATGTTGCATGAAAGCCTGATAGCCGGCCTCGTTGGGCATGGGCGTAGGTCCGCAACCAGCCTGCTCGAGATAGTAGCCGTAGCCCCCACTCCACTCCCAGGAGTTATTGAGGTAGAGCACCGCCTTCATGCCTCGCTCGCCCATCTCCTTCAGCAGGTAATCGAGACCCGCCAGGATGGTGTCGTTGTATACGCCGGGAGCCTCCTGCAACGTGGGCTCAACCTTGGTCTTCACCCCTCGGGGCCCGTCGCTGCCCACCAGGATGCGCAGGTTGTCGAGTCCCAGCTCATGCAGCTTGTCGAGCTCACGGCCCAGCCGCTGACGGTCGCCTCCTTGTCCTTCTGACCCCAGGATGGCACCATACCAGAAGTTGGTGCCCACGTAGCGGTATTCCTCTCCATTGAGCACGAAGCCCGCTCCCTCACGCTGCACGAAGGGACTGGTGTTCTTGGCAACTTCCTTTGCCTTGCATCCTGCTATTGCCAGCGCGGCAATCATCATCAGGAAAAATGTCAGTTTGGTTTTCTTCATAATTGGTAGTTGTTATTCGTTGAGTATTATTTATGGTCACACGATGACTTTCGTCTTGCGATACTTTTCACGGAACTCGGTAGGGTTGCAGCCCTTGCGCTTGCGGAAGAGACGGTTGAAATTGCACAGGGTGTTGAAACCAGTATCATAGCATATCTCCGACACGGTTTGAGTGGTGTCCACCAACAGGCGAGCAGCATGTCCGAGACGGATGTCGACGATGTATTCGTTGAGGTTCTTCCCTGTTCGCTGCTTGAAGAAGCGACTGAAGGCCGATCCCGTCATGCCCACCATCTCACTGAGTCTGGACAGCCGCAGCTCCTCACGATAGTGTTCTTCAATGTAGTTCTTCACCTTGAGCACACGCCGTGAGTCACTGCGGTCATCGACCTTGGCGAAAGCCGATGACGATAACTCGCGTGCACCATCCTGCTTCGACAGCTCATAGAGGATAGTGAAGAGTTCGCGCATGGCATAGAATCCCTCCTTGATGGACGACAGCCGGATGATCATGGGATAGACCTGCATGATGGCGGCCATGGGGAACGCCAGTCCCCTTTGCGCGCGCACGAACATTTTATATATAGAACTGAAGGGATTGGTGTGAAACGAACTGTGCTCGTCGGTATAGTCCACGAAGAACTGCACCGTCACCTCATGAATGTCAGGACTCTTGCATTCATGCTGCTCCCATACATGCTCCAACTGGGGGCTGGTGATGAGCACAAGGTCGTACTGGCCGATAATCTCACTGGAATCTCCTACGGTACGCCGACATCCTTCACCATTCTCCACAAAGTTCAGTTCGAAGATCTCATGACAGTGGATGGGATAGGTGAACTCCTTCTTATGCCGGTCGGCCACGTACATGAAGTCGTGGTCGGCCAGCGGAGTTATCTCGTGTAAGACGGATGACACTTTCATATCGCCCTCTATTCTCTAAAGGAGGAAGCCTATGCTTTAGCCTTCTTTTTTCTCAGTCCCATCGCAATAGCCATCAAGATGAGCAGCAGCATGACGGCCAGTGCGACATAGGCTACGGTCTCAGTATTCTTCACCGTCTGGGGGAAGAACTGCAGCTCCACCTGATGTTTGCCGCCGTCGATATGGAGGGCGCGCAGCACATAATTGACGCGTCCCAGTTCGACCGGCTTACCGTCGACGGTGGCAGTCCACCCGGGATAGTAGATTTCCGAGAACACCAGCACGCCGCCATTGGTGCTTTCTACGGTGTACTTCAGCTGGTTGGGCTCATAGAAGTCGAGCGTCACCTTCGAGAGGGAATCCTGTGGGGCAGCCTGTCCCAGCACCTTCTCAAACTTCTTGTCGGCTACGGCCTCATGACTCAGGCTGACCTTGCCCAGCCCAGCGAGCTCACCATTGGCATCGTCCACATAGGTCACCTTGTCCACCAGCCAGGCATTGCCCTGAGCATAGGGATTGAGTAGCGGCATGGTCTCGCTGACGATGAAGTACTTGGTGTTGAGCATGTTGATTACGGGGAAGAGACTATCGCCGGGAATCGAGTCCATCCGTCCCTGAGCCTGCTGGATAGCTTCCACGGCTTTCTGCATTTCAGGATGGATGTATGCTGATATCAGCTCGTTGTAGCGTCCCAGCTTGGCAGCATGGTAGCCACCCACAGACTTATGGTAATAGCTCGTCTCGTTCTCGTTGAAGGTGTCGCTGATGAAGTTCAGCACACGATAGTCAAGTGACTTATCCTGGAGGATGGCCTCGTTGACCGGCTTGATGGCATGAGCAGTCTGCTTGATGCTGGCATCCACGAACATCTTGTCGTTCAGATAGCGCTTGTTCACCTGCCACAGGTCGAACAGACAGAGCGCGATGAGCAGGCCCACCATGGGCAGCGCCTTCAGCTTGCGAGCTTTATAGAGCAGGAGCAGCAGGGTGCCCACGACGATGATGAAGAACGAGCGCCAGCAGTCGGCAGTGAACACCGGCACGCGCATCTTAGCCAGATTCTCGGTCACCAGGTTCATATTGTTGGCATCGACATAGCGCGACAACCTCGACACGTCGCCATCGGATACGAAGTTGAAGAACGTAGTAGGCAGCAAGGCGAAGAGCAGGCAGAAGCCAGCCGTCAGTCCGAAGGATGCATACACATATTTTATTTTCTTCGTCAGCAGCTCAGGCTCATCGACGATCTTCTTCAAGGCGAGCATCGCCAACAGGGGTATGGTGAACTCAGCCACAACGAGTATTGACGATACCGTGCGGAACTTGGCATACAGAGGCACATGGTCGATGAAGAAGTCGGTCAGGCCCATGAAGTTTTTACCCCACGACAGCAGGATGCTCAGCACTGTAGCAGCCAAAAGAGCCCATTTCATCGGGCCTTTCACGATGAACAGCCCAAGAATAAACAGCATCAGCACGAAGGCTCCCACATAGACAGGACCCGCCGTGAAAGGCTGGTCGCCAAAGTAGGGATACCACTGTCCGCAGAACTCCTTCAGCTGTGGGTCGCAGGCATCCATTGCAGCGGAGTAGTCCTTCAGCTGCTCGCCATGCGATCCTCCCTTGGCATTGGGTATGAGCAACGTCCACGTCTCGCCGATGCCATAGCTCCACTGCGTGATATAATCGCGGTCAAGACCTCCGTTGGTCGAGGTCTGTCCGTCGCCCTGAGTCAGCTCCGTGCCACCTCGCATGGTCTGCTGTGAATATTCCCAGGTATGATAGAGGTTTGATACATTCACCAACAGTCCCAACACGCCTCCTAAGAAGCAGGCTGCAGTGGCTTTCCAGAAAGTGGCCATTGCCTTCTTCTTCACGGCATCAATGGCAAAGGCAATCACCATGGCCAGGATGACAATCATGTAGTAGTAGGTCATCTGCATGTGGTTGGCATGCACCTCAAGGGCAGTGAAGATGGCAGTCACCACCAAGCCCCAGAGCAACTTGCCCCTGTAGGCAAGCACGATGCCTGCTATCATCGGCGGCAGATAGGCCAAGGCCATCACCTTCCACAGGTGTCCGGCACCGATGATGATAAGGAAATAGGTGGAGAAAGCCCAAATGATGGCTCCCAATGCTGCCAGATGCTGCTTGAAGTCGAAGGCTCGCAGTAGGATATAGAAACCCAGCAGATAGACGAAGACATACCACACGTTGTCAGGCAACCAGAGATGATATGCCTTTTCAGCCACCGACAGCGTCGATGTGCTATTGTAGGACGGTGCCAACTGATAGGTGGGCATGCCCGAGAACAGGCTGTTGGTCCAGCGAGTGCGCTCACCCGTGCGCTGCAGATATTCCAGGCTCTCCTGACCTGCTCCCACGCCGGCTGAAGTGTCGTGTTGATACAAGATGCGTCCCTCCGTGTCGGCAGGATAGAAATAAGCAAAGGCCAGTGCGGCAAACAGGATGATGGCCAGCACGTCGGGCAGCCATTGTTTCAGTGTCTTATTCATGTTGTAAGTCGATTAAAGAGAAAAGAAACCGAAGAAATAGACGACTGCCACCCATTTAGCATTCGACATGTTGCGGGCATCACCAATACGTCTGCCGTCCTTATACACGTCGCCGTTGGAGCGTACCTCACCCACACGCCGACCGTCTTCGTAGATGTCGCCATTGGAGCGTACCTCGCCTACGCGCCGTCCTTCCTTGTAGATGTCGCCGTTAGAGCGTATCTCGCCCTTGCGTGTGCCGTTGACATAGATGTCGCCGCCGGAGCGCAACTCACCCATGCGACGGCCGTCGATATATACATCACCATTGGTGCGTATCTCTCCCTTACGAGTGCCATTGAGATAAAGATCCATATTACGTTGTGTGTTTTGGGTTGTACTTCCTGATTGAGTCGTGGTCTGAGTGCTTGTGACAGAGCGGGTCGTGGTCTGCATAGGAGAGGCAGAGCGGGTCGTAGCAGAAGTTGCTTGCGACACGTTTATTGTCCTGGTTGGCTGTGATGCTGTAGCAGTCGGCGATGTGGCCGTAGCACTGCCTGTTACTGCGCCTGCTACCTGCGCCACATTATTAATAGTATTCTGCACCCGCTGTACGTCATATAATGCACTATCAATGCTTGTCAGGGCATTACCCACCGAGTTGCAGCCCGACAGCATGGCTGCCATAGATAAAGCAGAAAAAAACTTGATAATCATAGCGATGTTCTCCTTTTGTTAGTGAATTATAGTTTCTCACCATAGCACAGGTCGCCGCAATCGCCGAATCCTGGTACGATGTATTTGTTCTTGTTCATGCCTGGATCGATGGCAGCGCACCACAAGGTCGTTTCCTCATCTACATTCTGACGAAGCATCTCTACTCCCTCTGGGGTACCGATGACGCAGGCGATGTGCACATGTGCCGGCTTACCGGTATTCAGCAGGGCTTCGTAGGCAGCAACCATCGAGCCGCCCGTGGCCAGCATCGGGTCGACGATGACCAGCGTCTTGCCTTTGGCCGAGGGTGATGCGATATACTCAGTATGAATGCCCACCTCGGTATGCTCACGATTGGTGTACATTCTGTAGGCCGACACAAAAGCGCTGTGGGCATGGTCGAAAATGCGCAGGAACCCCTCGTGGAAGGGAAGGCCAGCACGCAGCACAGTGGCCACCAACAGGTCGTCTTTCATCTGAGGGATGTCAATCGTGCCCAGTGGAGTGGTCACCGTCTTGGTCTTATAGGTCAGCACTTTTGAAATTTCATAAGCCATCATCTCGCCAATGCGCAGGATGTTGTTGCGAAAGAGCAGACGGTTTTTTTGGTAGCTCTTATCACGAATTTCGGCCATATACTGATTGACGACCGAAGACTGTTCCGACAGGTTGATTACTTTCATATCTAAAAGGTCTTTAGGGTTTTCAATACATTTTGGTGCAAAGTTACACATTTTTTCTGAATTCCCTTCTTTTTCAAAGAAAAAGTTGTATAATTGCAACGTCAAACCCAAACTCTAGTAACCTGACCCACCAAGCACTCTGCCTAAGGTCGATATCTTTCAGGCTGTCCTTGGTTAGCAAGAAGGCTGTCGGAGACTCTACACAAAAAAGCCTCCCCCTGACACCTTCTTTATCAGAAGATTGCCAGGGGGAGGTCTTTATTGCTTATGCTTTAAAGCTTCGGGCCTGCAGCTACAAGAGCCTTACCAGCTTCGTTTCCTTCGTACTTCTTGAAGTTCTTGATGAAGCGGGCAGCGAGATCCTTAGCCTTCTCCTCCCACTCTGCGCGATTCTGATAGGTGTCGCGAGGATCGAGAATACCCCAAGCCACGCCGTCGAGCTGTGTGGGAACCTCTAAGTCGAAGTAAGGAATCTTCTTGGTAGGAGCCTTCAGGATAGCACCGCCGAGGATAGCGTCGATGATGCCACGGGTGTCCTTGATGCTGATACGCTTGCCAGTACCGTTCCAACCAGTGTTGACAAGGTAAGCCTTAGCACCGCTCTTCTCCATCTTCTTCACCAGCTCCTCAGCATACTTCGTGGGATGCAGCTCGAGGAATGCCTGTCCAAAGCATGCGCTGAAGGTGGGAGTGGGCTCAGTGATGCCACGCTCAGTACCAGCCAGCTTGGCGGTGAAGCCAGAGAGGAAGTAGTACTTAGTCTGCTCAGGAGTGAGGATGCTCACGGGAGGCAGCACGCCGAAGGCATCGGCTGAGAGGAAGATGACATTCTCAGCAGCGGGGCCTGCGCTCTTGCCGTAGATGGGCTTCACGATCTTCTCGATATGCTCGATAGGATAGCTGACGCGAGTGTTCTCAGTGACGCTCTTGTCAGCGAAGTCAATCTTACCGTCGGCGTCGACAGTAACATTCTCGAGGAGTGCATCACGACGGATAGCATTGTAGATGTCGGGCTCTGACTCCTTATCGAGGTTGATGACCTTGGCATAGCATCCACCTTCGAAGTTGAACACACCCTCATCGTCCCATCCGTGCTCGTCATCACCGATAAGCAAGCGCTTGGGGTCAGTGCTGAGAGTGGTCTTACCTGTTCCGGAGAGTCCGAAGAAGATGGCGGTGTTCTTGCCTTCCATATCGGTGTTGGCCGAGCAGTGCATGCTGGCGATTCCCTGCAGAGGCAGATAGTAGTTCATCATGGAGAACATACCCTTCTTCATCTCACCACCGTACCAGGTATTGATGATCACCTGCTCGCGGCTGCTTGTATTGAAAGCAACGCAGGTCTCTGAGCGCAAACCAAGCTCCTTGTAGTTCTCGACTGTAGCCTTAGAAGCGTTGAAGATCACGAAGTTGGGTTCGAACTTCTCGAGCTCCTCAGCTGTGGGCTGGATGAACATGTTCTTCACGAAGTGAGCCTGCCAGGCCACCTCAACGATGAAACGCACGCGAAGGCGTGTAGCCTCGTTGGCACCACAGAAAGCATCCATAACGTAGAGGTTCTTGTTCGAAAGCTCTTTGATAGCGATCTTCTTCACCTCGTCCCAAACCTCCTCGGTCATGGGGTGGTTGTCGTTAGGATAGTCCTCGCTCGTCCACCATACCTTATCCTCGCTCTGGGCATCGCGCACGATGTACTTATCCTTAGGCGAGCGGCCGGTAAAGATACCAGTCATGACATTGACGGCGTCGAGCTCAGTGAGCTGACCCTTATCATAGCCAGTCAGGTCCTCTTTCATTTCCTCTTCGAAGAGGTACTCATACGACGGATTGTGGGCAATCACAGTGCTACCTGTGATGCCATACTGGGTTAAATCTAACTTTGCCATTGTTTCTTTATTTTTTAAATTTGCTCGTAAATCTCTTTTTTCGGATGCAAAGGTACGAAAAAGTTTAGAGTTAAGGGAGAAGAGTTGGAAGTTTTTTGTGCGCGCACAACGCTTTTTTGGTTAAAGTATCAAAAAAGGGGGCTGACCGGTGGAATTTTGCAACCCGCAGTTGACAAAAGAATCTGGCAGATGACACTTCTGAAGAACAAGAGGCGACCATCTGTGTGGCCGCCTCTCGTGTAGGAAAAGTGATGTAGTGTAAACACTTACTTGATCATGACCTTGCGTGTCTGTCCGTTGACGACAACGATGTTGAGTCCGCGCTGCAGCTTGTTGGTTCTGACACCGCTGATGCTATAGATGCCATCAGCGACGGAAGGCTGCGTACCCATGCTGTCGATGCCAGTCTCAATGGGGCCAGCCCAACCGGTGTTGTCACCCAGGGCGACAAGTGTCAGCGTCCACTCACCAACGGAGTACCAGTTACCGGCGAACACCTTCGGTGTGCCCAGCTCCTCAGAGCCAGCAGCGGTACCGATAAGCAGCTCATGGTTGTTGACAACGATTCCCTTCATCTGCTGACGCTGCCATCCGCGGCCGTTACCATTGTTGGCATTGTAGATGTCCCACTGCTGGTCAGTAGCGGTGCCATCTTCAACTGCCTTCTGTGCCTCTTCCCAGATAGGTCCGTGGGTGTCGCTGGCAATAGCCTGCACCTCTTCACCAGTCTCCTCATCGTAGGCCATGTAGTAGTTGAGAGGAATCTCAAGCCAAGTGTACTGTCCCTCGGCAGGAGCGCAGAAGACGTATGCACCCTCAGCAGGCGTACGAGTGACGACACCGACGTTGTAGGTACCATTAGGCAGATCCTTGACAAGCTGCTTGGCGATGTATCCCACGAGTCCGTTGGCATTGTAGGAATCGAAGTAGCGTGTGGAGCTGCCGTCGTACCACTGTCCGCTGGTAGTGTTGGTATTGCCGTTGCCCCTGTCAAACTCCCATCCGTTCTCTGCCTCAGCATTCGGATTGATGATGAAAGCAGTGTAGTCGGTAGCCTTAGGATTGTCGACGATGTTCTGCTTCACAACGATGCTGAGCAGGCTGTTGAGATCGGCAACAAACTCGTCGATAGTGGCCTTTTCCTTAATCTCACTGATGAGGACGGCCTTCTGTGCATTCATGATATCCTGCAAGGCAGCCTTGCCCTTCTCTGAAGAGACAGCAGCCACCTCAGCGGCATGGTTAAATGCCGGTGTGTAGGTGTTAACATAGTCCTTCAGGTGGTTGACAGTAGCATCGAAGTAGACGTAGCTGGCGGTGTCGCAAGCAATCCAGTTCATGACATAGTCATAGGCGAACTGCACGATTTCCTCAGCAGCAGCATAGCCCGATCCGCCGTTCTTCTTCAGCGTGTTCTGAACAGTAGGAATGGTCTTGCCCTCGGTAGTGCCGTCGGCAGGGATGTACTCCTCGTACTTAGCCTCACTGGCCCGTGCCTCCTTCATGGCTGCGGCGAGACCGTTGAGAGCCTCAATGTAGTCGGTGGCATTGGCATACTGTGCGATGGCATCGTTGAGAGCCTTCTTATCGACAGCGAAGTGCATCTTGGCTGCATACTCCTGAGCATCGGCAATCTTAGCGTCGAAGGCCTGCTTCACAGCCTCGGCGGGAGCCTCACCCAGGTAGAAGAGACGGAAGTTGGTAGCGAGGAACCATCCTGTAGCTCCAGAGCCTGTTCCCGTACCTTCGGCACCGATGGTGAGCTTACCGTCGATGACGAGTACCTTCTGGTCGGCGTTCATGCTGACTGTCTCCCACTCGTTGTAGTCCCATCCCTCTGATGTGAGGGTAGATGAGATCTTCTTCTCAGCAATACTCTCAGCGAAGACATGCTGGTCGTTGAGGCATCCTGTCTGCGTGCAAAGGTCAGCAGCCACAGTGTAGTATCCGTTGGGCAGTCCTTCGAGGTCCTGACCCACGGCGAGCGTGGTTGTGAAGTTGTTGTTCCAAGCATTCCAGCAGCTGCGTCCACGCTGCCAGTTCAGACGCTGGTCGCCACCGCTGGCACCTGCGATGTACCATCCCTCGCTGTTGAGGTCGGGGCTGTCGACACTACCCTCAGTGTAGCGCTCAACACCTTCCTCATCGATAGCCTTCGGGAACACCCACATGTCGTCCTCATAGACAGGCTCGGCATCGGTATTGATGAACCAAGGATGCTGGATGAAGAGTGTGAAGTCGGCAGGATTGTCGACGCTGCCCTTCTGTGTGAGGTAGTAAGCCTTGATAGCCTCAGTAGCCTCGGCAACGGCGCCCAGGATCTGTTCACAGACGTCAACGCCCTCTTCCTGTCCGTTCTCCTTATAGCCAAGGATGCGCAGATAAGCAGCCTCGAACTCGGCCTTGCCTTCGAAATTGGTGGTCTGGAGAAGGTTGTCCATCTTTGAGAGGATGGATTCCATTTCAGGAATAACATTCAGAGCCTCCTGGAACTTGTCCATCTGAGTCTTAGCATCCTTGACACCGACTTTCAACTCCTCCAAATCATCGATAGAGAGAAGTGCATCGAGTACCTCCATACCGAAGTCAACAATCTGGTCTGCCAGTCCTGAGTAGCCTGCCACGATAGCCTGTGATGCCATCTCGTCGGCATCCGACATCATGTCGTAGATATCTGCCTGAAGCAGTTCGATGGGGTCGGCATCTCCAATCTTATAGAGCCTGATACCATCGATGCAGAGGAAGGGATTGGAACCTGAACCACCTACCGACTCAAAACCGAACTCCATGGAGAACTCGTCGAGAGGCAGGAACTCGATGGTGTGGAGTGTCCACTGTTGATCTGTAAAGCCAGTCTCATCCTCCCAAGTGTCCTTACGGCATGTCACCTTCGAAAGGTTCTTACCATTGGTGCCAGAGGGGTTGATGTTGATGGCCCAATACTCCAGGCGATAGCGTGCGCACGGGAGTTTGACGCTCTGCTTGTAAACGGCACGTCCGCCCCAACCAGCACGGAGGTAGGCGAATGCCTTGTTGTCAGTGCTGCTATAAGCATCGGGACGTGCAGGTACCTCGAGATAGGTGGTGCCATCGTCGGCGATGGGCACTGACTGGGATGCGAGGTCATAGGGAACGGTACCGAAGTACACCCACTCACATTTAGGGAAGGTCTGGTTGGTGATGATCTCCCAGCCATTGACACGTCCGATGAAACCATTGACAGCCTCGAGCTTGCGTCCGTCGGGACGGTTCTGCGAGCTTGTGCTCTTCGGACGAGCATAGACGGTGCTGTCAGCTGCAATGTAAGCCCAGCTACGTTCGCTGAGCGACGTTGTGGTACTGATAGCCTCCTTCATGGATCCGTCAACCTCAAAGGTGAGGTCCTCGTCGAATCCTGCATTCTGGATGTAGTTAGTTACATCCTCCTGAGCCATTGTGGGCATAGCCAACAATGCACTCACGGCAAAAAGTAGCAGTTTTTTCATAAGTAAAGTTAGTAAATAGAGTTAGTAAAAAAATAGGCGTTGATTAAATCTATGCAAAAGGAGGGCACAACATTGTGTGCTCTCCTCTGTATCATTCACTACGCGTCGATATTAGCGTAGGTAGCATTCTTCTCGATGAACTCGCGGCGCGGCTCCACATCGTCGCCCATGAGCATGGAGAATATCTCGTCTGCCTCAGCGGCATTCTCGATGGTGACCTGCTTCAGCAGTCGGTTCTCGGGGTTCATTGTTGTCTCCCAAAGCTGCTCAGGGTTCATCTCTCCCAAACCTTTGTAGCGCTGTGTGTGCAGTAAATTACTGTTCTCATCGCCGGCAACATAGGTGTCGATGAAGTTCTTGCGCTCCTGCTCAGTATAGCAATACTGGCTCTCCTTCTTGTATGTGCATTTATAAAGAGGAGGTGTGGCGATGTAGAGATGTCCACCCTGAATGACCTGCGGCATGAAGCGGTAGAAGAGTGTCATGATGAGGGTGTCGATGTGCGAGCCGTCGACATCAGCATCGGTCATGATGATAATCTTGTCGTAGCGAAGCTTATCGATATTGGCCTCACGATCGCCCTCGCCGTCGACGCCAAAGCGGACGCCAATGCTCTGGATGATATTCATCACCGACTCAGCCTCGAAGACACGATGCCACTGCACCTTCTCGACATTGAGGATCTTACCGCGCAGAGGAAGAATCGCCTGGAAGTGACGGTCACGGCCCTGCTTAGCGCTGCCACCTGCAGAGTCGCCCTCAACGAGGAAGATCTCAGTGTTCTTCGGGTCTTTGTTCGAACAGTCAGCCAACTTACCCGGCAGTCCGCCTCCCGACATGGGATTCTTGCGCTGTACGCTCTCACGGGCCTTGCGGGCGGCAATTCGTGCCGTGGCGGCGAGCACCACCTTATCACAGATAAGGCGAGCCTCCTTTGGATGCTCCTCGAGGTAGTTGGTAAGAGCTTCGCCCACAGCCTGGTTGACGGCACCTTGCACCTCGGAGTTGCCAAGTTTTGTCTTGGTCTGTCCTTCAAACTGGGGCTCTGCCACCTTGATGGAGATAACTGCAGTGAGTCCCTCGCGGAAGTCCTCAGGCGCAATCTCGATCTTTGCCTTCTCAATTTGCTTCGAGATCTGCGGATCGTTGTCGGCATATTTCTTCAGGGTGCGAGTTAGGGCAGCACGGAAGCCGGCGAGGTGTGTTCCACCCTCCACCGTATTAATATTGTTCACGTAAGAGTGGATGTTCTCGGAATAGTCGGTGTTGTACATCACTGCCACCTCGATAGGAATGCCCTGCTTCTCAGTTTTGAGGTAGATGACATCATCGACAAGATGAGTGCGATGGCGGTCAACGTAACGCACGAACTCCTTCAGTCCGTCTTTGGCGTGGAACACCTCTTCCTTGAGTTTGCCTTCCTCATCAGGACGCATGTCACGGAGGGTGATGGTGATGCCGGCATTGAGGTAAGCCAGCTCACGCATGCGCTTGGCGATGGTGTCGTACTTGTATTCGGTAGTGGTGAAGATGGTGTCATCGGGCCAGAACTGCTGACGTGTGCCACGCAGCTCGGTGTCGCCCACCACCTTGACGGGATAGAGAGGAATACCCTTCTCATATTCCTGCTGATAGATCTTGCCTTCGCGGAAGACCTGAGAGAGCATATGCTTCGACAGGGCATTGACGCAGGAGACACCCACGCCATGCAGTCCGCCAGAGACCTTATAGGAGCCCTTGTCGAACTTACCACCGGCATGGAGCACGGTCATCACCACCTCGAGGGCTGATTTGTGCATCTTCTCATGCTCGTCGACAGGGATACCGCGACCATTGTCCTGTACGGTTATGGAGTTATCTTCGTTAATGATTACCTCGATATGTGTGCAGAAGCCAGCCATTGCCTCGTCGATGGAGTTGTCCACCGTCTCGTTCACCAAGTGGTGAAGGCCCTTCTCACTGATGTCGCCAATATACATGGCCGGACGCTTACGCACGGCCTCCAGTCCCTCGAGCACCTGAATATTACTCGCGGAGTAGTTCTCGTTTTGAATCTGTTCGTCAGTCATTTTATTCTATTGTCCTTAATAGGCTGCAAAGGTACGAAAAAACCTCGAAATAAACGAATAAAATGTGTTAAAAAGTCCTTGCTTTGCTTTCGGCTTGACACCGTCGGCAAAGCAAGGAAGTTTTTCGAAGTCCGAGCAAGCTCGGCTTATTATTTACTTAATGGCAGTCTTCTTACCGTTGATGATGTAGAGACCCTTCTTCAGCATGCCGCTGGAGAGGTCGACCTTCTTACCATCGAGGGTGTAGACCTGTGCATTCTGTCCGAAGCGAGCCAGGATGCTGTCGATGCCAGTAACAACACCACTAACCTGAATCGGGAGCTCCTCTGACCAGTCGTTCGACTCGTTGCCATCCTTGTCGGCGGTCACACGAGCAGTAAGAATGACTTTCTCGCTAGTGAGGTAATTGCGGTCGATAGCCAGGTAAGCGTGAGCGTCAGCGCCCTTGTAGAGGCTGAATGGTTTGCTCGTAGCCACTTCCACACCATCGATGTAGAGGTGTACCACGATGTTCTCAGCCTTAAGTAACTTGTCGTCGGTGACACGGCTGTCCTCACTAATGTTCTTCACCATAACGGTGACGATAGCATCATCCTCACTATCCACAGAGATAGCCTCAGGATAGATGACGTCGAGCAGAGCCACGTCGATGCCTTCGTATTTGACACCAGCGGTGATGGTCTCAGAAACATTATTCGACTCATCGACATCGCCCTCAGCAATCACCTCGGCATAGATCTCAACATCGGTAAACTCAGGATTCTCCACGAAGAACGGTATCTCAACCATCTCGGCAGATGCCAGATTCAGAGTCTCGAAGCCTTCAACGTCGGCATTGGCAGCAAACTCCTCACCATCGATGAAGAGCTTCACAACGACATTCTCAGCATCTTCAGTACCATTGTTGTAGACAGAGACGTTCACAGTGTAGCCACCTTCCTCGTCGTTCACGCGGATAGCGCCATCGGACATCTCAGGAACATCTATGTTCTCAATGGACAGGTCAAGACCAGCAGTAAGCTCACCCTGATTCTTCACCTTGATGACAATCTCGTCGGCCCACAGGTTGTTCTCCTCGTCGACATCAGCATCGGAGATCACCTCAGCAGTGAGGGTGTATTCGCCAGACTTGCTAGAGGAGAACTCGATCTCTACTACTTCTTCCTTACCAGCTTCCACAGTGATGGGCGCAGAAGCAGCATACTTCTCACCATTGACGTTCAGCACTACGCTGACACCCTCAGCGGTCTGAGTGCCAAGATTCTTCACGGTCACCTTGATGGTGCCACTGACAGACTCCTCACCCTCTGCTATAAGCAGGCTCTTAGGAGCTTCCACATTAGTGATAGTCATGTCGGAGCCGTCCATCACCAATCTCACGCTAGTGCTGCTAGAATTATTGTCAATGTTCTTTTCGCCATCAGCAGAGATTTCTGCTCTCAAAGACACAGAGCCAGGTGTCAACTCCTGATCATAGGTAAATGTAATTGCCAATTCTTCACCAGCCTCAAGTGTCAATGCTTCTGAACCTGCTGCCCCAGAGGTAGCATCAGATGTGCTCGGATAAGTGACTGACCAACCCTTACCATCAGAAAGCTTGATAACAACATTTTGAGCAGCTTCATTACCAAGATTCTGAACCGTAAGATTCACATCAAAGCTCTTTGTTTCATCATTGATAAGCACAGGCTGCGGAGTCACACTAAGGCTTGTGATGGCCACATCAGGAGCCGGTGCCTCGATCATTACATCCTTGAATGACAACCAGCTGACATTATTGTCGGCTGCTATGTTGAATTTAATGGTCAGCTTGCCGCCTTCAACCTTACCAATAGCCTCGAAGGTGTCCATATAGAACAAACTACTACCCACCTGAGCTCCAGCGCATACATCAACGGGCTCACCATCGTTTGCCGTAAGAGTAATACCATAAGGATGATCGGCTCCTGCATTCATAAGAACGCGAACCCATGCACGAACCTTATATTCTCCATCTTTGAGCTCAACAAACTGATCGCCATCCAGATATTTTTCCAGAGTTGCAGTCAAAGACCTTTCGGACAACTTATTACCATCTGGTACCCAATATTCGAAGAAAGGAACACCAAATTCGGCACCCATATAATTATTTGATCCTTCAACACCCTCTGTTGACCATGTGTTAATGTAATAAGGATTATTATCTGGATAATCGGGATCAGTATCCCATGCACTTAGCAAGAAATTATCAACCTTCAGGCCACGATCATGCCATCCAGCCACAGCAAGAGGATCCTGAAGAGAATTCATTAGTTCAATAACTTCATCTTTAGTCAAAACAGAGTTATAATACTTATTATAAGGCTCTGCATAATAGGTATTATATGCTTCCTCAGTATAGACGTTGGTAGCATCAATTAACTCCTTCATTTTGGCAAGGCGATCTTTGATAGTGACATAATATGAAGACAACCTTATAACTTCTTCAAGGTTTGCGATAGCACTCTCCATCTCACTAGACGTACTAGCTAGTTCTCCTTGAGAAATAGCGTTTGAAAGCTGGTTGCCAATAGAGCCCTCAGCAGTTGGCAACAAGGCCTTTGCCTTATCGATTAACTCCTGAAGTGACTCAGCAAGCACACTTTTCTTCACAGTTTCCACATCAGCAGTGGCACCATAGTAAGAAAGGCGGAAATTATCCCAGATACACCAGGTATCAGTACGTGTGCCCTTAACACCAATGGTGAGCTTTCCTTCAGTGACAGCAACTACGACAGAAATTGTCTCATATTGACCTACTGAGAAAGCCCTTGAGAGCTGCGCCATACTTGTTCCTCGATCAGAAGCAACCATTTCCTTAAATGGTCTAGTCTCATCGTTCGCATAGACTACAGGATAATCCCTGCCGTCATAAGCATTGGTGTAGTCGGTCAAAGCAGCCTGTGCTCTCAGAACATAGACTCCATTTGGAAGTTCAATATCCTGACTCAAAGTAAAAGCTGCACGCCATGACTCAGCACAACGGTTACCGTCATGTCCACCACTTAGGTTCTGGTTGCTGGATTGCATTGTCCAGGCTGCTCCCACGGGATCATTACCTTGGGCAACATTACGGTTGTTGCGTCCAAAATTGGGATTCTTCACCAAAAACGTAGCCTCAATAGGATTGTTTTCTGATGCTGATGCCAGATAATCATTCCACTCATCTTCAAAAATAATCTGCCACAGAGCATCGTCTCCACTCTTGTTCTTACCCAAGATATAGGTGCCAGGAATTTTCAAGGAGTGATCACCGTCAGCTTCCAGGTCAGTAGAGTTTCCGAAAAACTCGCCATTGGCATTAGCCACGGTATAGTAGTCGCCACTCTTCGTGATAGTTAGCTTCGTTGCACCGCCGTCCATATAGTCGCCAGCGAAGTAGAAGCTACCTCTACCATTGCTCACCTGCGTCTCCATTGTGTAGGTTCCGTCAGGCTGCAAATGCAACGTCTGAAATTCAGAGGCAGGCATCAGCGAAGCATGTGTGCCCCAGTTGTTAGCTGCACCCCAATAGAGCCCACTGGCCACATTCTTCAGAATGGCCTTGCCCTCTTTTTGGGCGCTCATGCTCATGGGCATCATAACGGCCACGAGCAGTGTTGAAAGTAATAGTTTCTTCATAGAATTACTGTTTGTTTAAGTTAGAAATGTATTTGTTGTAAAGATTGTTATGCTATAGGTCTTAGCCATACTTGCGTGCAAAGTTACACATTATTATCGTATTGACCAAATAAAATTGGGATTTTTTTTCTTTCCATCCGTTTTTTCGGTCAAAGCCAGACAAAATAAATTGAAAGGCTGCAGAATCTCTACAGCCTTTCATTATAAATGTTGAGTATTGATTAACCCAGCTTGTTGATATGCAATGCCAGACCTGACTTCAGGTTAGAGGCCTTGTTCTTGTGGATGACGTTGGTCTTAGCCAGCTTGTCAAGCATCTTCTGCACCTTCGGATAGAAAGCAGCAGCCTCGTTCTTGTCGGTCATTGCACGCAGCTTGCGAACGGCATTACGCATGGTCTTGGCGTAGTACTTGTTGTGAAGCTGTCTTTTCTTGCTCTGGCGGATTCTCTTCACCGCCGATTTGTGATTTGCCATTGTTGTTGTTTGTTGTTTTGTTAATGATTAAAGCTTATGGGTCTTACATCGCTAAGATTGCCCTGGGCGGACTAGAGCAGCGTACAAGCCGCTGGCTGAAATCCTCCGACACCGTTTCCCGGCCATAACAGGTAGCGCATCGCTGCGCAGATGTCGGATTTAAAGTAGTAGTCCCTAGGAGAGTCGAACTCCTCTTTAGAGAATGAAAATCTCTCGTCCTAACCGATAGACGAAGGGACCGGGCTATTTGACGATTTGACGATTTGACGATTTACGATGCTCGCCATGCGCATTTAGTCAAAAGCGGGTGCAAAATTACTGCTTTTTTCTTGATTAGCCAAATTTTAACGAAAAAAAATGCTGTTGTTTGGAGAAAAATAACTACTTTTGCACCATCTAACCAATCAAAACGACAGTAAATCATGAAAAAAAGGACTTTTTTCCTTAGTTTGGCTATGGCAACAATGCTAGCCGGCTGTGGCACTCAAATGGGCAATCAGGTGCTTTCCGACATCCTGCTGGGACAAGGTACGACTGGCGATGCCGTGGGTACGCTGGGCAACATCCTCGGCTCTGTGCTGAAAACCACGACAACACCCACGCAGAAGCAGCTTATCGGCTCGTGGACATATTACCAACCTGGCTGTGCCTTCACCAGCGATAAACTGCTTGCCCAAGCGGGCGGCGAGGTGGTGGCTTCGCAGATCAAGCAGAAGCTCGACCCGTACTATCAGAAGCTGGGCGTGAAGTCGAGCAACACCTCCGTAGTATTCAAGGAGGACGGCACATTCTCTGCATCTTTCGCAGGTAAAGCCTTCAGCGGCAACTACACCTATGACGAGAAGAATGCAAAGGTCACCATGCAGGGGATGCTGATCACCCTGAACTGCTATGCCAAGCGCAACATGAACGGCATGGCGCTGCTCTTCGAGTCGTCGAAACTGCTCACATTGCTCCAGACGCTGTCTGCCCTGAGCGGCAACACTACGCTGCAGGGCGTGGGCGAGATATCCAAGAGCTACGACGGCCTTCGTGTGGGATTCGACTTCAAGTAAGTCCCTCAATATGGCTCTCAAACCAGTCGTGCACCCCACAAAGGTGCACGTTTTTTGTATATAGAGCGTAATTTCTTTCTCAAATGTTTGCAAATTTCATATATTTTTAGTAATTTTGTGGCCTAAAAGCGCGTGTGCGTACTTAAATCTTAGTAATACTTTCCCTCCTGTGAGGGTGGGAAGAGAGACGATAATCTATCAAAAATCAATATTAATTAATTAATTTTTAAACAATTATGTGGTTATTTAATTCTTCTGTTGGCAGGAAGGTTGTCATGTCCGTCACAGGCCTTGCGCTCATCTTGTTCCTGACGTTCCACTGTTGTATGAACATCGTGGCGCTGTTCTCGGGCGAGGCTTACAACACTATCTGCGAATTGCTCGGCGCCAATTGGTATGCCGTGGTTGCTACAATGGGATTGGCTTTCCTGGCCGTCGTTCACATTGTGTATGCTTTCATCCTTACAGCCCAGAACCGGCGCGCACGTGGCGACAACCGCTACGAGGTGTCGACGACGGTGAATCCTGGGAAAGTGGAGTGGGCTTCTAAGAACATGCTCGTGCTGGGAATCATCATCCTAGTGGGCTTGCTGCTTCACCTCTACAACTTCTGGTGCAAGATGATGTTCGCTGAGCTGGTGGGCATTGAAGGACAGGCCTATGGAGCCGCTGACGGCTTCGGCTGGATTCAGTACACCTTCTCCAACCCTGTCTTCGTCGTGCTGTACATCATCTGGATCGTGGCCATCTGGTTCCACCTCACCCACGGTTTCTGGAGTGCTATGCAGACCCTCGGATGGAATGGCAAGACTTGGCTCTGCCGCTGGAAGGTCATCGGCTTCATCTACGTCACCCTGCTCATGCTGGGCTTCCTCGTGGTGGTATTGGCATTTGCCTTCGGCATCGCTCCCTCTTTGTGCTGCGATGGTGGTGCCTGCTGTGCCTCAGCCCCTGCCTGCTGCTAATAAACCTTAAATTGTAAATTGTCAAATTGTAAATTATCATGGCAAAAGTAATTGATTCTAAGATTCCCGCAGGTCCAGTGCCTGAGAAATGGAAGGAATATAAGGCCCACCAGCGTCTGGTCAACCCGAAGAACAAGCTGAAGCTCGACGTGATCGTTGTAGGTACTGGCCTGGCTGGTGCTTCTGCAGCTGCTTCACTTGGTGAGATGGGCTTCAATGTGATCAACCTGTGCATTCAGGACTCTCCCCGTCGCGCTCACTCTATCGCCGCTCAGGGTGGTATCAACGCCGCCAAGTGCTATCAGAACGATGGTGACTCTGTCTACCGTCTATTCTACGACACCGTGAAGGGTGGTGACTATCGTGCTCGCGAGGCCAACGTCTATCGTCTGGCTGAGGTCTCGAACAATATTATCGACCAGTGCGTGGCTCAGGGTGTTCCCTTTGCCCGTGAGTATGGTGGCATGCTGGCCAACCGCTCGTTCGGTGGTGCCCAGGTGAGCCGTACGTTCTACGCCAAGGGTCAGACGGGTCAGCAGCTGCTGCTGGGCGCCTACAGCTCGCTGAGCTGCCAGGTCAATGCCGGCAAGGTGAAGCTCTACACCCGTTATGAGATGGAGGATGTGGTCATCGTCGACGGCCGTGCCCGTGGTATCATCGCCAAGGATCTCTGCTCTGGTAAGCTGGTTCGCTTCAGCGCCAATGCCGTTGTCATCGCTACTGGCGGTTATGGCAACACCTACTTCCTCTCGACCAATGCTATGGGTTGCAACTGCACCGCTGCCGTTCAGTGCTATCGCAAGGGTGCTTACTTTGCAAATCCCTCTTACGTTCAGATTCACCCCACTTGTATCCCCGTTCACGGCGACAAGCAGTCGAAGCTGACGCTGATGTCAGAGTCGCTGCGTAACGACGGTCGTATCTGGGTGCCCAAGAAGCTGGAGGATGCCAAGGCTCTGCAGGCAGGAACGAAGCAGGGCTGGGAGATTCCCGAAGAGGATCGCGACTACTATCTGGAGCGCCGCTATCCTGCATTCGGCAACCTCGTTCCTCGTGACGTTGCCTCTCGTGCCGCCAAGGAGCGCTGCGACAAGGGCTTCGGCGTGAACAACACGGGTCTGGCTGTGTTCCTCGACTTCTCTGAGTCCATCAACCGTCTGGGCCTTGACATCATCATGCAGCGTTATGGCAACCTCTTCGAGATGTACGAGGAGATCACCGACGTATTTCCTGGCGACCTGGCCAACGAGATCAACGGCGTGAAGTACTACAAGCCGATGATGATCTATCCTGCCATCCACTACACGATGGGCGGTATCTGGGTTGACTACGAGCTGCAGACCTCTATCCCCGGCCTGTTCGCTATCGGCGAGTGCAACTTCTCTGATCATGGTGCCAACCGTCTGGGAGCTTCTGCTCTGATGCAGGGTCTGGCCGATGGTTACTTCGTACTGCCTTACACCATCCAGAACTACCTGGCCGACCAGGCTGTATGGCCGAAGGTCTCGACCGATCTGCCTGAGTTTGCTGAGGCTGAGAAGAAGGTCGATGCCGAGATGGACCGCCTGCTGAAGATTCAGGGCAAGCGCTCCGTCGACTCTATCCACAAGGAGCTGGGTCACATCATGTGGGAGTATGTAGGTATGGGTCGCACCGCTGAGGGCTTGAAGACCGGTCTGAAGAAGATGCACGAGCTCGAGAAGGAGTTCGACACCAACCTCTTCGTTCCTGGCACTAAGGAAGGCCTGAACATCGAGCTCGACAAGGCTATCCACCTGCGTGACTTCTTCACCATGGGTCAGCTCGTAGCCTTCGACGCCCTCTCTCGCAACGAGTCCTGCGGCGGACACTTCCGCGAGGAGTATCAGACGGAGGAAGGCGAGGCCAAGCGCGACGACGAGAACTACTTCTACGTAGGCTGCTGGGAGTATCAGGGCAAGGGCAACGAGCCTACTCTGATCAAGGAACCCCTTGAGTATGAAGCTATCAAAGTACAAACCCGTAATTATAAGAATTAAAGACTATGGCTAAGAATATTTCATTCACCATCAAATTTTGGCGTCAGAATGGTCCGAAAGATGCGGGTCACTTCGATACCCACGAGATGCACGATATCCCCGATGACACCTCGTTCCTCGAGATGCTCGACATCCTGAACGAAGAGCTCATCAACGAAGGCAAGGAGCCGTTCGTGTTCGACCACGACTGCCGCGAGGGTATCTGCGGTATGTGCTCGCTCTACATCAACGGTACGCCTCACGGCAAGACCGAGCGTGGAGCCACCACCTGTCAGCTCTACATGCGCCGCTTCAACGATGGCGACGTCATCACCGTCGAGCCCTGGCGCTCGGCAGCCTTCCCTGTCATCAAGGACTGTATGGTCGACCGTGGTGCCTTCGATAAGATCATCCAGGCCGGCGGCTACACCACCATCCGCACAGGTCAGGCTCAGGATGCCAACGCCATCCTCATCCCCAAAGAGGATGCCGACGAGGCTATGGACTGCGCCAGCTGCATCGGCTGCGGTGCCTGCGTCGCTGCTTGTAAGAACGGCTCAGCCATGCTCTTCGTTTCGTCGAAGGTCAGCCAGCTCGCCCTGCTTCCCCAGGGCCGCATTGAGGCTGCCCGTCGCGTGAAGAACATGATCGCCAAGATGGACGAGCTGGGCTTCGGCAACTGCACCAACACCCGTGCCTGCGAGGCCGTCTGCCCGAAGAACGAGACCATCGCCAACATCGCCCGCCTCAACCGCGAGATGATCAAGGCAAAGCTCGCCGACTAAGACAACTCCCACAACAACCCCTCCAAAGGGACGGGTAGCTTAATAAAGCTCCCCTCCCTTTAAGGAGAGGGGCAGTGGTGGGGTATTCCCTTATATTATAAATAAGGTATACGACATCTAAGCAGATGAAAACAACAAACGAATACATCGATCTCATCAAGGCCCACTCCGACGAGCTTCGTACTCAGTTCGGAGTACAGTCCCTGCGCCTCTTTGGCTCTGTCTCACGTGGTGAGCAGCATGAGGGCAGCGATGTAGACGTTTGCGTAGAGATGGCTCCACGTCTCTTTCTCGTAGTACGGCTCCAGCGATTTCTTGAGCAACTGCTAATGTGTCCAGTAGACGTCATTAGGATGCACAATCACATGAATCCCTATCTACTTCAAAGCATAGAGCGCGATGGAATTTACGTCATTGGAGAAGCGTAACCGCATCAGGTATACACTTGAGCAAATCAATACTGCAATAAGCCAGCTGAAAGAGTGGAATGAGGATGTAAAGAGTGCTGATGATTACTATCTCTCATCTACGGGAATGCAAAAGCTGGCCGCCAACTGCATGCTTATTGAGGCTATTGGCGAAGGAATCAGGCAGATTGATGAACATACAGAAGGCAGGCTTCTGCCAGAGCGTCCAGAAATACCCTGGAAAGATGTTATCGGTATGAGGAACCGTATTGCACACGGCTATTTCGAGGTTGACGCCGAAATGGTTCTCTACACCATCAAAAATGACCTCGATTCTTTACAAGCCGCCATAGCCTATTTCCTCCATACGATTTAGTATCCCCCTCATCCCCCCTCACTCCGACTGCGGCAATATACACATTATTATATTATAGACACTATGATGAAAAGAATGCTGATCGCGCTGATGGCAGTGCTCCCCATGCTGGCCTCAGCACAGCAACTGGCTAAAAAGGGACGGAATGCTGACGAGATCGTGCCTCAGGGCACTGACTGCGTCAAGGCTGAAGGCGACTTGAACAAAGACGGTCGCAGCGACCTGGTGATCTATGCCCAGCCTGTGCTCGCCATCTATTTTGCCAATGCCTCTGGCGTCTATGAGCAGTGGAAGCAATATGACGAGATTCTGCCCGTCGACGAGGAAGGCGACGACTTCTGGATCGACCTCACCATTACTATCACCGACCGTGGTGTACTCAGATTCTACGTCGGCAGTTTTGCCTCTGGCGGCACCAGTTATAACTCTAACAACACCTATCTCTACCGTTTCCAGAACGGCGACTTCTATAAGATTGGTGAAGAGCAGCACAGCCAGTCGCGCATGACGGGCGAAGCCGAGACCATCAGCATCAACTATCTGACCCACAAGCGCCAGGTAGTCAAGGAAAATGTCTTCGATGACACGGTCAAGCCCAAAGAGACTTGGACCACCCTCGCCAAGCAGCCGCTCAGGAAACTGGGCGAGGACTACATGAATTATTAATAATGGTATGAAAATAGATGAAGCTTGGATAAGGGCGCACTTGCCGAAAGAAGTCGAGAACGAACCGATAGACTTTTTCTCGGGCGAATACCTCGACGGCTTGAAAGTGATGCACGAGGGCGAGCGTGGCGGTCCTGACATCGTTGTCTTTCAGGCAAAAGACGAAGAGGATCTGCGCTGGTGGCAGCTAGAGCAGGTATGCCTTTTTGTGGGAAAGGCCGACCATTCCAAGACTTGGCGCTGGTACAGGCATCATGCTGAAAACAATCACTGGACCTACGTCGAGCATCGTCACTACGATTATAACGCCATAGAAGATTCGAGGCTCGCGGGTTTCGAATGTTTCCTCCGCAACCTGAGATACGGTTTTCCTCGCGACCGCTGGGAGCAGACAGTACAACGGTATGTAGGCCTGATGAACAGATGGTTCAGGGAGCCGCATTGGGATTACGACCGCAGTGCTCTTCGCTTTATTGAAATCAGCGACTCCAGAGAGCACGACAGCTACGAGGACTATCAGGAGGAGCCCCGACCAGGATCGATAATTGAAATCGTCGACTGAACAGCAATCAGCACCCCCTCGAAAAAATACTGTGAATTGTGAATCTGTGAATAAGACTCGCGGTCGTAAGGTGTAAGGCTCACGGTCGGCAGCATCAGTCACGCCCATCCGCGAGAAAGCACTTGCTAGCTGCGGAAGGGCTGACGGTCCATCGCGGACGGAGAGACGGTCCAACGCGGAGGAATATACGCTCCGTCCGCAACGGACTAACACCACAGTACCATCGCTAGTAAAAGTTTGCAGCAAAATAGAATTATTTCCGAGAAAAGTTCGTTATTGGCGATATTTTTCGTAACTTTGCACATTATTAATAATAACGAGCACATGAAACTGATATTTAGGATTCAACTCAGGGGCATCACCAAGCCTCCAGTGTGGCGAAAGATGGAGATTCCGGGCAACTTCACCTTCGACGATTTCCACAAGGCCATTCAGACAGCATTCGGATGGGAAAACCGCCATCTGTACCAGTTCCAGCACAATCCCTACGACGGCGGCTGGACGATAGTGGTGCCCAACAAAGAGGCAGAACTAGGCTACGGCCCTGAGGACATCGACGCGAGGGTAACGCTCGTGGGCGACTTCATCAAGGAGAAGGGCTTGAAGAAGTTTGTCTACGTCTACGACTTCGGCGACGACTGGATTCACGACATCACGCTCCTGGAAATGGACGAGAGCACCGTCCAGCACCTGCCCTACTGCCTCGAAGGAAAGGGAGCCTGCCCGCCTGAGGACTGTGGAGGCATGCCCGGCTATGAGCACATGAAACAGCTGCTCGGCACTAGTCCCAAGAGCCAAGAGGCACAGATGTTTATGCGCTGGATGGGGATGGACAATCTTAACGACTTCGACCCCGATTATTTCGATCGTGGCGAGGCAAACCTGGAGCTTACAGCCATCACTCCTTCGAAGCCCATCAAAAAGTCGAAGAACGACGGGAGGGCTGAGATCATCGAGATGCACCCCCAGCCGACGCTATATCTGCATGACTATGTAAATCAAATCCTTGGTGGAATCGACAAATCGGTATCATCGTTACTTGACAACATCATGGGAGGTGATAATTACGACAATCTGATGGCCCAAGACTTCGAGGGAATCTACTGCAAGGGCGAACAGAGCAGGCGCTGTGAGGTCAAGGTGGAGCGCAACGGAAAGATGTGCGTGCTGCAGGTGCCTTCCATCATGTCGCTCACTGGCTTTGCCCAGTTGCTCATGAAGATCTTCGGCTACGACGAGGAGTATTACGAGTTCTTGGATTTCGAAGAATATCCCTTCATGTCGGCAAAGGAATATGAAAAGAGAGACAAAAACTGGCCTGCTGACCCAACGGACTACTCCGCCATAACCAACCTGCTGTGGGAAATCGAATATCCGGCCCACTTCAAGATCAAGAAGAACGGACGTACGGCCGCTTCATTCCACCTGAGCCTGAGGAAGATCGGACGCTATACCGACAAGACCATCGCCCAGCCCATCAAGTTGCTGCGTAGCAAGCAGATAGATGCCACAGCCACTGAGCAGGTCATCCAGCAGTTCGCTGCCGACAATCCTCTGCCATCCCCTGGGGGCAGTCGCTGAGCGAGCCCCCAAGGAATCAGCTTTCACAAGTCATTCACAGATTCACAATTCACAGTTATTTTTTCGAGCCTCTTTCAAAGACACTAATCTTGACGGGCCCCAGCAGTCCGGAGGGGAGCAGCGGCGAGTCCTTGCTGAAGAACTTCGTGGAGACGACGGTCTTACGATGCTCTGAAGGTCGCGGCTGACCCAGTCGCAGCCAGTCGGGGACATTCCTCAGGAACATGCCGGCAATGGGTCTGCTCGACGGATCGTCGTTGCCCCACTCCAAGTCGTCGGGCCACTGCTCGTCGCCAATCATGCGGTTGGGCCAAAGATTGGTAACGGCTATCTGCAGCTTGTTGTCACCTTTCTTCAAATAAGGAGTGACATCGCAGCGGAAAGGCTTCTTCCACAAGTGAGCTACAGGCTGTCCGTTCAGCGTCACCTGTGCGAGATTCTTCACCACGCCCAGGTCGAGCACATAGCTGGCCTTGCGGTCGATGCGCTTCATGCTGATGGTCTTCTCGTAGGTTGCCGTGCCCGAGAAATAGCGGATGCCGGCATCCTGGTGCTCGTTCCAGGGTGTCAGGCCGTCGAGCGTCACTTCGGCGGGAGCATCCCAGCCCTCAGGGAAGTGCAGTGTCCACGGGCCTTCGACAGGCAGCGACGAAGTCTCCGTAGGCATCAGCATCAGCCCTTGCTGAAGGGCAGCGGCGAAGGTTTCGTTCCTCATCCGCAAGGCTTCGCTGTCCAAAGGCTCGCGCAGGACGATGAAGCACGACTGATACTCGTCGAAATGAAGGGCGAGCTCAACACTGCCGTCGCTACAGCGGCACAGCACATCGCGCGTCTGCAGGCCTGTATCAGGCAACCACAGCTCAGGCAGACGGGCTGTCGATGCTATTTTCACTACGGTAGTGAAGGCCGAGTCGAGCGGATTGGAGAGGAAGTAAATGTCGGCATCGCCGTCGCGACGACGGGTCCACTGCAGCTCCACTTGGTCGCACTTGAGCGAAGTACCTTTCGAAGAGAAGTCCTCGACCCACTCGCCACGCTGCAGCAGAGCCTGGCAACGGGCCATATACTGGAACAACAGCTTGGCCGCCCCACTGCGCCACCACGTCTGTCCTGGCGTCCACCACGATCCCCACTGCCCGAAGGTCATTCCTGGCAGCACGTTTATCCAGGGATTCTGTGCGCCGGCATGCAGCATCAGCGCATTGACTCCCAAGCAGAAAGCCTTGTCGGCCAGCACCTTCTGCGAGGCGGGGTCTTCCTGCCAGGCTCCTCTCGGCCAATGCGTAAAGCCCTCTGCGAAGATGAGCCTTGCCCCAGCCTTATGAGCTGCCTGCATGTGTCGAGGCAGGCTGGGCCATCCCCAGCTGGTGGGTTGCGTCCAGAACTCCGTGCAGAAATAGTCATCGGGCAAGAGTCGGGCGATGGCCTCCGTGTTGATGGGATTGAAAGGCTTCGAGCTGTTCGTGCCATAGGGCTCGTAGAGCAGCTTCAGCCCGTTCTGATGAGCCAGCTCGGCCATGTAGCCGTAGTAGTTCTCAGTGAACAGCTGCTGGCCCACAGTGGCATAGTCGCGATTGAACTTTCGCGAGCCTTCGGCGCTCTCTACGGTCAGCCCCTTCAGCACAGGCAGCCAGGGCAGCATGTCGTAATGACAGCGCTTCTGAAACTCTTCAGGCATCAGCGGCGTCCACTCCTGTCCGCCAGCTTCGTAGCTGTCGATCTCGATGCGCTGGAAGGTCGTCCCCAGCGATGTTCGTGACAGGTCGAGCAGCATCTGCGGATAGCCCTGCCAGTAGCTGAGCACGGCCTTACGGCTCATCTTGTCGCACTCCAGGCCCACGCCGCCTGTAGGTGCCGTCGACCCGTTGGTCTTTCCATTGGTGGTGTGTCCCACTCGAAGCACGCGCAGCGTCACCCCACCCTTCTCCTGAAGCAGCGGGAAGTCAGAGGGCTGGAGCACGCGGATGTCAGCAAGGCGCACCAGGCTGTCGGCAGGCATCACCAACACGGCAATGTCGCGATAGTAGTTCCACTGAGCGTCGACCTCAGGTTGCTCAGGCAGTGGAATCTGACTGTCTTTAGCAACAGGAGCGACAATCTGCTCCGACCAGACGAGTTTCTGCATCGACAACTCAGGAGGCACGGTGGGAAAGGCACTCGACGACCATCCCGGGCAGTTGTGCGTGCCAAATGTGAGGCCCAGCCGCTGGCATTCGCCCAGGGCGTGGCGCATGAGCTGCCGCCAGTTGTCAGTGCCGATGGCGTTAGTCGTATCACGAATGATGGCCTGTACCGGCCCTCCCACAAGAAACTGCTGAACGCCTCCAATGCCTGCCTCACGGTAGGCTTCGAGGTCGGCAGTGATGCCTTCGCTCGACACCACTCCGTCCATCCATTGCCAGATCATCAGCGGACGAGCCTCCTGCGGAGGATTCTGAAAGACTTCGTCGAGTGTCTGCGCCTGGCATACTATCGGGCCCAGGAAGGACAGCAACAGAGAAATAGCTCGTCTGATCATTGTTTTTCTTCTTTATTTGATGAGTAGTTTGCGATTATCGATGATATACAGCCCATGCTGCGGATTCTGCACACGCTGACCAGACATGCTATAGGCTACTGACGGCGAAGGCCGGGGCTGAGCGACGGCTTGGACGCCGTCGTCAACCTCGCTTATGAAATAGAGCTGGAAATAGTCGACTCGGAACGTGCCTGTCTCGCCAGAGTTGTCAAGACCGCCCGAGGCTTTCTCATTGCCTGTGCGGATGCCAATCCTCACGTCGGAGGACTGCTTCACCTCAAAGTCGACGAACATGTTCTGCAGCGTGTTATAGTCAGATGTGGCACTGTGCGCAGCAAAGGTATTGTGCTCGCCGGCAGTCAGCACGCTCTGGGCATAGTCAGTCTCTTTTCCGAAATACTGAACGTTCTGGTCGACGAACATTCTCAGCGTGCCCAGACAGCCCGACTTGCAGCCCAGCCGACAGGTCAGACGATAGCGTCCGGCAGGCAGGTCTTTGACGACCTGATAGAACTCGAAGTCGCTGGGCATCGGCTTGCTCCAGAACCAGCAGGAGTTGTCGCCGTGCTTGTTTGATCCGTCGCTGTTGATGCCTCGCGAATTGCCAGGAAACTCCTTGTTGATGCTCCAGCCATAAGGCACGCCGCGCACCGTTCCTCCGCCTGTGTTGACCACTCCCTTAGCCGAGAGCTCAAAGTCGGCGTTCACGATGTACTGATCGGTCAACGTGGCATCAGCGGGCTGGTCGATGGCGATTTCACACAAGGCAATGCCGGGATCCATCAGGTAGACACGCATCTTGGCCGTTCCGTCGGCCGTGGCTTCGTAGTCATAGCTGTTGCCTGTGGCCCAGCCGCGCAGCACGTTCTGGCTCCACACGCTCGACGTGGCTTTGGTGGCAATGCTGTTGACGGTGGGCGACGTGTTCGTATCGAGGAACTGTACGGCATAGCGCAGGGTGCCACCAGCATGGAGTGGGAAGGTGGGCAGGAAGTGCGGGGTGATGGTGTTAGATCCAGCTTTGACAGGCAGCTCATACTCCACGTAGGGAGCATCAGTGGCACGGCTGTAGCTGGTCAGGTCCATCGGCCACACACAGACAGCCTGCTCCTGCATGCCCAGGCCGTCGAGTTTCTTGACTGACGGGCTGGAGGCCAGATAGGACGCAGCAGGAACAGTGACATGGGCTCCCTCGAAGAGATTGCTCTCAATGGGATTGACATCGGCAGCCGTTGCAACTGCAGGCCGTCCGAAGGTGGCCAGTCCGCGTGGAGCAGCACTCATGATGCCATTCCACTTACCTCCGGCTATCTGCTTGTTGTACTTGTTGGTGAGCGTCTGAATCTCATTGTATGCCGATGTGGCATCAGCAGCATACTGCAGTGCAGTGGTGCGACGGCCGGCTCCGGCCTCGATGAAACTCTGCTTTGCACGCAGGTGCTTCACGTTCATCAGATAGGCTCCTCTGACGGGGTACTCAATGAGTTGGAAGAAAGCATCCTGCAGGTCGGAGCGGATGCTGCCCTTGATGGCTGCCACACGGTCGGCCAGGGCTTTATAGTCGGCAATGCGCTGGTCCATCTCTTCAGCCGTATAGGTCACGAACGACACATGCTCAGGCTTGCCTGCAGCGGCCAGCCGATAGTATTCCTGCTTGATGGAGCCCAGCTCGTCGCCCACGTCCTTGCCAAATGTGCGTGCAGCCCACTGACGGCTCCACTTGGCAGCCTTGGTGGGACTCCAGGCGTCGATGTCCCAGGCCAGGTCCATGCAGAACTCGAGTTCGGCCTCTGCTGGCTTGATGTCGCCCACATTGATGATCCACAAGCGCTGAATGCCCTGTTGATAGCCACGCGTAAGCTCATAGCTGATCTGCGAAGGACCAATGGACGAGAGCCAGAGATAGTCCTGCGGCGACCCCCAGTAGCTGATGTGGTAGTAGATACCGTTCGAGCCTGCACGTGTCTGTTCGGCAGTGGTAGGCATCTGACGGATGAAACCGTGATTGTCGTCGACCCATGTCAGCGTGACATCGTCGGGCACTTGCAACCCGTAATTATAGGCATCGAGCACTTCCTTGTAGGGGATGAAGGTCTGTGGCACCTGTGTCACGTCCTCGTTGACGATATCGTGGATAAGGCTGCGCTGGAAGGAGATGATCCTAGCCAGTCCTGCAGCAATATTAGCCGCACCGCTATAGCCCTGTATGGCACCATCGTGCACACCACGCATGCCCAGCGTGTACATCACGTCCTGGTTCTTGCTCTCCTCTACGCGTGTGCGCCAATAGGCCTGTACGCCTGAGGGGTTGGTGGCATAGTTGTAGGACGACGCACTGGCCGTCCACTCGCCCACGTTGTTGCGCAGCATAGGCTCGCAATGGCTGGAGCCGAGCACGATGTCATACTGTGCAGCCAGCTGGGGATTTTCAGCTATCCGCCAGAAGGCAGTGCTGCAGGGGTGCATAGCGGGCCAGATGATGTTGGCGCGCAGTCGCAGCAGCAGCTCAAAGACCCGCTCATAGGTGCGAGGGCCGATATTCTTGATGCCGGTGTCCATGTTGGCTGCAGCCCAGGGCTCCAGGCCCCAGTCCTCATCGTTGATGAAGATACCACGGAAACGTACTGAAGGCTCGTCGACCGTGAGCGACCCTGCCGAAGCATAAATCTCGGAGTGAGACTCGGGCTTGACGTCGGCCCACCAAACCCAGGGCGAGACGCCCATCAGGCGCGACAACTCGAAGATGCCATAGGCCGTTCCCCGGGGTGTGCTGCCAGCAATGACCAGCGCCTGGTCGATACCTTCCTGCGGACGGCTGATGACCTGCAGCGTATAGGCCTCCCACTTGCCCACGATGTCCGACACGTCAAGCTTGCCACTCTCAGCAAGGGCGTTGATGAGCGTACTCTGACCCAGCGTACCGGCAATGATGGGGCGTGTGCCTGCCACCAACTCATTGCCCACAATGGGGTGCTGGCCGCAGACGGCCTCAATGTCGCTGCTGAGTGCCTGGGCAGCAATGCCCACCACACTATGGTCGGCAGCATCGAAGACGATGGGAGCAGTGCCCTCGGCACCAGCTATGACAAAGGCACCATCCTCAGCCTCATTCTTGACGTTGAGCGAACTGGTGTCGTCGATGACCTCAGGAGCATCGGTGATCGTGAGGTGAACGTCGGCCAGACGGCCATACCAGCCATTCTCCGAGCGGAGGCCTATGCGCAGCTGTCCGCCGCTGACCTCGCAGGAAGTCGTCAGGCGCGACCAGGCATCAGTGACGGTGGCCGCCGCACGGGAGGTAGCTTCGCCCGATGTGGCATAGAGATATGTGCCGCCACCCTGTCCGCCGCCGCCCGCATTGACCAGGGCAGAGACCTCGTATGTGCCGTCGGGCAGATTGACGATGGTCTGGTTCATGTCGATATAGTTGATCGTAGGAGCCCAGACTATGAAGTAGTTGAAGCCTCCGCCTGCATCTGCCTTGATCTCGACATTGGCAGTGCCGCTGGTGCTCTTGTCTACTTGCCAGCCCATAGGATAGGTGGCCTGCGGAGCATTATACCAACTGGCACCCTCAGCAAAGTCAGGATTGACGAGGGCAAACGTGGCGTCGGCAGGCTTCTGGGCAGTGGCGAGTGCCTGGCGGGCTTCCCGGCGCAGGGTCCTCACGCTGGCATCGATGGCAGCCAGGGTGGAGGGGACAGTCTTGCCTGGATAGCTGGTGACGAAGTGCTGACGGGCGAAAGCCAGCGTCGATGCGTATGCTCCGCCCAGTGCTTGCGGATTCTGGTTGACGGGGATGTCGATAGCATCATTGGCGGCTATCTGCTCAGCCACACAACGGGCCGTGATGTAAGCTCCCAACTGGCAGAGATGGGTGTTGTCGATCTCCTTCCCCGGGAAATACTCATGCAGGGCCCGCGAACCCACGATGCCAGCGATGTTCTCGTAGTAGCCGCTGAGCAGGTCCATATCGATCAGGGGCACGTCGAGGGCTGCTGCCAGCTCGCGCATGGCCTGGGAATAGGCCGTATGCTCGCTCTGGATATTGCCGTCACTGCCAAAGATGCGGCGAACGATAGGGGTAAGCAACACGGGGTGAGCACCTGCTGCACGTGTCTCGTTGATGAAACGAGTGAGATATTGCTTGAAAGTGGTCTGGGGGTCGGTATGCAGCGAGGCATCTGTCTTCTCATCGTTATGGCCGAACTGTATGAGCACGTAGTCGCCTTCGTTGAGAGCATGGGCCACGGCATCCCAACGACCTTCACGGATGAAGCTGAGGGTGCTGCGACCGTTCTGGGCGTGATTGCTGACCGTGACCTGTGAAGCATCGACGAACCAAGGCAGCAGCATGCCCCACCCGCGTTCGGTAGAGCTGGCACTCTTGTTGGCCATGGTCGAGTCGCCGATGGTATAGACCGTAATTTTGTGCTTCGGGTCATCGTCGAAAGAAACACCTCGCAGCGTGAAGCGATAGGCAGTCAGCTGACCGGGATATGCCTGCTGAAAGAACATATAGACGTGGTCGGCATCGACATCATAGGTCCACTGTGTCACATTGGCATCCCAGGGAGTGATCTTTGCCGAGAGAATCACTGTGGGGTCATTCTTGTCGAGTGTGACAAATATCAGCGGCTGGGCAGCATTGGCCGAGGCCTTACCGCTGATAGTGATGGCACCCGTCTTCGTGGGTTCAATCTTAAGGAACGCACCATGCGTAGGAACCAGTCCAAAAGGCGCTGTGGCCGAGAACGACGTGATCAGCGACTCGACAGTACCTTCAGTGGACGGCATCTGCGACGGCAGCAAGCCCCCATTCCCAGCATGCCACGACCAGCCTGCACCAGTGTCATCGGCCGATCCCAGTGTCACCACTACACCATCAAGCGTGACGGTAGAGCCCATGTCGCAGCCGTCGGCTGCGGTGGCTGTCCATTCCGTTTGCGTCGCACTGCCAAAGTGGACGATAGCGGCGAACAGCCCCGCAGAGCCGGCAAGCACAGACAGCGTGATGAGAAACAGTCTGATTCGTTTCATATTCAGATACTCATCGCATGATCATTTCACAAACACCTTCCTGACCCTGCCGTCGGATGTCACGATGATGTTCAGTCCGCGACGTGTCGTCTGCTGGCGCACACCATTGACACTATAGATGCCAGCAGGGAGACTGACCTCAGGCTGCACATCGCTGATGCCGACCATCTGCTCCTGGATGATGCGCTTCGACTCTTCACCCTGGTATGCAAGGTAGATGTTGAAGATGCCAGCCCGGCCGACGTCGTTGATAATGCGTGTACGAACGAAGACTGGTGCTGCACTTTCATAGCTACGCACGAACTTGCAGTAGAGACGGCGTGCATCTGTCAGGACGAGCGGCTCGCCCAGCTGTGTCCATACAGCATTGGCAGCGTCGCTTGTAGCCACCTCAACCACCAGTCGGGCAGCAAGGTCACCTGACGACTCCGCGCCTTCGCCTGAGCCACCTGTTTCATTAGCCTCGAAAGCAATGCCACGAAGTGTCAGACGATAGGAGCCCAGCTTCCCGGGATATGCCAGCTGGAAGAACATGTAGACATGATCTGCATCCACTTCATAGCTCCACTCAGTCACGCTGTTATCCCACGGTGTGATCACAGCCGAAAGGATGACGGTAGGATTGCTCTTGTCGAGCGTGACGAACACCAGAGGCTGGTCGGCACTGGCCGAAGCCTTGGCCTTGATGGTGATGACGCCTGCCTTCGAGGGCTCAATCATCAGGAATGCACCATGAGTGGGCAGAGTGCCGAAGGGTGACTCTTCCGAGAACTCTGTGATCAGCGTCTCTTCAGTACCATCGGTAGATGGCATCTGCGAGGGCAGCAAGCCGGCATTGCCGGAGTGCCATGTCCAGGTGACCTCGCTGTTGTCGGGCGAGCCCAGTGTGACGACGACGCCATTGAGCGTGATGGTCGTGCCGTTGTTGCAGCCGTCGGCTGATGAGGCAGCCCATTCCGTCTGCGTCGAGCCACCGAAGTCGAGCGTGCCGTTCTCGTTGGCAATATAGGCTACTACGTCGAAGGGACCGGCATAGGCCTTCGTGGTCTGTACGATGGCATTGGCAGGATCGGCAGTGTTCCAGTCGAAGAGGTCGAGAAGACCGCTGGTGACGGGGAGGTAGGAATCCTCGTCTTCTACGGTTGCTGGGTTGAACGCGCCGCTGACGTCATCGCCATAGTTGAACGACGGGCTGACATTCTCCCAGGCGATGCGCTGCCCACGTGAGCGTACGCTCCAGCCGTTCTCGAAGTCCACTACCTCCTCCGGGCCGATGCTGCAGATGGCGTTGCCCCACGAGAAGTAGTAGCCCGTGTTGCCTGTCTGCGAGTCGGGATTGGTCAGGTCGTAGTATTCGCTCTGGTTGGCATCCATCTTCGTGAGGATGTCGATACGCACGTTGGGATTCGTCACTGGAATGTCAGCCGAACCGACCTTTGAGTTGAGATACTCAGGACAGGTCTGGAAGGCATAGATCGTACGCCCGGTGTTAAAGGTAATAGGTCCAGTGTACTTGGTACTCTTACCTGTGGTGTTGTCGCCCTTATAGTTGTAGTAGATGGTGGCGTCCTCAAGGTCAGAGTTGATAGTGACGATGGTACGTCCGTCCTGGCGCTCCATGCTGAACGTGGGCCGCGGGCAAACTAGCTGGATGTCGATGTATCGCTCGGCCACGTCGCTCAGCACGTAGCCTTCGCCACGTGCTACAGCCAGTACGGTCAGCTCATGGTCGACGGTGAAGGGTCCGGTGTAGGGTGTGCTCTCTTCAGTAGGCATCGAGCCGTCGAGGGTATAGAAGATTTCTGCCCCGGGAGCGGCATCCGCTATGCTGACGATAGTCGACTCAAAGTCATAATCCAGCGAGAAGGTGGGCAGCGGAGCCTTGAGGGGAGGCTGCTTCGTGCCGTTCATCATGGCGATGGCATTGGTGAGGATGTCAGGCGTGGCGGCATCTGCCAGTGTCTCCTGTGTATACGGAATATAGAGGTAGCCGTTGCGCGAGATGTTGTGGCTGTGGATGGCCACCACATCCTCGTTCTGGTAGGCCACTGCCAGGATGGGGTCGTCGGCAAAGATACCACTGAGATGCAGGCCGGGGAAGGATGTCGCATCACTGACGGCAAGCACGAAGGTGGGCTCTTCGGCATCAGGATCCTCGATGAGTTCCAGATTGCGGAACAGGGGATGCTGCGGATTGCGGGTCGTAGCAAACTGGATGCCTGCATCGACCACCTCTCCGTAGCCCCACTTCTCATAGATCTGAGGATTCAGGTTGAGTACGGGCAGGAAGGGATGCACCTCCTTCAGTGAGGCGATGGCCTCGTCGTTGGTAACCGTCGAACTGATAGTGATGACCTCATAGTCGGCAAAGTCCTCCACGGTGAAGGCTTTGTTGGCCTCAATGGCTGTCACCTTGTTGCTGCGGTCGCTGGCAATCACCTGATAGGCCAGGTCAGCCGACAGGTCACCATTGTAGAGGAAACCCACGTTGCGCTGATCGGCAGGAGGGGGAGCCTCGCCTGTAGCCTCGTATGCCACACCCCGGAAGGTGAGGCGGTAGGCACCCAGCTGACCCGGGTAGGCCTGCTGGAAGAAGTAGTAGTCGTGCTCGGTGTCCACCTCGTAGGTCCACTCCGTCACGTTGCCGTCCCAGGGAGTAATCTCTGCAGCGAGGATGGTCGGGTCGCCTTTGAAGCAGGTGACGAAAATCAGCGGCTGGGCAGAGTTGGCCGAAGCCTTGCCGCGGAAGGTGATGAGTCCCGGGCGGCTGGGCTGAACCTTGAAGAAAGCTCCATGCGTGGGCAGTTCACCGAAGGGCTCGGAATCCATGAACGAGGTGATGAGCGTTTCGACGGTGCCGTCGGTCGACGGCATCTGCGAGGGCAGCAGACCAGCGTTCTTGGCGTTCCATGTCCAGCTGACCTCTGTGTCGTCTGCCGAACCGATGGTGACGACGACACCATCGAGGACGATGGTCGAGCCGTTGCTGCAGCCGTCATCCGACGTGGCCGCCCATTCCGTATCTTCCAGACTGCCAAACTGCTTGATGTCGGCATACGAGCTAATCGAGCCGGCGAGCATGGCCAGGAAGACGAGCAATAGTTTGTAGTGTCTCATAAGCGTGTGTTGATTTGTTGGTTATAGTTCTATTTGAAGTAGACCTTCCTGCCATTCACGATCCGCAGGCCGCTCTTGCCGTTGGCAGGACGACCGCCGAGGTCAAAGGCTTGCTCTGCTGCGGGTGCTGCATGCAGCTGGTTCAGGCCCGTTACCACTTCGTCGACGACAAACGATATTCCACGAAGAGTGATGCGATAGGCACCAAGCTGGCCGGGATACGACTGCTGGAAGAACATGTAGGTGTGGTCGGCATCGACCTCATAGGTCCACTGTGTCACGTTGGCATCCCAGGGAGTGATCTGGGCTGAGAGGATGACGGTAGGATCGTTCTTGTCGAGTGTGACAAAGATCAGCGGCTGGGCTGCATTGGCCGAGGCCTTGGCGGTGATGGTGATAGCACCAGCCTTCGAGGGCTCAATCTTCAGAAAAGCGCCATGAGAGGGAAGGTTGCCAAAGGGAGCCTCTTCCGAGAACTCTGTGATCAGTGTCTCGACAGTGCCTTCAGTCGAAGGCATCTGCGAAGGCAGCAAACCGGCATTCTTAGCATGCCAGGTCCAGTTGACACCAGTATCGTCGGGCGAACCTAACGTGACAACGACGCCGTCCAAAGTAACGGTCGAACCCATGTCGCAGCCGTCAGCCGATGTGGCAGCCCATTCTGTTTGTGACTCACTGCCAAAGTCAACTTTGTCAGCATACAAGCTGGCGCTTCCTGCCAGCAACGAAATAGCAATCAGAGAGAAAAGAGTTAATAATAATTGGTTAGTTCACTGTCTTGCGAAGTATTTCTTCCCGTTTACAATCCGGATCCCGCCTTTGCCGTCGGAATGCCGGCCGCCGAGGTCAAAGACTGCGGCCCTGTCTTCAGCAGGGCTAGAACGTATGGCACGTATGGCCGTTGCTATCTCTTTCACAAACCGGTCGGCTATCTCATCGAGGGCTTCGGCAGCCGTGATGAGCTTGGCATCGCGTATCAGGTATTTCTCGGGCAGGTCGTAGTATTCGTAGTGGCTCACCATCCGCAGGTAGGTCGCCGTCTGGTTGCAGGTGGGCTGGTCGGCATACTGGTCGATAAGTGCCTTCACACACTGGCGTGCGGCAAAGTAGTGGTCGAGGTTGTCCTTACGGTAGGTCAGTGCCTCGGTAGCCATGTTGATCGAGCGTGTCGGCACGAGATAGGCGGTAGAGTCGGCTGACTCGAAATCACCGTACTTCTCTATCTGCTCTTTCACGCTGGCCCGTAGTGGCTCAGCCGTAGTGTAGTCAGGGCCTGCCGTGCCCTCGTAGGCATCACGGGCAGCACCTAGGGCTTTGAGGAACTCATCGCGGGCCTCCTCGAGCGTTGGCGTGACGATGATGTTATCACCCAGCTGGAACCGCTTGCAGAAGTTCCAAATCTCGTAGGAGTTCTCGGCAACGGGCGTATGCGACCCCTTACCACTATAATTATAGGAGTAGAGCACCACCTCATGCTTCGTCTCTTCGTTGAGCCATAGCTCGCGGTCGCCGTCAAACCACGACGTGCCGTTCTGCGTCCTGTAGCCCGTGACTTTTTCGTACTTGGTGTACTGGTTCATCTGGCCGAAATGCTCCATATAGCTGCGGATGCCGTATTTGTTGTAGTTGAAGGCATTGTCGTTGTATGCGATACATTCCATCACGTTCACCTTCTTGCTGCACCGCTCCCAGGGACTCTCGCTGAACTGTATGCCGCTCGTAGGGGCAAAGGCGGCAATCTTGTCGAGCATGTTCGGCATGCAGTGGAACAGGAGCATCGAGCCCATGGAGAAGCCCGACCAGTAGACGCGCTTGCGGTTGATGTTGTAGCGTGCTGCCATCTCGTCGATGACCTTGATGATGAAGTTCTGGTCTTTCGTTCCACTGATGTCCCAGTAGTCACCGTCAGCCCTAGGGTAGCACATGACGAACTTGGCCGTGTCGACCAGCTCGTACATGCGGTCGTGCTCAGCCTGGTTCTCCGAGTTGCCTCCCATGCCGTGGGTCGTGATGAAGAGGGGGCAGTTGTCGGGTAGCACGTCGGGCGTATAGACAAGCATGTTTCGCTGCTTGCCGCCAGAGTTGACGTATATCTTCTCGCTCTTATAGCCCCATGCCGAGGTTGCCGTCAGGAGCAGAAGCAAAAGGCCGATGCCAAATCGTTGTCTCATAGCTGTGGTTGTTTACTTGGTGAATACTTTCCTTGTCCTGCCATCGCTGGTGCGAAGGATGCTGATGCCTTTCCCCACACTGTCCTTCCTGGCTCCCGTCAGCGTGTAGATGTCCTCCTTGCCGGCATCTGCCTGCAGCGGCAGGATGCCAGTGGTGTCCTTCACGTAGCGTGTAAGGGTGAAATCGTCGACGGCTCCCCAGAATTCCACGGCTTCGTTGGTACGCACGCCAAAGGTGAGCGTCTCGCCCTCAGCTACCGTGAGGTAGATGCCGAAGAAACGGCCATAGGGAGCTGACGAAGGGCCGATGGGGATGGCTACCTCATGATCGTTGGCAAAGAACACGAGGCCGGCTCTGTTGCTGAATACCGATGCGCCGACGTGGTATTTGCCCGGTGGGAGGCGGGTGATGGTCTGATGCAGGCTACCAGCATGATAGTTGGCAGGGCAGAACAGGTTCATGTAGTAGCTGCCGGTCATGTAGGTCCCATCAATCATCGTGGCCCAGTTCGTGGGCTTGCAGTCATCGAAGATGGGGTCGTTCACCCAACCGTTGCTGCCATTCTCAAAGCCCGGGTTCGTGATGAGGCGGGTGCAATCTTCGGCTTTCTCATCGTCGTCGATGAAGTCTGGCAAAGGGAGCACCTCCAACATGTTCTTGCACCTGGCGATGAGTTCGTTCATCTCCTCTGTGGTCGTCAGGTCAATATAATAATAGGCATCCTGTATATCCTCTAATAGTTGAGCAGCTTTCGCCAACCTCTTGGACGAACCTATGCTTTTGTATTTCTCGATGCTGGCCCTCAGCTCCTCCATCAGTTTACCTAGTTGATCATGCGCCTCTTTGAATAGCCTCCCAATGTTGATCAGCTCATTCATCCGGGCTATCTGTGCTTGAATCTCAGTGGCTGTCGCCTGCTGCTGTTCATACATCGCCTGTGCCTTCCTCACCTCCGCGTCAAGATCGTCAAAGTATTTGCCACCGAGTTCATCAAGCAGTTCCTCTGCCATTTCTACTATCTCCAATAGCCGGCCATAGATTTGGGCTAAAGCTTCGGCTTCCTGAGTTCCACTGACCTCTTCATACATTTTCCGGGCATCATCGCCATTGCCATAGTAAGTGAGCGAGAAGTTGTCAACGACCGACCAGAAGTCCTTTTCGTGCGTACTATAATAACCCAGTTCTATCGTACTGTCCTCCACTAGTGCATAAACTGTGTAGAACTGAGTAGCATCGACCACTGCAGGCACGACATTGTTTTCTGCGAAGATATTAGCACCGGCTGTGTTGGTAAACAAACCAGCCTTCACTGCATAGACACCATTGGGAATGTCCTTGATGGTCTGCACGACACGTCCTTTCAGTCCCTTACTATGATAGAGATTCAAATAATATGTACCTGAGATGCACTGGCCGTCCTTGACACCATTCCATGAGGCACGCTCAAAGGTCACGAAGCCAGCTTCATTCACCCAGCCCCCAAGACTCTGTTCAAAAGTTGGGTTCTGAATACGCGATGTAAAGTCGACAGGCGACTCAGGAGTCACCGTCTGCTCATAGTCCACGTTTTGCGATTGAGCATGCAACTCATGTCCGATGGCGGATACCAGTGTCGCTAATGTCAGTAGTATCAGTTTAACGCGATTCATAATGTCGTTAGATAGTCTTTATTCGGTTTGTCAGGAACGATGGTGCAAAGTTACGATTTGTATTTTATATACGCATGACCATAATCACCATTTTATAACACAAATTGGACATGAGGATAAAAAAATGTCACTAATTGGACAGAAAAACGGGCAAATCAGCGAAAAAACAGGGCTAATTAGGTTAAAAACAGGAGTGACATGATGTACGAAAGAAAAAAATGTGTACCTTTGCGGTATGAATAAAACCATAATGTACAGCATAGACGTTGCTCGGATTATTGGCAAGACAATCGCACGTATTACCTGCATGCCCATCCTGATGGTGTCTCTGACAGTCAGTGCAGCTACATCAGCGCCTTTGCGATATCAGTCGTTCAGCAACCTGAAGAGCCAGACGCAGACGCTGGTCGTGAAAGACATCGTCCAGGACAATAGCGGCATGATGTGGTTTGTCGACAACAGGGCATTGTCGGCGTGGGATGGCTACAACCTGCATCGATATACTCACAATGAATTCCCCGACATGGGGTCGACCAGATGCGCCTTGGCGACCGACAGCTGCATCCTCGTGGGTTATCAGCATGGTCTGCTGAAGTTCGACCTCAGCACCCGCCATTTTCAGAGGGACAGCCTGTATGACGGCACCGACGTGCTCTGCCTGACGCGCGTGGGCCGTGATGTGTGGGCAGGCACCGACAGGGGAGTCCTGCGCAATGGTCGCTACATGCGCCTGCAGGGAGTGGAGCTCGTGTCAGAGCTGCTCGCCGTGGGCGACACCACTTTATATATAGGACAGCTGAATGCCCTGGCCTGCTACTCCATCCCCACCGGTCGCATGCGCACGCTCCACTCCTCGTCGTCAGTCATCTCAGCACTGCTCTGGCTACCTGCCGATAGCACCGTCTGGGTAGGCACCGATAACGGACTGGGTACGCTCAGCCAGTTGCAGGCCGGACAATTGGAGTTCGGCCTGCCCGTCGTGAAGTGTCTGGCCTGCGACACCGAAGGCAACATTCTGGCAGGTACCGACGATGGACTGTACGTCGTAGACCGTCACCGCCGCTTGTGTCAACTGAGCCACGATGCGCTCAACGATGCCAAGTCCATCGCCAGCAACGTGGTGTGGAGCCTCTGCAGCGATGCGGGCGGCAACCTCTGGGTGGGCACGTCCAACGGCGTGTCGATGTCGCCCCGCAGCCAGTTCTTCCATTCCTATCCCCTGCCGGCCATCACTGGCTCGCACGATGGCAACCAGATGCGGCTCGTCTATCAGGACTCCGACTCCACGCTATGGCTGGGCGGCAACCACGGACTCATCGCCATTGAGGGGTTCGACACTGAGCATCAGAGCTGCCGGTGGTACAAGATGAACGACCCTCAGTGGCCCATACCCCACAACAGCATACGCTGCATGCTGGAAGACGACGGGAAGAGGCTCTGGGTGGGCATCGACGGCGCACTGCTGCTCTACGACCGCACGACCCGACAATTCAGGCAGCTGCGCATCGACGGCGACCGCCGCAACTGGGTTTACGACATCATTGAGACCAGCGACCGTCGCCTGCAGGTCACTACTTATCAAGCCACCTACGTCATCGATCCTGAAAGCATCGCCGGCGATGGACTGGTGGCTGTGCTGCAGCGAGAGAACGCGCTGCCGTATACACCACAGGGACGGTCGGCGGTCACTCCTGCCGGAACATGGAACGTCACTGACGAGGGACTGCGCATCACCGACGCTCAGCAGCAACTGCTGGGTAGCTTCAGCACCGTCGACAGCTATACTGCCGTCTATTACAATCCCCAAAGCCAGACGATATGGCTGGGAGGCATCGACAAGTTCGCTGCCGTCAAGGCCGACATACTCCGCCATGCGCCATCGGCCGTGCCCGTGGTGACGAATGTCGAAGTGATGGGTCAGGGATATTGCGATGCGCTGCAGCTGCATCAGCGCCGTCTGCAGCTGAGCCACGATCAGAACTGCCTGCTGTTCTATCTCAGCGACTATGACTACGGCACGGAGAAGGCCACACGATTCGCCTTCCGTGTCGACGGGCTGCAGAACGAGTGGGTGCAACTGCCCACCGGCAGCAGCACACTCCTGCTTTCCGGCCTGCAGCCTGGCAGCTACACGCTCTATCTGAGCGATGCCCAGCAGCCGGAAGCTAAATACAGCCTTCATTTCCGCATCCGCCCGCCCTGGTATCACTCACGGCTGGCCGTCACCATATACATCCTGCTGCTCTTCATACTGCTGACGCTCGTTGGCCTCTATCTGAGAAGCCGGCGCACACTGCGTCAGGAAAGGAAGGAGAAAGAGCGTATCCTGCAAAGCGCCAAAAAGAAAGAGGCACAGCTCAGCGAAGACAAAGCCATGCTCGAACAGGAGCTGCGCCTGTCGATGCTCGCTGCTGCCGGCGACGACACCGAGCTGTCGCAGGACGACCAGTTGCTGCTGCGCCTCACCCATATCATAGAGGAGAACATCGACAACTCTGACCTGTCTGTCGACATGCTCAGTCAGGCCAGTGGCATCAGCAGCAAGCAAATCTACCGTAAGATCAAACAACTGACAGGCAGGACCGCCATTGGCTACATCCGTCATCTGAGACTACAGAAGGCAGCACGCCTGCTTGCCAGTGCCGAGCATTTCTCCACCAAGGAGGTGATGTATCTCACGGGATTCTCGAACGCCTCATACTTCACACGCAGCTTCCAGGAGGAATTTGGCGTGACACCCTCCAACTACTCCAAGTCTGCCACCAAAGACTGACCCCCGCCGCAGCGTGTATTGCCGTGCGATAGCGCACAAAAGCGTGCGAATACGCACAAAAACGAGACTCCTGAAGGGATGGTGGCGATTTTGCAGGGAGAAAGTAGAGGGTATTCGCGATTTTTTCCTTATCTTTGCCATCGAAAAAGTATAAAACGGAAGAAAAGATGGAAGACAGGAAGGGCAAAGTACTTGTCATTGACGATAACGAGGACATCCTCTTCGCGCTCAGCCTGCTGCTCAAGCCGCTGGTGGAGGATATCCGTGTGACCAGGCTGCCGGAGCAGATAGACCGGTTCTACGACCTCGTCCACCCCGACGTGGTGCTGCTCGACATGAACTTTCGCCACGATGCCATCAGCGGCGAGGAAGGCTTCGAGTGGCTGGAGCACATCCTGCATCGCGATGCGCAGGCGGTGGTCATACTCATGACGGCCTACGCCGATGCCGACAAGGCGGTGCGGGCGCTGAAGAGCGGCGCCACTGACTTCATCACCAAGCCGTGGGACAACTCCAAACTGCTGGCCACGCTCTTTGCAGGCATCGAGCTCAGCCGCGAGCGGCATAAAAACCGCCTGCTGGAGCAGCGCATGGAGGTGGCGGCATCGCCTTTCGGCTCTACTGCGGCACCTGTGATCATCGGCGAGAGTCCTGTCATGCAGCGGGTACTGCAGACGGTGGAGCAGGTGGCTCCTGCCGATGCCAATGTGCTCATCCTCGGCGAGAACGGCACGGGCAAGGATGTCATCGCACGCCAGTTGTGCGCCCTCTCCCGCCGGGCTGCAAAGCCGTTCGTCAGCATCGACCTGGGCAGCGTGGCCGAACAGCTGTTCGAGAGCGAGCTCTTCGGCTACGAGAAAGGGGCTTTCACGGGGGCACTCAAGGCGAAGGCCGGACGCATGGAGGCAGCCAATGGCGGCACGCTCTTCCTCGACGAGATCGGCAACCTTCCCCTACCCCTTCAGGCGAAGCTGCTGGCGGCCTTGGAGCGTCGCGAGATCTCGCGGCTGGGCAGCACGCAGGTGACGCCCATTGATGTCCGTCTGCTCAGCGCCACTAATGCCGACATTCATACCGAGGTAGCCGAAGGCCGCTTCCGTGAAGACCTGCTCTACCGCATCAACACCATCGAGATCACTATTCCTCCATTGCGGGAACGCGGAGAGGACATCATCCTGCTGGCCGAGCACTTCCTCGCTACCTACGCGCGTAAATATAATAAGGTGGTGACGACTATCAACCGCGATGCCCGCCAACGGCTGCTGCGTCACACGTGGCCAGGCAATGTGCGCGAGCTGATGCACGCTGTCGAGCGGGCAGTGCTGCTGGCCAAGGGGCCAAGCCTCTGTGCACAGGACTTTGTGCTGAAGGACCCGGCACGACGCACATCGCCATCGCCTACGCTCAACCTGGAACGCCTGGAGCAGGAAGCCATCGAGCGGGCCATGCAGATAGCGGGCGGCAACGTCACCCGTGCTGCCGAACTGCTGGGAATCACGAGGTTTACACTCTATAGGAAGCTAAGGACCCTCCCCCCGCCCTCACTGTGAGGAAGGGGTGGTCAGATTGACTGAGTATGAAATATAACATATTGGGAATTGTGGTGCTTGTGGCGGTATTGTCTGTCAGCATCCAGGCCCACTTGATATGGCCATCTATCGCGCTGGGCGTATTGTTGCTCTGGCTATGCGCTTCACTCTACGGCCGCATGAGCCGCATGCTCTATGCTTATCGCGAGACAGAAAAAGAGAATGAAAAACTCCACACACGACTGGCAGAAGCCGAGCGGCAGCTGCAATACCTGCGTCAGCTGACGGAAAATGTGGATACGGCACTCTTCGTCTGCACTACCGATGGGCGCATCGACTGGATGAACCATGCGGCGGCCCCCTCCAACCTCCCCCAACTGGGGGAGGCCCCCTTCGCGGAAACCCACAGCGCAATTGCCTCCCCCAGTTGGGGGAGGAGGGAGGGGGCCTTCCTCCCTCCCCATATCCTCCAGGCCATCACCGACCATGCAGAGGTGGTGGATGGCTGTGCCCTCTCGACGGTGCTACTGCGCATCGACGGCCAGCGTCGTCTGGTAGTGGCACTGAAAGATGTCTCTATGCTGATGCAACGGCAGGAGATGGAGGCGTGGCAACAGCTTATCCGCGTGCTGACCCACGAAATCATGAATTCACTCACACCCATCATTTCCATCAGCGAGACGCTGAGTTCCTCCCCTTCGGGGGGAGGTCAGGAGGGGGCTGAAGCTTTTGCCGTCATCAACCGCCGCTGCCACGCTCTCCTTGACTTCGTGGAGAACTATCGCCAGCTGACGCGCATCAAGACACCCGTAAAGACCTCCTTCCCCGTGAGCGAACTTCTGGAGCATATTAAAGGTCTTTATCCACAAGTAAAGACCCAGTCCCAGCCCGTAAGGGAGGGGAGTGATTACTATCAAGAGCCCGTCCTCTATGCCGACCGCTCACAACTGGAACAGGTGCTTATCAACCTCATCAAGAATGCCTACGAGAGTGGAGCAACGCTAGTGGAGCTTACAGTGCATTCGCTCCCCTCCCTCCAGGGAAAGGCGACGGGTAGGCGAGCTCCGCTCGGGCGCTCGAGCTCTGCTCGCTTGCTACCAGCGGGACGCAAGAATGGGGCTGGGGGTGGGTCTGGGTCTACCATCCGCATCAAGGACAACGGCTGTGGCATGTCGCCCGACGTCGTTGACCACGCTTTCATCCCCTTCTTCACCACCAAGCCCTCCGGCACGGGCATCGGCCTCAGCCTTTGCCGCCAGATCATCCTGAAGCACAGCGGCACCATCCGCGTGGAGAGCCAGCAGGGCAAGGGCACCACATTCATCATCACGTTACCATACCATTCCTACTAATTGAAGTGTAATAGAAGCAGATAATCCTCAAAAAGACATCTTTTTCCGGATTATAATCCAAAAAAGTCTTGCTTTTTTGGATTAGACAAGATTTTGTAGTATCTTTGCATTGTGTACAATACCATCTTGCAAAATTTCACGCCGCTGGGCAACGCTGCCATTCCTGCTTCTTTCATGCAGGCCTACCCTGTGGCGGAAGCTGTCGTCATCACGCCTGAGAACTATCTCGACTATTTGTAGTCCCCATCTGTGCATTTCCGCACACTACAGAGCGCATCCGCACACATCCCGGATAATGCTGATTTTGTTATCTCACACAGAATCAGCGCTTTCGCATTTTGGCACGGTTGTTGATATATAGAAAGATGTAAACATGAACATCAAGCAATGAAGCAAGCATTCCGCATCATCACCCGCATGAAGGGCTACACGGCGCTGTCGCTGCTGGGCCTCATCATCTCGCTCAGCGGCACCGTCATCATCAGCCGCTACCTCTATCAGGAGTGGACCATCGACCACTTCATGCCCAACCTCGACCGTACATACGTCCTTGCCGAGCACTACAAGGACGAACCGCGCGACAACTGGGGCTTCGCCATGAGCTACGACCCGAACCATCAGGACTGTTTCGTCTCGCCAGTGGAGGGACAGAGCGAAATTGAGGCCTACTGCGACGTCGCCCTGCGCAAAAACTTCCCCATTTCGCAACCGGGGCAGGAAGTGTTCTATCCTGCCGCCGTCAGCGTAGCCGACAGCACGTTCTTCCACATCTACCCTGTTGACATTGTGGAGGGTGCCCGCCAGCTGACCGCCGAAGGGCAGTGCATGGTCAGCGAGGAGCTGGCCCAGCGCCTGTTTCCGGGCGAGAGTGCCGTGGGCAAGACCGTCAACATAGAGAGCGACACACCGCACACCATCCTGGCCGTCTATCGCCAGCCTGCCACGAAGAGCAGCCTGCGCTTCGACATCCTGCAGTTCAACCGTAAGGAGGACCTGCTGGTCTCCAATGCCCACAACATCTGCCTTGTGCTGCTGCGGGAGGGAGCCGATGTAGAGGCCTACAACGAGCGACAGCCGTTTCAGGAACTGACGATGTTTAGCCAACGGCCTGTCAGGCTCTTCTTGAAGCCCTATAGCGAGACCTCTACCAGATTTGGTTGGAACTCCTACACCGTGGAAAGCTATAAATGCATTCAGCCAAAGAGTTCTCCCGCACATCTGTGGATGCTGCTGGGCGTGGCCGTGTTGCTGCTGCTCGTAGGACTATTCAACTTTGTGAACCTCTTCGCCGTGATGCGCTCCCAACGCCGTCATGAGCTGCACGTGCGCCGCCTTTTCGGTGCCTCGCACTGGGATATCTTCGGCCAGCTCTATGCCGAGACGTTCCTCGTGGCCGTCCTCACCATGATTGGCGTGTGGACAGTGGTCGAGCTGGCTGAGCCACTGCTTGCCACCTATTATAATATAGAGGTGATGGCGCAGTGGAAGTTCGATGTAGCGCTGACGCTGGCTGTTATCTTTGGACTGCCACTAATGCAAGGCCCCCCCTTCTGCCCCCGAGGGGGCTACAATAGACTTTTCCGCCGACAAAACTATAGTAGCCCCCTCGGGGGCAGAAGGGGGGGCCGAGGGGGACTTGTGTTCATGTTCTTTCAGTTCTTCATCTCCCTTGCCCTGCTCAACGTCAGCATCTATTTCATGCGACAGCTGCACGTGATGCTGAGCGCCGACCCGGGTTTCCGCACCAAAGGCCTGGTGAGCGTGATAGTACAGCCGCGCGGCAACGTGGAGCATTGGGCTAACGACGAGGAGTATGACGCATATAGAAGCAAAACAGAAAGCCAGAGCGACATCATCAAACAGCGTTTGGATGCTTGCCCCCACATCAAGAGCTATTGCTACGACCCTATGTTCATCGGTGACCAGTCGGAGCATCAAATCAACGACGGGAAGTACAAGGTCGATATCTGCTGGATCAACCCCAAGTCGATGGAGCTCCTCGGCATCAAGCTGAAGGAAGGTCGCATGTTCAACGACAGCATCGACCACTTCGCGCAATACCTCTGCATGGTCAACGAGACGTTCATCCGCCAGCTCGGCGTCAAGGATTACCACGACTTCAAGATACAGTTCAAGTCACGGATGTGGTGGTCGGGTGGCAGCGACTGCAGCGGCAACCCGCCATACGAGATTGTGGGCGTCATCAGCGACTTCCACCCCGGCAGACAGTCCGAACCGCTGTTGCCAATGGTCTATATGTATGAACGTTCTATGAGCGAAGATAGTTCCCGCAGCTTTGAAGGACAGTACCTGCTGATGGACATCGCCGAGGGGCACGAGCAGGAGGTCATCGACTACCTGCGCGACCTCGTCCACGAACTTTACGGCACCAACGAACTGCAGTACAAGTGGGTGGAAGACCAGCGCCAGGACCTCTACAAGGAAGACCAGCGCACCGCCCGCATCTTCGTCACCTTCTCGCTCTTAGCCATCGCCGTCACGTGTCTTGGCGTGCTGGGCCTGATGATGTTCGACGTGCGCCGCCGCTTCCGCGAGATAGCGCTGCGCAAAGTCAACGGCGCCACCTTCCGCGACATCGCCCTGCTGCTCTCGCGCCGCTATCTCACGGTCTTCGCCATTGCCGCCCTCGCCTCGCTGCCCGTCAGCCTGCTCGTCATCCATCGGCTCATGGCCAGCTACACCATCCGCACCTCCTTCGCCTGGTGGATTCCACTGCTGAGCATCGCCCTCATCCTCGTCCTCTGCGCCCTTACGCTCTGGTATCAGGTGTGGAAGGCCACAAGAATAAAGCCCTATAAAGTATTGAAAGAGAACTAAATGAAACAAGCATTCCGTATCATCAGCCGAATGAAGGGCTACACGGCGCTGTCGCTGCTGGGCCTCATCATCTCGCTCAGCGGCACCGTCATCATCAGCCGCTACATCTATCAGGAGTGGACCATCGACCACTTCATGCCAGCCCTCGACCGTACCTTCCTCTGCTGCGTGCAATACGAAGGCGAGGCCGACTGGATGACGATAACTACCGACGACCCCAACCACCAGTCGCATTTCGTCTCACCCGTCGAGGGGCAGAGCGACGTGGAGTGCTGGACCAACGTGTACCTTCGCTCCATGTACTCCATCAAGCCCGAGCAGGGCGAATCCTTCTATCCGCCTGCCGTCAGTGTCGACTCTATGTTCACGCGGGTCTTTCCACTGGAAGCCGTTGAGGGGACGCTCATACTCAGGGCCAACGGCCAGTGCATCGTGAGCGAGGGGCTGGCGGCGCGGCTCTTTCCTGGTGAGAGCGCCGTGGGTAAGACCGTCACCGTGGGCGAAGAGGGCGACGTGAACACCGTCGTGGGCGTGTTCCGTCAGCCCGCCACCAAGTCCAGCATCCGCTTCGACATCGCCGACTATGCCGGTGAGGACTTCTATTCCCCAGGGAGCAGCATCGGCATCGGCGTCGTCCAGCTACGCGAGGGAACCAGCGTGCGCGACTACAACGCCCGTCAGCCCGAGCAGCGGCTCTCGATGTTCAGCGACGATCCCGTGCGCTACGGACTCCAGCCCTATACGCAGGAGCTGCAGAATGAATTGGGCGTAGGCTATCACTGGTTTGCTAACTGTGCCTGCTTTGTTCACTGTGCCTCTGCCACCCATCTGTGGATGCTGCTTTTCGTGGCCGTGCTGCTGTTGTTCGTGGGCCTGTTCAACTTCGCAAACCTCTTCGCCGTGATGCGCTCCCACCGCCGCCATGAGCTGCATGTGCGCCGCCTCTTCGGTGCTTCGCGCTGGGATGTCTTTTGCCAGCTCTATGCCGAGACGTTCCTCGTGGCCGTGCTCACCATGATTGGCGTGTGGACGGTAGTAGAGCTGGCCGAGCCGCTGCTCGCCACCTATTACAATATAGAGGTGATGCCGCAATGGAAGTTCGACGTGGGGCTGACGCTCGGAATTATCCTCGGACTTCCCTTGATAGCCAGTTGTATCCCAGCCCGCCGCGAAGCATCAGCGAAAGGTCTATTCAACCTCCCCTCCCTTGGGGAGGGGTTAGGGGTGGGCTTCCAGTTCTTCATCTCCCTCGCCCTGCTCACCGTCAGTATCTACTTCATGCGCCAGCTGCACGTGATGATGAGTGCCGACCCAGGCTTCCGCACCAAGGGTCTGCTCACGACCGTCATCTATCCACCGTCGAACCGAGGGTCATGGACGATGGAGGAGTTCAACGCCATGATAGAGAAGCAGAAAAGCAACGCCGAGGTGGTGAAGCAGCGCTTGATGGCGTTGCCCTACCTGAAGGGCATCACCTTGTACAACGATATCTTCAACACCGATGCCAACGTGAAACTCGCCAACGGCGATAATATCGACATCATGTATATCACAGGCGACGCAGCGCGGATGTACGGCCTGACGCTCATAGAGGGCGAGCTGCCCAGTGACACGCTGTCGATGGACGACTACGCTTGCGTGGCCAACGAGGCGGCCATCAAGGCGCTGGGCATCAAGAACCGCGAGACCGACCTTGTGCAGTTTGCCGACCGCATTTTCTGGACTGCTGCGCGTGAGAAAGACAACCCGCCCTACCGCATCGTCGGCGTCGTGCGCGACTTCAACAACGGACGGCAGTCGGAGCCCGTCAAGCCCCTGCTGTTGATGTTCGAGACGGGGCAGAAGGACTACGACATCTTAGACGCCCACCAGATGGAGGGGCGCAACTACCTGCTCGATGTGGCCGAAGGGCACGAGGCCGACATCATCAGCGAGCTGAAGGACCTCGAGATGGAGCTCTTTGGCACCACCGAGCTCAAATACCAGTGGGTGGAAGACCAGCGACAGGAGCTCTACCGCGAGGATCAGCGCACCGCCCGCATCTTCGTCACCTTCTCGCTTTTGGCCATCGCCGTGACGTGCCTCGGTGTGCTGGGCCTGATGATGTTCGACGTGCGCCGCCGCTTCCGCGAGATAGCCCTCCGCAAGGTCAACGGCGCCACCTTCCGCGACATCGCCCTGCTGCTCTCGCGCCGCTACCTCATCATCTTCGGCATCGCCGCCGTGGCCTCGCTGCCAGTCAGCCTGCTCGTCATCCATCGGCTCATGGCCAGCTACACCATCCGCACCAGCTTCGCCTGGTGGATTCCGCTGGTGAGCATCGCCCTCATCCTCGTCCTCTGCGCCCTCACGCTGTGGTATCAGGTGTGGAAGGCCACGAGAATCAAACCGTATAAAGTGCTGAAGGAGCAATAAAAACCCACCCCTAACCCCTCCCGAGGGGAGGGGAACTGGATAGACTATAAACAAACAATTAATAATAAGTATGAATATGAAAGACAACATCAGCAAGAGTAACCAATCCCCCCTCCCCTCGGGAGGGGCTGGGGGTGGGTTACAAACCATCAACCTCAAGCGCACGTTTACTACTGAAGAGGTGCGCACCATCGCCCTCAACGGCGTGAACATCGAAGTCAGCGAAGGCGAGTTTGTCGCCATCATGGGCCCCAGCGGCTGCGGAAAGTCGACGCTGCTCAACATCCTCGGACTGCTCGACGCCCCGACAGAAGGCGAATACTTGCTGGGCGGACAGGACGTGAGCCACCTCAGCGAGCCGCAGCGCGACCAGCTGCGCAAGGGTCTCATCGGATTCGTCTTCCAGAGCTTTAACCTCATTGATGACCTCAATGTGGAGGAGAACATCGAGCTGCCGCTACTCTACATGCGCCTTCCCAAAGCCGAGCGACGCCAGCGCGTGGAGGAGGCCATGCGCCGCATGGACATCAGCCACCGCGCCAAGCACTTCCCCCGCCAGCTCTCCGGCGGTCAGCAGCAGCGCGTCGCCATCGCCCGTGCCGTCGTCTCGCGTCCCAAGCTCATCCTTGCCGACGAGCCCACCGGCAACCTCGACTCGAAGAACGGCCGCGAGGTGATGGAGCTGCTCAGTCAGCTGCACGACGAGGGTGCCACCATCGTCATGGTGACCCACTCGCAGCGCGACGCCTCCTATGCCCAGCGCATCATCAACCTCTATGACGGACAGGTGGTGCAGGAGGTGGAGCTGTAGCACAAAAGTTATTAGCTAATAGTTAATCAAGTAGTTAAGATTTTTCTTCTATAAACCCGGGTATATTGGAGGCAGCTGTGAAGCTCCCTCCAGTTCGTTGTATTGCAAGACTGCTGCACCCACTCTAAACGCTGAGACGCAGAGGTTCAGATACTAAATAATAATAAAAAAGGCTTTTTTAACAGCACAGCCAGCCTATATGTCATCATTTGTTCGTACATTTGCTCCGAATAAATAAAGATAACGCTATGTCAATAAGGCAAATTGTCATCGTCGCACTCCTGCTTTCTGCCCAGCAGGGAATGGCGCAGGACGTGGAGCAGCAACGGGAAGAGAAGTGGGCCTACGGTGGAGCACTTATGTTGCTGGCACCCGATTTTGACTACTACGACAAGGACTTGGTACGTTACGACCCGCCTTCTCCGTCAATCTGGTTTGGCGGTTCATGGCTGAACGGTGGGATGATGGGCGACCCTCAGGCACAGTTCCCACTGTGCAGTGGCGTATTCCGAAAGATTGACGGTGGATGCACCATCTTTCAGGTGTCCAGAAGTCTCTACCGAGGTAACGTCGGCGTTACTGCTGGTTTGCAAATAGCAAGCTATGCCTATGACGTCATCCCCAACTACAGTGTAGAGAAAGATGGTTACCGCGTGAAATTAGTGCCCAAAGACGAGGAGCACCAGCGCGACGAGCTGTCCTTTACTGCGCTGCGCATCCCGCTGCAGATAGGTGCGCAAACCAGCAACCGCCTGTTCTCGTTACAGACTGGCGTCGCTCTGTTGTACACCACTCGTCCCGGGGCCCAGTGGTTGGTGACCGCTGGCCTGGGGCCCCTGACCATTAACTATTCTCAGAACCTAACGCCACTCTTCAAACTTGCCGACGGCACGAAAGCCTATCCCTCGTCGCTCACCGTCGGCGTAGACATCTGGAATTTCTTATGTCGTGTCATACGTCCCTCCGACTAATGCAACGCAGATGACTTGACATGAGGGCATAAACTAAAGGCAATAATGTTAAAAAGACGGGCCGCGGTGGATAACATTGCGGCTTTTCTTGCCGGTATCGGCAAAAAACAGTATCTTTGCAAGCGATAATGAACAAAAAGCTTGCCGATAGACGACGATGGAATATATATCAGTGATGCAGTTTGCCGAGAAGTTCGGCATTTCGGAGCGTACAGCCCGCAACTACTGCGCGAGCGGAAGGATTGAAGGAGCCTTCCTCACGGGAAAAACGTGGAGCATCCCTGCCGATGCCATCCTTCCACAGCGCGGTTCTGCCCGTAAGCAGGCATCGCCCCTGCTTGCGATGCTACGCGAGCAAAAGGCCTCGCGACTGAAAGGTGGTATCTACCATCGCACACAGATTGACATGACCTATAACTCCAACCACATGGAGGGAAGCCGTCTGACGCATGAACAGACACGTTACATCTTCGAGACAAACACTATCGGCATGACAGACGAGGCGGTCAACGTGGACGATATCGTTGAGACGGTGAACCACTTCCGCTGCATCGATTACATCATCGACCATGCTGAGGAACCGATAACGGAGTCTATGGCCAAGCAGCTCCATCTGTTACTTAAGACGGGGACGTCGGACAGCCGTAAGGATTGGTTTGCCGTAGGCGACTACAAGCGGTTAGCCAACGAGGTTGGGGGAGAGGACACTTGTCAGCCCAAAGAGGTCCATCGGCAGATGAAGGCTCTCATCAGCGATTATCACCACTATAAGCGGAAAACGCTGGAGAATATCCTCGACTTTCATGTGAGATTCGAGCGCATTCATCCTTTCCAAGACGGCAACGGTCGAGTGGGACGGCTGCTGATGTTCAAGGAGTGTCTGGCCAGTGACATTGTGCCCTTCATTATCACCGACGACCTCAAGTTCTTCTATTATCGAGGACTGCACGAATGGGGACACGACGAATACCTCACCGACACGTGCCTCACGGCACAAGACCAGTACAAATCACTATTAGACTATTTCAAGATAGGTTACAAATGATAAAGCAAAGAAAGGAGCACCACTATGCCACGTAAGACCGACGGAATACTGTTCGAGCTGCAGCCACGCCCCACGAAAGGTGACGACGGCAAGCCCCTGCTCTATGCAGAGCCTGTCATCAAGCACAAGTACGACCTTGACGACATCGACGACTTCTGCGCCCGATACCGGCATACCAGCCGCGGCGAGATGAAGCGACTCTTCGACCTGCTCGGCGAGGTGACCACCATGTGGCTGAGCGAGGGCTGCCGCGTAGAAACGCCCTTCGGCTCGTTTGCCCCTAGGCTGAAGCTGCTGGGCGACCATACCGACCCCGACAAAGTGCTCGGACGTGATGTGATCTACAATGGCGTAGAATTTATCCCCTCCAGGCAGTTCGTGAACGATGCCGACTGTTCGCTCCAGGGCTTCCGCCGCATGAAGACCTGTGTAGGCAACAGCCAGATGTACGATCCTAAGGCAATGGAAGAGGCCCTGCGCCAGAGTTGCCGCAACGGCTATACCACCATCAGCACCTTCATGATGTTCAGCCATCTGAAGCGCAAGTCGGCAAAGGCCTTTCTCGACAGTCTCTGCGTGGGCGAGAAACCGCTGCTACGCTGCTATCGTGAGGGGCGGACATGGCACTATGTCGTCCTTCGGACCATTACCCCTGTGAAAAAATAAGCTGGCAGCGCATGCTGCCAATGTCCTTCTGCGCCCGTTGCCATCATTGGCAGCGGGCGCTGCCATTGTCGTCTGCGCAGGCTGCCATCACCACGCATGCCTTCTCTCTCCCTCACATCTGCCTGCTCTATCCCTGAAAGCAGGCACTTCTCTCCCTCGTAACCATATCCTTTATCATCGTCTTGACGGATTCCGGGGGTGATACGTTTTGCAGATTCAACCAAACATTATACTCACTTTACACCTAAAACTCTGCGAAATCTTTATTTTTTGAATACATTTCGCAGAGTTTTGAAAAACATTTCGTACCTTTGCAAGCACAAAACAAATACAGTTATGATCATAGGAAGAGAAAAAGAGCTCCAGCCTTACCCGTAACTCCCACTCAGACATTTTCTAGAATGTAGTGACTGCAGAATCATTCTTTGAATGATGTGAAATAGCGAGATTTTTTTCAATGAGGGGTATTTGATTTTGCCTTTCGATGGTCTTATAGACAGAACAAGAACACCAACAGTGATTTGTATGGACTACACCAAACAATGGTTCGAACGCCTGTTCAAGGACAGCTATCCGCACATGTATCGCATGGCGTACTCGATGGTAGAGGATGCCGACGATGCCAAGGATGCCGTGCACCAGGTGTTCGCCCAGATATGGAAAGGCAAGCCCAAAGTGAGCGACGACAGCATCAGAGGCTACCTTCTGGCAGCGACCCGTAATCAGTGCCTTCACATCTTGCGACAACGCCAACTGCGACTGCAGATGGAGGAAGAACTACGGAGAGCTGAAGAAGAAAGCCGCGACGAGGAGCACGAAGAACTGCTGCAGCAGTTGCAACAGGTCATCGACCAGAACCTGACAGAGCAGGACCGCCGCGTGCTGCAGCTGCACTACGACGAGGAGATGACATACGCCGAGACAGCCACTGTGCTAGGCATCAGCTCGTCGGCGGTGAACAAGCACATCACGCGCTCACTAGAGAAGATTCGTAAAACCCTTCATATTGCAAAGAAATGATGAAACAAGAAGATATTGACAAGAAGATAGGCATGCCCGACGTTGACAAGGAGTGGGCACAGTTTGAGCGTGAGGTCATCGGCAAGGCTAAGGCTTCGCGGAAGCCGCTCTATTGGGGCTTAGGCATTGCTGCCTCCATCGCATTGGTGGCGGGCATATTCATCTTTGGCCACGATGCCATGAAGCCGCAGCAAGCGATAGTACAGCAGAAAATGCCTTCTTCGGTGGAAGAGAAAGCAGCAGCGGCTCCCGACGCCACCAAAGCAGTAGTGGAGAAGGGTGTGCCCGCCATTGGCGAGGCCAAGCAGCGCTCATCGTCAGAATTGCTTGCCCGAGCCACGCCTCCTAGCAAAGAAGACAACGCTCTCAATTGTGGGGAAGTCATGCCATATTTCCCTGGCGGCGACCGTGCTCTGCAGGAGTTTATTAAGAACAACCTGCATTTCCCAGACCTTGCTTTGGAGTACGGTGTGAAAGGCCGGGTGATCATGACCGGCAAAATAGACACTATTGGCCAGGCGTCAGACTTTAAGCCCTTCAAATACCTACTTAGTTACGACACGCTATATATGAACCGTGTACCTGCAGAGCGTCGTTTGGCCCTGAAGCAGCAGATAGATTCGCTTCTCGGCGAAGAGTGCATCCGTGTCCTCAGCTTGATGCCGAGATGGACACCGGGCAGTTCGTTCGGGAAAACCATGTCAGTAAAATACACTATTCCCATCACTTTCAAGGCCACTAATGACGAGCGCCAGACGTATCTTGCTCAGAAACAGGGCGGGCTGCAAGGCCGCATCGCCGGACTGGGTGACGGACACTTGAACATCCGTTTCGTCTCGAGAGACAGCCGCCCTGCCGTCCCTCTGAGCGAACATGATACCATCCTCGTATTGGTGAACGGCAAGGAAGACCGCGACTTCCTGCAGTATCTGAGCCGAATGCCGAACGACTCATCCGTCTACGACTACTTCTTTTCGAAAAACCAGCTGCTCGTCCACCAGACGCTTCCGTCCAAGAAAGTACAGGCTGCGCTTTACGCCCCCACCCTGTTTGAAGGTCGTGACATCAGGCTGGTGGTGGATTATCTGACGGTGCCATTCACGCCTGTCGCTCAGCTTACGGCAGACGAGATCAAGTCACGCCGCATGGATTATCTGCTGAAAAGCTACCGGGCAGGCTTCAGCCGGGAGAGCAGCAAGGAGTATTATTCGCCCGACCTCTACGACACGCCCGTCCGTGAACGCCTCTTCGGACTCCTTGCTACCGAGTATGACAAATGGGGAGTGAGTAAGGATGAACATTTCGGCCCCGTCGGTAGTGACAGCCACGGCATCTACGTCCCCCTCGTTCGCAACGTAGTGCTGAAGAGCCAGGATGATGCATGGTATGAGGACGGTGAAGTGGTGGTCCTTGCCGACGACCCGCGTTTCAACTCACTTGTCAATGACATCCGGCGCGCTGCCGCCCAGGCAGAATCGTCCATAGTAAGCGGCGACAGTATTGTCAGAATGGCATTTATCTGCGGCGGAAAAGTCGAGGAAGGGCAGCCGCACGACTTGATGAGCGACATGCAAAGGCCGCTGTATCAAAAGGTGAAGGAGAGCACCTTCCATTTCCTGCCCGACGAGGACGCACCGTCCTATTGGTGGGGCGAGGTCTACTACTCCACCACCTCACAAAGGCACCTGTGGATGCAGCTGTACTCCGTCGACAAGCTGTACGCTGCCGACTGTCCGGAGCTGCTCAGCAATCGCCGCCATGTGGAAGGGGTTGTGATGGATGAAAAGAATGTCCCTCTGTCAGGAGCCTGCGTGAACATCAGTTCCAGCAGATCACTTCAGGACGGAGTCATTACCGACAGCAATGGCCACTTCGAGCTTTGGCTGCCATTCCCCGATGCCACCATAGGCGTCAATTGTCCTGGATATAAATACCATATCGTCCACCCCGCCGACACCACCCTCACCATCCGTATGCAGGATGCCACCCTGTTGAAAGACGTCAAGGTAATACCAAAAGAAGCCTCGCTGATGCTCCGGTAGAAAAAAAGTTGCTGTCTCGGCGGGATATTCCCTGAAAACTGTCGTATATATAAGTAGAGACAGCTCAAACAGAACATCAGCGTGAATACAGACGAACAGATAGTGGAAGCCGTGAAAGGCGACAGAGCCAAAGGGCAGAGCCTGATGGTAAGCCGCTATGCGCCGCAGCTCTTCGCCATGATTGCCCGTCAGGTGGGCGATGCAATGGATGCCGAGGAACTGACGCAGGACACCTTCCTGCGCGCCTTCAGCCACATCGGCAGCTACGACCCGCATCGGGCTTCGCTCGCCACATGGCTCAGCCGCATCGCCTACCATCTGACGCTCGACTTCCTGAAGCGCCGCCGCCCGCTCATTGTCTCGATAGAGGACACCCAGGTCTGGCAGACAGACATCAGCGACGAGCAGATAGAGGCCGAGCTATCCACGGGCAGCGAAGAACGCATACAACGGCTAATGCTGCTGATGGACGACCTGCCGCCAGACGAACGACTGCTGCTGACGCTGTACTATTTCGAGAACCGTCAGCTCGACGAATGTGCCTACATCATGGACACCACCTCTCACGCCTTGGCCAACCGCCTCTACCGAATACGCCGCAAACTATACAAACAACTGCTGAAGATATGACAACATTCAAAGATACCGACCTTCGCGAAGCCCTTCGTCGCAAGTATGCCGACACGCCGCCGATGCCCGCCGACCTGAGCGAGCGACTGATGAAGCTCGGGGATTGCAATTCCCATCAAGCTACGGAAAGACCCAGGCACCGCTATTGGCCCTACATCACGGCAGCCATCGCCGTTGCCGCCAGCATCCTCTTGCTGATAGTGCTTCACCTTGGGAAAGGACAGCCGGAACAGAGACCCGTGATGGCAGAAAAGGTAACGGCTCCGACGGACAGCATACGGCCAATGCAGCATCAACCAGCAACGACCGATGCAACGGAACATCCCGTCGTGGCCCAAGCTGCACCCGCCAAGCCTCGGGCGAGGAAAGCAATGGTCGACCAGCCACAAAAGCCTAATGCCGACTCTGCCTCAGCAGCCGAGGAACTTGCCGACTGCATTGCCCGCCTTGAAGCTGAGATGGAGAACATCGACGACAGCGTCAGCGCGGCACACTTGGAACAGCTCATCGCCGCCGATGCCCGTCTGCAGCAAATGGTCTACCGCATCGTAGGCAAACAGACGGAACAGGCTTTGAACGAGATGGAGAAAGACAGTACTGCCAACTATATCAACTTCTAAAATGAACGACAACAAAATGAAAAAGCAACTATTGATAACAGCCCTCCTGCTGATGCCCGCAGCGTGGCTTCACGCTCAGGAGAACAAGCATGCCCAGGCCATGCGCACGGCATTTGTTGAGACGATATACGGCAAATTCCCGAAGAACATTGAGGCCAAGTTGAAGAGCATGAACGAAGACTCGCTCACCGTGGCCCGTGGCGAATGGGGCTGCCTGGACGGCGGCGGACTGGTACCCAAGGAGAAAATCCACGTGGTAACACTCTCGAAAAGCAAGTCAAACGTCACGGCATCCATCGGCCCGCTGTATATCGACGGCCACCGATTCTCCTTCAACCAAGTGCCCGATGACCCTACATTGCCGCTGCGCCCCATGCTCGATGCCTTCGACAAGCAGGCGCCCTTTGCGAACAGCTACTACAGTTACACGGCGGGCGACGAGCAGGCTATCTTCCCAGGAGTAAAAATTGCCTGGGGCGAGCACGGAGAGACGTTCCCCTTGGAACTCCACCCGTCGATGAACGCCCGCATCATCAGCTTCAAGGACGACGACGGATTTCGCTCCACCTATCTCCTCTCGTGGATGGACACGGAGCTCACCGACGGCGACACCAAGCACAAACGCTATATGGTGGAAGGCATCATCTACGAGTTCCATTGCCCCAGAATTGACAGCAAGCCGCAAGTGAAGTCCTATGACCCCGACGAATACCTGAACAGGACGAACACAGGACTGGGCGTGGCACACAATATGGTGTGGGACATCAAGAAAAACTCGCCGGAACGCGCCAAGACCTTAGAGACCGACACCGTGATGGAGCAGTTCGGCTACAAGTTCCAGGAGATGGTGGCGAAGCTCAAAGGCTCGACCGAAATGCCCAACCTCTACACCAGCTACGACGCCCTGAAGGCAAAGGTGCAGCGCATGCTGGACCTAAGCCACACCGCCACCCCGACGGAGCAGCAGGCCATCTGCAACACGCTATATAAAGAAGTAGTCGCCTATCCCTTCAGGCTCTCAGGACGACAAGCCGGAGAGCTGGACCGCATGACTGAGGCTTTAGAGGCTGCCGTCGCCGACGACTTGAAGCAGCAGGTGGCCAAGGTGCGCAGGGGTATTAGCATCATGAGGGACCCGACGGTTGAGATAGACAGCCTCAATGAGCGCGATCAGGACTACCTGAACCGCAACTTCTGGAAACTCAGCCACGAGCCCGTGGACTACGCCACGACCGCGTTCACTGCCATTGGTGAGCACTACAGCGGTGACACGCAGACGGGCTATCTCGAAGTGAAGGGCGAGGCCGGCAAGGGCTTCGAGGCCGAGACCACGCTGCGCGACCTGCGCCCGGGCCGCTACCGTGTCTCTGCCGTGGTACGTGCCGCTGAGGCCGACCACTCCTTCGCCTATGTCTTCGTCAGGACGGGTAACACCGACCGCGGTGACTTCACGACCAAGGAGATTCCCGCCATGGGCAAGACGGGCGGCAACGTCTGGTTCTCCGCCCTCAGCCGCTTCGAGCAGCGTGCTGGCAACAAAGAAGCGGTCTATGCGCTCGACATCAACAAGGCCACGGCCAACGCCGGTCAGGGCTACGGCTGGAACCGCATCTGGCTTAAGGACGTCACCATCTACGACAATGGCGAGCTGACCTATGGCGTCACTACCCGCCCCAATCCCGAATATTCTGGTGGCTGGTTCTCTGCCTGCGACTTCATCGTCGAGAGAGTCAGCGACTGACGTGCGAGCAGACAGAAAATCCCTCAATGAGTGCTGATTTTTGCAAAATTCTCCCTCATTGAGGGATTTTCTGTCTTTTTTCTAGTGCGGTTTATTGTCTAAAGGAAAAATAAAATGAACGATTGTCCGTTTCGTGTGTATGCTGTCAAAACAAAGCAAAACAATGAAAAGTATGAAACGGACAATCTTCACCCTGCTGGCAACCGTTATGATGACGGTCGGGGCCGGCGCACAGGAAGCTGAACTCGCAGAGTTTAAGTCTACCAACCTCTGGCTCCTCGATTCCGTCAAAGTTGACAGCATGTACAACTACTGGGATGCCTACGTCCAGGCCCACCCGAAAGAGGAACTGGCGTGGCGCAAGCTCTTCGAGGTGTGCAGCAACCAAGAATACAGGCTGCGAATTAAGAACTGGGAGGAAGGTATTGCCTTGCATGGCAAACGAGTGTTGCCTTTGCTGGAACGCATGAAGGCGGCCATCCCCGGCACCTACCAATACTACTATTGTGCCCACGAAGGCGGCTATCCTATGCCGTTGGAAACTCAGCACGCCTTGGCCGACTCCGCCATTGCCCTGCTATCAGAGAAAACCATTGCCAGCGACTATGAGCTGTGGGTTCAGGGCCTGATTGTCAGGCGCGACACCCTCAAGCTGACGCAGGTGCTGACCCGCTACTACGAGAGCGGCCAATATCCCGAAGAGGCGCTGCAGTACCACTTCAACGAGCTGCAAGGCATGGACGAGGGCGGTCTCTACATCGGCGCCCACGAGGGTGACATCATCGGCAAGCTCATCTTGCAGCTGGTATTAGGCGTTCACCGTGATAAGATTCTCTACGACGAGAACGCGGCCATGAACCCCGACTATCTCAAGTCGGTGTTCCGCAACATCGGCATCCCCTTCGACGATCAGACGTGGAACCAGCTGCACGCCACGATATGGCAGGAGAAGACGCTGACGGCCATTATGCGCTACATCTTCGACCACTCCCAGCGGCCCGTCTACCTCTCGGCCCACAACATGCAGCAACTCATCTTGGGTCAGGGACTACCCGACGAGCTGAAGGCCTGCCTCTACAACGAGGGACTTACCATGCGCTACTCGGCTGAGCCTTACGACAACCGCAGCGTGAAGCGCCGCAACATTGAGCAACGCTATCGGCTGGAGTACCTGCGCATGTCGTTCCACCCCCAGCCTAAGAAAGACACCCGCCGCTTCAGCTTCCCCGTCTTTGCTTACGCCATGAACTACATGCGCCTGCTACACGACCAGCTGCCCTACTACAAACAGCACAACCGCGAGCGCTACTATTGGCTACGGGAAATCTTCGCCGACATTATCAGCCAACTGGATGCGATGAACATCGACGTTGAAGAATACAAAGCCTATCTGCTATGAGCATCTTCCACCTGAAACCTTTGCACCTACTCGCCGACGAGGAGCTGATGGCACGAGCGGCAGCAGGCAGCGACAGGGCTTTCGAGGAGCTCTACCGCCGCTATGCCCGAAGGCTGAAGGGATTCTTCTTCCTCCAGCTGGGCGGCGACGAGGAGCTGGCAGCCGATGCCACGCACGACGTATTCCTTCGCGCTTATGAGGCCCGAAGCCGCTATCAGGAGGGACGCAGCGTCAGCACGTGGCTCTTCACCATCGCCTACAACCTCTGTCGCAACCACTACCGCAGCAATGCCTACGAGGCACAGCTGTTGGCCACCCTCGATGCCGAACCCATCAGCGAACAGCAGATAGAAGTGCAGCTCGACGCCGCCACGCTCGACGAAGCTTTAGCGCAGGTACTCGCCGAACTGCCTGCGCCCTTGCACCAACTATTCTCGCTCCACTATCAGGAGGAGCTGACCATCCCGCAGGTGGCCGAGATCGTCGGCATCCCCGAGGGCACCGTCAAGTCGCGCCTCCACAAGACCATGAACATCATCCGCAAAAAACTGAAGAAATATGAAAAATAACATTACCAACGACCAGATTATCCAGTCGGCCCGCCGTCAGCGCCAGGCCGTTGACAGCCAGATGAGCGTTGCCCCGTGGCAACCACGTCGCCGTCAGAGCCGTACCATTGCAGCCATCATCGCCATCGCCGCCAGCCTCGTCAGCTTCATCGCCGGTTATGGCATCCGGGGAAAAGTGTCGCAGCCCGAAGCCCAACCGTTGGCACAAAGCATCGTGGTGCAGCACGACACCATCATGCAAGTAGAGACCGTTCGTGACACCATCTATCAGACGCGCGTCGTCACCCGATACGCTCAGCCCCTCATAGCCCAACAGACCGCCGAGCCGCAGCCATCAACCCCCGACCAGCAGCTGTCCGCAGAAGAAATGGCCTGCTCTATGCTGTGCGACGACATCCCTTACGAGCTGTTGGCTACCCCGTAATGCAAAATATGTCGCTATCGCAATCTTTTTTCCGCAAAAAGCGCAAATATCAGAAAAAATGCGTATCTTTGTCGGCGAATTCTAAAACAATGCAAATATGGCAAACGTAGCAATGGCACCTGCAGAGGGGCAGATATTGGTAGACATCGAGGACATGTCAATGCTGAAGGATATTAAAAAGGCCATCAGCATGGTTAAGGGCGTTGGGAAGATTACCATTCCGCGACGCAAACGCATGTCCGCTTACGAGCGTTCACTGCGCGACCTCGACGAGGGACGGGTGTATGAGTATGACAGCCTGGATGACTTGATAAAAGATATTGAGGGATGAGTACGAAATACAAGCTACGCATCACTGGCGAATGCAAGCAGAACCTGAAACGCTGTAAACGGCGTGGGTTGCCAATGGACGAGCTTTGGACGGTGGTCGGCAAGCTGCTGAACGGAGAAACTCTCGAAGAGAAATACCGCGCCCACATACTGACGGGCGACCGAAAGGGACAGTGGGAGTGCCACATCCTGCCCAACTGGCTGCTCATCTGGGAGCAGCACGACACTGAACTCGTCCTCATCATGCTCAACACGGGCACGCACTCGGATCTGTTCGACAAAAAGTATAAGAAATAACCAAATATGATAGGATAGACTTTTTGATTCTTGCTCCAGAAATTTCGCCAAAATTATCTCGTAAGAAGAAAGAAGTTGATGCTCGCGTTGAGGCGCGGGCTGAGACTTGTATCTACGAGAACGGCGTTTGGCGATGCCTCTGGAGCAGATGCGGAATCAGTACCGCGCTGCTTTTTTCATTAAACTAAACACCGAGACACATGACAGAACCATTCAACACCTACACAATCGACCTTGACCTGCAGTACGTTCATGAGCTGTGCAAGCGCGAGGGCGAAATCGTCAGCTACCAGCGTGGCCAGCTGCTGGAGCGTGAAGGTGAGCCCGCCCACTGGATAGGCTTCGTGGAGCAAGGCTGTTTCAAGTATTGCAAGCGCGACTTCAACGGCAATGACGAACACACCATCGGCTTTGTCTTCGAGGGAGAGTTTGTGTGCGACTATCCCAACTGCCTCACAGCGAAGCCGTCGACCGTTTCCATTGAGGCCGTCATGCCGTGCCGAGTGTCCCTGTTTCCTGGTGAGCGGCTGGAGGCACTCTATCGCAGCAGCCATGAGGCTGAGCGCATGGGACGGTATATCATGCAGAACCTTTTTCTTCAGACTTACAGCCGGATGAGCAGTCTCTATTGTGCCGACGGCCGCCAGCGCTACGAGCTGTTGCTGCAGCGCTGCCCACAAATCGTGCAGCAGCTGCCGCTGAAGGACATCGCGTCGTTCCTCAACATCACGCCGACCTATCTCAGCAAGATTCGCCGCGAAATCACCTTTTCTGCCGGCAAAGCCTGAGCACAGGCTCAAACTAGTTTGAGAAATGCTCCGCCAACGGCTGAATTATACTTTCCTGTTTCTCTTTTCTCGCCATTTATGCCTAACTTTGCACCACGTAAAGTTAGTAAATAATAACTCAAACGAGAGTAAACCCGGGTATTCTGGAGGCCGCAGCGATGCGCCCTCCAGTATTATTGTGGGTATTTTAGGCTTCCTAGCATGTGACGCTGCGCAATATTAGCAGACGTGCGGTTGCGCACGGATAGCGTGCGATTTAGCACGGACGAAAACAAGTACTATTGACGAAGTGTTTTGTGAATCAACGGATTAGGTGTTTGGCACGGATTTTGACGGAAGAAAAGTGTCAAACCCTATTTCGAAATGAATGTAAGATTAATCTTTCTCTTCGTTATCAGCGCGAACATAGAGGCTGCAGCACAAGGAGACTCCTTGCGGCTGACGCTCAGCGACGCTATCGCCCTTGCCCAGCGGCAGTCGAGCGACGCGCTGGCAGCACGGCACTCACTAGAGGCGGCGGAGTGGAGCTACCGCTACCATCAGGCCAACTACTTGCCTGCGGTGACGCTGAGTAGTTCGCCCTCGCTGAACCGGCAGCTGAACAGCATCACGCAGCCCGATGGTACCAATGTTTTTGTGCGGCAGAACCAGTTGAATACTGATCTGTCGCTGAACATCAGTCAGAACGTGACGCTGACGGGTGGCACCCTGTTCCTGCGTAACAACCTTCAGCGACTGGACGAGTTTGAGCAACGTACGCACGGCTACAGCAGCGTGCCCTTTTCCATCGGCTATCAGCAAAACCTCTTCGGACACAACCATCTGCGCTGGGCACGGCGCACGGAGCCGCTACGCCACAGCATCGCCCGCAAGCAATATGCCGAGACGATGGAGCTTGTAGCCTCACGTGCGAGTACCTATTTCTTTATGCTGGCCTCGGCACAGACAAACCTGGAGATAGCGCGGCAGAACTTTGCCGTCAGCGACACGCTGCTCAGCTATGCCCGTCGCCGCTATGAGCGCGGCAGCATCACCGAGAACGAGATGCTGCAGCTGGAGGTGGGCAAGCTGACCGAAGAGACCAACCAACTGAACGCGGAGGCGGAGGTGGAGGATGCCATGCAGACGCTGCGCTCCTCCCTCGGCATCAAAGAAGAACTGCCATTGGCAGTAGTGCCCGACACCCTCATCAGTGACGAGGTAGTGGATGCCGACGAGGCGCTGGCCTTAGCCTTGGCAAACAATCCCGACCCTGAGCAACTGCGACTGAACATCATGGAGAGCGAGAGCGCGCTGTCATCGGCTAAGGCCAATCGCGGCCTGAAGGCCGACCTCTACATGCAGTTCGGACTCTCGCAGAAGGGCTCAACGCTGAAGGAGGCCTACGCACAGCCGCTGAACCAGCAGTATGTGAGCATGACGCTGTCGTTGCCGCTCTTGGACTGGGGACGCGGCAAGGGACAGGTGCGCGTGGCCAAGTCACGGTTGGAGTTGACCCAGACGCAGAGCGAACAGGCCATGCAGGACTTCCGGCTGAACGTGCAGAAGATGGTGCGGCAGTACAACCTGCAGGCACATCGGGTAAAGATAGCCTATCGGACCAGAGAGACGGCCCTGCGCCGCTACGAAGTGGCGCGGTGGCTCTACCTGCAAGGACGCACCTCGCTGCTGGAGTTTAACACGAGCGTCAACGAGAAGGACAATGCCCAGCGGTCGTTCATCGGTGCGCTGCAAACCTACTGGAGCCTATATTATGGACTGAGAAGCCTGACGATTGGACAATTGGACAATTTACGATTGGACAATTGCAGACAATCGTCAAATAGTGAAATCGTCAAATAGTAAAATATAAAAAGATGGACATAAAGATACCGAAAAGACCGTGGTACGTGAAGTACCTCAAGTATATCGTTGGTGGAGCCGTGCTTGCCGGACTGATGGTTTATGCCGCCATCCTGCAACTGGGGCCGCGAACGCTGAAGGTGAAGATAGCCGATGAGCAGATAGCTGTGGTCACCGAAGGCGAGTTCCTGGAGTATATCGATGTGAATGGCATGGTGGCACCAGCCACAAGCATGCGGGTGAATGCGAAGGAAGGAGGCACTGTTGAACGCATCTGCTGTCATAACGGCGATGTGCTGCAGCGGGGCGATACCATCCTCGTCCTCTCGAATCCTAGGGTGCTGGAGGAAATCGCTGCCGAGCGGCAGAACTACGAGCTGCAGCAGATGCAGCACCGCCAGCAACTCATAGAGATGCAGCAGAAGAGCATCACCCTGCGCGGCCAGGCTTTGCAGGCAGACTTCGAACTGAAGAAGATGGCACAGGACTATGAGCTGGCCGAGGAAGAGGCCCGGATGGGTGTCAGGAGCCAGGCACAGCTGAAAGTGGCAAAGGACGAATACGAATACAACCGCCGGCGCACGCTGCTGAACATCGAGAGCCTGCATCAGGACTCCGTGCTGAACGTGATTAGCCGCCAGCTCATTCAGCAACAGATGACGATGGAGACACAGAGGCTGGGTAACAGCAACCGCCGCCTTGACGCCTTCGTCATCCTGTCTCCTACCGACGGACAGATCAGCAACCTCAACGCCGCTATCGGCGCACAGGTCTCTGCTGGCGAACAGGTAGGTGAGATAGGCGTGCTGACAGACTATAAGGTGACGGCACGACTCAACGAATACTACATCGACCGTGTCCAGACGGGCCTGCCTGCCACCGCCGTGCTGAAAGGACAGCGGTATGCCTTTGAGGTCAGCCGCACCACGCCGCAGGTGCAGGATCATAGCTTTGCGGTGGAACTAAAGCCCACCACTATCCCCTCCCCAAGGGAGGGGGAGAAATGGCGTTTCGGTCAGACACTACGCCTGCAAATCGAACTTGGGAAACCTGAGCGCCGACTCATCATCCCTCGCGGCAGTTTCTATGCCCAGACGAGCGGGCAATGGGTGATGCGGCTGGACAAGTCAGGCCATCGCGCCAGCCGGGTACCCATCAAACTGGGACGGCAGAACACGGAGCACTATGAAGTGCTCAGCGGCCTGAGTGCCGGCGACCGTATCCTCGTCAGCGGCTACGAGGCCTTTGGCGATGCAGAGGTTCTAGAAGTGTCAGGCGACTAATGTCGAACCGAAAAATGGTATTCGCTACCTATGCCACTACATATATCCCAGCCAGCGGAGGATGTCGTTGAGATTGGCGACAACCATGAGCAGGACGATGATGCCAAAGCCGATGTACTCGGCACGGATCATGAACTTCTCCGATGGCTTGCGACGTGTGATCATCTCGTAGAGCAGGAAGAGCACATGTCCGCCGTCGAGGGCAGGGATGGGCAGGATGTTCATGAAGGCGAGGATGATGCTGAGGAAGGCGGTCATCTCCCAGAAGCGATGCCAATCCCACATCTCGGGGAAGAGGCTGCCGATGGCTCCGAAGCCTCCAAGCGACTTGGCACCTTCGCTGGTGAAGACGTACTTCATGTCGCTGACGTAGCCAGCCAGCTTGTGCCATCCGTAGCCTATGCCTGCGGGAATACTCTCAAGGAAACCATATTTGAAGGTGGTGGGCTCGTACTTCGACATGGTGACGAAGCCCAGCTTGAGGTCGGGCGATAGGATGGCCTGGAGGGTGTCGAAGGGACTGGCCTCTACCATAGCCTGCTGGGCAATAGTGTCTCCCTCGGCGGAAGGAAGGGGAGCCAGGACTTCTGAGCCCTGCCTTCTTATCACCAATTCTATAGTGCGCACGCGAAGGCTGTCGGCAGGCGACTTGGCCGTAGCAAGCACATCACTGAGGCGGTCGATCTCGTTGGTGAACTCGTTATAGGAATCCACAGCCTTGCCGTTGATGGCAATGATTGAATCACCCTTGGCCAAGCCAATCTCAGCAGCTGCCGTACCTGGAACGACGCTGTCGACGACGGCAGGCAGGAAAGGCCGCATGAACATGGGCGTGGCCTTGAACATATTGAGCAGGTTGAGCTCGGTCGTCTCAGGGATGGTTACGGTCACGGGCTGTCCCTTGCGCAGGACGTTAACCTGACGGGCCTTCGACACCTCGCGGAAAAGGTCATCGTCGAACTTCTTCAGCGGTCCGCGGTCGGTGCTCACCAGGATGTCGCCATCCTCGAAGCCCAGAGCCTTGGCCTCGCTGTTGAACTTCATACCGTCGGTCATCTCACTGACAGGCACGTAGGTCTCGCCCCAATGGAAGAGGATCATGGAATAGATGAAGAGGGCGAGGAGGAAGTTGACCAGCACGCCGCCTATCATGATGAGCAGACGCTGCCACGTGGGCTTGGTACGGAACTCCCAGGGGTGGGTCTCTTCCGAGAGTTTCTGGTTGGTCTCGTCGATCATGCCGTCGATGGCACAATAGCCGCCCAGCGGCAGCCATCCCAGACCATACTCCGTACCTACATACTCTTTCTCGGTGACGGTCTTCTTCTCACCATCTTCCTCCACCTCTGCCTCCTTGGTGGGCACCACCTCGGGTTTCATCTTGAAGAGGCGACGCACCCACGTGTCGTAGGTACTGAGGATGTGGAACTTAGGATTGAAGAAGAGGTAGAACTTGTTGACTCTCACCTTGAAGATCTTGGCGAAGGTGAAGTGGCCCAGCTCGTGCAGCAGCACCAGCAGGCTGATGGCCAACAGGAATTGTAGCAGTCTTATCAAAAATACTTCCATCAGTTTATTTTACTATTTTTACTATTTCAACGTTTTAACCTTTTAACCTTTTAACCTTTTAACCCTTTAACCCTTTAACCTTTTAACCCTTTAACCTTACAGCAGTTCTGCGGCAATCCGGCGGGCCTCATGGTCAGTCTCGACATAGACGTCGTAGTCGGGATTCTTGTCGAAGGTGGCTCGCTGCATGGTCTGCCCGATGATGTCGGCCATCTGCGGGAACGAGCAGCGGTCGTCGAGGAAGGCACGGTTCACCACCTCGTTGGCAGCATTGACGATGCAGGGCATGTTGCCTCCCTGACGGAGAGCCTCGAAGGCAAGTGCCAGGCAGCGGAACTTCTCGAGGTCGGGCTCAAAGAACTCCAGCCTCTGCGCCGCAAACAAGTCCAGTTTATTGCCACTGAGTGGCAACCTCTCAGGAAACGAGAAGGCATACTGAATAGGAAGCCTCATGTCAGGCACCCCCAGCTGCGCCTTCACCGAGCCGTCCATGAACTGCACGGCCGAGTGCACGATTGACTGCGGATGCACGAGCACCTGAATCTGACTGGGCTGCACGCCGAAGAGCCATTTAGCCTCGATCACCTCGAAGCCCTTGTTCATCATCGTGGCCGAGTCGATGGTAATCTTCGCACCCATGTCCCAGGTGGGATGGCGCAGGGCATCGGCCTTCGTCACCCGTGCAAGCTGGTCGGCGGGCATCAGGCGGAAGGGGCCTCCGCTGGCTGTGAGCAGGATCTTGTCAATGGGGTTCCTATCCTCGCCGACGAGACTCTGGAAGATGGCCGAGTGCTCGCTGTCGACGGGCAGGATGGGCACGTGGTACTGCTGTGCCAGCTGCAGGATGAGCTCGCCGGCCACGACCAGCGTCTCCTTGTTGGCAAGGGCGATGGCCTTGCGGGCACGGATAGCATGAATCGTGGGCGACAGGCCTGCAAAGCCCACCATCGCCGTGAGAACCATGTCGATGGGCTCGGCCTCCACAATCTCGTCGAGGGCCCGTGCGCCGGCATATACCTTCACGTCGGGCAGGTCCTGCATCAGGTCTCTGAGCCGCAGGTAGTGAGCCTCGTTGGCGATGACCACGGCGGCAGGCTTCCACTGGTGGGCCTGTGCAGCCAGCTCCTCCACGCGGTTGTTGGCCGTCAGACAGTACACCTCATAGCGGTCGCTATGCTCGCTGATCACCTCCAGGGCCTGTGTGCCGATGCTCCCTGTGGAGCCCAGTATGGCTATCTGTTTGCGCTTCATTCTCTATGTTTCGTTCTTTTCGGGCGCAAAAGTACTAAAAATATTCCAAATAGCGGCATCGGCAACTATAAAAGAATCTAAAAGATGGTTTAGGAGCTGGATTGTGAGGTTTTATGAAGTCTTTTAGTGGTTCAGGATGATGCTTACTATGCCGATGGCATCGTCAATGGTTATCACTCCGTCGCTGTTTACATCAGCCTTCCTAAGGTAATAGTCGTTGCCGTAGTTCAGGATGATATTTACTATCGTAGCGGCATCGGCAATGGAGACCTTACCGTCGTTGTTGACATCATAGGGGCTGTCAAGTCCGAGGTATTCGAGGCGGGCATCATCGAAGGCAACCCACTGTGAAGCGGTATTTTCTGCCTTTGCTCCGACCCTCAGGTTGCCGTCGGTCACCTGTGCAACAACGCTTATCTTAGTGCCGTTGTTGTTCAGAGGGGCGGATACAGTTTCGCTGTTGGCATAGAGGTAGAAGTTCTCACGTCCGATAGTCGTAGTAGAGAAACGGTAGTAGCCTTCAGGCAGTCCACTGATTTCCTGATAGAGTTCGGCGTTGCCAACCGCGTTGGAGTTCCATATTTGGAAGTAGTAGGTACCTGCTTTCCCAACGAGAGCGTCATTGCTTTGCACCCCCCAGCTTGCACCTTCGCTTTTCCAGCCAATCGCAGTGCGGCGCTCGGCACCAGGGTTCTCAAGGACATAGGTAATGTCAAGCGGATTATCGATGGTGGCATCCTGCACGCCTTGGTCGAAACGCTTCACGTAGTCACCACGTAGGATGGTGAAGAGATCGAAATGACCGATGCTGGCACCCGTCTTGTTCAAAGCCGTCTCAGCATCGTCGGTTATGACATTCTCCCATGGGCCAAGGTAGCCGTTATCAGGATAGTAGCCATTTTTTATGGTCCAGTAGCCATCAGGCTGAAAGGCAAACGATGTGCGCCCCCAGGTCGGATTGCCTCCGCCATTGTCGCTGCAACGATAGTTCCACGAGGCATTCCACTCAGTCTGGAACATATAGTCGGGATTCGTGGCATTCGCCACAATCTGGTAGTCAGAGCCGTCCTGTGTATAGGAATCGATGGTCCATAGTGCTTCCTTGTCGGTTCTGGGGTTCACATCCATATCATACCACATGGCCTTGTTCGTTGATCCCTGATGGTTGCCGTCCTTTATTCTCATGGCAAGGTCTTGGTCGTGGTCATAGAGGAGGAAGAAGTGAGCGCTGTAGTCAGAAGGCAATGCCGTAACCTGGCTGAACCCGTCATTGATGAGCTGATCCTTCAGGGACAGGACCACGCCGTCGGAACCCAGGAAGTAGAGCTTAAAGTTGTCGGCCATCGTCCAGTAGTTCGAACTGGAGACCGTGCCGCGAAGGCCTATGCGCATGTTGCCTGCTGCAAACTCGCCCTGCATGCTGTTGTTATACTTGTTGCGTGCCATGTATATGCTGCCTGACTCCATGTTGTTGGGAACATAAGTCCCGGCTTCTGTAGTATATTCCCCGCTAGCAATGGAACTGCCCTGCTGCCCTGCCATCACATTCTTGATCTTCTGTGAGGTGCTGTTGACATACATCTCTGCGTTGACGTTGTCGGTGCCCCCAGCATAGGCCGTATAGACATCGGCATTGCTACCTGGACGCTGGAAGGCATCGACGGTAAACTGATATTTGCCACCAGGCATGTCAGGTAGTATCTGGTAGAAGTCGAAGGTGGTCTGATAGAACTCTACTGCACCATAGTTGTGAGTGGGACTGAGCGACCAGCCTTCCGTGTTTTCAGTAAAGTCGGCATTACTGATGAGGAAGGTGAGGTCGTAGTAGCCATTGCCGGAAGGCATGGTATTGTTGAGGTACTCGAGACCTGCCGCCTTGATGTCTTCAATATGCTGCAGCACCTGCTCCATCGTCAGCGTGCCGGAGATGGCTGTGCTGATGGTGTTGATGGTGTTGGCAAGAGCTTCCGTCGCACCACTGACCTTATCGGTGTGCGACACGTTCTTGGCTGCAGAGTATCCGTCGAGATAGCGGCGAAGCACGTCGATTTGTATCTCGATGGCTCCGCTCTCAAAGGCCGCCAACTCTTCTTCGGGGATAATCACCCAGCGCTGGGTGGTAGCATCGTCCCAAATACTGAAACTGGCAGAGCCCACAGTGCCGTTGGCTTTCGCCTCCAACGACTGCTTGCTTCCAAAGTCCAACAGGTAATAACCCTGATAGGTCTGCGAACCCACATTCACATCCACACGGCACTTTTTCATCTGGATGTCGGTGGCCGACGAGCCTGTGGTGAATCCGTTTGTGGCATCGGCACTACTATAGCGGATGTAATGCCCCGTGTTGGCATTCCTGATACGGTACTTTTGTATGGAGGCGTCAAAGGTCATATACCATGATGCCTGGTTGCTTGCCTGTCGTGCCTGATCCGCTGAGAGCTCTTTCCATTCGAGTCTGCCGCTACTGTTCTCCACCAGATACGATGTGGTCAGCCCGCGCGTCTTATCCTCACACTTGAAGTAGTACTTCGTGTTGTCATCCTGAGGATAGGCGTAGTAAGGGAGCAGCCACTGACTGGCGGTCAGGGGAAGGCCGCCCTCGCCCAAAGCTTCGCAGACAAGGCTGTTGCCAATGTACAGCTGGTCGGTGCCCGTGTCCTCATGCGCACCGTTGATGCCGTATGGCCACATGTGCTGCGAATCACCATTGAGCACTTCGGTCTCGTTGTTATTCCAGAAGCGAAGGGCATCCCACACAGGATATTGGTTCTTAGTGAAGTCGCCCCACATCGAATGTGTTCCCACACCTACGCCATGCAAAGCCTCGTGCATGATCGTACCTGCCTGCTGATAGCTCGTGTTAGGACCGATACGCATCCAGCCACCATAGCTGCAGTCGGCGGTAGACGTTCCTGATGCGTAATGAAGGCTGGGCGAGAAAGTGGTCAGTTGGGTGAGGTTGTTCCAGTAATGGTCGAATGCCAATGCAGCAGCGCTTGTGATACGGTTGTTGATGTCCTGGTCGCCCTCGTTGCCGTAGCTCCAGTTGATGTGTCCCTGTGGCAAGGTCGGCACCTTGATGACATCACCATAGCCTACGGCATAGTCCTTTGTCATGGCGTATGCACGTACATAGTACATCGTACCTGGGGTAAGACCCTGCATCCAGATAACCTTGCCGTAGGAGTCAATCCAGTCGGTGGTATAGTTGTCGGCGAGCGTGGGATTGGGGCTTGTGCTCCAGCAGAAGCCTTCCTCCACCACATTGCTTCCTGTGCGTGACAGGCGACCGAAGATCCAGACGCTGCCACGGGCATGTCGCCTGTTGGTGGTCACCGTGGGAGCAGAGCCGCTGGGATGACGCAGGCGATAGGCGCGCTCACCCTCGACAACTGCTTTGGCAGCATTAGCCACCGTCGTCAGGTTGCCCCCAGTGATGGCTGAAGACAATGCGCTCACCAGATTGCTGTACTGTGTGTCGCTGCCATAGGTGCTGATCAGATTGCTTGCATAATCCTTCACCATGTTTCCTGCGCTTTGGATATAGGTGCTGCTGTTGCCACGATAGGTCAGCGTGAAATTATCGCACCCCACCCAGTTGCCTGAGGCACCTTCGCAGACAAAACCGATCTCAGCCGTGCCATCCGTTACGAAGAAGTCCAGTGAATACGTACCCAAGGCAGTAACTATCGTACGCAGCCCATTGCCCACAATCCAGGCACCCACCTGCGCCGTGCTGGTATTGTCTTGTGAGATGTTCATGGCAGCAGCCGTCAGACGGTAGACACCATTCTGAAGCCCTGTGACAGTCTGCTTTACGGAGGCGCTGCCCAACAGGCCAGGGGCGGCAGTCCATCGTTCGACATAAGTACTTCCGGCCTTGAAGGACGACATGCCGTCGTTCGCCTGTTGCTTCATTTTATTGACGGTCCATCCATTAGTGCCGTCCTCAAAACTAGGATTCGTGATGCTCTGACTATAGGCAAGAAGCCCTTCAGCCATCAATGCCAAAACAACTATAAGCTTTTTCATCCAGACAATTATTCATTAGTATGACTTAACAATGCAGATCCCTGTTGAATGGGGTCTTAAGTTCTTTTCGAGCGCAAAAGTACTAAAAATATTCCAAATAGCGGCATCGTCAACTATAAAAGAATCTAAAAAACGACGCAGGCATGCCCTACACGTAAACTTTTCTGCTGCCTACGGCTCGCCCAGATACTTTACGATGAAGCGGACGGCCTGTGCAGAGAAGAACTTGGCATGGGTCGACTGGTGACACCCTGCAAGAGCATCGCTGAGCTCTTCACAACGGCGGATCCATGCGTTCAGTCGGTTCAGCGCCACGTGTGGCGTAGCATCGGGGAAGTAGAGCATCGCCAGCTCCGACTTCGGGTAGCTACGGACGAAGAATTCCTTCTGGTTCATTTTTTATATGGTTTTCGTTGCGTAATGATATGGATTACGGTGCATAACTACTAT
>ONLL01000026.1 GCA_900318685.1 uncultured Prevotellaceae bacterium | reverse complement strand
ACGAACAATTTCCGAACCACGCAAACATTTCAAGAACTTTTTTTCAAGAAAAACAAACTTTTTCGGGATTGTTTACAAAAACGGCACACCTATACATTACTATATATATAAGTGTGCCGTTAAAAAGTCGATTTTGAGGGGTAGACGCCTTATGAGAAGGCTACAGTCAATCCGGCCATCACGATACTTACCATCGACATCAGCTTGATGAGGATATTCAGCGATGGGCCGCTCGTATCCTTAAACGGATCACCAACGGTATCGCCAACGATGGTTGCCTTATGTGCAAAGGAGCCCTTACCTCCGAAATGTCCTTCCTCAACCATTTTCTTGGCATTGTCCCATGCTCCTCCGGCATTTGCCATAAACACAGCCAAGGTGAACCCTGCAGCCAGACCTCCAACGAGGAGTCCAAGCACACCTGCTACACCAAGGATGACACCTACGACGATAGGAATAGCAATGGCCAGCAGCGAAGGAAGAATCATCTCATGCTGAGCAGCACGCGTAGAGATCTCGACGCATGAACCATAGTCAGGTGTTGCCTTACCCTCGAGTATGCCCTTTATCTCACGGAACTGCCTACGCACCTCCTCCACCATCTTCTGGGCAGCGCGTCCAACGGCCTCCATCGTCAATCCGCAAAACAGGAAGGCAGCCATAGCACCAATGAAAGCGCCCACAAGCACCTTGGGGTTCATCAAGTTGACCTGGAAGAAATTCATGAAGTCGGGTATCGAAGCCTCTGCGGCAGAGATAATTTCGCCTTTAAGGTTGGTCAGTGTCGTTCCTGCACGCTCCATAGCGATCTTCACCTCTTCAATATAAGAGGCAAGCAGAGCCAAGGCAGTGAGTGCAGCCGAACCGATAGCAAATCCCTTACCAGTTGCAGCCGTAGTATTGCCAAGTGCATCGAGTGCGTCGGTACGATGACGTACCTCTTCACCCAACTCACTCATTTCTGCATTACCGCCAGCATTGTCAGCGATAGGTCCGTAGGCATCTGTTGCCAATGTGATGCCAAGTGTGGAGAGCATACCCACAGCAGCGATACCGATACCATAGAGACCATGTGAGAGTGCTTCAGCCGACATTTCCATATTGAATCCGTTGGCACAGAGATAGCTCAGCATGATAGCCACGCCGATGGTGACAACCGGTATACAGGTAGACATCATACCTGTTCCAATACCCTTGATGATTACCGTAGCAGAGCCAGTGAGTCCTGCCTCAGAAATCTTCTGTGTGGGCTTATAAGAATGCGATGTGTAATATTCAGTAGCCTGTCCGATGATGACACCTGCAGCCAAACCGCTGATGACGGAGAACGACAATCCCATCCAGTTCTCGATGCCGAGGAAATAGAGGATTCCGAAGGTTGCAGCAGCAATCAAGACAGCAGAAATATTCGTACCCAGAGAAAGCGAGTGCAACAAGTCTTTCATCGTAGCGCCCTCCTTTGTACGTACGAGATAGATGCCGAAGATGCTCAGGAACACACCTACAGCGGCTATGAGCATCGGTGCGATGACAGCTCGCAACTGCATGTCGGGCACCATGGCAAAAGCCGTTGCTCCAAGAGCAGCAGTGGAGAGTATCGATCCGCAATAGCTCTCATACAGGTCAGCTCCCATGCCAGCCACGTCACCCACATTATCGCCCACATTATCAGCGATAGTAGCAGGATTACGGGGATCATCCTCAGGGATGTCAGCCTCAACCTTTCCTACGATATCTGCTCCCACATCAGCAGCCTTAGTATAGATACCACCACCGACACGAGCGAAGAGTGCCTGTGTCGATGCTCCCATACCGAAGGTCAGCATCGTCGTAGTGATGGTGATGAGTGCCATCTTGTCGCCATGATAGAATAAGCTGAGCACCAAGAACCAGATGGCGATGTCAAGAAGTCCCAGTCCCACAACAGTCAGTCCCATCACGGCTCCTGAGCGGAAGGCAATTTTCAGTCCTCCATCGAGGCTCTGGCGAGCAGCATTTGCTGTTCTCGCAGAAGCATAAGTTGCCGTTTTCATTCCGAAGAATCCTGCCAGACCAGAGAAGAATCCACCAGTCAGGAAAGCGAAGGGAACCCATGGATTCTGCACTTTGAGCACATAGGCCATGAATGAGAAAACGATGGCGAGCACCACGAAGACGATGGTCACCACCTTGTACTGTTGTTTGAGATAGGCCATGGCACCACGGCGCACGTGACCAGCAATCTCCCTCATGCGTGGTGTTCCCTCATCAGCATTCAGCATCGATCGGAAGAAGAACCACGCCATGCTCAGTGCCACCACCGAAGCGATGGGAACGAGCCAGAAAGCAAATGGAATGTTCATGTTTTGTTTAAATAATTGGTTTGATGTTTGACAATATGGCGACAAAGTTACAAAAAAAAACTGAAAAAGCAAAAGATATCGAGATTTTTTCACTATCTTTGCCGACAAAAACAAGAAACGTCATGACTGTTCACATCTTTAATCCTGAACATGACATAGCCCTGTCCAGTAAAGTGACGAACTTCACGGCCCCACATGCAGGCCGCCTGCTTCGCTATGACCTAGGGTGGCTGCCAGTCATCTGGGCCCAGAAGGATGACTTCATTTTGGTAGACGACGAGAAGAAAGCCACGCACGACTTGAAATACAGCGACAAGTCCACATTCCGATTCATTGACCCGTATACTATCAACAGCATAAAGAACGAATGCATCCCTCTGATCGATCACATCGAGCCATGGGGATGGGACGCACCTCTACGCAACGAACTGCTTCGGCTAGGTTTCCCCAAGGAGAAGCTACCCACCGTCGAACAGATCAAGGAAATCAAGAATCTGTCGCACCGTCGAACTGTCACTCGTCTACTTCCTTTCCTACGCTTTGACCAGACCGTAGGACAAGCCTTTGAATGCAAGGCAGCGGAAGAAGTGGAAGAGTACCTTGTCCACTATGGCAATGTGGTGCTGAAGGCTCCCTGGAGCAGTAGTGGCCGTGGCGTGCGTTTCGTGAGCAGCATAGAACAGCTACGACATCCATCCCTCAGCGGATGGGTGCACAATGTCATTGCCCGTCAAGGTTCATTGATGCTGGAGCCTTATTATAATAAGGTGAAGGACTTCGGCATGGAGTTCTACTCCGACGGCAAAGGCAGCGTAAGCTATGAGGGCCTGTCGCTGTTTCATGCCGACAATGGGGCATACAGCAGCAACCTCATCGCTACGGAGCCGGCCAAGGCAGAGATGCTGTGCCGATATCTAACATCGGAATTGTTAGAAACAGTAAGAACAGAAATCTGCAAGAGGTTGGCAGAGGAATTCTGCGGAAAATACGAAGGCCCCTTCGGAGTAGACATGATGGTGGTGGCAGGGAGTGACCGTCACAGTCCTTTCCTGCTGCACCCCTGCGTGGAGGTCAACGTGCGTCGCACGATGGGTCATGTAGCCCTGTCGCTATTTCCTCGCCTAAACCCCACCAGCGATGATGACCTAGTCAGCATCATGCGTATAGATTACACTAACAACAACTACCAACTAAGAATAAAACGTTTATGAAGAAACTATTAAGTACCCTGATCTTGCTGCCTGTCGCAGCTTTCGCCCAGTACAAGTCATTGGTTTGGAGTCCTGACAATGGCAATGGCACCTACACGAATCCAGTCATCAATGCCGACTATAGTGATCCTGATGTCTGCGTAGGGCCATCGGGCGAAGACTATTACCTCACGGCATCATCGTTCCAGTGCATCCCCGGCCTTCCTATTCTGCATTCGAAGGACCTGGTCAACTGGGAGATTGTCGGCCATGCCCTCACTTCGCTCTATGAAGGTGACGAAGCCCTTCAACAGCATTTCAGCACTCCACAACACGGGGCTGGCGTGTGGGCTCCAAGTATCCGCTATCACAATGGCGAATACTACATCTACTGGGGTGACCCAGATTATGGCGTATACATGGTGAAGACCAAGGATCCTGCCGGCAAATGGGATACTCCTGTGTGCGTAATCAGAGGCAAGGGCTACATCGACACCACGCCCCTTTGGGATGACGACGGGCGCTGTTACCTCGTGAATGGATGGGCGAACTCACGTGCCAAGTTTGCCTCAGTGCTCACCGTCCGCGAACTTAGTGCCGACGGTACGCGTGCCATCGGCCAACCCGTCATCGTCTTTGATGGCAACGGCAACGAGAACCACACCTGCGAAGGGCCTAAGTTCTATAAGCGCGACGGCTGGTACTGGATTCTCTGTCCTGCCGGCGGAGTGCCCACAGGTTTCCAGCTGGCCATGCGCTCTAAGTCACCCTTTGGCCCCTACGAGCACAAAGTGGTATTGGCTCAGGGCAAGACGGCCATCAACGGTCCTCATCAGGGTGGATGGATACACACGAAATACGGTGAAGACTGGTTCCTGCACTTCCAGGACAAGGAAGCCTACGGCCGTGTTGTTCATCTGCAGCCTGTAGACTGGAGCAGCGGATGGCCCATCATGGGTAAGAAGGGCGAACCCGTCGTTACCTATCAGAAGCCACGCTCCTCATCTTCCACCATTGTCAACCCCGTGGAGAGCGATGAGTTCGACTCCCCCACCCTAGGCAAACAATGGCAATGGCAGGCCAACTACGACGAGAAGTATGGTGTGCCCACAGCATTTGGCACCCTCCGTATTTATACGCATAAGCTTGATGAGGGATGGAAGAGTCTGTGGGAAGTGCCCAACATGCTTCTGCAGAAGACCCCTGCCGACAAGTTCACCGTCACCACAAAGCTACGCATGACTTCTAAGGCCGACGGGCAGTTTGGAGGTCTCATCATGATGGGTCTCGACTACTCGGCAATGGTCGTAAGACGTATAGGCCAGGGATTTCAGCTGGTGCAGATGACCTGCAAGGGTGCCGATAAGGGCAAACAGCAAACAGAAAGCCTCATCGCCACACTCAAGCCCACCTGGGAAGACAAAACGGAGTATCGCCCAGGCATCCATGAAGACATCTACCTGCGTCTCGCCGTCGATGATTCCAAGCTACGCTTCTCCTACAGTGCTGATGGCAAGAAATTCACCGAATGTGGTGAAGAGTTCCAGATGAAGGAAGGCAAATGGATAGGAGCCAAGTTCGGCTTTGTCGCAGCTGAGAGCGACCCCAAATGCGACCGTGGCTGGGTGGAAGCCGACTGGATACGCATCACGCCATGAACGACCCTAGAACTGAAAGTAGATAAATGGTTGTATCTCCGAGCTCTTCACCTGAATGACGAGGTAGATTACAGCGGCAATGAGCAGGGCGGCCAGCAGGATGCCGCCCTTTTTGATGATGCTGACACACCCCTCCGTCCAGCGGTCAGGGATGAAGTGTGTGACATAGCCAAAGGCAATCATAGCAAACACGGCCCAATAGCCCTCAACCACCTGCAGGAACAGCTCTGGATGGAAGTCCGTTAGGATCTTGCTGATCATCGTCCATGAGGCGTCGAACGTATGATTGCGGAAGAAGATCCAACAGAACACCACGAAATGGAACGTCAGCAGGACAGCACCTGCCCTGCGCAGCCCACTGCTTACATAGTGCTTGTCGTGATGGAAAATGTTCTCACGCATCCACTTATGAATGGCCAATGCGATACCATGCATGCCTCCCCAAGCCACGAAGTTAAGGCTGGCTCCGTGCCATAAGCCTCCTAGGAGCATGGTGATGATGAGGTTGATATACTGACGAACTTTACCCTTCCGGTTGCCTCCCAAAGAGATATAGATGTAGTCACGAATCCACGAAGAGAGTGAGATATGCCAACGGCGCCAGAAATCAGTAATGCTCTGCGAGGTGTAGGGAGCGTTGAAGTTCATTGGGAAGCGGAATCCCAGCAACAAGGCGATGCCGATGGCCATATCACTATAGCCCGAGAAGTCGCAATAGATCTGCATGGCATAGCCATAGGCTCCGAGCAGGTTCTCTACACCGCTGTAAAGCGAGGGATTGTCGAAGATGCGATCAACGAAATTCAATGAGATATAATCGCTGATCACTGCCTTCTTGAACAAGCCTATCATGATGAAGAACACGCCACGGGCAAACATCTCCTGAGTGATTTCCAGAGGCTTGCGTATCTGCGGAGCGAAGTCGCGAGCCCTCACGATAGGTCCTGCTACCAGCTGCGGGAAGAACGACACGTAGAAGGCATAGTCAAGCAAGGACGGCAGTGGCTTGAGGTCACCCCGATACACATCAATCACGTAGGACATCGACTGGAAGGTGAAGAACGAGATGCCTACTGGCAGGAAAATGTCCCACGGTTGGAAATTCGAGCCCACCATCTGCGCCCACATTCCAGCAAAGAAGTTGGTGTATTTGAAATAAGCCAACAGTCCCAGGTCAACCATCAGCGACAGCACCACCAGCCATTTGGCAGTGCTGCCAGCCCCCTCCAATCCGTCGCTTGCTCGTCGTTGCTTGACGGCATCTATCTGACTGGCTATCAGGAAGTCGCTCAGCGTCACCACAGCCAAGAGGAAGAAGTAGAATCCACTTGACTTGTAATAGAAATAATAGGAGAATGCTGTTACGAAGATTAGTCGAAGAGTGCGCGTATGCTGCAGCAGCATATAGACGAACGTGAATCCCAGGAACAGGAACAGGAACAGCCCTGACGAGAAGATCAGCGGCGCGTCAGGATTATATGTCAGTTGCTGCAATATATTGTCTATCATCGTATTCCCTTTCCTTAAAATCCATAAGCATGATAGCCTGCCATCATACTGTCGAAGAGGAAGCGTGCCAGATACTTGCCTCCCTTAAAGTTGATATGCGTATAGTCCTTGTTGGCCATACCTCTTTCCACCAGTGTCTTCATGCTTTCGCGCCCTCCCATCGCTTGAAAGAGGTTGAAGAAGCTAACAGCATGTTCGCTGGCCATGAGCTGCTGATATCCCACCAGCGACTCCACACCTCGCATCGTGCGCAGTCCGGCATCAGTACGCTGGTCACGGTCAGGCATACTCACCACGAGGATGCTGGCCTGAGGATAGGCCTGGCGCAGGTGGTCGATGGCTTGCCCCATCTGCTTTGCATAACCCGAATAATTGCCTTGACGACTATTGGCCACATTCAGTCCGAAATGCACCACGATGAGATCATACGGACGCTGTGCGGCAAACTGAGCCAATGTCGCCAATGGGATGTTGGCCAAAGTATATCCTGCTGATCCACGCATGCTGAAATTATCGACCACCACACCCTTCACTGGCTCCAACGCCACGCCATAAAGCAATGATCCGCTGCCGATGTTATCGACCTGGTAGCTCACGCTGTTCATACTGCGCTGTCGCTGAAGCGAATCTTTTGGATCATAGCCTGCCGTACGTACGATAGCCTGAAGGTTTTGCGAACCCGGAACACTGTCGACCACCACCGTATCGCCATTCAGCGTCGTACGCAGAGTCATGCCCGATCCTGTACGCAAATAGAAGATTGCCCTATCCCACTGTGCCAGATGCCGGCGCACCTTAGCACCCTTGAGCGTAATCCGTGCACCTTCCGAGGCAGTGAAATAACGCTGGGCAATGCCTTGGTTGGCAGTACTGAAAGGCCGCTTCACCACTTCATACTCACGAATGCCGCTGAAATGATGGCTCACTGTGGTTCGGAAGCCATTCACCTGACTGGCACAGTCGACCCATCCCACGCCGTTGCCCCCAAACTGATCCTGGAGCAGTTCGCGCAAGTCTGCCGTGAAAATGTCGCCCTCGATAAACGAATCACCATAGTATGCGATACGCACGGGACGTCCCAGCTGACCAACCTGAGCCAATGTCTGGTAGAAATGATACATACCTCCCGGCTGACCCTGCGAATAGTCGAGGATAGGTGTCGTGCCATCTGTGACAGAGTCGTTGACAGCTACTGCCACCGTTTCCTGCGTCTGAGCAGCTGCTGAACTATCTGGCATCGGCATCGGAGGAAGGCTGGGATCAACTGTTTCCCTGTCAGTGCGACTTGCCTTAGTACTATCCTGCCCTGGAACAGATGCCGGTACAGCGATAGCTACTGCTGGCTGTGGTATCTCAGGCACTACAGGTATCACTTCAAGGTCATCCTCATGCACTTCCGGAAGGATGTCGCTCAACAGATTCACTCTTCGCAGCTCTGTCTCACCCAAATACAGTTTTGGAAGGAAATGGAGTGCCAACAAGATTGCGACGATCAGTCCTATAAGAATAAATGTACGCGCGATTTGATTCACGGTTGTCCCTCCTTATCCGAACGGTCTGCTCCAAAACCCTGTCCTAACGACTCTTCCCTCAATCGCCGATCAAGTACTTCAATACCTCGCAAAGTACAGATTCCACGAACAGAAGGGAACACCATGTTAAGGAACAGCTGTTCGATGTCAAACCTCTCGTAAAGATGGTTCCCCATGACCTGAATACCAATAGCCTCGAAAAGGAGCACAACGATGTCGTAATCCACGTCATCACGGAAGAAGCCCTCGCTTACTCCTCGCTTCAAGACTTCCATCAGTCGCTCACGATTATGGTTCTTAGCTCTCGACAGCATGCTCATCACCTGAGGATAGCGCTCCAAGTCGGTATAAAACTGGGGAGAGGTCCTTTTGAACTCGTCCACCTTCGTATGAAAAGAATAAAGAACGATGTCGATGACATTTGACATCTTGCCCAGATCATCTAGCAAGGCCTGCTCATTGGCTACCCGATATTTCTCCACGCCAGCATACAAGAGCTCTTCCTTATTATCGTATATTTCGTAGAGTGTTCGCTTCGAAATGCCCAGCTCACGGGCAATATCATCCATCCTCACCGCACGGATTCCCCGTCTGGTGAAAGCACGCATAGCGATATCAACGATACGCTCCTTAAGCTGCAGCCTGTATGTTGTGCTGTTTCCGTCTGACATTTTTATTCTTAATTGGGTGCAAAGGTACGAAAAAATCGATGAAGTGAAAGCAAAAAGAACGAATTATTTTTGCTGAACGCGAGTTTTTTATCTAATAATCTGGTGAAATAAGAAAGAAAAAGAGATTTCTTTTGTATTTCTTGCGTTTTTTCGTACCTTTGCAGCCGTTTCAAAACATAGACACAAAATGGTGAAGATTACTAAAGAGGCGGCACTGGCCTATCATCAGTCCGGCCGTCCTGGAAAGATTGAAGTGAAGCCCACGAAGGCTTATCGTACACAAACAGACCTCTCGCTGGCCTATTCGCCTGGGGTAGCCTATCCATGCCTGGAGATTCAGCAGAACCCAGACGATGCCTATCGGTATACAGACAAGGGCAACCTGGTAGCTGTCATCTCCAACGGAACGGCAGTACTCGGCCTTGGCGACATCGGAGCGATGAGCGGCAAACCAGTGATGGAAGGCAAGGGACTTCTCTTCAAGATATATGGTGGCATAGACGTCTTCGACATTGAGGTAGACGAAAAAGACCCAGAGAAGTTCTGTGAGGCAGTGGAGCGCATTGCCCCCACTTTCGGAGGCATCAACCTCGAAGATATCAAGGCACCCGAATGTTTCTACATCGAGGAGCGTCTGAAGCGCACACTCGACATTCCCGTGATGCACGACGACCAGCACGGTACAGCCATCATCTCGGCTGCCGGACTGAAGAATGCCCTGGAGGTCATTGGCAAGGACATTCGCAAAGTGCGTATCGTGGTGAATGGTGCCGGCGCAGCAGCCATCTCGTGCACCAAGCTCTATATGGCCATTGGCGCTCAGAAGGAAAACATCGTCATGCTCGACTCGAAGGGTGTCATCAGCACTGCACGTGAGGACCTGAACGAGCAGAAGCGCTTCTTTGCCACCAGCAGAACCGACATCAAGACCCTGGCTGAAGCAGTCAGTGGTGCCGATGTCTTCGTGGGACTGTCGAAAGGCAATGTGCTGACTAAAGATATGGTTCGCTCGATGGCTCAGGATCCTGTTATCTTCGCCCTTGCCAATCCCGTTCCTGAAATCAGTTATGAAGATGCGATGGATGCTCGCCCTGACGTGCTGATGTCAACAGGCCGCACTGACTATCCAAACCAGATTAATAATGTGATAGGCTTCCCCTATATCTTCCGTGGTGCCCTCGATGTTCATGCCACTGCTATCAACGAGGAGATGAAGCTTGCTGCCGTCCATGCCATTGCCGATCTGGCCAAGCAACCTGTTCCCGATGTGGTGAATGATGTCTACAAGGTAAACAACCTGCACTTCGGCCGCGACTATTTCATTCCCAAACCCGTCGACCCCCGACTCATCTCGGAGGTGTCTGCCGCTGTGGCCCGTGCAGCCATCGATAGTGGTGTTGCCCGTAAGACCATCACCAACTGGGAGCAGTACAAAGACTCGCTGAGTGTGCTGTTGGGACAAGAGACCAAGCTCACCCAGAAGCTCTACGCCACTGCAGCCGCCCATCCACAGCGCGTAGTATTTGCTGAAGCCGTCCATCCCACGATGCTCAAGGCTGCCGTCCAGGCTAAGGCCGAAGGCATCTGCTATCCTATTCTCCTCGGCAACGACGAGGTGATTGCCAAGATGGCGAAGAGTCTTGACCTCTCGCTCGAAGGCATCGAGATTGTCAATCTGCGCCATCCCTCTGAGCAGGAGCGCAGGGAGCGCTACGCCCGTATTCTCACTGAGAAGCGCCAGCGCGAAGGCTACACTTTCAAGGAAGCCAACGACAAGATGTTCGAGCGCAACTACTTTGGCATGATGATGGTGGAGACAGGCGAGGCCGACGCTTTCATCACAGGTCTCTACACTAAGTACTCCAACACGGTGAAGGTGGTGAAGGAGGTCATCGGCATCCGTCCTGAGTACAAGCATTTCGGAGCCATGCATATCATCAACTCGCCTCGAGGCACACTCTATATTGCCGATACGCTGGTGAATGAAAACCCTGACACTGACACGCTGGTGGACATTGGCAAGCTGGCAGCAACAGCAGTGAGATTCTTCAACGAGAAGCCTGTCATCTCCATGATAAGTCACTCAAACTTTGGCAGTTCCACCAGTGATGGCGCACTAAAAGTGAAACATGCCGTCGAACAGCTACACGAGCTATATCCCGACCTGCCCATCGACGGTGAGATGCAGATTGGATTTGCCCTCGACCGAGAGCTGCGCGACGAGCAGTACCCCTTCTCCCGCCTTTGCGGAAAAGATGTCAACACCTTGGTCTTCCCCAACCTGACCAGTGCCCGTTCTTCTTACAAGATGTTACAGATGCTGGGAGCCGATGCCGAAATCATTGGCCCCATCCAGATGGGACTGAACAAGGCCATACATTTCGTAGACTTCGATGCCTCTGTGCGCGATGTGGTCAACATCGTAGCCATCGCCACCATCGATGCCTATGTGTTCAAGGTAAAGGATCGTATCGCCAAGCAACAGAAAAATAATGCATAAGGTACTCATATCTCTGGCCAGTAACTACCATCAAGAAGAACATCTGCGCCAAGCCCGTGAGGCAATGGCGCAGATACTCTCCTCAACTTGCTATACAGAAGAGATATGGACGGAGCCCGTGGGCAAGTCAAGTGCCAAAGGCATGCTCTACCTCAACCAATTGGTGCAGGCAGAGACCATTCTTGACAGCGAGCAACTCACGCTCAGCCTGAAGGAAATAGAAAAATCCCTGGGACGCACTGACTCTATGCGTCGCCAGGGATTAGTTCCTATCGATTTAGACCTGCTGCAACACGACGAGGAACGATTCCATCATCGTGACTGGCAGCGCAATTATATCCGCCTATTACTCGACCAACTCACTGACCGCTAATCAGAAGCCGTAAAGCTCCTTCAACTTCTCGCCCAGTTTCTCGCCACGCAGATTGGTAGCAATGATTTTTCCACTACCATCGAAGAGGATGCTGGCAGGAATCGAGTTGATGCCATACACTCCTGCAGCAGCCGACTGCCAATAGCCCAGATCGCTGAGCTGCGGCCACTTCATGTTCATCTGCTCAACGGATTTCTTCCAAGGCTCAGCAGTACGGTCGAAGGATATGCCGATAATCTCGAAGCCCTTCTCATGATACTTGGTATAGTTGGCCACCACATTAGGCATCTCCTGACGGCAGGGACCACACCATGATGCCCAGAAGTCGATCATCACATACTGTCCCTTACCTAGCCACTCGCTCAGCTTATGCTCCTTGCCGTCCATATCGGGGATGGTCATGTCGGTGAACATCATGCCGGGCTGGCGCTTTGCCAGATTATCCCGCTGCATAATCAACGTAAGCATAGATTGATGGTTGTAGTATGGACGGCTCTCATTGCAGAACTCCTTCAGCTGTTCATAACTCAAGCTATGTACCAAGTCGCCAAGGTAGATGACAGGAATCATGTTATCAAGGTTCTCGCGGACGATTGCTATCTGGCGGGCTTCTTTTCTTTCAGACAATGACTGGTAGACGTTCACCACAGAATCCATCTGCGCCTGAGAGAACTGACCTGCACGAGCCTTTGTCATAATCGAATTAATCTCGTCGTCGATGGGTGTCATCTCACGGTCATAGCCATTGAGCTTCTCGTTGAGAGCTGAGCCCTTCAAGGTGAGGTCAGGAAGAGAGACCTTGAGCGGAGTGCCATCGTTGAAGAAAAGAGCAGCATGGTCGGACGTTCCCACAGCAAGAATGGCATTCTGAGGCAGTGAACCCTTCAGCTGGAACGAGCCCGACTTGACTTCGGCACTATCAACGATACTACGACGTTTCTCCACATAAAAGAGATAGACTTTCTTTATCTCAGGACTTGCCGTTCCGCTGATGTTGTAGGCAGTCTGCGCCTGAGCAGCCATTGCTGTCAGCGCCATGATAGCTGATATAAAACACTTTTTCATACGATTGTCTTTTTATAGTTGTTTCACGATTCAAACAAAATGCACGGCAGCACGGGCCACCTCTACTCCACCCGACTTCACGATACGAACATTGAAGGCATTCTCTTCAACTTGCTCGCGGAAGAACGAGAGCTTGTCGCCACCATGAGCCTCAGCAACATAGGCCACCTCGAAGCGGCGAATGCTATGCTCGCGATACCACTCGACAGGCCACAGATCAAGCACATGCTCGATATACTTCACCGAATTGACATGTCCGTTGATGTCCACATCATTATAATAAGTGTCGATGGAGCGCACAGGCTCAGCATCATTACCCATCTTCACTCGTCCGCCTTTGGCGATGGGACATTCCTTGTCGCTCACCACCCAGTCGTTGATAGCCCCATGATCGATGGCAAAGATGTCAGCAGGCTGGCGTGTCTCCGTGTCGATCATTGCCCAGATGCTGCGTCCATATCCGAACACATGCTCACCATCAGCAGACACCACGCGGAAGTTGCGGTTCGTGAAGAAGCGCATCGCGCTCTCCACCCACGTCTCAACATTGAAACGCGTATACTGCCGGGGCATCTCCTCCATCTCGATAGCCAGGCGCGAGAGCACCCAAGTCCGCTGGATGGTGTTCAGATAGCTCATGCCAAATCCCCTGTCCGTAGAATGGAAGTCGGCTGCATTGAGCATGTGGTTGCCCAGGTGACCCATGAAGATCTGTCCGCTGAAGTCGCAATGGAAGGGCTCAGCCAGAAACTCGTATCGTCCTATCTTGTCCATTCTCAATAGGATTCTTTCTCGTTAGGGAATTCTCCGTTCTTGACATCTGTGACATACTGGCCAATGGCATCGGTCATCACAGCGTTCAGGTCGGCATAGCGACGCAGGAACCGTGGCGAGAAGCCTTGTGTCATTCCCAGCATGTCGGCCACGACCAATATCTGTCCGTCACACTCCGGACCGGCTCCGATACCGATGGTAGGAACAGGCAGCAAAGCCGTCACCTGCTTGGCCAGCGCTGCAGGCACTTTTTCCAATACGACGGAAAAGCATCCCACCTCAGCCAGCGCCTGTGCGTCGCTCACCAGTTTCTTGGCTTCGCCTTCTTCCTTCGCACGTACGGCATAAGTGCCAAACTTATTGATCGACTGCGGAGTCAGTCCCAGATGTCCCATCACGGGTATACCGGCATCGAGAATACGCTTGACAGTAGGCAGAATCTCTACGCCACCCTCCAGTTTCAGGGCGTCACAACCGCTCTCCTTCATGATGCGTATAGCGTTTGCCACACCATCGTGCTCGCCAGTCTGATAGCTGCCGAAAGGCATGTCACAGACCACAAGTGCCCGCTTCACGCCGTTCACCACAGCACGTGCATGATAGATCATCTGGTCAACGGTCATGGGCAAAGTTGTATGATTGCCCACCATCACGTTCGATGCCGAGTCGCCTATGAGAATGCCGTCGATGCCGGCACGGTCGACGATGCCTGCGGTAGTAAAATCATAAGAAGTGAGCATGGAGATCTTCTCTCCTTTTTGTTTCATCTCAATGAAGCGATGGGTAGTCACTTTGCGCTCATCGCTTACTAGATAGCCTGCCATAATTCGTTCAATGTTTTATAATCGAAATTAGTATAATCTTTTATTTGACAATCGCTTAACGGACGTACCACATCCAATGGATTTGTTGTGACGAGTCCCACCACCATCATTCCTGCCGCACGTCCTGAGCGCAGTCCGTTGACGCTGTCTTCCAGCACCACACAAGCATCTCTCTCAAGACCGAAACGCTGGGCAGCCCGCAGATAGCAGTCGGGCGATGGTTTACTCTCAGCGAAGTCCTCGCTGGTGAGGATGGCATCGAAGAGCTGCTGGAACTCAGGATGCTGCCTGTACACATTCTCCATCTTCAAGCGGTTGCTGCTCGTCACCACAGCCGTCTTCATCCCATGCTGTCGCAGGTCGGAGATAAAGGGCAGGAAGCCCTCCAGGTAGTCCAGCTGCATCTGAGCTTCAAAGGCATTCAGGCGTTCTACCAGTACCTGACGCTCGCTCTCCAGCTCACCGCTCCACCCCATATCGAGGATCTGATCCAATGTCTGACCTTTGATCTCGTTCTCCAGGCCAGGATGCTCAGGATGATACAGGCGGCACTGGCTGCCCCAGAACACGGAGTACTGCGTCTCTGTGTCGATCACCACACCATCGAGGTCGAACAAGGCTGCTTTCAGTTCTTCTTTCTTCATACGCGGCTGCAAAGGTACGCTTTTTTATTCACTTCCCGCCATTTTCTAAGGAATAAGGAGCCGAAAGCACAGGCAATTAACAATAATTAGTACGCAGAATAGAGCCATATCACGGATTATTTCGTATTTTTGCACATCAGAAACAATACCAATAAACCATAAAACCTTAAAACAATGGAAGAACAACATCTACCAACTATTCAGGAAGTCTTTGCCTGGATGAGAAAGCTCTACGACGAAAGCTATTCCGGACTGACAAAGCTGGAGAAGAACGAGCAGCACATGTATGGCACGATGGTCACCACGCCAAGTGACAAGAAGTTCATCGTGCGCATGCTCGACGAGACCAGCCAGGTACGCGACACCCAGAAGCTGGCCGTTCGCGTCAAAGACCTCATCGACCAGTACGGCATTCCTAAGTTCCTCAACTCCACTGACCACGCCCTGTTCTGGATGTACCAGAAGTTCGCATACCTGCCCCTGTTCAACTGGGCATCAGTGCCTATCATCAAGTGGCGTCTGCGTCGCGACACCAGTCGTGTCATCATCAATGCAGCACGTCCCAACCTGACGAAGCACCTGGCTACGCGATTCCAGGAGGACATCGGACAGAACGTCAACCTGCTGGGCGAAGTGGTGCTGGGCAATGAGGAGGCCGACAAGCGCTATGAGTCGTATCTCGAGGCGCTGAAGGAGCCCGACATCAACTATATCTCCGTCAAGATTTCCGGCATCTATGCCCAGACACACGCATTGAACTATCGGGAGTGCTTCCCAGAGCTCATACGCCGAATGTCGGCACTCTACCAGGCTGCCATCGACAACCCCTACACCACTCCTGACGGGGTGACACGTCCGAAGTTCATCAACCTCGATATGGAGGAGTACAAGGATGCTCACCTCACCATGAAGCTCTTCAAGGATGTGCTCTCGCTGCCTCAGTTCAAGAACTACGAGGCCGGCATCGTCGTACAGGCCTACCTGCCTGATGCCTGGGGCTTCCAGTCGGAGCTGCTCGAGTTTGCCCGCAAGCGTGTAGAGGAAGGCGGTTCACCCATCAAGATGCGTATCGTGAAGGGCTGCAACCTTGATATGGAGAATATCGTCAGCGACCTGCGCGGATGGCCTAACCCCGTCCGCAGCAACAAGACGGAGGTCGATGCCAACTACCTGCACATCATCGAACGTGGACTGAAGCCCGAGAACGCACGTGTGCTCCACATCGGCATGGCCTCACACAACCTCTTCACCATTTCCTATGCCTACCTGCTCACGCAAATGTACCAGACACCGAAGGACTGCTTCTGCTTCGAGATGCTCGAAGGTATGGCCAACCATGTTTGGCGCGCTCAGAAGAAGCTGGGCAATCATGTCATCCTCTATACGCCGGTGGTCAAGAAGGAGCATTTCCTCAACGCCATCTCTTACCTTGTGCGCCGCATGGACGAGAACACCGCTCCCGACAACTTCCTCACCCACTCTTTCTCGCTGCTGCCTGACACCAAGGAATGGAAAGAGCTGGAACAGCAGTTCATTGATGCCTACAACATGAAGGACCACCTCGACCATACGCCTACCCGCACCCAGGATCGCAACAAGCCCTATGTCGGTCAGGAGCCGCAGGACGAGATGATCAACGAGCCCGACACCGACTTCGACCGCTTCTGCAACCAGCAGTGGGTGGAGAAGATCTTCGCGAAGTGGAAGGTCTCTCCTGCCCAAGGAGGGGAGAATGTTCTCGCGCAGGCCTCTTGGGGGGACTGGAAGCCGGGCGACCTGCTGCCCACGCAGATTGGCGGAGAGCTGGTGTTCAATGACGATCACGCTGAATACTACGACCGCTCGCAGGAAGGCGATGTCAAAGTATGCGAGATGTCGCGTGCCAACAAAGCCCAGACAGAGCAGATCCTCGAGATAGCCGACAGAGACCCGGGCAACTGGCGCAGCACCTCCATTGAGACGCGCCATAAGGTGATGTACCGTGCTGCCAATATCCTCGGACAGATGCGTGGCGACCTCTGCGGATCGATGTGCGCCATCACTGGCAAGACCATCGAGGAGGCCGATGTCGAGGTGTCGGAGGCCATCGACTACTGCCGTTTCTACACCACTACGATGAAGAAATATGCTGCTCTCGACGACATCGAGATGAAGGCCAAAGGCACCGTCCTCGTCCTCTCGCCCTGGAACTTCCCCTGTGCCATTCCTTGTGGAGGCGTCGTAGCTGCCCTTGCCAGCGGCAACACCTGCATACTGAAACCTGCCACCGTAGCAGCTCCTGTGGCCTGGCTCTTCGCAAAGGCTTTCTGGGAGGCAGGCGTTCCTCGCGAAGCCCTGCAGGTGGTCATCACCGACCGTGAGGCCACACCGCTGCTCACCTCCTCTCCCATCGTCAAGCATATCATCCTCACGGGTGGCACGGAGACGGCTCAGACCATCGCACATGCCAACCCACGCAAGCCCCTTTCAGCTGAGACGGGCGGAAAGAACGTCATCATCCTCTCAGCCAAGGGCGACCGCGACCACGCCATCATGAATGCCTGCCGTTCGGCCTTCGGCAATGCCGGACAGAAGTGCTCGGCATGCTCGCTGATGCTCGTCGAACGCTCCGTCTACGACAATCCCGAGTTCTTCGAGAAGCTCAAGGACTGTGCCTCGTCGCTGAAGGTGGGAGGCGTATGGAATCCAGGCAACATCGTCGGTCCTATGATCACCAACAAGAACGACAAGCTGGAGCAGGCCTTCCGTCTGGAGCCTGGCGAGCGCTGGCTCATCGCTCCTAAGTTCGTCGACGAGAAGAAGTTCATCCTCCGTCCTACCATCAAGGTCGATGTCAAGCCCGAATCGTTCACCTTCCGCACTGAGCTCTTCGCTCCGTTACTCGCCGTAGCTCCTTTCGACACGCTTGAAGAGGCGGTGGCACTGGTCAACGGGCTCGACTACGGACTCACCAGCGGTCTGCAGTCGCTCGACGAGCAGGAGCAGCGCTACTGGAAGAACCATATCGAGGCCGGCAACCTATATATTAATAGAGGTATCACGGGTGCAGTGGTCAATCGTCAGCCCTTCGGCGGCATGAAGCTCTCAGCCTTCGGTCCCGGCCTCAAGGCAGGTGGTCCCAACTACTGCATGCAGTTCATGAACATCACCGACAAACCTGGGTCTAGCACCGACTACCGCCAGTCGTATGCCGAGTGGTACGAGCGCGAGTTCAAGCATGCCCGCAATATCCAGCCCAAGATACGCGGCGAGCAGAACGTGTTCCGCTATCTGCCGCTCAAGCGGGGTATGGTGTTCCGTCTCTTCGGCGACGAGACCCTCGAGCAGATCCAGATGGTGCAGCTGGCAGCACAGACCGTGGGCACTCCGCTCACCATCTCTGTTGATTCCAGTCATCCGCTGTTCAGCCAGCTCACAGGCAACATCAAGCAGGAGAGCCAGACAGCCTTCGTAAGCAGCATCAAGAACTACGAGCGCATACGCACCATCTCCCGCCAGGTGCCCGACGAGGTATTCACCGCAGCAGCCTTTGCCGACCGTTACATCGCCCAGTCGCTGCCTGTCCGCAACGGCCGCGTCGAGCTGGCGCTCTACATCAAGGAGCAGTCCATCTCCAACGAGTACCACCGCTACGGCTCCCAGATTGAGGTGCCCGCCATTGAATAGATTACTGACATCCTATAGCAAAGCCCCTTGCCCACTCTATTTGTGAGCAAGGGGTTTGTAATCTCTCAACGAACTATACTATACTTGCGAAGGCTCGATTCGCTTGCATATCAGTTATTAGAGGTTCCACAATTTTGATTATAGTTCACTTAAATATTGCTTTATCTGTTCTTTCAGTGGCTGCAGGTCATTGATAATAACATTCCAAAGCATATCTTTCCTTACCTGATAATAACCATGTACAATGTGATGACGCATGCCTTCTATCTGACGCCAAGGGGTCATGGGATGAGACTCCTTGAAATCTTTAGTTAACATATAGGCAGCCTCACCTATTACCATCGTATAATAGGATATAGCAGCAAATCGGATAGAATCGTTACAGAACTGTTCAAAGGTAAAACCTTCTGCTGCTTTTTCCGCATTGCATATTTGTTCCAGAATGTGTTCCAAGCGGTTCTTGTCTCTAAGAATCTCTCTCATAAATCAGCTTTTTGTCATGTTCTGCCGTTTCGAGCGCAAAGGGCAATAAGGAACCTTCAGGTACCAAATCCACCTCTCGCCCTAATAAATCCTTCAAATCCATATACATCCCTCCGAGAGTGAAAAGGCTGAAGTGCTGAGACATGTCAGGCGTGAAAAGGATGTCAACATCGCTCTCCGGCGTTTCTTCACCACGAGCATAGGACCCAAACAACCATGCCTTCAGGACGGGCTGCGTCTTGAAGTACTCGGCTATCAGTCGTGTCATCGTCTGTGTGCTCATGACCTCTCGTTTATTTCTTTGTGCAAAGATAGGATAAAAATCCCAAACCACCAAAAGATTTCAGGAAAAATAATCACTCGGTAGGTGTGTGGCATACAGGTATCTCCCCCAAAATGCGAAATGGAGGCGAAACTAGCCTCCGATGATGACTTGAAGGCCATGCGACTCTAATAGAGACTTGCATCGCTGCTGGAGTGCTTCTGACGGAGCTGCCATCGGGAGACCTTGGGGATTGTAGGTGCTCCACATACGCCGATGCTTGTCCTTGCCTACGTCATGATAGGGAAGCAGATTAACAGTGCGCTGCTCCCAAGGAAGCGCTTTGAGGAATTGTGCTGTGGACTCCATATTCTCCTCGTCGGCATTCACACCATCGATGAGGGGGATACGGATGACGAAAGGACGACCTTGCTCGGCCAGGAAACGGATGTTCTGCAGAATGAGCTCGTTGGGGACTCCCGTATACAGCTGATGCTTCCGGCTGTCCATCAGTTTCAAGTCGACAAGCATGAGCTCGCACTCGTCGGCAACCTCAGCGACGACCTCGCGAGAGGCATAGAGCGTAGTGTCGACACAACGATGAAAGCCTCGGAGACCCAGTTCACGGAGCAGTTCGAGTGTATAGGCAGGATGCATCAGCGGCTCGCCTCCACAGAGGGTCACCCCTCCCCCACTGTCCTCCATGATGTCGCGCTCTTTCTCTATCTCAGCCATCAGCGCGCCCATCGTCCACTCACGTCCACAGATCTCCAACGCCGTTGTAGGACATTCCTCCGTACACCTGCCACAAACCAAACATAAAGACTTGTCGACGACGATGCCTGCGGGCGTGAGCGTCAGAGCCTGCTGCTGGCAGGCGGCAATGCAGGTCTGGCAGCCTATACACTTCGACTGCTTGTAGAGCAGTTGCGGCTGGGGTGTCCAGCTTTCGGGGTTGTGGCACCACGCGCAGCGCAGTGGGCACCCCTTCATGAAGAGTGTCGTCCGTATGCCCGGCCCGTCGTTGACGGCATATCGCTTGATGTCGAAAATAAGCATTTCTTCCTGTTTTTGTTGCAAAGGTAGCTTTTTTTTTGGATATTCCCAAAGAAAATGCTATTTTTGCGTAGCATTTCGCAAACTTTGGTGTATATAGTAGCAGATGGACAGACAGACCTACATATCCTGGGCGGCAGAACTGCGGCGGCGAGCCGTGGAGGCTGCGACGGCAGTGGTCGGCAACGAGGAGGCCGAGGACGTGGCGCAGGAGGCGATGCTGAGGATGTGGGAACGGCTGGACCAGTTGGATGGCGACAAGGAGCGGCTGATGGCCTACGCAGCCACCTCGGCCCGCAACCTGGCACAGAACAGGCGGCGACAGAAGCGACGGCACCCCCTGCTGCAACTGCTGAGGTGGAAAGGCGACCACACAGACGACACGCCACAGCGACGACTGGAAACGACCGAGACCGACTGCCTGTTTGCCGAGGCGATGGCACAACTGCCCTACAACTGGCGCACGGTGCTGCAGATGCGCAACGTAGAGGACATGAGCTTCGCCGAGATTGCAGCCATCACAGGAATGACGGAGTCGTCGGTGCGGGGCACGCTCTCGAAAGCCAGGAAACGGATGATAGAACTAATCAATAAACAGCGATGATGACAGACAAACAGATAAACGACTTGCTCGACCGGTTCATGGCGGGCGAAACCAGCGAACAGGAGGAACGGCTGCTGACCGACTACTTCTGCGAGCAGACGGACATTCCCGAAGAGTGGGCGGCGCATGCCGTGATGTTCAGGGGATTCAGGCAGACGGCTGACGAGAAAATTTGCAAAGTTAGTAAATACAATCCCGGGACCACTGGAGGCCACTGCGAAGTTCCCTCCAGTAGCTTTCAGCATCGCTGGTGGATGGCAGCTGCGGCAGCAATACTACTGCTGTTGGGACTCTGGTGGTATATGCCTGAAAGTGAAAGCCAACCTGAGATGGTGGCGACGACGGAAGTGCCCGCCCCGAAGCCCACGGTGCAACAGGCTAAGGAGGAAACGACGCAACAGATGGCCGTCGTCGCTGAAGCTCCCAAGCCTGTGCGCAAGGTTCGTAAGGCAAAAAAACGCAGCACGATGGAGACAAAGCCCGTTGAAACGCCTATGACCGAAGTGAACGACCCTGCCGCCGACCTGCTCGACATCGACATGGCCGCCGTGCAGCAGCAGGGTGCAGAACTGCGCACGGCTCTGGCCATCATGAACCAAGAACTCTTTGAATCGGAATAAGCCTATGAGACGAATACTCAATTTGCTGCTCATGCTGACCGTCGGCACCGTCGGTTCGACGGCTCAGGGGCTGTGGATGAACCGGCTGATGGACGACTTCACGGCCCACGGCGCCAAGGTGTCGGTGTCGCGCATCAACGACAAGTACCACCTGTCGCGGCGCTGGAACGTGGCCTTCGACCATGACCTGCCGCTGGCCAATACGGTCTGCGTCTACCTCGACAGTCTGGCCCGCCACGCCGTGGAGTCCTACCGCTACGAGTGTCACCGCAACGGCAACGACACCATCACCTACTCCATCGCCATGCGCGGCTACGGCAACAACGACGACTACGTGCTCGACCTGACCCGCGTGGCCGACGCGTCGAGCACGTGGACCAACGACTACAACGACTTCAAGAAGACGCACGCCTACCTCTACCGCAACCCCTATATGCTGCAGGAGCGCAACTTCTACAACCTGCTGCAGGGCAACAACCGCCGCATGTACTTCGGTGCCCGCGAGGCCGTGATGTTCGACTACGTGCAGCACCACGGCAACCTCATCGCCATGGCTACCCAACTGAACGAGGCGCAGGGCACGTACTACCACTTCGTCATCGCGCCCTTGGACAGTCTGCTTGGCACCCTCAACGCCCGGAAGACGCCCGTACACTACCGCCATGAGGCCGGTCAGCCGGTGGACAAGGCCACCACCTATTATTATACGGACTACCTGCTGCCGAAGTCGAAAGGGAAGAGCGAGTCGCGCGGCACACTCTACGTCATTAAGGCCGATGAGGGCGCTGCTGCCCTTTACCGCACGCTGCTCGACGCCGCCAACCGCCACTTGGACGAGAACCCGACACAGTGCTGCGTGCTGGAGTACACCGACCGCCACTTCAAGCTGAGCGGCGTGAGGAACACCACCAAGCTGCTGGTCAACGAGATTGCCGAGTCGAGCTTCCTGATGGCCGACCTCGACCGCGACGGCACGCTCTACGTCCTGCGGCTCGAAGTGGACGGCGAATACTGGATACCGAAGAACTGGAAACAGTGATTCCTCAAAACGACAATGAATGAGAATTGCATTATGACAATGAACAGAACAGGAAAATGGCTGATAGCCGCAATGTTGATGCTACTGCCGATGGCAGGACAGGCGCAGGGCAAACTCATCTGGGTACACAGCAAAGATGAGGCGTGGCGGAAAGAGAATCCGCAGACAGTGCTGTACGACCAAGAGAAGACACGGCTGCTGATGCCGCAGGGAGCAGCCTTCGGCGTGGAGTGCATACCGTCGTTCTCAACAGAATGGACGCTGACCTACGACTCCGTGGCCCACGCCCTCGTCTACCGCGAAGTAGAGAAAAGCCTCTGGCATGCCACATACAGGGCTTTGCACAAACTGAGGAATATAGACAAGACCCACTCGAAGTGGGAACTGCGGAAGCGTCCAAAGGACTATGTGGCACCTGCCGTGAAAATCGCCTCGCTCCCCGTCAGCAACGATCAGGCGTGGATGCTGCGGGCCATCTGGACATCGGCCTTCCACGATGCCGAGGACCGCGAGGTGTTTATCCTGGACGGAACGAAGTGGGAGTTCTTCATCGACGGTCGGCGGGCCAAGTCGCACAGCGAGAAGAACGCGCTCGTCAGCTTTGTCAACGACCTGAAGGGAGCCGTCGCCACAGGCAACGTGAGCCGCAAGGACTCACTCATCGGCAACGCGTTCCAGCAGGTAGTGGCCAGTCTGATAGCCGTCGACAAGCCGCCCCGCAAGGACAACGACTCCATCGTCGTTATCACCAACGGACAGCAGCTGCCCGACTCCCTGTGCCGGTTGATCAACCACAGACCCAAGCAGTTCTACTACCAGCGGGGCGAACTGGTCACCCATGAAAGCACATGGAGCATTTATGGAGCGAAACAGACCTTTGACATCGACTGCCCGGTGCTGGAGCTGAAGACTAAGCCCGACACGCTCAGCGATGCCTACGTCAGCCAGCATCCGGCGCTACAACAAACGCTGAATCATTATACAGGCACCGTCGTTGACCAGGATGACAAACCGATAGCCGGTGCCTGGGTGGGCATCTATGGTGCAGGGGCGGGCGCACCGACCGACTCCGCCGGCCGCTTCTCCTTCTGGGTGCCGCGCAAGGCCACACGCTTCTACGCCGAATGTCCAGGCTACGAGAGGCTACGCAACATCGACGACATTGACTTTCCGTCCGTCATACGACTGAAAAAGACTAAGAAGTAACAAACCATAAAACAAACAAGAAAATGAAAAGACTCACAACACTCCTGGCCGTCATGCTGATGGCCGCCACAGGCCTGACGGCCCAGAACGTGGCCCCTCGCGGGCTCTTCAAGTTACAACGCTTAGGCTACGAAAACGGACGCCCTGACCACGTGCCCGAGATGGTGCAGTACAAACTCAGCACCGACTACGTCCCCATGACGCTGATGGTGCATAAGAACACGCCGCAGGACTACGTCTACTCTATGCGGATGGACGAGCCGCACCCCTACAGCTGTACTGGCGACGTGCCGGTGGGCGAGAACGGACGGGGCACCCGCATCTACGACGGCTACGACGACCGCTTCACGCTGAAGTGGTACAACAACCTGCGCCCTTACGAGGGTGCCGTCTTCCCGATGAACGAGTTCATCACCGAGTATTACGACCGCAAGAACATGGAGCCGCAGATGGTGCGGAGCATCGAGATGCTGCAGATGAAGCACGAGAAGGCCACGCACCGCTTTGCCGGCAGCTGGCGCATGGTGGGCTTCTACGGCCTGGTGGACGGCGAGCGCATCCTGAACGCCCCGAAGACTCATCTCTTCAAGGTCTACGGCGAGAAGGACGTCACCTTCCTCTTCTGCTATCCTCAGCAGCTGACGGGCGGAGCAGTCATCTACAGACCGTTGGTGGTCAAGTCGGACAACTGCATCAAGGAGGGCGACAACAACGAGTGTACCATCACCTGGAAGAATGACGACACCTTCACGCTAAAGATCGACCGCGGCGACGGCACTTTCGTCGAGGAACTGTGGAAGCGCTCGGGCCTGCCCAAGCCGTTCCAGCAGCTCTTCGGCACCGACGTCCCCGTCTACGATGTCCAGATTCCAAGTGGGTTCTGATAAACCATCAACAGTGCAAGCAATGGAAGAAATCAAAGTCTACCATTCCGTCTGGAAGAGGCTGCCCGTCATCCTCATCGGGCTTGCCTTTTCCGCAGGGGCGGTGTTAGCACTTTGGCAGGGGCGCGGCCAAGCGTGGAAGGCGTGGCTGTGCCTGCTGCTCTTCGGCGTGGGTAGTCTGCTGTACTTGTACCTGACGCTGAAGGAGAGATGGTCAGGCAAGCCTTACCTGACCGTCACCGCCACGAGCCTCATTGTCAACAATGGCTACGTCTTCGGCCGGGGCTGGTATATGTCGGAAATCGACCTTGCCGACGTGGAGCATTTCGAACTGGTGCCGAGGAGTATCTTGCATAAGAGAGGTCCAAAGCTACGCATCCACTACAAAGGGAGAATGGAAGAGAAATATCCCACGGATCTCGTCGGACAGATTCCCGTCGGTGACATTGACATGAAACCGCAGTTGCTCTGCGACCTGCTAAACGAGCAACTGCGGTAAGGGTCAGTTCTATTTTTCAGTATTCATCGTTCTCCGTACGCGCGATGATCTCGTTCTGCAGCTGCTCGGTCATATCGTTGAAATAGTCGGAGTAACCAGCCACACGCACCAGCAGGTCGCGATAGTCATCAGGATGCTGCTGGGCATCGAGCAGCGTGGCAGTATCGACGATGTTGAACTGGATGTGATGCCCACCAAACTTGAAGTAGGTGCGGATGAGCGAGGCCAGTTTCTTCTGATCCTCCTCGCGCCTAAGCAGCTGGGGCACGAAGCGTACGTTGAGCAGCGTGCCGCCACTCTTCGTCTGGTCGAGCTTACCCAGCGACTTGATGACAGCCGTAGGACCGTGGGTGTCGCTGCCATGAGATGGCGAGGTGCCGTCGCTGATGGCGAAGTGAGCGAAGCGGCCGTTGGGCGTAGCCCCACAGACAGAGCCGAAATAGTTGTGGCAGGTGGTGGAGAGCATGTTAAGCTGAGTCTTGCCGCCACGGGTGTTGGGGCGTCCCTCGATGGCTTTCACCAGGTCGTCGTAGACGCGGACAGCAATCTCATCGGCATACGGGTCGTCGTTGCCAAAAAAGGGTGTGTGGTTGCGGATGTACTGGCGCATAGCCTCACCCCCAACCCCATTCCCGCTGAAGCGCCTACCCGTAGCCTTTCTCGCGGGGGAGAGGCCCCAGTTATTCCTGCATGCCTCCAATATCTCCTCCATCGTGTAACGCTTATCCTCGAAGATGTGCTTCTTCAAGGTAGTGAGACAGTCGGTGATGGTGCCGAGACCGGTACACTGGATGTAGGTGGTGTTGTAACGGGCGCCGCCGCTGTAGTAATCCTTTCCCTTTTCTATGCAGTCGTCGATATAGAGGCTGAGGAAGGTGGCAGGAGCATAGAGCGAGAACATGCGCTCGATGTAGTTGTTGACCGAGAGCTTCAGGTTGACGAAGTACACCATCTGCTTGTGCCAGGCCTCGTAGAGTTCCTCGAAACTCTTGAAGTCACGCGGGTCGCCAGTCTCCAAGCCAAGTTTCTTGCCCGTCTCCGGATCAATGCCGTTATTGAGAGTGATCTCAAGAATCTTGGGCGTATTGAGATAGCCAGTGAGCAGATAGGCCTCCTTACCGAAGGCTCCCACCTCGATACAGCCCGAGCAGCCGCCTTCACGGGCATCCTCGAGCGTCTTTCCCTCGCGCACGAGCTCCTGTACATAAGTATCAGGATTGAAAATGCTGGGATAGCCGTGCCCCTGACGAATCACCTTGATGCCAGCAAGCAAGAACTCGTCGGGGGTGTTCTTGGCGATGTGGATGGACAGGCCCGGCTGCAGCTCATGAAGCTCCTCCTGAATCTCGAGGATCATGTAGGAAAGCTCATTGGTAGCGCTGTTACCGTTGCGGTCGATGCCACCTATATTAATATTGGTGAAGTCGTTGTAAGTGCCACTCTCGAGTGCTGTCACACCCACCTTGGGAGGAGCGGGTTGGTTGTTGAACTTGATCCACAGGCAGGAGAGCAGTTCCTTGGCCTGATCGCGAGTCAGGGTGCCGTCGGCAACTCCCTTCTCGTAGAAGGGGAAGAGGTGCTGGTCGATGTGGCCAGGATTCATCGAGTCCCATCCGTTGAGCTCGGTGACGGTGCCCAGATGCACAAACCAGTACATCTGAATAGCTTCCCAGAGGTCGCGTGGAGCATGAGCAGGTACCCAACGGCATACGTCGGCTATCTTCAGTAATTCCTTCTTGCGCTGCTCGTCGGTTTCTTCGGCTGCCATTTGCTCAGCCAGTTCGGCATGCCGTTCGGCAAAGAGGATGGCGGCATCGCACGAGATGGCCATTGCCTCCAGCTCCTGCTGCTTGTCGGTGGCTTCAGGGTCGTAGATATAGTCGAGCTCACTGATGCGTTTCTCGATGCGGGCCTTCACGTCGAGCAGTCCCTCGCGATACATCTTCCCGTCCATCGCCGTATGGCCTGCGGCTCGCTGCTCCATAAACTCCGTAAACACACCTGCATGATAGGCTTCCTCCCACTCCTTCGAGACGTGATTGAATATGCGCTCGCGCTGGGTCTTGCCCTTCCAGTAGGGAATGACCTCACGCTCGTAAGTATCAATATCCTCCTGCGAGATGGTGTAGCGCTGCAGCTCACGCTCGTTCAGCGTGTGCAGGTCTTCCACCGAATGGCAGGTGAGCTCAGGGAACGTGGGCACAGCCTTGGGCACAGGTCCGCGCTCGCCGACGATCAACTCGTCGGGACCAATGTAAATGGTCTTCTTCTTGCAGATTTCGTAAAAGTTGCGGGCACGCAGCACGGCGATAGGCATCGTGCCGTAGTTCTGCTTGTAAAACTCGGTCTCTATGAGTGCGCGCTCTATCGAGAGCGTCGTCGGAGTGTCAAAGTTCTGCTGGCGCAAGCGACGTATGCGGTCGTTCATGCCGTTAAGGTTTTCGGGATGCTTAAGGCCTGCCCCATGCAGACCCTCCCCCACCCCCTCCCTGGTATGGAGGGGAGAAGTTACTTTTATAAGTTGTTCATTCGCCATAATCAAAATAATGTTTTATTTCTGTTAAAACTCGATCAATATCTTCTACTACCTCCTCGTTGGTGAAACGTATGACGTGGTATCCCATGCTCTCCAGCACTTTCTCTCGGTAGAGGTCGTCCTCATGTTGCTGCCGCTCAGCATGATATCCCCCATCAACCTCGATAACGAGTCCTCCCTCACACGAAAGGAAGTCAGCGATATAGTCGCCTATAACATGCTGCCGCAGGAATTTCACGCCAAGTGCCTTACCCCGGATGTGCTCCCAAAGCATCGTTTCAGCTAGCGTCGACTTCTTACGATTCTCCCTTGCAAACGCTTTGAGCAGTTCATATCGGTCAGGAGCAGCCGTTTTGTAACTCATACCTTATTCATCCTACAAAGTATCTCCTCCCCTCCATTACAGGGAGGGGCTGGGGGTGGGTCTCTCTTTTGCGGCGTAGACCTCTTCGATGGTCATAGGCTTCTTGATGGTACCCAGCAGGCGGGCTCCTGTGTCGGTCATGACATAGTTGAGCTCATTGCGAAGGCCGGTGAAGTCACGCCAAGGTGCCAGTTTGTCGTAGCAGATAAAGTCCTCGAACTGATGCTCGGCTTGCCACTTGTCCATCAGCTCAGGAATGAAGTAGATGCCCGGCTCGACGGTGAACACGAAACCCTTTTCCAGCGGACGGGCCAGTCGCAGCGACTTAAATCCGAACTGCTTGGACTTCACCTGTCCATCGGCATATCCCACGTACTGCTCACCCAGGTTCTCCATGTTGTGTACGTCGAGGCCTACCATGTGGCCAAGTCCGCAGGGGAAGAACAGAGCATAGGCACCACATTCGGCAGCCTCAGCAGGATCGCCCTTCATCAGTCCCAGCTCCTTCATGCCACGTGCTATCTCTGTGGCAGCGGCGATATGGGCCTCACGGAAAGGCACGCCCAGCTGCAGCTTGTCGACAGCGGCATAGAAGCTGCGCAGATGAATATTGTAAACCTCTGCCTGACGTTCGGTGAAGCGTTCGCCTACAGGCATCGACGACGAGAGGTCGCCGGCATAGTGAGTCTTGGTCTCGGCTCCGGCGTCGAGCAGGAAGATATCACCATCCTTCAGATCGTGAATAAAGCCGTGATTATGCAGCACCTGCCCCTGCACGGTGGCTATCGTCGGGAAGGCCAACGCATTGCCGTGACGGCAGGCCACCTCCTCGACGGCTGCTGCCACCTCCGACTCGTGGATGCCAGGACGGACGGTGCGATAGGCAGCCAGGTGCATCTCCGTGCTCAGGTCGACCGACTCCTCGATGAGCCTGATCTCCTCCTCGTCTTTATAATTACGCTGCTTGACTATGGCCTTGATGAAAGGCACGGAAGCCAAGTCTGTCTGTGCAGCTGGCTCTATGCCTAGCAGCTCCCACAGCCATACGCGGTGGTCGCCACGATAGGGAGGCAGGAAGTGGACGAGCTGTCCTTTGGCATGTGCCTTGTCGATATAGCTCTTCAGCTCGTTCATCGGCAGCACATCGCTGATGCCCACCGGCTCACACTTGTCGCGGAGCGAAGGCTGAGTGCCTGTCCACACGATATCGTCGATGGTCAGTTCATTGCCAAAGACTATTTCACGATCCTCGTCCACATCGATGACAGCAACCAGGCCGGCATAGTCAAGTCCGAAGAAATAGAGCATCGTGGAGTCCTGACGGAAGCGATAGGTATTGTCGGCATAGTTCATGCCTACCTCATCATTGCCAAGGAAGAGCAGCAGGCCGCTCTGCATGTCGCGCTTCAGCTGGGCACGACGGCGGATATAGGTTTCTTTCTTAATATTTGCCATATTCGTTTACTTTCTTATGTTTACTGATTTGAAGGTTTGTCTTGGGGAAGTATTCCGAGAGGAGGTTGTAGAGGTCAGGATCGAACTCCTGCAGCTCCTCACGGGTGTTGCACCAGTTGTGCTTGCCGTCGGTATGAGGCATCTCGGCATTGACGTTGAACCAGTCCTGCACGGCCTCAGCCATATACTCTTCCTTGTCGGTGATGCGATAGGTATTGTCAAGGATGCCCTTGGCCTTGGCATTCTCGTAGCATTGCTTCAGACGGGTGTCGAAGTCAGGCACAGCCAGCATCAGTCCGATGAGATGGATGCTGTGTGCAAACTCGTGGATGAGGATATCCTCAGCATGGTACTTATCAATCTGATAGGCCAGCACATTCTCCTCTGCACAGCTGGTGAGCGGCAGCTGGAGGTCGCCCCCCAGACCGCGTGCACGGAGGTCCCAGTTCAGACTGGTGTCGTTCACCAGATAGCGATGCTCAGGTATGTCGGTCGTGCCTTCATAGCGGCCCATGATGGCGATGCGGGTGCCACGTGCCACCATCGAGTCGAGCACGGCCTCGGGCAGCATCGATGTCATAGCATACAACGTGCGATGGGCAGCGACGAATGCGGAGTCGGGCACACGCCACGAGGAGATGAGCGGCAGGCCGTTGACATCGACATACTTGGTATAGAACTTGTCCAGCTTCAGCGAGTCGGGCGGAGTGGTTACCACACAGGCTGGCACGTTGAGAGTCTCTTCGGCATCGTTCTCAGGGGCTTGCTGCCCGGCTGGCGTCTGGCAGGAGGCAAAGGCAAGTGCGATGCACATTGTCAATAGTTTATGGTTCATAGCTCAGGGTTATTAGTTCATAGTTCACTATTCGCCTGCAAATTTACGCATTTATTTCGGAAATCCCTTGCTATTTCCATTTTTTTTGCTATCTATGCACCATAAATCATCGTTATCGATCCCAAAAGCAACTGAAAACCCGTTTTGCCATCTTCTCCCGCTTTTTGCATCTTTTTCAGGCAAATCGGACAATAATTGAAAATAAATTTGTACCTTTGCAACCGAAACGTTTCTAATAATTTCAAATATGGCGACTTATACTATCACATTGAACGAGCGCACCGCCAAGGGCAAGGCTCTGATAGAGTACTTGCAGGCACTGGGCGTGCTGATGCACAAGGTGTCGCCCAAATCTGCCACCAAGACCCGCATCTACGACCCAGAGACGGGCTGCTATTTGAGAGACAGTGTGGTGAAATCCATTGAGCAGGCTCATGAGGACATGAAGCACGGCAGGCTGAAAGCTTACGAGTCTGTAGATGAGATGTTCCAGGAGTTAGGCATTAACGTATGAAGTACAAGATTATACCATCGAAACGCTTCGAAAAAGACATGAAGCGTTGCGAAAAGCGTGGCTATAACATGCAACTCATCAAAGATGCGATTGTGTTGCTTGCCGAAACAGGCACATTGCCCGCAGAATACAAGCCTCATCAGCTCCTTGGCGACCGGAAGGGCCAATGGGAGTGCCACATCCAGCCAGACTGGCTCCTCATCTGGGAGCAGCATGACCAGGAGCTTATCCTCGTCATGCTCAACACGGGTACGCACTCCGACCTATTCAGCAAGAAATATAAGAAGTAACCTACTCAACAACATTAACCCAAATCGGCCGTTAGACTGATTTGGGTTTAATGCGCTTTTTCACAGAAGGTTAGAGTGTGGTATTAGTGGTGATATTGTGATATTAAAATCCGAAAATGAGCTGTTTTCCTAGGCAAAAAAAACACGCATTGGGGGACGGAGGCTGTGTCCTTATGGCAACTAATGGCGCAAACGGGAAGACTGGGGATGAGACTTTGATGGTGAAGGGCTATGACTTGATGAAGTAAAACAAGTTGTTTTACCTTCGAAAGTGGCTGACTTTGGTGCGCAAGAACGGCCTCTTTGATCGGTAAAACAAGTTGTTTTACTTTATCGGGAGGCTGACTAGCATCTACAGAGATAGTTTCTTCGTATACGAAAGACAGCCTCCGGATGGTGGCTCCACTGCCTCTTAGTACAGTCAGCCACTTTACGATTATATGACTTACGGTAGCCAACTATATGACTTACGGTAGCTAACTATATAACTTATGATAGCTAACTATATGACTTATGGTAGCTAACTATATAGTTTATACAGCAAACCATTATAGCGGCCAGACCTTACGCATGCGACGGACGGCACGGTCGCGAATCTGGCGTACCCGCTCGCGACGGAGACCCATCTCCTGAGCTATCTCCTGCATGGTCAGAGGCTCCTGCCCTAGGCCGTAATAGGCTACGACTACCTGCTGCTCACGCTCGTTCAATGTTTGCAGCACCTTCTCGACAGCCTCTTCGTGAAGGGCACTGTAGGCACGTCCGTCAGTCTCGGGAGCATTTCCGTCGACAAGAATCGACAGGAGGCTAACATTGGGCTTGGCACCCAGAGGCGCGTCGAGCGAACGATGCTCACCGTTGTTGCGGCTCTCCACTCGGCGCTCAGGACTCTCTTGCTGCAAAGCCTTCTCTATCTGGCGACGGATATAGGGTGCTGCGAAGGAGGCAAAATGCACGCCACGAGCAGGGTCGTACTTCCCGGCTGCCTTGACCAGGCCTACGCTGCCCTCGCTGACAAGGTCGTCAAGCGACAGTCCTCGTCCTACATACTGACGGGCTGTGGTGACGACAAAGCCCATGTTCTGCTCTACTAATTGATCACGATCTTTCTGTTCCATAGTCATTGGTTGCTTTCATGTGGTGGAAATACTGTTGACAGACCCTGCTCCCGATGGAAGAGGCGAACCTCCACGCTGGGGAAGGCCTGATGAATATGCTGGGCCAGATGCTGGGCACTGTACACCGATCGGTGCTGTCCGCCCGTGCAGCCGAAACAAAACATCAGCGAAGTGAAGCCACGCTGGATGTAACGGCGCACATGGGCATCGGCCAACTTATATACAGAGTCGAGGAAGGTGAGTATCTCACCATCATCCTCAAGGAATCGGATGACAGGCTCGTCGAGGCCCGTCAGCTGTTTGTAGGGTTCATAACGGCCAGGGTTGTGGGTAGAACGACAGTCAAAGACATAGCCGCCACCATTGCCAGACTCATCGGCAGGAATGCCCTTGCCGTAGGAAAAGCTGTACACACGCACCACCAAAGGTCCCTGTGCATCGTACTTCGAGAACGTCGCAGGTCCGTCCTGCGGATGGGGCTTGTAGGGATTTCTCTCAGTTATCTTATAGCCGTCGGCACGTTTGACAGTCGGCTCTGTCTGCTGATACTGAGGCAGCTTGGTGAGACGGTTAAGCACATCGACCAGGTGCGGATAGGGGAAACGCACGGTGTTGAGCAGTTCGCGCAGGTTTTGGATGGCTGGCGGAATGCTGTCGATGAAATGCTGCTTACGCTCGAAGTTACCCCGGAACCCATAGGCACCCAGCACCTGCAGGATGCGGAAGAGGACGAAAAGCGACAGACGCTCGACGAAATGATGCCTAGACGGCACTTCGGTATACTGCTTCAAGGCATTGTAGTACTCGTAGACCAGCTCTCGACGCAGCTTGTGCGGATACTTCGCACTGGCCTGCCAGAGGAAAGAGGCGAGGTCGTAGTAATATGGTCCACGACGTCCTCCCTGGAAGTCGATGAAGTAAGGAGAAGCCCCCTTCAGCATAACGTTGCGAGCCTGGAAGTCACGATAGAGGAAGCACTGCTCGTCGCCTGCTGCAGTCAGGTCCTTAGCCAGCAGGCGGAAGTCGGCCTCAAGCTTCAGTTCATGGAAGTCGAGCTCAGTGGCCTTGAGGAAGCAGTATTTGAAGTAGTTGAGGTCGAAGAGCACCGAGTCCTGGTCAAAGGCTGGCTGCGGATAGCAGTTCGTGAAATCGAGCTCACGAGCTCCACGCAACTGTATATTCGGCAGTTCGCGAATAGTCTGCTTCAGCAGCGCCTGTTCCTTCAGCGTATAACGACCGCCAGCCTCACGTCCGCCACGAATAGCATCGAAGAGCGACACCTGTCCCAGGTCGGTCTGCAGATAGCGCAGCTCATCATCACTCACGGCCAGCACCTCAGGCACAGGCAGCTGTCGTTTAGTGAAGTGACGCGCCAGGTAGATGAAGGCATGGTTCTCCTCACGGCTGGTACCTATACATCCGATGACGCTCTGGCCTTTGTCGTCGGTCATACGAAAGTACTGCCGGTTGCTGCCCGCTCCAGCCAACTTTTCCATCAGAGCGGGCTCTGCCCCACTCCACTTGCGATATAATTCTTTCAGTTCTTCCACTTCTGACTCTAATTATTTAACATTAAAACAAATCACCTCCCCTCCCTTGGGGACACTAGGGGAGGGGTCGGGGGTGGGCCTACTGCAACGTGACTGCCATCAGCCCTATCACCACATCATTGGAGAGGGTGCGCAGGGTGAGGCTCTTTAGTTTCTTTCTCGAACTCAGTGGCATCGACAGCAACTGAGCGGCTCCACCTGAAATCTGACGGCCATAGACACCTGTGATATCCAGTTCACGCCCCAAGTCGCGGCTGACGATGGGACGGCCATCGGCTGTAGCCTTACCCAGACAAATACGCAGGGGACGAGGGGATGCTGCATAGAACGCTTTGCCGTCAACATAATAGTCCTGCTCGATGGGGCACCAGTTGTCGGGATTGTGCAAAGCCAATGTGTCCGTAGTATTGTCAGCATAGGTGACGACAACCAGCCCGTTGTCGATGCGACTCTGCATGTGGTTGGTGCTTCCTGCCATCAGCAGATAGGCCTTCGAGGCATTACCCTTGAGGGGGATGACCACAGAGTCGGGATAATTGTCCCACAGCGAGGTATAGACGATGTTGCGGCCAACGGCAGGCGTGTGGAATGGGATGCCGGCCAGGCTCACCTCGTCTTTGACGATGAGCGAACGAAATACGCTGTCGTTGATATCAGCAGTCTGTTGTGGGTGACACCACTCACCGACACCCTGCACAGGAATCTGCAGCGTCGTGGTCTTCGGACGGGGCGACAAGTATTTGTTCTTGAAGATATCATCGACACGCGCATTGAAATAGCGGTCTATCAGCTGGGGAACGATCTTGCCACCACCCGTTGGTTCATCAAGGCCAAGGTTGCGTTTCCTGTTCACAATGGGATGTGAGAGCCTCATCACATAGTCGGGTTTCTCCACCTCAATCACCTGATACTGCTCACTGCTGCCCTCAGTGTCACGATAGTTGCCAAGACCACAATTCTGACGGAGGACAATCTTCAGGGGCCGACGGAAGTTTTGGGTAATCTCATAACGCTCCACCTTGCCCTTACGTGTGAACTTATATGAGAGGTAGGGAGTCTTAATGCTGACGCTGTCCCACTCGCTTGGGAAGCCCGGACGGATGATGCACTTACCGTCGAGTGCCTGTGGGATGATGCCGAAGAGACCTTGGATGAGCGTGCGGCTGGAGATACCTATGCAGTCGCCAAAGTCGCGATAGCACTCACCACGAGCAGCATCATAATAACTGATCTGGCCGAAATTGCCCGGACACTGTCCGTAGTACATCTGGTCGAGGATATTGGCCTTCATCAGCCCGAAGCCCTCCGTCTCGCAGCCAGCCTCGAAACAGGCCAGCGCCATGTGCATCACCTCGGCAGCAGCCACATTGTTGATGCTCCACGAATAGGGCATCCAGTTGGAGGTGGCGATGGTGTGGTATTCCGTGTCTTCAACACGAATCTTAGGGATATGCGTATTCACCCAAGAGACAGCCTTCCAAGCTTGTTCAGGAGTGCAGGCACCACAGTCGATAGGAGTATATACCGACCAAATCGCAGGACTCTCATGCAGACGCCTCATCCCCATAGCATCCTGATACTCAGCCCATACGCCTTTATCATTCAACCAAAGCCGCTGATTCATCGCCCTGAGTATAGCCTCAGTCTCCTGCCTGTAGGGCGTAGCGTCCTCACCAATAATCTCCGCTATTCGTGCAGCGAGCAGGTTACCCCTATAATTATAAGCCGACGAATGGGTCACAGCCCCACCATTGTAGTAGAGTGCATCGCTGGCCCAGATGCAGCAGTAGGCATCGTAGAGGTGGTCACCATCAGGGTCGTAGTTGCGTTTCTCCCAGGCCAAATGGCGCTTAATCACAGGCCACAGCTGTCGCATGTAGTCAGGATCGGCATCATACTGGAAGTGCCACATCAACTCGTCCATATAGTTCAGGTTCATGTCGTAGTGGTGCATCTGGTCGTTGCGCTCAGGATTGCGGCAGATATAGCCGTTCGAGTACATCTGCGTGCCCCATCGCTTTTCTGCCCGTGCCATATTCATCGAGGGATCCTGTGAAGGATGCGGTATCGTAGGCTCTACATTCGTCACCTGACTCTTGGCATAGGCATCGAAGTGGCTATGTTGACGGTCGTTCCATCCCAGCACGTCGCCCACATAGGCTGCACGCCAGCCTGCCAACGGCATGCGCCAACCGATACAGCCATGCAACCACGTCTTACCGTCCCAGTCGCCCTCAGCAGCCATGACGAGAGCACTGCCCAGCGTATTGATGTAAGGATCGGGGGTATCAAACTGCACTCGCTCAGACAGCTTCTTATAGTACTTCACCTCGTCCTGGAACAACTGGAAGGCATCACCGTCATGCATGAAGTGAATGCTGTCCAGCTTCATCACCAGATGAGCGAAGTTATTGCTGCGCGTAGCCTTACCCACAACCAATCCCTGTTCCGTAGGCGAAGGCTCGAACACACCCGGTTTGTCGGCGCCGATGTCGCCATTCCGCTGCAGCTTCGTACTGGCAATGTCGCACACCTTTACCTTCACCTCCAGCTGACGGTCCTTCAGGTTGTCGCAGATAAACTGCCAGATGGCGCCCTCTTCCTGGTGCAAGGCCAGCACATGCACACGCACGATGCCGTTGCCCATATTGTTCCAACGGTGGTCACCCAACAGATACGAGCGCATGCCATCCTGATAATACGACTTGCAATAGTCGACTTCATCCAGGGGTACTCCCTCAATCTCGAAACGCACGCTCTTATAGTGGCCTTTCTTCGCGATGGCGAAGATCGGGCGGTCGCTTGTCTCGATGCGGTAATCGGTATAGCTGCCATAAAGTGCCCGTGTGAAGCGGTTGTGGCCGTTCTCCGATACGAAAGCTGTGCCCTGAGGATAGTACTGAAGTCTGCGCAACGTGTCACGACTGCCGTCGTAATACGACTGCAGCGCTCCAGGAATGCCTTGCCCCTGAATGTAAGAGAACGCAAGCAGACAGAGCAACGTCGTCACTAATCGTCGGCTCATGACTTCTTACCCTTTCGCTTTTCCAACCAGTCGATGACAAAGCTCTCGCCCACGGCCAGGAGAATCAGAATGCCCAGCGACATCCAGAAACTGCCTGTCAAATCATAGATAATGAGGCACACCGTAAAGGTGATGACCCATCGCAAAATAAACTTCCAATTCATATTGAGGGCAAAGGTACAAAAAAAAAGTGAGAACGAAAAGTGAAGAGTGAAGATTTATTTTTCTTAACTGTTCTTCTTATAGCTCTGCACTGCCCAAACTGCCATGAAAGTGCCTATGGCCGTCAGGGCCAGGAGCTGGTGAGCAATGTGCTGCACGTTGCCACCACGAATGAATACCGTCCGGATGGCATCGATGAAGTAGTGCATGGGGTTGACATAGGTAGTCAGGTACGCCCACTCAGGCATCGAGCGTGTCGGGGTGAACAGACCGCTAAGCAGCAGGATGCATACCACGAAGAACCACATGACAAACATGGCCTGCTGCATAGTGTCGGAGTAGTTGGAAATGATAAGTCCAAAGGACGAGAAGAACAGTGCCAGGAGCATAGCCAGCACATAGATAAGCCAAACGGGGCCTGCAGGTGTGATGCCATAGACAAGCCAGGCCAGCAACAGACAGACGGTGATGACAAACAAGGCAATGAGCCAATAGGGAATGAGTTTGGCCAGTATGAACGACCATTTCGAAACTGGCGTGACATTGATCTGCTCGATGGTACCTGCCTCTTTCTCGCCGACGATGTTCAGCGTTGGCAGGAATCCCGTCATCAACATCATCACAATGGCGAAGAGGGCTGGAATCATAAAGAGTTTGTAGTTCTGGCCTTTATTGTAAAGGAGCAAGGTTGAAGTTCCCCCTACAGCCGGCGAGGAAGCTCCTATGGTTTCGGCTGCTGAATGGGCAGACACGATCTGGCTCAGATAAGCCGACCCCATCGCCCCTTTGGTGCCGTTGACGGCATTGGCAGCGATGAGAAACTTCCCGTCGCGAATCTCGAGGATAACATCGGCACGACCCTTCTCTATGTCTTTCATCGCCTCGGCATAAGTAGCTTTCTGCCCACCAAAGATGAAGTAATTGCTGGAAGCGATCTTTTGCACGATACGTTGCGACTCTACGGTTCGGTCGATATCAACCACATCCACCACTACGTTCTTCACCTCCATCTGCATCACCCACGGCATGACGCACATAATCACGATGGGGAACAGGACGATGAGACGCGGCAGGAAAGCGTTGCGACGTATCTGCAGGAACTCCTTTTGGATGAGATACTTTATCATCTGACGTTTTGACAATTTACGATTTAACAGTTCATTCGAGCAATAGTATAATAGTCCAATAGTGAAATGGTCCAATCACTCAAGTCTCACCTTGAACTTCTTCAGCGCGATGGCTAGCAGCACGACAGTCATACCTGCCAAGACAGCCACCTCCTGAGCAACATCGCCAATGCCTACACCCATGATCATCAGCTTGCGCATAGCCTGAATATAGTAGCGCGGCGGAACGATGGCCGAGAGCCACTGCAGCACCTTCGGCATTGACTCGACAGGGAACAGCATGCCTGAGAGCATCACCACGGGCATGAGCAGCACCATCGCCGAGAGCAACAGAGCAACAAGCTGCGTCTGCGCCACATTGGAGATGAGCAGGCCCAACGAAAGGGCCAGCAGGATATACAGCGTCGAGACTGCTAATATCCAAAACAGCGAACCTGCCAATGGCACTCCCAGCACAAAGCGCGCCATCAGTAGGATGGTGACGAGGATGACGAAAGCGAGCACCAGGTATGGAACGGCCTTGGCAATAATCACCATCAGCGGTCGCACGGGCGACACCAGCAGCACCTCCATCGTGCCTCGCTCCTTCTCGCGGACAATCGAGATTGAGGTCATCATGGCACAGATGAGCATCAGCAGCATACCCATGATGGCCGGCACGAAGTTATAAGCAGAGCGCATCTGAGGATTATATAAAAGCCTCACCCCTGGTCCTTCTCCAAGGGGAGAAGGAACTGAATAGCCATTGCGACTGACTGGCTGCGCAAGGATGGCCTGAGCATAGGTAGCCCATTGTTGCGCCATGTTGGGATCGCTCCCGTCGACGATGAGTTGTACCCCATGGACAGCACCGACTCCCCGCCCCTCAAGGGGAGGAGTCAGGGGTGGGGTCTCTATCTTTCCAAATACGAGAGCCATATCCGCCTTCTGACTGCGGATGAGCTGTTCGGCTTCCTGTGGAGTACTGACAGTTTGAGTGATGATGAAATATTCCGACTGCGCCAGTCGCTCCACAGCCTGCTGAGTCTGGTTATCGTTGTTAGCCGTCACCACCACCGTCCGCACATTCTTCACATCAGTAGTGATAGCAAAGCCAAAGAGGAACATCAGCACCACAGGCATGCCAAAGAGTATCAGCATCGTACGCTTGTCGCGCAGGATGTGCTTGGCCTCCTTCATTACAAATGCTATAAACTGCTTCATGTCTCTAAACTCTTAACTATCGCTACGTGTTGCCTGCCTAGCCAGATAGGTAAACACATGATCCATATCGGGCTGGCCATATTCCTTTTTCAGTTCATCAGGCGTGCCCATCGCCTTGATCTTGCCGTCGACCATAATCGAGATGCGGTCGCAGTATTCAGCCTCGTCCATATAGTGGGTGGTCACAAAGACCGTGATGCCTCTTTTCGCAGCGTCGTAGATGAGCTCCCAGAACTGACGGCGCGTGGCTGGGTCGACGCCGCCCGTAGGCTCATCAAGGAACACCACACCAGGCTCGTGGAATATTGAGACGGAGAAAGCCAACTTCTGTTTCCAACCTAGGGGAATGCTCTTGACCAATGTATCGCGATGCTCCTCGAACTTCAACTGCAGCAGCAAATCTTCCATCTTGCTTCTTATATCTTCCTTCTTCATCCCATAGATGCCGGCAAAAAGACGGATATTCTCGGCCACGGTCAGATCTTCATAGAGCGAGAACTTCTGCGACATATAGCCGATGTGCTTCTTGATTTGTTCGTACTCCGTGCGGATGTCATAGCCCACTACCCTACCCGTTCCGCTCGTCGGCTGGTTCAGCCCAGTCAGCATGTGCATCGCTGTCGTCTTGCCTGCACCATTAGCCCCCAGGAAGCCGAATATCTCGCCCTTTTTCACGCTGAAGGAGATGTCATCGACGGCACGGAATGTCCCAAAAGCCTTCACTAGATGTGAGACTTCAATAGCGAACTCACCCCCTTCCCCTCCCAAGCGGGAGGGGCTATGGGTAGGCGAACTCTGCTCGGGAATGGGGAAGGGATTGGGTAGGAATATTTCCTTAAACTCCTCAAGTATCTTCTCTGGCGTATCTATACCCTGCACCTTCCCATGATCGAGAAAAGCTACGCGCTCGCAGCAGCGCACCTCGTCGAGATAGGGTGTTGAGGCCACAATGGTGATGCCTCGCTCCTTCAGCATCAGCAGCATCTCCCATAGTTCCTTACGGCTTACGGGATCAACACCTGTAGTAGGTTCGTCGAGGAAGAGCACACTAGGTTGATGCACCAGCGCACACGAAAGTGCCAGCTTCTGTTTCATACCACCCGACAACGCCCCAGCCTTACGATCCTTGAACCGCTCTATCTGTGAATAGATAGCTCTGATCGAGTCGTAGCCTTCCTCAATCGTTGTGCCGAAGAGCGTGGCGAAGAACTTCAGGTTCTCCTCGATGGTCAGGTCCTGATAGAGTGAGAACTTGCCAGGCATATAGCCCACACGGGAGCGCACCTCACGCATCTGCCTGACCACGTCGAAGCCGTCAACCGTCGCCGTACCTGCATCCGGCAGAAGCAGCGAACATAGTATGCGAAACATCGACGTCTTGCCAGCTCCGTCAGGACCGATGAGTCCGAACACCTCGCCTTTGTCTACGGAGAAGGATACGGAGTCAAGCGCCCGTACTGAGCCATACGATTTCGAAACGTGCTGAACTTCTATCGCATTCATAGCTTCACTTCACCATACATACCTATCTTAATAAAGCCGTCGTTCTTGACAGCCACCTTCACGGCATATACCAAGTCGGCCCGCTCATCGTCTGTGAGAATGGTTTTCGGCGTGAACTCCGAGCGCGAGGATATCCACGAGATAGTGCCTTCGTACTCTTTCCGCTGATTGTCGCCATAGTCGGCAAAGACCTTCACCTGCTGACCCAGTTTGATATGCTGCAGCTGGGCAGAGGTGACGTAGGCACGCAGATGCATGTTCTCTGTGTCCGCAATTTTGAAGAGCGGTTTTCCAGTACTCACGAACTCGCCTCTTTCCACGTATTTCTCGAGCACGGTACCCTTCGTTGGTGTCACGACGTGGCACTTGCGCAGCTGATCAAACAGCTGATCCTTCTGAACATCAGTGGAAGTGATTTGAGAATTAAGTGTTGAGATTTGAGTATTGAAGGTACTTATCTGGGCATCGAGCTGTCGCTGCAGCACCTTCACCTGACTGGCGGCATCGTCGAGCATCTTCGAAGGAGCAGCACCGTCGGCCACCAGTTCGCGATATCGCTGCTCATCCAGTCGGGCCTTGGCCAACTGCTGGCGCGTAGCTGCAATCTGACGCTCCATATCAGGTTTCTGACTCTGATACACCTTCTTCGTAGCATCCAGTTGCTGGATCTTCAGCCAAGTCTGCGTGGTATCGATAAGTCCCACCTCCAAATTGGCCTCGATGTTGTCGCCTTCGTTCACGCTGAACGTCAGCAGCGTTCCATTCTGCTCCGCAAACACGGTGGTCTCAGTAGCCTCAAATGTGCCCGTGGCATCGTATTCCTTCTCGTTCCCTCCGCAGGCGGCCATCATCAGTGTCACGCCTGCCAGTATCATGATTCTTTTCATTGTTGAATTATTTATGCTTTGTTCGTTGTAACATTATTTCGCAATGTCGAAATTACGCGTAAAAATCAAATCGTACATTTCCTTCAGCATCTCAATCTCGTGTATCGACTGCTGGGCACGTGCTGCGTTCTCAGCATTGATCTCACGCACCAGGTCGTTAACGTCGATGATGCCGTGAGAGAGTTTCGACTCAGCAGCCTTACGCACAGCCGACCGCAGGGTGATTATCTCCTCATCGTCAGCCATCAGCTGCTGATAGCGTGCGATGTTCTCGTTCTGCTGAATCTGCTCCAAGTTATTGTTGAAGAGGAACACATCGCGGTTCGACTCTGTCACTTCGCGCTGCAACTGCAACTTCGCCTTGTCGTTCTTGCGGGTGTAGAGGGCACCGATGTTCCAGGTCAGGCGGGCACCAATGATTCCATTCAGACTCCACTTACGGCTCATCATATCCTCAAACATATTCAATCCAGGATAACCGTAATAGCCCTGAGCAAACACACCAAGCCTAGGCTTCAGTGCTGCATCGAGCGCCTTCTCCTGAGTATCGGCGAGTCGGAGCTGCGCATCGAACAGTCGTAGTTCAGGGCGAAGCATCTCTCCTTTCTCTCCAAGCAAAGAAACATCCTTCCCACGGAGAGGCTTGGAAAGGGCTTTCACCTCTATGCCGCAGAAGGTGGAGAGCATACGCTGCAACATCCGCTTCTGCGACTCCAGCTCTGTGGCACGCTGAACAGCCTTCAGCCGCTCGGCCTTCACATTGTTCAGGTCGCTCTCGGCTGCCGTGCCACCCTTCACCATCGAAGTGAGCTTACGCTCGTTGCCCGATAGCAGTTCCTGAAGGTCGCTGTTCAGCTGTATCTGCTCGTCGATCAGCAGCAGCGAGAAGTACATCTCGTTCACGCGCCTGCGTACATTATATATATTTACTTCGTTCTGGGCGGCCTGCACTTTTCCCTGCTCGCGGGCTATCGCCTTCTGACTGCTGATGAGGCCACCGTCGTAAATGGTCTGGCTCACATCGATGCCTACGCGATACTGGTCCTTTGTCAGTCCCTTCATATCGATGCCTACCTGCTGATACAGAGCCTGCATCTGATCGGGGAAGGACACCACATCACTCTGATAGGTGGCCTGTGCCGAGGCCGACACCTGCGGCAGCCATCCCTTCTGGATATTTGCCAATGTCAGCTCCGTTGTCTTCTCGATGAGGTCGTACTGCCGTATGAGCGGATAGTTCCTCTCTGCAGCCTGCTGGCACTCCTCAAGGGTTTGTGCCCGCATCGTGAAAGAGAGGAATTGAGATAGTAAGACAATGATAATTGTTCGCTTCATAATCGCTTTGTTTTATTCGACAGTGCAAAGGTAAGGAGTTTTTTCCGATCTGTAATTATCCGTCAGCATGAAAAGATGTCCTTTTTGTTCGATTCATGTAAAAACAGAGCATTATATCGCAAAAAATGATTATCTTTGCAGACAAAAAGGACAGAATATGAACAAACAGCCTCAGCTGATGGACTTCTCGCGTATGCGAGACATCCTCACGCCCCATATTGCGAAGATTAGCGAGAACATCTTCTTTAATGGTGAGTTAGGCTTGATTCACGGCGACCACACGGTGTTCAGCCTGATGATGCGACAAAAGCCGCCGTTCTCCATCAACGACCACCGCTTCGGCATCATCGTGAGTGGCGAGGCCCACATCAACTTCAACCTGCAAGACCGTCATGTCACTGCCGGCACACTGGTCTACCTGGGCCCAGGCACCATCATCAACCCCATACGCCTTTCCGACGATCTCAGAATCTATGGCATTGCACTCTTCACCAACTTCCCAATGCCCTTTGCCCAGGGACAGATGCCATCGGCCTTCAACGGGCAGGTGCGTGATTTTCAGCTGCCTGTCAACGAGGACGACATCAGCACTACACGCCGTATACTCGACACCATTTGGCACATCGTGCATAGCAACGACTATCATCGGCCCACCGTCACTGCCCTCGTAGCCGCCCTGATGCACCACTACGACCACCTCTTCCGCCAGCAGACCGACAGTCAGGCCGCTTCACGTTCACGCGAGCAGACCATCTTCGACCGCTTTATCCAGCTGGCAGGCCAGCATTGTGCAGAGCATCACCAAATAGGTTACTATGCCGACCGTCTGTGTCTCACCGAGCGCTACCTCAGCACCGTCGTCCGCCAGACCAGCGGCACCACCGCCAAGGACTGGATAGACCGTGCCCTCATCACACGCATCAAAATAGAGCTGCGTCATACTGACAAGACTGCCGTTCAGATAGCTGAAGAGATGCACTTCGCCAATCCTTCGTTCTTCTCGAAATATTTCCGCCGACTGACAGGAATGACACCCTTGGAATATAAGAAAATGGCGCTGTGATATCGTTATTTGCAAAAAAAGATGTAAATTTGCATCCAGATTTCAATCCATAAAGATGACAGGCGTATGAATACAATGGCTGATTTTTTCAAGAATAATGTAACACATGGGGAGCGACATCTCATACACTCATGCCCGGAACTGATGGAATGCGTCCGTCAGGTGGGATTCCTGCCGCTGCTGGAAAGCGGCATACGGGGATATTCAGCTGAGAGCCTGATGGCCGAAGAGTGCCGCTTCACCCAGTTCGACGATGGCTCGTGGGAATGGCCGCTGTGGGAGTGGAAGGGTTCGGTGGTCCGTGAGGGCGGCTGTACCTACGGCAAGTTCTTCGCAGGCAAGGCGGGGTTCATCAGTCTGGAGTGGTGGCCCGACTTCTGCAACTGGCGACGCAGCAAGACAGCCGCTCCTGAGGAAGGCACCATCGACGACATCATCTTGACCACGCTGCGCGAACAAGGCAGTATGATAACGCGCGAACTGCGTGCTGCCTGCGGTTTCGTAGGAAAAAACATGCGCTCAAAGTTCGATGCCTACGTGAGCCGACTGCAGATGGCCAGCTATATCGTGACTGAGGACTTCGTATATCCTGTCGACAAGCATGGACGCGAATACGGATTCGGATGGTCGCTGCTCACCACACCTGAACGAGTACTAGGCAAAGAAGCCTGTCAGTGCAGCCGTACGCCTGAAGAGTCCTATCAACGCATGATGGACCATCTTTCGCAGCTGCTGCCTTTTGCATCTGAAAAACAAATCACAAAGCTGATCAAATAGCAGAAGTACGCATTTACCAGACTGGCGCGTTAATAACTAAGAATCCATCGCCAATTACTAAAAATGAACGTTAAAGATTAGCCTTTTACGTCATTTTTAGCCCTACTAAATTTTTAGTATTCTAATTATTTAGTAATTTTGCCAACAGAAATCAAAACGTCACGCTTATGAAACAGAAGACACTGACCAAAGGTGAGATACAGGTGATGAACATCCTGTGGGACATGCAGCGAGGAGCCACCATAGCTGAGATACAGAAGCAGTACCCCGAGCCGCAACCTGCCTACACCACCATCGCCACATTCCTGAAGATCATGGAGCAGAAAGGATTCGTGGTCAAGCACAAGAGTGGTGCTGGCAAGACGTTTGTCTTTTCGCCACTCATGACTCGTGAGCGTTATCGTCGCTTGGTGGTAGACGATGTGAAGGACACGTTCTTCGGAGGCTCAGTGAAATCACTCGTCTCATTCTTCGCCGAGGAAGACGAACTGACGCAGGAGGACATCAACGAAATACTAACCATCCTACAAAGCCGGAATCATGCTCATTGACCTGATATACTACGACCTGAAGGTGGCGGCCCTGATTGCCGTGTTCTACCTGTTCTATATGCTGTTGTTGGCGCGCGAGACCACACACACGCTGAATCGTGTCGTGCTGCTCCTGGGACTTACCCTTTCGGCCATACTTCCCCTGTGCATCATCACCATACATAAAAGCCTCGTCCTCAGCCCATCGTCAGTGGAGGCTGGGAGCAGATACGCTCAAGAGCTGATGAATGACGACTACCAAATGGTGGACGCTGCCACTCCCCTCTCCTGGGGAGATGGATTGGGGCTTAGGTTGCTAGCTGTCGTCCTGCTGACGGGCGTCATCATCCGACTGCTTTATTTCGCAAAAGGCATCTGGCAACTGAACAGGATCATCCGCAGCGGCGAAAAGCATACACTAGCATCGGGCACAAATGTCTGCGTGGTCAATGCCCCTGTCGCTCCGTTCTCATGGATGCGTACCATCGTTATGTCGCGTAACGACTGGAACGCCAGTCCCTTACAGGAAGGAGACGCGACACCTATCCTTGCTCACGAAGAGGCGCACGTGCGCCATCATCATAGCTACGACGTGATGTTCGTAGAAATACTCACGGCTCTGCAATGGTTCAATCCCGTGGTGTGGTTCATGCGTCAGGAACTGCGCACCATCCACGAGTACGAGGCCGATGCATCCGTCCTCTCACAAGGCTTCGACGAAAGCCAGTACATCCATCTGCTGATGCAAAAAGCGATGGGCATTCAGGCCTGTGCTCTCGCCAACGGCATCCACACACCCAAAACTAAAAAACGAATCCTTATGATGCTCAAATCGAAATCAAAGCCCATCGCATGGCTCAAAGCCCTGTATATCCTGCCCGTCGCCCTCGTCTCGCTGGCTATGACGGCAGAGACCGTCGTGGACTATGAAGTAACGACGACAGATGAAAACTCAGCAATACAATTGTTCCATGAGAAAACCAACGGCAGAGGCAACAGCTACCAGATACGGTATCAGCCTGGTGTAAAGTTCTATCGTAATGGCAGGGAAGAGGCGATTCCCGGCAGCCGTCCTATTGCACTCGAAGAGTCTAAAACCACACTGAAGGTTAATGGTGTAGCTATCGACAAACTCTCAATACCAATGATTCCAGTCGGTGAACTGAAGGAGATATATCTCGACGAAAACGGCAATGATCATTTCGTGGTTAACTTAGTAACCCAAGAAAAAGGGAAGAAGATCTTGGTTGTAGATGGTGAAATAGTTTCAGACGAGTCAGCCAGCCGCATTGCCAAGGAGGACATCGTGTACGTAGATGTCATCTCTAACAAAGAAATATGTAGGAAATATGATGCTGAAGCTGAAACCGTAGTGATGATACAGACCAAGCAACAAGGCGACGACCCTATCTACGACAACTGTGACCAGAAGCCCCAGTTCCCCGGTGGCGATGAAGCACTGATGAAGTTCATAGCGCAAAACATCAAATACCCAGAGATAGCCACAGAGAATGGGGTACAGGGGCGCGTGATAGTACAGTTCATCGTCGAAAAGGACGGCAGTCTGACTTCCCCTAAAGTTATAACAACCTCACCAGGCATTGGCGAAGCTATTCCAATAGAGGTTATTGCGTCAATGCCTGAAAAGGAGCGTAAGGACGCAGAGGCCCACAATGCTGGAGTGAAAGCCCTGCGCGACGAGGCAATCCGCGTGGTCAAGGCGATGCCAAAATGGACGCCTGGCAAGCAACAGGGCAAAGTCGTCCGTTGCAGACGCACTTATCCCGTCGTCTACAGACTGAATTAAGCTAATTAGTAAAGTTAGTAAATAGTACCCGGGGCCGTCTGGGGGCTGCAGCGATGCACCCTCCAGATTTTCCCCGTTCACAATAGCATGTTTTCGTTGCGTTTCTACAGTTTATTGCAAATTACGCGAGACCTAACATACATTTTCTACAACATTCTCATTTATAGCAGTTTAGCGTACAAATATCAGCGTTTCACACCTAACTTAGACCTAACTTAGACCTAACTTAGATCTAACTTAGACCTAACGTTACCTCTATGTTAGGTCTAAGTTAGGTCTAAGTTAGGTCTTATGTTACCTCTTGAAGCACTATTTTAATCAACAAACACCTATAAATCAAACACTTAGCAAAATAGAATGTTAGGTCTTGGGCAATAAACGATAAACGTCAAACAACAATCAACAACATATCACATCATCTTCCAAACGTCCGTCGCAGATAAAGCACTGCTCTGACGTGTACTGAATAAGTTGACACTTTTATAGTTCAAAAAGTGTATCAGTATGCGACAAGTAAGAGAAATGACAGATGAGAAAAGACTTTCATTCGT
>ONLL01000042.1 GCA_900318685.1 uncultured Prevotellaceae bacterium | reverse complement strand
CTACAGTGCGCAGCTGATGAACCGCATCGGATGGCGCGACGACAGCCAGCCGCTCATCGTCCGCGAGGGCAATCCCGGCCTGAAGGGCAACGTGACCACGAATGCCAACATCGACTACTTCGACAAGAACGCCCACGGCCATCAGCAGTCGTTCCACGTCGGCACCTCGCTCAACTACCAGCATCGCAGCACGGCGCAGTCGGTGGCATACGACCCTGCAAGCGGCGTCTATACCTACCGTCCCCAGAACGTCAGCGGAGCCTACACGCTGAAGGGCGTGTTCGACATCAGCCGCACCATCGACAAGAACCGCTACTGGTCGTGGCAGACCAACGCCGATGCAGGCTATCATCACTCCATCGACCACGCCATGCTCACGGGCATGACGGAGAGCGAGGAGAACATTGTCAACACCCTGACGCTGCACGACGGCGCCTACATACAATATAATAAAGGTACGCTGAACATCCGCGCCACGGGCGACATCCGCTGGCGGCACTCGGAGGGCAAGATGCGGGACTTCAAGACACTGAACGCCACCGACTTCCAGTATGGCCTCGCGGCCCGCTACACCCTACCGCGACTGAACACCACGCTGTCTGCCGACGTGCTGAACGCCTCCGTCAGCCAGCCGTTCCTAAAAGGCAAACTCATCGCCCGCATCGAAGCCTTCGACCTGCTGCACCAACTCAGCAATACGCAGTACACCGTCAACGCCCAGGGCCGCACCGAAACGTGGTACCGCTCCCTCCCGCACTACGTCATGGCGCATCTGGTGTATCACTGGAACAAGAACCCCAAAAAGAAATGAATATGGATATGGAATTACAATTTGCATTGGAATCGTTTCAGCGCTGGTTCAGCGGCGAAAGGCTGACCAGCAACGAAAGCACCGTCATTGTGTTGAGTATCATCCTGTGCGTGCTGAGCATCATCACCATCGCCTTGCTGGTGTACCTCAGCAGAATCACCCTCTTCTGGACCCGCATCGGGTGGTTCTTTGAGGACGTGTGGCACTGGTTCAAGCGCTACACAATGCCTGTTCCAGGCACAAGCTTATGCGATGATGACCTCACCGAAGAGGACGTCCACGAAATCATGGACATCATCTACAAAGGCAATCCCCCGAAGTACGAAATCAAGAAGACCGAGGACGGCAGGAACTACATGGAGATAGAGAATCAAAAGAAATAGTTACTATGCGCAAAATCACCATCCTCATTATCGCCCTCGCTACTGTATGCGGTGGAGCAAGTGCGCAGCAGAAGCAGGGACACGCCCGAATCCCTATCAGCCGCGATACGGGGAAGGGCACGGTGGTTGACCATACGAAAGTGCGCGTGTGGTACGCCCTGAATGCCGACAAGACGGATGACATGAATACATACATAGACTGCCAGCGCCTCGACATCGGCGACAGCATCACGAAGTATTATAGTTGGTTCGTCTTCAACTCCGATTCCCTGCGGGCAGACTGGAGCAAGAAGCATCGTGGTGCCAAGAGTGCCCCGATGTGGCTTGGCCCCGGCGGGAAGAAACAGGATAATTGGTGCCAATATGAATGGTCAGACTTCTACGTCAGCGGTGGCCAACTGACCGAATACGCCTGTATGCCCAGCAAGTTAGGGCAATACAACAGCTATTACACAGAGCCGTGGCCGCAGATGACATGGACACTCGGCACGGAACATCAGACCATCATCGGCTACGATTGCCAGAAGGCCACGTGCCACTGGCGGGGCCGCGACTATGTTGCATGGTTCACTGCGGCCATTCCCGTAAAGGCGGGGCCGTGGAAGTTCGGCGGTCTGCCTGGCCTGATTCTGAAAGTCTATGATACGGAGCGACTTTACACATTCGAGGCAGTAGGACTGGAGAAAGGCTGTTATGCGATAGAGAAATATGAGTATAAAGGCTATAAGAAACGTAAACGTGCCGAAGTGCAGAATTACCAGCGCACGTTCACCGAGAACTGGCCTAAGACCGTCGGCTGGAGAAGTGGAACCGTCGATGCCGGTGGCCATGTCGTCTTGGGCGAGTCCGTGTCTATACACACGCCCTACGAGCCGTTGGAGAAGGAGTAAAACATGATTATAACAACTTAAATAATTAGCAACATGAAAAAGATTTTAGCAACCATGATGACCCTTGCGCTGACGATAGGAGCGCAGGCCGAGAGAATCGATTCAACCCAGTTTGTAGCATTCTATAATTACACCATTCAGACGCAGGACGACGAGGGGCAGAACGTCACGGACTCGATACGGCTGGCTCTGCTGGTGGGCACACGTGCCACGTATTGTATGATGGCATTGACCTACAACCGTGATGGACGGCCAAGTCCAGAAATGATGAATGCCTTTATCATGCATCATCAGGACGTGTTGACCGACGTGGAGAAATCGGAAGTCGTTGCCCTCGAACCAATTTATCCTTACCGCTACCTGTCTAAAGAACCATTGGCGAAAGTGGACTGGACGCTGACGGAGGACACGCTGACCATCAGCGGACTGCCCTGCCATCGTGCCACGGGCAAGCTCTACGGCAAGCAGTGGACGGCGTGGTACACCGAGGAAATGCCCTCGTCGGCTGGCCCGTGGAAGCTGCGCGGATTGCCGGGGCTGATTGTGAAGGCTGAGGACAGCGAGGGCATCCATTGCTTCACCCTCTATGAGACAAAGAACGTGGTGAAGGGCATTGGGACTATAGACAATCCCGAATATCAACGGTTAAGCCGCAAGAAGCTGATGGAGTTCAAGAAAAAGACGCTGGGCAATGCCCGCTACCCCAAGGAGCCAACGTACTATGTGGCGGAAGAACCAGACGATTTTGGCGAGATGAGAGTCAATGGTGTCGTCTACTATTCTGCCAACCACATGCTTGTCCTTCAGAAAAGCCATGTGTATCAACCGTTGGAACTGGAATAAACTATGAAAAAGATTTTAGTGACAATGATGGTCCTCGCGCTGACGATAGCAGCGCAGGCGCAGCAGGATGACGGCTTAGATGCCATGTTGGCAGCGATGATTGCGGCCAAAATCCATCAGGACAGTATCGACACGTCGAGCCTCGTGGCGGTATACGACTACGAATGTCAGACACAGGACGCGGAGGGCAAGGCGGTGACGGACAGGATGAAGGTGTGCCTACAGGTAGGACAGCACTGCACACGCAGCTATCCCTATCGGAAGTTCCGCGAAGATACGGAGGGCTATGACTACATGACACTCGAAGAACTTCCTCTACTAAAATCTGAAGGGTACTGCTTCATGCCCGAAGTGTGGACTGACTACCCCGAGGGGAAGGTGACGGTGCGCGATGCCATCCCTCCCACCATCTACGAGACACAGGAGGAGCGGAAGCCCATCAACTGGGAACTGAGTGACGACACGCTGACGGTTGCAGGATTCCTGTGCAAGTTTGCCACCTGCCAGCTGCACGGGAGGAAGTGGACGGCACTCTACAGCGAGGACATCCCCACGTCGGCAGGCCCTTGGAAACTCTGCGGACTGCCGGGGCTGATTCTCAAAGCAGAGGCCGACGGCGGCATCCACCGTTTCACACTTGTCAGCCTCCAGCGCATTGCCTCGCCCATTTATTCTGAGACCAACGCCATCACCTCGAAAACGTCTGAGGAGAAACTGATAAAGAACCGCATCAAGACGTTCGGCAACAGGCTCTATCCCAAGAATCCATATTACTATATCACTGTTAATCTGAACCGAACTGCTGACGTTACCTCTACTAACGAGGGCATGATTATCAATAATGTGTTTGTAAATGATAAGACGCACGTGTATCAGCCATTAGAACTGAAGTAAGCCTATGCGAAAGATTTTAGCAACCATGATGGCCCTCGCGCTGACGATAGCAGCGCAGGCGCAAGAAGCGATCGATACGGCGCAGTTCGTGGCGGTGTACGACTACGAATGCAGGACGCAGGACGCGGAGGGGACACCCGTCACGGACAGGATGCAACTGGCAGTGCAGGTGGGACGGACGGTGACGAAGTCGATGCCGTTATCCGCTTATCAACGGACTGACGAGATTACTTCTGCGGACGCTGCAATGGAATTTCAGGAGGCGATGCTACACATGCCGACGGTGTGGACGGGCTACCCGGAAGGGCAGACCACTGTACGCGAGTTCATCTTCCCGCACGACTATGAGGGCTACGAGCCGACACCCGACATTGTGTGGACGCTCACCAATGACACGCTGACCGTGAGCGGCTACTATTGCCAGACGGCCACTTGCAAGTTCCGTGGTGTGGCGTGGACGGTATGCTATACCGAGGAGATTCCATCATCAGCAGGGCCGTGGCGGCTGCGTGGTCTGCCGGGACTGATAGTAAAGGCCGAGAGCGAGGCGCACACGTTCTGCCTCACGGAACTGAGAAAAGAGGCATCATCCATCACCGCCCCGGAGCATTGCCCCGACGTGCAGCGGATGAAGTACGCCAAACTGCTAAAGCACCGCAACGAGATATACGGCAACCGTCAGTATGCCAAGAATCCCACCTACTATGTGCCCGACCTCGGCGGAAGTATCAACAATATGGATGTGCTCAACCACGATGGCCAGCAGCTCGTCTTTGCCAATGGCCGTCCCCTGCTGACGAAGGCGCACGTGTATCAACCGTTGGAAGTCTGCGAGTAAGAACCCAAAGAAGAAGTAATAACCCCATAAAACATCAAGAACTATGCAAAAGATTTTAGTAACCATGATGGCCTTCGCGCTGACGATAGCAGCGCAGGCCGAGAGAATCGACTCAACACAGTTTGTAGCCTTCTACAACTACACCATTCAGACGCAGGACGACGAGGGGCAGAACGTCACGGACTCGCTGCGATTGGCTCTGTTGGTGGGCACCCGTGCCACGTATTGCACCACCGTACTTGCCTACAACAAGGACGGCAGGCCTGGCCCGGAAATGACAAACGCATTCTCCATGCACCAACAGAACGTGCTGACCGACGTGGAGAGGTCGGAGGTCGTGGCCGTGGAGCCCATCTACCCCTATCGCTACGAGACTCATGAGCCGATGGCTAAGATTGACTGGACGCTGACGGAGGACACGCTGACCATCAGCGGACTGCTCTGCCATCGTGCCACGGGCAAGCTCTACGGCAAGCAATGGACGGCATGGTACACCGAGGAAATGCCCTCGTCGGCTGGCCCGTGGAAGCTGCGCGGACTGCCGGGGCTGATTGTGAAGGCTGAAGACAGCGAGGGCATCCACTGCTTCGAGTTGTACGGAACGAAGAACGAAGTCATTGACATCAATATGATTGGTAATCCTGAGTACCAGAAACTGAGCCGTAAGAAGTTGATGGATTTTAAGAAGCGTATTTTGAGCAGTCCACGCTATGTCAAAGAACCAACCTACTATGTACAGGACAATGCTGACGACGTAGGAGAGATTAACCTTAATGGTACTATCTATTATGTTGGTATGAACTCACACATGATGATTCTAAAGAAGAGCCATGTGTATCAACCGTTGGAACTGGAGTAAACAATGAAAAAGATTTTAGTAACCATGATGGCCCTCGCGCTGACGATAGGAGCGCAGGCACAGCAGGATGATGGCTTAGATGCCATGATGGCAGCGATGATTGCAGCCAAAATCCATCAAGACAGCATCGACACGTCGAGCCTCGTGGCGGTGTACGACTACGGGTGTCAGACGCAGGATGCGGACGGCAAGGCGGTGACGGACAAGATGAAGGTATGCCTGCAGGTGGGGCAGCATTGTACGCGCAGCTATCCCTATCGGAAGTTCCGCGAAGATACGGAGGGCTATGACTATTTTACGCCCGACGAACTGCCTATGCTGAGGGCAGAGTCGTTCTGCTTTATGCCCGAGGTGTTGACGAACTACCCAGACGGCAAGGTGACGGTACGCGACGCCATCGTGCCGACTCCATACGAGACGTGCGAAGAGCGAAAACCCGTCAAGTGGACGCTCAGCGATGATACGCTGACCGTCGGCGGCTACCTGTGCAAGACGGCCACGTGTCAGTTGCACGGAAGGAAGTGGACGGTGCACTACAGCGAGGACATCCCCACGTCGGCAGGGCCGTGGAAACTATGCGGACTGCCAGGACTGATACTCGAAGCAGAGGCTGACGGCATCCACCGCTTCACGATTGCCGACATTCAGCGCAAAGCCTCGCCAATCTATTACGAGACGAATGCCATCACCGTGAAGACTACTGAGGCGAAGCTTATCAAGAACCGCATCAGGACATTTGGCAACAGACTCTACTTGAAGAATCCCAAGTATTACGTTGGCGACCTCAGTACCGCCGACGTCACCCACGACACCGAGGGAATACTTGTCAACAACGTGTATGTGAATAATAAGGCACACATGTATCAACCGCTGGAATTGAAGTAAAAAGGAATGAAACGACTCCTATACATTATATTATATGTGGTGCTGACAGCGTCGGCATCGGCACAGGTGAAAGTGACGGGACGGGTGATAGACCTGCAGCAGAAGCCCGTGAGTGACGTGATTGTGAAATTGGTGAGCGGCACCAAGACGCTGGCGTTCACCAGCACGAATGCGAAGGGCGAGTATAGCCTGGAGGTCAAGAGTGCGCCGATGGGTGAGGTATCGCTACAGTTCACCCATATCAGCTATGAGAAGGAGTCGGAACGTGTGACGCTAAGGGATAAGGTTTCTAAGTTGGACATGATTCTCACTCCGAAGAGCATCAGCCTGAAGGAGGTGACGGTGAAGCCTGACCCGCTGCGGCAGAAGGGCGACACGCTGAGCCATAACCTGGCATCGTTTCTGGGCAAGGGCGACGTGACGCTGGAGGACGGACTGAAGCGGCTGCCGGGCGTGGACGTGTCGAAGAACGGCGGCATCAGCTACATGGGCAAGCCCATCTCGCAGTTCAATATCGAGGGCATGGACCTGCTGGGCGGCAAGTACAACCTGGCCACGAGGAACATCCCGGCGGACTACGTGACGCAGGTGGAGATAGTGCGCAACCACCACAGCCGACGGGTGGAGCGCGACGTGCCGAGCAATGAGGTGTCGATGAACATCAAACTGTCGAACAAGGCGAAGTTCAAGCCGTTCGGACAGGAGGAAATTGGAGTAGGGATGCAAGCCCACCCAAGCCCTCCCCAAGGGAGGGATGTTGAGTTACCTAATTCTGCCTCAATATCTAATCAAACATCCCCTCCTTCGGAGGGGCTTGGGGAGGCTTTTCAGGGTCTTATTGGCCTGACGGGCATGATGTTCACGAACAAGTTCCAGACCATCTGCTCGGTGAAGGGTGGTAACTACAAGAGTTTCGCACGGGCGGACATGATAGACCACTTCGGCGGTTCGGACGTGACGACACCCGCCACCAGCCTGTTTGGCGGCTTCGACGGCGGTGCGCCTCCGCAGGGCGAATACCTCTACCAGCGCAACGGTATGGCAACGCTCAACGGCATCCTGCGCACGGACTCGTTCACGACCATGAAGGTGAATGCCGACTACAGCTACCACCGCGGCACGCACGACATCAGCCAGAGCAGCACGTATCTGACTGGCACAGGCGACTACGTAACTGTAAGCGAACAGACATCGCCGCTGACGAAGATTCATTTGCCGAAGCTGTCGGTGAACTACCTGAAGAACGCCGACCGCGTGTATCTCAGCGAGACGTTTGTCCTCAAGGGGAAGTTTGAGCAGAATGAAGGGGATGTGGTTGCTAACGGCTCTTTAGTGGAGCAGCGTCGCCGGACATCTTCGTTTGAGGTGGGCAACGACCTGTTCTGGATGGGCAGGACGGAGAAGGGCACTCGCCGACACGTCAATGCGTCGGTGTCGTTCAGGCGGACACCGACGCTAAGGCTAACATTTAGCCTCACCCCCAGCCCCTCTCCAACGGGCGAGGGGAGTAGTTACCTCTCCACCTCAAATATCCAGCAGCAAGACTATATACTCCCCTCTCCACTCGGAGAGGGGTCGGGGGTGAGGCTCCAGACGGCGCAGTCCTCGACGCTCAGCATGAACGTCGGCTCGTCGTTCCAAATCCCCATCGGCAAGTCGTTCCGGCTGAACCTGCCCGTCAGCGTGTCAGCAATGTACGATGATGTGGAAACAAACCGAGAAGCCCCCCATTCGGCCCCCGAGGGGGCTACTATAGACTCGCAGCAGGGTAACGTGTCCCCCTCGGGGGACGAAAGGGGGGCCTCCATTCGCGGCTGGGCCTTCACGCCGACCCTCAACCCCGGCTTCGAGATACATTTTCTCGGCCAACAGCAAACTGTCGTTCTCGACGGGCTACACGACTTCCATCGGCGACATGATGACGCTGCTGACGGAGCCGATGCAGGTGGACTACCGCACGGTGCGCACTTCGTCGGGCATCATCGGCGAGTCGAACACGTGGCACACGTCGGGCGACTGGAAGTGGCAGCTTCCCATGCAGTACTTCACGTTGAGCCTCGCCGCTAGCCACAGCGAGGGCAAGCAGAACACGCTCACATCGCAGTCGGTCAGCGGCATCGACGTGAGCAGCACCACCCTGCTCCGCGACACCCGCAGCCGCTCCACCAGTTTCTCCGTAGCCGCCACGAAGAACATCCCTTCTATCTTTACCAAACTTGGTGCAGATGCCTCTTATGGTTTCGGCGACAGTGAGCAGGCCGTAAATGCTAACATCATCAAGGTGCGCTCGAACAACTACAACCTCCACGGCAATGCCTCTGTCACGCCCGTCCAGTGGCTCGAACTGCGCTACGACATCCGCTACGGCTGGTCGCGATCCCGCTACTCCGACGAGAGCAACACCGTGACCTCCTTCACCCATAGCGGAGCCATCCACGTATTCCCCATCGCCGCCCTCGACCTCTCCATAGACTACGACCACGTGCGCCGCCAAATTTCCTCCCCTATGGGGGGAGGTCAGGAGGGGGCTCAATACAAGCGTATGTCCCTCTTCAACGCCTCGGCACAGTACAAATGGAAACGCTTAGTCCTCCGCCTCGAACTCGACAACCTCCTGAACCAGCGCCACTACGCCTACACCATCTTCGACGGCATCAACACCTACACCTACGACTACGGCCTTTGCGGTCGCACCGTCATGATGAGAGCGACGTTTAAATTGTAAAGCAGAGGAAGACTGTTATTCCTTTCGCCACGTTTGGCGATAGCAGCATCAATATCAATAGGAGAGAAGACAAGTTGCTGAGTCGGGCCTAGAAATAGGACGAAGTTACGAATTTTTTCCGAAGCTGCCAAAGAAATAGTAGAAAGGAGAGAGTGGAAAGGGGAGAGAGGAAAGTGGAAAGAGACTTGTTGGGGGAGAGATACGTTCTCTCGGGGCTTCAGATACGTTCTCTCAGGGCTTCGGATACGTTCTCTTGGAGCTTCAGATACGTTCTCTCGAAAGCAGTGCAACTTTGCGATCGCTCGTTGCGGACGGAGCGATTGCTAGTTGCGGATGAGCGCTTCATCCGTCCGCGATGCGCGTATCATCCGTCCGAAACTAGCATTCGCTCCGTTCGCGACGGGCGTGTGCAAAGTCAGCACCTCCTGGCCTTGTGATGACATTAGTGCTGACAGACTACATCTGTTGTTTTTGCAAAAGTTAATATCACAAATATCACCAAGCGGTTAATGTGCTTTGGCACAATTGGTTATGGTGTGATATTAGTGGTGATATTGTGATATTAAATGTGACTTTTTCGCTTCAAAGGTAAGCCTGTTTGTGATGAAAAATGGGCGTTTCGTTGAATATTTTTCTTGATTCACCTTTTTTTTAGTACTTTTGCAGGTGGAATTTAATAGATAAGAAGAGCAATGAAACGACTATTATCTCTAGCAGTATTCATATCCTGCGTATTGGTGGCATCATCAAAAATCATTGGCGATGTCAATGGTGATGAAAAAATCTCGGCAGCCGATGTTGCCACATTGGTTAGTTACCTCATCGACGACAACATTCAATATGACAGTCGTCTTGCTGATGTCGATGAGAATGGCATTGTCGATAATGGCGATGTGACGGCACTGGTAGAAATAATCCTGGGGCTGCGCGAAGCCAAACAACTAGTTGAAGATGATGTCGACGCGCTCATTATTAAATATACTGATGAAGGAGCCTCCTATCAGCTGCCCGAGGCATGGATGCCATACGTCACCGTTGCGGTCAATGGTACTGATGTGACCGTCACCAATACCAATGCTACTGAGGAATACGTCACAGTGCTCAGTGGAAGCTGTACTGACGGATCGTTTATTTATAACGGCAGTTTCAAGACCGCTCTCATACTGAACGGCCTCTCGCTTACCAATCAGCGTGGCTGCTGTATCGATATCGAGGATGGCAAGCGTGTCAGCCTGCAACTCGCCGATGGCACTGTCAATACCCTTGCCGACGGCACAGCTGGCAAGGCGGCGCTCTTCTGCAAAGGTCATTTGGAAATCAGCGGCGGTGGCTCGCTCACGGTGACTGGCAATGTGAAGCATGCCATCAGCGCGAAAGAATACATCGAGGTGAAGAAGTCGGCGGGCATCATCACAATTGCAAGTGCCCAGAGCGACGGCATCCATGCTGAGCAGTACTTCAAGATGAACGGCGGCACGATTGTCATGCGCGACATTGCTGGCGACGGCATCCAGGCCGAGGCGAAGCTTCTGGGTGATGAACTCGATGGACAGCTCATTGTCAATGGCGGCACCATCGACATTACACTTGCAGGAGATGACGTGGCAGCATTGAAAAGTGATTCACTCCTGACCATCGGCGGTGGCAGCATCACCATTGTAAGCACGGGCAACGATGTCAAGGCGCTTAAGTCGAAGGCAGATATCCTTGTTACCGACGGCACTCTCAGCGTGACTCAAAGTGGTGGATACCTTGTCAGTCAGGTTACCGATGCCGACGGGGCGGTCACCTATGATCCCAGCTACTCGACAGCCGTTAAGGCCGACGGCAAAATCACCGTTAGCGGCGGCACTGTCACAGTCAGCAGCAGTGCCGATGGCGGACGAGGCCTCAATGCTACAGGACGTATCGACATCGAGGGCGGTATGCTCGACATCACTGCCGATGGTGGCGGAGGCGCACTCGACCTTAGCACTGCCGGCTCCTCATCATCCACTGCCAGCAGCTATCGGCTATACGTCTCGCTGCCCACCACGAATAGCGGTGGCTATCAGCCAGGCGGGCAGCAGTCGGCGTGGAAGAACGTCTATCTATATGACAGTTCGAATACCCTTGTGGCACAGCTGAGTCAGCAGCAGAGCTTCACTGTCAACAGACAAACCACTACGTTCTATTATTACGATTTCGGCACAGCTACAACGGGCACTTATTATCTGCAGAGCGACAACTATACTAGTGGTGGCGGTAGGGTTTACAACATCCGCTCGGCCAACATTAGCCTGAGCCTTACGGGGAGCGATGCCTTCTATGCCATTTCCAACAGCTACTCCGCAAGTGGCTCTACGCGCACGTATACTATTAATAATGTTACCTCCACTTATGCCGGCGCATCATCGGCTACTGAGGAGGGAGAAACCTACAAGGCCTTCTGCCTGAAGAGCGATGGCGACATCACCATCACGGGCGGCACCATCACACTCAGTCACTCAGGTACAATGAGTAAAGGCATCAAGGCCGACGGCTCTGTCACTATCAGTGGAGGCGTTGTCAGCGATATGGTTGTTGGCGATTACATGATTGTTGGCGCCGATCCCACCTATTCCACTGCTATCAAGTGTAATGCCTATTCCGGCTCCGACGGCGAGGTGACTATCGTGGCTACAGGCAGCGCATCGCATGGCATCTCTGCCGATGCCACCCTCACGATCACCGGCGGCACCTACGACATCACGCTCAGCGGCGACGGAGCCACCTATTCCGGCAATGGCGATACTGAGGGAGCAGGCAGCAAGGCACTGAAGAGCGATGCCGACATGTTGTTGCAGGGAGGCACCATCACCATCAACAGCTCGGCACGTGGTGGAAAGGGCATCAAAGTAGGCGACAGCAACGTCAGCGGTGCCTCAGGTGCTCATCTCATCATAGGCAGTGCCACGGAAGCAGGGCGCGGCCCGTCGCTGACCGTCGCCACTACTGGCTCCTACTTGGCCACTGAATCATCAGGCGGCGGCTGGGGTGGCGGACCGATGGACGAGGGATTCGTAGGCAGTTGCAAGGCCGTGAAGTGCATGGGCCCAGTAGATGTCTATGGAGGCACAATTCGTCTGAGCACAAAGTCAAATGGTGCAGAAGGACTCGAGAGCAAGTCGACCATTACCGTTCATGGTGGAACACTGGAGAGCGACACCTACGATGATGCCATTAATGCAGCTTCTACCATTACCTTCGATGGCGGCAACGTGTGGGCACATGCCTCCAACAACGATGCCATCGACTCCAACGACGGCACCACGGGCATTGTCATCAACAATGGCGTGGTCATTGCCTCAGGCGCTAATAGCCCTGAAGAAGGCTTCGACTGCGATAATGCCGCATTTGTGCTCAATGGCGGTGTAGTCATCGGCACAGGTGGCTCACAGGGAGGAGGTGGAAGCAGCGGCGGACAGCCTACTAATGCCAGCCAGCCCTATGTGACGCTGTCCTCCGTGAGTCTCACATCAGGCACTTATCTCAGCCTCAAAAGCAGCAGCGGCTCAGTTATTTGCTCCTACCGCATTCCCCATACCACTAGCAGTGCTCAGGTGCTGATGAGTGCTCCGCAGCTGTCGAGTGGCAGCAATGCAACCATCGTCTACGGCAGTTCATCCATTTCGAATCCCGACGTCAGCCTTTGGGAGGGAGCCTACACCACAGGTGCCACTCTTACAGGAGGGACCTCTGTCAACGTCACAGCCAAGACCCGATAGTCGGCTGCTGTTAGTGCAGAGCCGCTTATTTGCCTAGTGCTTCAGCAGCCGTTTGCTGGAGCCGGCCCATCAGCTCACGATAGTCGCTGAGGAGGTTCCAGATGCCATCCTCTGAGAGCACGCCGCGCTTGAGGTTGGCAGGAAGCAGGCCAGAAGCATCGTCGTCAAAGTCCTGCCGCCATGTCTGGCTGCCGTAATAGTCATCGAGTGCTGCGATGCCGGGCTGAGCTTCCTCCATGATATCGAGTGCTGCCGACAGCTGCATCACTGCTTCCGAAGCGCGCTCCATGAGCAGCTCCATTTGTGCAATCCTCTCTTCCTGCTCCGTTTGGGTTATTCTCTCTTCCTTTTTCATGCCTTTGTCCTTTCATTCATGTGAATATGTTTTCGAAATGCGAAGTTACGAAAAAAATCCCATACATCGCTTGATGCATGGGATGATTTTAGAGAATTTAAGACTAGGCCTTACGCATCCTCAGCAGTGAGATCCTCTATCTGGTCGATGATTTCCTGATACTGGCGCTGGGTCTTGAAGTGCAGACTTAAGCCGCCGATGGCTCCAAGGATGCCTCCGATGCATCCGCCCCAGAAGAGTCCGTTGGCTAGGTCGCCATCATGCAGCTGATAGGTCTCGTACATAAACCAGCCCAGGAAGATGATGATGACGGGGATGCCGAAGAAGAGCCAGTCGGCATCGAACTTCTTGGCGCGGGCCATCCGCCGGCGTACATCGACGAGATTATTCGTCATCATGTTCGAGTCACTCAGGTTCCTGCTGTTGTAATAGGTAGCACCTAGACAAGTCAGCATGACGAAACATGTGAAGATCCAGAAAGCGATGGAGTAACCAGAGAGCATCACGAATGCCCAGTAGCTGTAGGGGATCATGAGCAGGCAGAGGACCATGATGAAGTAGTATCTGCGGCTGATGTTGCCCGCGGTCTTTTTCATCGAGTGGCGAATCATGTGGTCGTTGACTATCTCCTGCTTCTCGAGTTTATTCTTCAGCGTCTGCATCTGCTGGCGCATTTCTTCTAATTGAGTATCCATAATGGGTGTGGTTTTTAATTGTTTGACATTTGTTTTAACTGTTCACGGATTCTAAACAGACGGACGCTGACATTCTTGGCAGTGATGCCGACTATCTGTCCGATCTCGTCGTACGACAGGTTCTCGAGCCAGAGCAGGACAATTGCACGGTCGAAGGGTTGCAACTTGGAGATGCGCTTGTGGAGCATGTCCACTTGACGCGTGTCTTCATCGCGGTCTTCAAAGAGGTTGATGTCCATTGTGAGCCGGACTTCTGCCGAGCGTTTCTTTTTCTTCCTGTCGAGCGAGATACAGGTGTTGAGGGCTACGCGGTAGATCCACGTCTTGATGTCACTGCGATGCTCGAAACTCTCGAAGCCTTTCCAAAGATTGACTAGTACCTCCTGGAACAGGTCGTTCACCTCGTCGGCATCCTGCGAGAACATGTAGCACACGGTGTAGATGGTGCTCTTGTGCTCTGCTACGGTTTGCGCAAACTGTCTTTCCAATACATTCATTGTCTCTTCTGTTTTGAATCGTTTTTGCCCATTAGACGCTGCAAAGATACGAAAAACTACACGAAAAATGAAAAAAATATCATCACTTGCTGAAAAAACATGCTCTCAGACCTCTGGCTATGGCTCTTCATGCGCGTGATAGTTAAAGATTATTATAAGTTTGCGCATGATGATTGCTAATTGATATTCTTTTGTTAACTTTGCATAAATTATTAAACTCGAAGACTATGTATGACAAGGAACACGGGCTGTACATCGCCCACTGCGCTGAGGGCGCACTGAGTATCGTTGGAAAGATGGCCAACCGCCACGGACTGATAGCGGGAGCCACGGGTACGGGAAAGACCGTCACGCTGCAGGTGATGGCTGAGTCGTTCTGCCAGGCAGGAGTGCCCTGTTTCATGGCTGACATGAAGGGCGACCTGAGCGGCATCTCGCAGGTGGGCAAGATGAGCGGCTTCATCGAGAAACGTCTGCCGGAGTTCGAGATTGAGAATCCTGAGTTCCAGGCATGCCCTGTGAGGTTCTTCGACGTATATGGAGAGCAGGGACATCCCATGCGTGCCACCATCAGTCAGATGGGGCCTCAGCTGTTGTCGCGACTGTTGCAACTCAACGATACACAGGACGGCGTGCTGAACATCGTGTTCCGCATTGCCGACGACAGGGGCCTGCTCATTCTCGACCTGAAGGACCTGCGGTCGATGCTCGACTATGTGTCGCAGCATTCCAGGGAGTACACTTCGAAGTATGGAAATATATCGGCCCAGACCGTAGGAGCCATCCAGCGCGCACTGTTGCAGCTAGAGGCCCAGGGTGCCAACCAGTTCTTCGGTGAGCCGTCGTTCGATATCTACGACTTGATGCAGACCGAGGGCGGCAAGGGCGTGATGAACGTGCTGGCTGCCGACAAGCTGATGATGCAGCCCAAACTATACTCCACCTTCCTGCTCTGGCTGCTCTCCGAGCTCTATTCTAAGCTGCCTGAGGTGGGCGACCTGGAGCTGCCCAAACTGGTGTTCTTCTTCGACGAGGCGCACATGCTCTTTACTGACACCAGCAAGGCGCTGCTCGACAAGATCGAGCAGGTGATACGTCTCATCCGTTCGAAGGGCGTGGGCATCTACTTCATCACTCAGAGCCCCAGCGATATTCCTGAGGTTATCCTCGGACAGCTAGGCAACCGCGTGCAGCATGCCCTCAGGGCATATACACCGAAGGATCAGAAGGCAGTGAAGACTGCTGCCGACACCTTCCGTGCTAATCCCAACTTCAAGACTGATGAGGCTATCATGCAGCTGGAGACAGGCGAGGCGCTCGTCAGCTTCCTCGATGTGAAGGGTGCTCCCAGCATTGTCCAGCGGGCGAAGATACTCTTCCCGCTGAGCCAGATAGGAGCCGTCACTGAGGGGCAGCGCCTTGACATCATCAAGCAGAGCCGCATCTATGGCAAGTACGACGAGATGGTAGACCGTGAGAGTGCCTACGAGCTGCTGATGAAGGAGAACGAGGAGGAGGCCGCCATTGCCGAGGCCGAGGAGGAAGAGAAGAAATCGTCGAAGGCGAAGGGCAAGAGCAAGCCCGGCATCTTCAGCAAGATCCTCAAAGCCATTATCACTGCTGTCACTGGAACATTTGCCACCATCCTGGGCACCATTGTCAGCGATAAGATCACAGGCAAGAAGACCAAGAGCAAGACCTCGGCCACAGGGCGCGTGGTGAAGAATGCCACCTCAGCCGCTACCCGTGCTGCTACCCGTGAACTCACCCGCGACATCCTGGGTAACCTGAAATAGCTGGCCGAACGCTAGTGATACTCCCCTCCCCAATAATAAGGAGGGGAGTAACTATATTACTTATCACAACTAACTATATTACTTTCTATCGCTAACTATATTACTTACTATCGCTAACTATATTACTTTCTATCGCTAACTATATTACTTGCTATTACTAACTATATAACTTACGACAACTAAATAATGAGGAAATATGTACTACTGATGGTGGCGCTGTCGATCATCGCGATGTCTGGTACAGCTTTTGCACAGAACGAGAGGCTGAAACTTCATTTTGACTTCAGCGACGTGTCAGGCACACAAGTGAAAGACAATGCCTCAGGCATCACGGCTAAGACTGTCGGCGTGGCTAAGGTGATGAAGATGGGAGCTTACAACGTGCTTGATCTGGGCAATAATACAGGCTATCTGGATATGACGGCACAAGCAGGACAGGTGGTGCGCTCGCTGGAGGACTTCACCGTCTCAGTCTATTACAGGGTGAACGATGCCGCTTCACTGTCGGGGGCTGGCCATTTCCTCTGGTGCTTCTCGCAGTCGGCTGCCAACACGCAGACCTCTGCACCTTATGCCGCCTACCGCCTGAATGCCCAGCGTATGGCCACCTCGACAGGAGGGTGGGGTAGTGAGGTTGGTCTTGAGGTAGGCTCAGAGAGCAGTAAGGGCCAGTGGATGCATATGCTTTATAGGCAGACGGGGCAGAAAGGTGAACTATATGTTAATGGTACGCGCGCGAAGCAGGCGACGAACATGCCCCTGCTGAAGAACGCCTTTACGGCAGCACCGGCCTACAACTGGATAGGACGTCCGCCGTTCTCTGGCGACAGCTACCTTAAACAGACGCTCGTGGCTGACTTCCGACTGTATGATGTTGCCATCAGTGATGAGCTGTTGGCGCAGCTTGCAGCTGAGACAACCAACCTGGACGAAGCCTACGCCAATGGCGGAGGCGGCAACAATGCCAATCTGCTCAGTGCCATCCGCGAGGCAGAATCACTGCTTTCTAATACGACTGACTATCCTGAAGCAGCAGTGACAATGTTGAGCGACATGGTTGTTGTCTGTCGTGCCATCAGTCAGCAGGATTGCAACCAGGATGTCTACGACCAGTATACCACTGACCTCAGGGCTGCCGTCACATCGTTTAAGAAGTCAAAGAACTTTGTCTTTGATATGGGCTATGATGTTGGTATATATGACACCAACCGTGGCTTCATCCATCCTGGCGGATTGCATACTGAAGCTGACTTCGAGCGCATCCGGCAACAGCTGGCTGTGGGCAATGCAAAGGTGAAAGAGGCCTATCAGCGACTGAAAAATGCAGAGTATGCTCAGGCAAACGTTCAGACATGGCCTGTGGAGACCATCGTACGTGGCGGGGGCTCGGGCGAGAACTATATCAATGCTGCACGTGGTGCTACGATGGCCTACCAGAATGCCTTGCGTTGGAAGATTGAAGGAACAAAGGCCAATGCTGACGCAGCAGTGCGTATCCTGATGGCCTGGGCGCGTACTTGCAAGCTGGTCAGCGGCGACAGCAACTGGGCGCTGGCTGCTGGCCTCTATGGCTATGAGTTTGCTCAGGCTGCTGAGTTGATGCGCGACTATGACGGCTGGTCCAGGGAGGACTTTGAGGAGTTCAAGCACTGGATGCTCACAGTGTGGTATCCGGGCAACATCAACTTCCTGCGTGGACGCAACGGCACTTGGGACAATCCTGGTGGCTGGGGTGACTGCCCAGGTCATTACTGGAGTAACTGGCCATTGTGCAATGTGCTGTCGCTCATGACAATTGGCGTCCTTTGCGACGATGTTTTCATCTACAATCAAGGCATGTCGTTCATGAAGTATGATCAGGTGGGTACGTTCAGAGATCCCCGTACAGCCAACCCGATACTGAATGACGGGCTCACTGAGTTTATAGGCAACCTGGTAGTGACCACGGCAGAGTGGGAAGGTGAGACCGGAGCGTATGGCAAAGTCGGACAGATGCAAGAATCCGGGCGCGATGTCGGGCATGCTGCAATGGCATTGGGATTGGCTGTAGATATCTGTCACATGGCGTGGAATCAGGGCGATGATCTTTTCTCATATATGGACAACCGTATGGCTGCTGGCATTGAATATGTGGCTGCCTGTATGCAGGGAGCAAGTGGATTGCCCTGGACAAACTATCACTATGCCGACAAGGGCATTGCTTGGTGGGACAGTCGTGCCTGGTTGCAGACTTCCTATGCCACTGGACAGCAGATTCGTAATTACTGGGGAACGGTCATCGGACACTATGAGGGTGTGAAAGGCGTAAAGATGCCCTTTGCAGAAAAAGCCTATCAGCAGATGGGCATCGATGCAGGTGGTATGGGAGGGACCAGTGGCTCCTACGACCATCTGGGCTACTCGGTGCTGATGAACACCCGCGACGAGCAGCTCTGTCCTGAAGAAAAGCGTCCGACACTGCTGACTCCCAGGATGGAGTATGATGGTAAGGTGCTGGAACATAATGAGCTGGGCGGACTGCGCAATACGTATGTGGTGCAGAGCACGCAATGCCTGCCGGCAGGAAAGCAGGTGAAGCTGATGCCTCAGCTGCCTGAAGGCGAGGAGGACACTGGACAATGGCAATGGAATACTGGGCAGACGACGAAAGACATTACCGTCATGACTGACCATAGCTACGTCTATCGGGCTACTTACACCAATGCCAACGGTATACAGAGCCAGCAAGCCTTTACCCTTGCTGTTGAGGGCGACTGTACGCCCAGCCCCGTCCTGTCAGGCATCTATGTGGGTGATACTTGGGTGGGCGATACAGTAGCTACCGTGTTCTATGGTGAGAAGGTGACGCTGACTGCTTCCGATGCAGCAGGGTGGTATCCTGAGGTGAGGTGGGACGATGGTTCCACAGGCAGCCGTCTGACCCTGGGAGCAGTGGCTTCAGAACGAGTCGTCAGGGCTTATGTTGTCAGTCAGGGCGGACGAAAGCAACCGATCAATTACCATATTCATCTGAAATATATGCAGCCTCGCATCACTCGCAATGGCTCACTGATGGAAGATCAGACAATGCTTGTGGCAGCCGCTGGCGATAAGGTGACGCTACAGCTTTACGTGCCTAGGACTGTGGGCGAGGTGAGCTATCTGTGGAGTGACGGTTCAACGAAGTCAACGCTAACCATTCCTTCCGTCGAGAGCTCAGGCATCTATACTGTGCAGGTGGGCTTTGCTGGCAGGACGGAGACAGTCAGCTTTGAGGTGTTTATCAAGGATACAGATAGCGCCATCCTGCCTCAGGGACTCTATATGATGAAACATGTGGCCTCGAATACCTTCATGACGGCAAATGGCGATATGCAGCCGGTTACGTTCCAGCCAGGTGACACTCAGCAACCTGATGCTCGTCAGGTGTGGAGCGTGGAGACAACCAGTACCCGTCATTCATTCACGACGTTGGCTGACAGTACAAGCCTGAATACCATAGGGAAAACGGCATCTGTGGCCATTAGGACATTTTTGCTGGACAGGGCAAAGGGATTGGATCGCTATGCACTGCACACAGGAACGGGGACGTCTGCTAAGTACTGGACCGTGGATGCCGACGGCTCCTTCCTTATCCAGCAGCAGGCGGCTCCTACGGATTTCCCTTATGAGATGATACCTGTCAAGGGGCCTTCGGGCATCACACGGCAGACCGTATCAGCAGCCGATGGCATTTATACAGACCTGCAGGGACGACGTCTTGCTGCAGAGCCAAGAAAAGGATTATATATCAAGAACGGAGAAAAACACATCAGATGAAGAGACTATTGTTGGCAATTACACTGGCCTTGACCTCGTTCGTGGAAACGGTGGCACAGGATGCCTATCAGATGGCCGGACCCTATGAAGTGATAGCACGTGACGGAGCATTTCGGAGCACCAAGGCAGGCAGCGAGCGTGACATGCAGGCGGCATTGTCGTTGGCACAGGCGGGAAAGGCTGACGAAGCCCTGCGTATCATCAATGCCTATGCTGCGACATTGAAACGGCTTGAAGGGCACGACGCTCCGCTATGCCTGATTCAGTGCTTCGACCTGCTGAGAGCAATGACACTGCTGAAGGGACATCAGACGGAGGCGTGGCCGGCGATGGTCAGGAGGGCTATGCTGCCTACAATCGACCGTTTTGAGGCCGACAGCCCTTATGCCAATGGCAACTGGGGGGCTATTGTCAACCGCTGTCGGATGGCTGCAGCCATCTTCCTCAGCGACTCGACGCTTTACCGACAGGCAGTGGACTATTATCTGCATGCCTATGACAATGGTTCACTACCCAGGTATATCAGTGAGTCAGGGCAGTGTCAGGAGACTGGTCGCGACCAGGCCCACGTACAGCTGGGGCTGGAGGCACTGGCACAAACATGCGAGATGGCTTGGCAGCAGGGCGATGACCTCTGGGGAGCACTCGACAACCGTCTGATGAAAGGCTTCGAGTATACTGCCCGCTATAATCTGGGCTATGACGTGCCGTTCGAGACTTGGCAGGACTGTACTGGGTTATACTGCGACTGGACAGAGCCAGGACAGATGAGTCGCGGACAACTGTGGGATATCTATCAGCTGCCATATAACCACTATGTGAAGGAAAAAGGGCTTTCCATGCCTTATACGGAACGTATCGTGAAAGGAGAGAAACCAAAGGTGAAGGAGTATGCTAAGTTGCATCAGGTCTTCACCTATGATGCTCCTGCCGGGGCACCGCTGAAGCATGACTATGATGTGTATGTACGTCCGCGCAGTAGCGAGGAGTGGACAAAGATTGATACATACATGGCCAAGGTGAATGCGCCGCTGGGTAACAACCGGCATGGTGTTCGTGAGATTTCCTATGCCTTTTTCGACTTCACAGGCGATGTGTTCGTCAGGGTGGTGTGCAAGAATAAGAAATTCGAAAGTGCTAGGATCCGGCCTGACTATAGAGGCGTGATTGCCAATGTGCAGAATGACTCTACCGTGCAGTTCCTGTTGTTCAAGCCGGAAAACGTAAGCGTGGAGTTCGATGGAGATATAACCAGCAATTTGCTGGTCTTCACTTCCAAGCCGCCTGTGACCATGGAGCAGGCACGAAAAGAGGCTAAGAAGCAAGGGCGGAACTTCATCAGCTATGAGCCTGGTCTTTATAAGGAGGATACAATAAGGGTGCCTTCGAATACGACGGTCTATCTGGCCGGCGGCAGCTATTTCACTGGTACTTTTGCCATTGACGATGCCGAGCGCGTCAGTATTCTAGGACGGGGCGTCGCACGTCCGGGCAGTGGCTATGAGGGATGCCATGTGTATCGTTCCAAGGATGTGGTGGTCGATGGGCTGATCCTCAATACTTGTCCTGTGGGAGGCTCTGATGGTGTGACTTTGCATGATGTGCGTAGCATCTCACATCCGGGATGGGGCGACGGGTTGAATGTCTTTGCATCGAGTAATGTGTTGTACGACCGTGTGTTCTGTCGCAATAGCGATGATTGTACTACGGCATACGCCACTCGAAAAGGTTTCAGCGGATCGGCCAGGAATGTAAGGATGCGTAACTCTACATTGTGGGCTGATGTGGCACATCCCATCTTCATCGGTATTCACGGTAACTCTGAACGTGGAGACACGATTGAGAACCTTGTCTACGAGAATATCGACATTCTGTGCCAGAGTGAGCCGCAAGTCGACTATCAGGGGTGCATGGCCATCAATTGTGGGGATAATAATCTGGTGAGAGATGTCGTCTTCGACAATATCCGAGTAGAGCAGATTCATCAGGGAAGCCTGCTGCAGGTGAAAGTGGGCTATAACGCGAAATATTGCACTGCGCCAGGACGAGGCGTGGAAAACGTTACCTTCAGGAACATTCGCTACTACGGGCAGACGCCTTACATGTCAGTCGTCAACGGATACAATGAGCAACGAACGGTCAGAAACATCACTTTCGAAGGCCTGAAAATCAACGGACAGAAGATATATGACGGCATGCCTGGCAAGCCGGCATGGTATGCAACGGCTGATTATGTCCCCATGTTCGTTGGCTCGCACGTCGAAGGGCTGACATGGAAAGCTGATGTGCAGTCGAGGTAAAACATGCCACTTTTGAGCAGGAAAAGTAAAAAAATGGCAAAAAACTTGGTGGATTCATAAAATAGTTGTACCTTTGCACCCGCAATTCGTGTGCGCTATGCCCGAAGTATGCATAAAGTATAACCATTTAAACAATTAAAGTCAAAAAACAGTATGATTATTGTACCGGTAAAAGAAGGCGAGAACATTGAAAGGGCCCTCAAGAAGTTTAAGAGAAAGTTTGAGAAAACTGGCGTCATCAAAGAGCTGCGCCGCCGTCAGCAGTTCAACAAGCCCTCTGTCTTGAAGCGTCTGAAGATGGAGCACGCCATCTATGTGCAGCAGCTACGTACAGCCGAGGAAAATTAAAAAAAGTTCCGGGAAAATTTGGTAGTTTCAAATATTTTCCGTAAATTCGTTGCCGAAAAGCGTGATTGACCTTTTTCTCAGTTATCTGCGCTATGAACGGAACCGCAGTGAGCAGACCGTAAAGCGCTATGAGACAAGCCTTCACGACTTTGAGGCATATTTTCAGTCTCTGGACTCAGAGCTCACATGGGCATCGGTGGATGCCGACATCATCCGGGGATGGATGGAGAGCCTGATGGATCGTGGCAATATTGCTTCGACTGTCAATACGGGTCTTTCAGCGCTGAGGTCGTTCTTCAGGTTCGCCCTCGCCAGGAAGTTGGTTGACAGAGATCCAGCGCACAACGTCACTGGCCCAAAGAAAAAGAAGCCGCTGCCTCAGTTCGTCCGCGAGGATGAGATGGACAGGCTTCTGGATCAGGAAGAGTGGGGTGATAATTATATAGATGTACGCGCGCGTACTATATTAATATTACTCTATGAAGCTGGGCTGAGACGTGGGGAGTTGACAGGACTGAACAATGGTGATGTGGACTTTGCCGCAGGCCACCTGAAGGTGACAGGCAAACGAAACAAGCAGCGTATAGTTCCATTCGGCACGGAGCTGGCAGAGCAGCTGCAGCGTTATATCGAGATGCGTGACGAGAATGTCAATGCAGTGGATGATGCACTGTTCGTAGACAAGCAAGGTAAACGGATGACAGGATCGCAAGTATATGAAGTGGTGAGGTCAAACCTGTCCAAGGTCACTACAATGAAGAAAAGGTCGCCGCATGTGCTCAGGCACTCGTTCGCAACGGCGATGCTCAATCATGACGCAGGACTGGAGAGCGTGAGACAGTTGCTAGGGCATGAAAGCTTGGAGACAACAGAGATTTATACTCACACCACATTCGAACAACTAAAACGAGTTTACAAGGAGGCCCACCCAAGGGGCTGATCTTTATAGTTTAACTTTTAAAAAATAGGAGGTAACTATGGAAATTAAGATTCAGTCGATTCATTTCGACGCTACCGAGAAGTTAGAGGCGTTCATTCAGAAGAAGGTCGCCAAGTTAGAAAAATCGTACGAAGATATACAGAAAGTAGAGGTGCAGCTGAAAGTAGTCAAGCCCGCTACGGCACAGAATAAGGAGACAAGCATCACGGTCACCATCCCCGGCAATGCTCCTGTGTTCGTAGAGAAAGTAAACGACACATTCGAGGAAGGAGTTGACCTTTGCGTTGACTCATTGAGGGTGCAACTACAGAAAATCAAGGAAAAATCGAGAAATTTCTAAAAAAAGTTCCGAAAAATTTTGGTAATTCAAAAATAAGTAGTAACTTTGCAGCCGTTTTCCGACAGGTCGTAAATCTGAAACGAGAGCGGCTGCTCAAAAAAGCCTCTTTAGCTCAGTTGGCCAGAGCACGTGATTTGTAATCTCGGGGTCGTTGGTTCGAATCCGACAAGAGGCTCAGGAAGGCGCCGAAGGCAGGAGGCCGGAGGCAATGAAAAAACACTGGGAGGTTTCCAGAGCGGTCAAATGGGGCAGACTGTAAATCTGTTGTCTTTCGACTTCGGTGGTTCGAATCCATCACCTCCCACTCTCAAGAGATGTTTTTGCGGAAATAGCTCAGTTGATAGAGCACTAGCCTTCCAAGCTGGGGGTCGCGGGTTTGAGCCCCGTTTTCCGCTCTAGAGACAAATGCTGTAATAGCTCAGTGGTAGAGCACTTCCTTGGTAAGGAAGAGGTCCTGAGTTCAACTCTCAGTTACAGCTCTCTGAGAATGAAATGGAGGAAGCAAAAACAATAAGTATACATACATAAAATTAATAAAAACAAAAAACAATGGCAAAAGAGACATTTGTGCGCACCAAACCGCACGTTAACATTGGTACCATTGGTCACGTTGACCACGGTAAGACCACTTTGACCGCTGCTATCACGCTGGTTCTTTCGAAGCGTGTGGCCGGTAACGCTGACAAGGTGAAGTCCTTCGACGCTATCGACAACGCCCCTGAGGAGAAGGAGCGTGGTATCACCATTAACACCGCTCACGTTGAGTATGAGACTGAGAAGCGTCACTACGCTCACGTTGACTGCCCGGGTCACGCTGACTATGTGAAGAACATGGTTACTGGTGCTGCCCAGATGGATGGCGCAATCCTCGTGGTTGCTGCTACCGATGGTCCTATGCCTCAGACTCGTGAGCACGTCCTGCTCGCCCGTCAGGTAAACGTTCCCCGTCTGGTCGTGTTCCTGAACAAGTGCGACATGGTCGACGATGAGGAGATGCTGGAGCTCGTTGAGATGGAGGTTCAGGAGATTCTCGCTCAGTATGAGTTCGAGGACGACACTCCTATCATCCGCGGTTCTGCACTCGGTGCTCTGAACGGTGTTGAGAAGTGGGAAGACAAGGTGATGGAGCTGATGAACACCTGCGACACTTGGATCCAGGAGCCTCCTCGTGCTACCGACAAGCCCTTCCTGATGCCTGTTGAGGACGTGTTCTCAATCACAGGACGTGGTACTGTTGCTACCGGCCGTATCGAGACTGGTGTGATCCACGTTGGTGACGCAGTTGAGCTGCTCGGTCTTGGTGAGGACAAGAACTCGGTTGTTACCGGTGTTGAGATGTTCCGCAAGCTGCTCGATGAGGGCCAGGCTGGTGATAACGTTGGTCTGCTGCTCCGCGGTATTGATAAGAACGAGATCAAGCGTGGTATGGTGCTCTGCCATCCCGGACAGATCAAGCCCTTCAAGAAGTTCAAGGCTTCTATCTACGTCCTGAAGAAGGAAGAGGGTGGTCGTCACACTCCGTTCGGCAACAAGTATCGTCCTCAGTTCTATCTCCGCACCATGGACTGCACGGGTGAGATTTCTCTGCCCGAAGGCGTTGAGATGGTGATGCCTGGTGACAACGTGGAGATCACTGTTGAGCTGATCTACGCCGTTGCTCTGAACAAGGGTCTGCGTTTCGCTATCCGCGAGGGTGGTCGCACCGTAGGTTCCGGTCAGATCACAGAGGTCTACGAGGACTAATAGTTCAGTAGGTTGCCGTGATACGGCAACAGACAGGACGAAACATAAACTTAAGCCCCCGCTCGACGGGTGGGGGCTTTCATTACGGGAATAGCTCAGTTGGTAGAGCATCGGTCTCCAAAACCGAGGGTCGTGGGTTCGAGTCCTCCTTCCCGTGCAGAGATAGAATAGAAGAGATGAATATTATCAAGAAGTTCATTAAGTATTGCCAGACGTGCTACGATGAGTTGGCACACAAAGTGACCTGGCCTACGTACAAAGAGCTGACAGCAAGTGCAATGCTTGTTTTGTCGGCATCGTTGATTATCGCCCTTGTCGTTTGGGTGATGGATTTTGTGTTCAAGACAGTAATGAGCGTGGTTTATCCCGGCTAATGGGTTGTTGAGAAATGGCTGAGAATGGTAAGAAGTGGTATGTACTGAAAGCTGTAAGCGGAAAGGAAGCCAAAGTTAAGGAGTACTTGGAGGCATTGATGAGGAACAATCCCTCTCTGGCAGATAGTGTTGGAGAGATACTGCTCCCTACTGAAAAGTATGCCCAGCTGCGCAACGGCAAACGAGTAGTCAAGGAGAAGTTGTTTCTTCCTGGCTATGTGCTCGTTGAAGCCCGCCTTGACGGTGAGGTAGCTCACACACTTCGTTTCATTCCCAACGTTCTTGGTTTTCTTGGCGGTATGGACAATCCCAGTCCTGTACGTCAGTCGGAAATCAACAGAATCCTTGGATCGGCTGAAGATACTGCCATTCGTACAGAGGAGATGGAGATTCCGTTCTTGCTCGACGAGGCAGTGAAGGTGACCGATGGACCTTTCAGTGGTTTCAGTGGTGTCATTGAAGAAGTAAACGCTGAGAAGCGTAAGCTGAAGGTGATGGTCAAGATCTTCGGACGTAAGACCCCGCTTGAACTTGGATTTAATCAGGTAGAGAAAGAATAGAGCGCAATGTTACGGTGCGCTGGTTCTAGTATACGGTCACAGGAGGCTTCCACTCCTTGGCTTATATGACAATCAAATTAATAATAAACAGAAATGGCTAAAGAAGTTGCTGGATTAATCAAATTACAGATTAAAGGTGGCGCTGCAAATCCCTCTCCTCCCGTAGGACCTGCTCTTGGTTCGAAGGGTATTAATATCATGGGATTCTGCAAGGAGTTCAACGCCAGAACCCAGGATAAGGCAGGAAAGATTCTTCCTGTTGTTATCACATACTATACCGACAAGTCATTCAGTTTCGTTATCAAGACTCCTCCTGCTGCTGTTCAGCTGCTGGAGGCTGCCAAAGTGAAGGGTGGTTCTTCAGAGCCCAACCGTAAGAAGGTGGCCAGCGTGACCTGGGATCAGGTTCGTGCCATTGCTGAGGATAAGCTTCAGGACCTGAACTGCTTCACCGTGGAGTCTGCAATGAAAGTGATTGCTGGTACGGCACGTAGCATGGGTATCACTGTGAACAATAACTTCAATTTTAAAAGACAATGAGTAAACTGACAAAAAATCAAAAGTTGGTAGCTGATAAGGTTGAAGCAGGGAAAGCATACTCTTTGAAGGAGGCCGCTGCATTGGTCAAGGAGATCACCACGACCAAGTTTGAGGCTTCTGTTGATATCGATGTGCGTTTGGGCGTTGATCCACGTAAGGCTAACCAGATGGTTCGTGGCGTTGTGTCGCTGCCGAACGGTACTGGTAAGGTGACGCGTGTTCTCGCTCTCTGTACTCCTGATCAGGAGGCTGCCGCCAAGGAAGCTGGTGCCGACTATGTTGGTCTCGATGAGTATATCGACAAGATCAAGGGTGGTTGGACCGATGTTGATGTGATTATTACGATGCCGTCGTGCATGGGTAAGCTGGGGCCCTTGGGCCGTATCCTCGGTCCCCGTGGCTTGATGCCTAACCCCAAGAGCGGCACTGTCACTATGGACGTTGCTAAGGCAGTGAAGGAAGTGAAGCAGGGTAAGATTGACTTCAAGGTCGACAAGACCGGTATTGTTCATACTTCTATTGGTAAGGTGACTTTCACCCCCGAGCAGATTTATGAGAATGCCAAGGAGTTTATCGCTACTGAGTATGGGTATCAAGGTAGATCCTAAATCAGTTGAATAACTCGTTAAAAGATTAGACAAATGAAAAAGGAATTAAAAGATACTATCATCGTAGAACTTGGTGAGAAACTCAAGGAGTATCCTCACTTCTACCTTGTTGACCTTACAGGTCTGAATGCAGAGCAGACAAGCAATCTTCGCCGTAACTGCTTCAAGAACGACATCCAGCTGCTTGTCGTGAAGAATAAGTTGCTGCACAAGGCTTTCGAGAAAGCTGAGCTTGACTATACTGCATTGTATGACTGCCTCAAGGGCAACACTGCACTGATGTTCACCCAGGTGGCTAATGCTCCCGCAAAGCTGCTGAAGGACTATAAGAACAAGAAGCAAGAGATTCCCGCACTGAAAGGTGCCTTTGCTGAGGAGAGCTTCTTTGTTGGCGCTGACAAGCTCGACGAGCTGGTAGCCATCAAGAGCAAGAACGAACTTATCGCTGATGTTGTGGCTCTGCTGCAGTCGCCGATCAAGAACGTTATCTCTGGCCTCAATGCCGGTGGAAAGATCCATGGCCTGCTTGACGCTATCGCTGAGCGTAACAAATAACAAGCGACGATAATCAATTATTCACATTAAAAACAATTAAAACATTTATAATAAAATGGCAGATATTAAAGCTATTGCCGAGCAGTTGGTGAACCTGACTGTGAAGGAAGTTAACGAGTTGGCAACGGTCCTGAAGGACGACCTGACTGTGAAGGAAGTTAACGAGTTGGCAACGGTCCTGAAGGACGAGTATGGAATTGAGCCTGCTGCTGCAGCCGTTGCAGTAGCTGCTGGTCCCGCTGCTGGTGGCGCTGAGGCCGCTGCAGAGGAGAAGACCTCTTTCGACGTGGTGCTGAAGTCGGCAGGTGCCGCTAAGCTCCAGGTTGTGAAGGCTGTGAAGGAAGCTTGTGGTCTTGGCCTGAAGGAGGCTAAGGATCTGGTTGACGGTGCTCCCGCTACCATTAAGGAAGGCCTGTCAAAGGACGAGGCTGAGAACCTGAAGAAGACCATCGAGGCTGCAGGTGCCGAGGTTGAGCTGAAGTAATATTAGCACAACGAATATCTCTGGGTTAGGAGCTCTCCAGTCGAGGGTTCCTAACCTTTTCGTCTCTTAGTCCGTTTAAATGCGGATTTCCCGGTATCCCCGGATCAAACAAACAAATATCATTTATGGCTTCAAAAGTAATAGACAACAGAGTAAACTTTGGCAGCGTAAAGAACCCGATGCCCCTGCCAGACTTCCTTGATGTGCAGTTAAAGTCATTTCAGGATTTCTTACAGTTAGACACTCCGCTTGAGGAACGCAAGAACGACGGCTTGTATAAGGTGTTCGCCGAGAACTTTCCTATCACCGATACGCGTAATAATTTTGTTCTTGAGTTCCTGGATTACTATATCGACCCGCCCCGCTACTCCATCGAGGAATGCCTGGAGCGTGGCCTGACCTATAGCGTACCCTTGAAAGCAAAACTCAAACTGTATTGCACTGATCCTGAGCATGTCGATTTTGATACACAGACACAGGACGTGTTCCTTGGCCCCATTCCTTATATGACGGCCAATGGCACCTTTGTGATTAATGGTGCCGAGCGTGTCGTGGTGTCACAGCTGCATCGTTCTCCTGGCGTATTCTTCGGTCAGAGCGTTCATGCCAATGGCACCTTGCTCTATTCTGCCCGCATCATCCCGTTCAAGGGCTCGTGGATTGAGTTTGCCACTGACATCAACAACGTGATGTATGCCTACATTGACCGCAAGAAGAAGTTGCCTGTTACTACGTTGCTTCGTGCTATCGGTTTTGAGACGGATAAGGACATCCTCCAGATCTTCGACCTTGCTGAAGAGGTGAAGGTCAACAAGTCATCGCTGAAGAAGGTGCTGGGTTGCAAGTTGGCTGCCCGTGTGCTGAAGAGCTGGAATGAGGACTTCGTTGATGAAGATACTGGTGAGGTGGTGTCTATCGAGCGCAATGAGGTGATCATGGAGCGTGAGACCGAGATCACCGAAGAGAATATGATTGATATTCTGGAGAGCAGTGCCCAGACCATCCTCGTACACAAGGATGAGGCTGTGGCTCAGGACTACTCCATTATCTTCAATACCCTGGCTAAGGACCCCAGTAACTCTGAGAAGGAGGCTGTGCTCTATATCTATCGCCAGCTGCGCAATGCCGACCCTGCCGATGACGCCAGTGCCCGTGAAGTGATCCAGAATCTGTTCTTCTCCGACAAGCGCTATGACCTTGGAGATGTGGGTCGCTATCGTATCAATAAGAAGCTCGGTCTGGATACTGACATGGAGGTCCGTGTCCTGACGAAGGAGGACATCATCGAGATTATCAAGTATCTCATTCAGCTGATCAACTCGAAGGCAGCCGTTGATGATATCGACCACCTGTCGAACCGTCGTGTGCGCACTGTCGGCGAGCAGCTAAGCAATCAGTTCTCAATCGGTCTGGCCCGTATGAGCCGCACCATTCGTGAGCGCATGAATGTTCGCGATAATGAGGTGTTCAGTCCCACCGACCTGATCAATGCCAAGACCATTTCCAGCGTCATCAACTCGTTCTTCGGAACCAATCCGTTGTCGCAGTTCATGGACCAGACCAACCCGTTGGCTGAGGTGACCCACAAGCGTCGTCTCTCCGCTCTGGGACCTGGCGGTCTGTCACGTGAGCGTGCAGGATTTGAGGTTCGTGACGTACATTACACTCACTATGGTCGCCTCTGTCCTATTGAGAGTCCTGAAGGTCCGAACATCGGTCTGATTTCTTCTCTTTGTGTCTATGCTAAGATCAATGAGCTTGGCTTTATCCAGACACCTTACCGTAAGGTGGAGAATGGAGTTGCCAATCTCAATAATGACGAGATCGTCTATCTGACAGCTGAGGACGAAGCCAATTATATCATCGGTCAGGGTAATGCCCCGCTGAATGATGACGGAACGTTTATCCGTGACGTCGTAAAGTGCCGTCAGGATGCCGACTTTCCCGTCGTTCCTCCTACCGAGGTCAACCTCATGGATGTGTCGCCTCAGCAGATTGCTTCGATTGCAGCCTCGCTCATTCCGTTCCTGGAGCACGATGATGCTCACCGTGCACTGATGGGATCGAACATGATGCGCCAGGCAGTGCCTCTGCTGCACAATGAAGCTCCTATCGTAGGTACAGGTATTGAGCGTCAGGTATGTACTGACTCTCGTACGATGGTGACTGCCGAGGGTGATGGTTTGGTGGAGTATGTTGATGCTACCACTATTCGCATTCTCTACGATCGCACCGAGGATGAGGAGTTTGTCAGCTTCGAGCCTGCCCTGAAGGAATATCGCATCCCCAAGTTCCGCCGTACCAACCAGAACATGACCATCGACCTGCGTCCTATCTGTGAGAAGGGGCAACGTGTGCACAAGGGCGACATCCTGACTGAGGGCTATGCTACTGAGAATGGTGAGCTGGCACTGGGTCGTAACCTGTTGGTGGCTTACATGCCTTGGAAGGGCTATAACTATGAGGATGCTATCGTGCTCAACGAGCGCATCGTTCGTGAGGACATCCTCACCTCAGTCCATGTAGATGAGTATTCCCTCGACGTACGTGAGACCAAGCGTGGTGTGGAAGAGTTCACGGCCGATATTCCCAATGTCAGTGAAGAGGCCACTAAAGACCTTGATGAGAATGGTGTTATCCGTGTGGGAGCCCGCGTTGAACCCGGCGATATCCTGATTGGTAAGATCTCGCCGAAGGGCGAAAGCGATCCCTCACCCGAAGAGAAACTCCTGCGTGCCATCTTTGGTGATAAGGCTGGTGACGTGAAGGATTCATCGCTGAAGGCAAATCCCTCGCTGACTGGCGTCGTGATCGACAAGAAACTATTTGCCCGTGCCATCAAGACCCGCCAGACGAAGTTGCAGGATAAGCAGACTTTGGCAAAGATTGATGAGGAATACGAGGCCAAGGTCAATGACCTGAAGGATATCCTTGTCGACAAGTTGGCAGAGCTCACCAAGGGCAAGGTCTCTCAGGGGGTGAAGGACTATACCGGCTCTGAGGTTATCAGCAAGGGTGCTAAGTTTACGATGACCATCCTGCGTAACCTGGAGTATGGTGATATCCAGACCAACAAGTGGACCAATGATGAGCACAAGAATGAGCTCATTGGAAAGCTCATCATCAATTACATGAAGAAATACAAGCTGCTTGATGCTGAGATGAAGCGCCGTAAGTTTGCCATTACCATTGGCGACGAGCTGCCCTCTGGTATCCTGCAGATGGCTAAGGTCTATGTGGCCAAGAAGCGTAAGATTGGCGTTGGTGACAAACTTGCCGGTCGTCATGGTAACAAGGGTATCGTGTCGAAGGTGGTGCGTCAGGAGGATATGCCGTTCCTTGAGGACGGACGTCCTGTCGACCTGGTGCTCAACCCGCTGGGTGTGCCTTCTCGAATGAATCTCGGACAGATCTTCGAGGCCATCCTCGGTGCTGCAGGCAAGCGCTTAGGCGTGAAGTTCGCTACGCCTATCTTCGACGGTGCCAAGCTCGATGATCTCGCAGCCTGGACTGACAAGGCCGGCCTGCCGCGTTTGTGCTCTACGCACCTCTATGATGGTGAGACAGGCGAGAAGTTCGACCAGCCTGCAACGGTGGGTATCACCTACTTCCTGAAGCTGGGACACATGGTCGAGGACAAGATGCACGCCCGTTCTATAGGCCCCTACAGCCTCATCACCCAGCAGCCTCTCGGTGGTAAGGCCCAGTTTGGTGGTCAGCGTTTCGGAGAGATGGAAGTTTGGGCACTGGAGGCCTTTGGTGCCAGCCATGTGCTGCAGGAGATTCTTACAATCAAGTCTGATGATACCGTGGGTCGTTCGAAGGCCTATGAGGCTATTGTCAAGGGAGAGCCGATGCCTACTCCTGGTATCCCTGAGTCTCTCAACGTGTTGCTCCATGAGCTTCGCGGCCTTGGCCTGAGCGTCACTTTGGACTAAGTGAAGAGTGAATAGTGAAAGATAATTTGCTGCCGCTCAGAAAAAGTAAATTGTAAATCGCAAATTGTAAATACATATATGGCTTTCAAGAAAGATACAAAGACCAAGAGCAATTTCACTAAGATTACCATCGGACTTGCTTCTCCCGAGGAGATCCTCGAGAGTTCTTTCGGCGAGGTGACCAAGCCGGAGACTATCAACTATCGTACCTACAAGCCGGAGCGCGACGGTCTGTTCTGCGAGCGCATCTTCGGTCCTACCAAGGACTATGAGTGTGCCTGCGGTAAGTACAAGCGCATCCGCTACAAGGGCATCGTCTGCGACCGTTGCGGTGTGGAGGTGACTGAGAAGAAGGTACGTCGTGAGCGTAGCGGACATATCGAGCTTGTGGTGCCCGTTGCCCACATCTGGTATTTCCGTTCGCTGCCCAACAAGATTGGCTATCTGCTGGGTCTGCCCACGAAGAAGCTCGATGCCATCATCTATTACGAGCGCTACGTTGTCATTCAGCCAGGTGTGCTCGAGGGCCGCAAGGGTCCTGACGGTGAGCCGCTGCTTGGTTCGCAGAAGTTCGACCTGCTGTCGGAAGAAGAGTACAACGATCTCCTCGACAGCCAGCTTACCGAGGATAACTATTATCTTGAGGACAGCGATCCCAATAAGTTCGTTGCAAAGATGGGTGCCGAGGCTATTTATGAGCTCCTTCAGCAGCTCGACCTCGACTCGCTGAGCTATGAGCTCCGCGACCGCGCCAATACCGACTCATCGCAGCAGCGCAAGAACGAAGCTCTGAAGCGTCTGCAGGTGGTTGAGGCTTTCCGCCAGAGTGTGGAGAAAGGCATCAACCGTCCCGAGTGGATGATCATGAAGATCCTTCCCGTCACGCCTCCTGAGCTGCGCCCGCTGGTGCCCCTGGATGGTGGTCGCTTTGCTACATCCGACCTTAACGACCTCTACCGTCGTGTCATCATCCGCAATAATCGTCTGAAGCGTCTTATGGAGATTAAGGCTCCCGATGTGATTCTCCGCAATGAGAAGCGCATGCTGCAGGAGGCCGTCGACTCGTTGTTCGACAACTCACGTAAGGCCAGTGCCGTGAAGAGCGACTCTAACCGCCCGCTGAAGTCCCTCAGTGACTCGCTGAAGGGTAAGCAGGGACGCTTCCGCCAGAACCTTCTGGGTAAGCGTGTCGACTACTCAGCCCGTTCGGTTATCGTCGTAGGTCCTGAGCTGAAGATGGGTGAGTGCGGTCTGCCGACGCTGATGGCAGCCGAGCTCTACAAGCCGTTTATTATCCGTAAGCTCATCGAGCGTGGCATCGTCAAGACCGTGAAGTCGGCCAAGAAGATTGTCGATCGCCGTGAGCCTGTTATCTGGGATATCCTCGAGAACGTGATGAAGGGCCATCCCGTGCTCCTCAACCGTGCTCCTACGCTGCACCGTCTGGGTATCCAGGCCTTCCAGCCGAAGCTCATCGAGGGTAAGGCCATCCAGCTCCACCCGCTGGCATGTACGGCCTTCAATGCCGACTTCGATGGCGACCAGATGGCTGTTCACCTCCCATTGAGCAACGAGGCAATCCTCGAGGCCCAGTTGTTGATGCTGCAGAGCCATAACATCCTCAATCCTGCCAATGGCGCTCCTATCACCGTGCCGTCGCAGGATATGGTGCTTGGCCTGTACTATATTACCAAGATTCGCCCGGGTGCCAAGGGCGAGGGACTCTCGTTCTACGGACCTGAGGAGGCTATCATTGCCCACAATGAGGGTAAGTGCGACCTCCACGCTCAGGTGAAGGTCATCGTCGACGACATCATCGACGGCCATGCCGTGCGCCATCAGGTAGAGACATCCGTCGGACGTGTCATCGTCAACGGCATCATTCCTTCAGAGGTGGGCTTTGTCAACAAGGTCATCTCCAAGAAGTCTCTGCGCGACATCATTGCCGACGTCATCAAGAACGTTGGTTTCGCTGAGGCTTGCGAGTTCCTCGATGGTATCAAGAACCTCGGTTATCGTATGGCCTACCTTGCCGGTCTGTCATTCAACCTCGACGATATCATCATCCCGGAGGAGAAAGCCGGCTTGATAGAGAAAGGTAACGAAGAGGTGCGCCAGATCACTGACAACTACAACATGGGCTTCATTACTGATAACGAGCGTTACAATCAGGTTATCGATACCTGGACGCATGTCAACAATGACATCGGTAACATCCTGATGAAGGAGATGACCGAGGCCGACCAGGGCTTCAATGCTGTGTTCATGATGCTCGACTCCGGTGCCCGTGGTAGTAAGGACCAGATCAAGCAGCTCTCGGGTATCCGCGGTCTGATGGCAAAGCCGCAGAAAGCCGGTGCCGAGGGACATCAGATCATCGAGAACCCCATTCTGTCGAACTTCAAGGAGGGTATGTCCGTGCTCGAGTACTTCATCTCTACTCACGGTGCTCGTAAGGGTCTTGCTGATACGGCCATGAAGACCGCCGATGCAGGATATCTGACCCGTCGTCTGGTCGACGTATCTCACGACGTCATCATCACCGAAGAGGACTGCGGCACACTCCGCGGACTGGTCTGCACGGCTCTGAAGAGCGGTGACGAGGTCGTTTCCTCGTTGGCAGAGCGAATTCTCGGACGTGTCTCTGTTCATGATGTCATCAATCCCAAGACGGGCGACATCATCGTGCCCGCTGGTGAAGAGATTACTGAGGACATCGCCGAGCAGATTGAGGCTGCCGAGATTGAGAGCGTTGAGATTCGTTCGGTGCTCACCTGCGAGTCGAAGAAGGGTGTATGCCGTAAGTGCTACGGCCGCAACCTGGCTACTCGTCGCATGGTGCAGAAGGGTGAGGCAGTCGGTGTCATCGCTGCCCAGGCCATTGGTGAGCCTGGTACCCAGCTCACGCTCCGTACGTTCCACGCCGGTGGTGTGGCTGCTAATGCTGCCGCCAATGCCACTATCGTTTCAAAATACGAAAATGCTCGTCTGGAGTTCGAGGAAGTACGTACCGTACCCTTCGATGAGGACGGACGCGACTGCGAGATGGTGGTCAGCCGTCTGGGTGAGTTGCGCTTCGTTGATCCTAATACGAAGATTGTGCTCTCCACGGTGAATGTGCCTTATGGCGCCTCCCTCTACTACAAGACTGGAGATGTCGTTCAGAAGGGCGACCGCATTGCTCAGTGGGATCCTTTCAATGCCGTCATCGTTTCCGAGTATGCTGGTGTGCTGAAGTTCAATGACGTGATTGAGAGCGTCACCTTCCGTGCCGAGACTGACGAGACGACCGGTCTGACCGAAAAGATCGTTACCGAATCGAAAGACAGGACTAAGGTGCCTACTTGCGACATCCTCGATGTCAATGGTGAGAAGATCGGTACCTATAACTTCCCCGTAGGCGGTCACGTCGTCGTCGAAGACGGACAGACCGTGAAGACTGGTGAGACGCTGGTGAAGATTCCGCGTGCTGCCGCCAAGGGTGGTGATATCACGGCAGGTCTGCCTCGTGTCACTGAGCTCTTCGAGGCCCGCAACCCGTCGAACCCTGCTGTTGTCTCCGAGATTGACGGTGAGGTAACCATGGGTAAGGTTAAGCGTGGCAACCGCGAGATTATCGTCACTTCCAAGACTGGCGAGCAGCGCAAGTACCTCGTCTCGCTCTCGAAGCAGATTCTCGTTCAGGAGCACGATGCTGTCCGTGCAGGCACGCCGCTCTCCGACGGTGCCATCACGCCTAGCGACATTCTTGCTATCAAGGGCCCCACGGCCGTACAGGAATATATCGTCAATGAGGTGCAGGACGTCTACCGTCTGCAGGGTATTAAAATCAACGATAAGCATTTCGAGATTATCGTCCGACAGATGATGCGCAAGGTGCAAATCAATGATCCCGGTGATACATCGTTCCTCGAGCAGGAGGTCGTCGACAAGCTCGACTTCGCTGAGGAGAACGACCGCATCTGGGGTAAGAAGGTGGTCATCGATGCAGGTGACTCCGACAACCTCAAAGCCGGACAGATTGTCACCGCCCGTCGTCTGCGCGACGAGAATACCTCGCTGAAGCGCCGCGACCTGCGTGTGGTGCAGGTGCGTGATGCCGTGCCCGCTACGTCAACGCAGATCCTGCAGGGTATCACCCGTGCCGCTTTGCAGACGAAGAGCTTCATGTCGGCAGCATCCTTCCAGGAAACCACGAAGGTGCTCAACGAGGCTGCTATCCGTGGTAAGGTCGACCGTCTTGAGGGCATGAAGGAGAACGTCATCTGCGGTCACCTCATCCCCGCCGGTACCGGTTTGCGCGAGTTTGAGAAGCTCATCGTCGGCTCAAAGGAAGAGTACGAGCGCATGCAGGCTAATCGTAAGAACGTACTCGACTTCGTTCAGGAGAACGTGCTCGATGAATAATCCTTGGTGTCATGCTTTAAGGTGACACCATAACAACAGAAAGAGACTGTCGGCAGCTTTGCCGGCAGTTTTTTAAAGCCGGACATGTAGTGATGAAACAAGAAGAATGTGTGAAGCTGCTCGAGGAGCATGGCATCAAGACCACATCCAACAGAATAGTGGTGGTGCGTGAGCTGGCATTGTCGGCCCGGCCTCTGACGCTGGGCGAGCTGGAGATGAAAATCCTGTCCGTTGACAAGTCGGGCATCTTCCGGGCTCTGACGCTGTTCAAAGAGCATCATCTTGTTCATGCCATAGAGGATGGATCAGGATCGATGCGATATGAGCTTTGTCACAGCCACAGCGATGAGGAGGACGACGACTTGCATGTCCACTTTTTCTGTGAGCGCTGCCAACGTACGTTTTGCCTTGACGGAGTGCCTGTGCCTGATGTCGCTGTGCCACCAGGCTATAAAGCTACCTCTGCCAGCCACATCGTGAAGGGCATTTGTCCTGAGTGCGGGAAATAATGTTGCCACCGCTAGCATAGCACTTCGCAGAGGTTCGTTATGTAGCAGGCAGAATAAAAAAAGAAGATAGAAAACAGCAATTTTACTAATCACAGTATCAATGAGAAATTTTACACTGTTTCTTCTTGCCGTGTGCTTTGCACTGACGGCAGGAGCTACTCCTAAGGGGCCGCGAAAGGATGTGAAACTGCCCGCTGCCACGATGCAGCGACTGCAGCAGTTCACCAGTAATCAACGCAAGCAGCCACAGCGCTTCAACGTGCAGCAACAGCATGCCAAGGACACACGTGCCATGCGGGCCCTGCACCAGCGCAGCTCATTCACTGATAGGGCCGTGAAGCGGGCACTGGCTCCGCGTCGTGCCGGAATCATCGATCAGCAGCCGGCCGGCGACTACAAGCTCTACGAACGCAATGGCGACAGCTATGTCGGCACAATGTTCGGTGTCTACGAGAACCCCTGCGTCGGCGGACTGTGCGAAGTGGTGTTCGGACAGGATGACAAGGTCTATCTGAAGAACATCATCTCGCAGGTAGCCCTCCCTGGCTGGATTGAAGGCACCCGCAGCGGCAGCACCATCACCTTCACGCTGCCCCAGACGGTACATTCAATTGATGGCGATGATTATTATGCCATGCTCATGGCTTACGATGCTGATGACATGACCTACTACGGTGTCGACGGTGAGCAGACGCTGACGCTGAGCTACGATGCCGCCACGGGCAACATCAGCAGTAACGACGATCTGTCGACGGGTTTGCTCGTGGTGGGCCTTGCCGATATGGATGGCTACTGGACGGGCTATGCTGACTGGACCTTCACGATGACTGAGATCACCGACAAGCCGGTGGAAGCTCCTGCAGAGCTGCAGACCGAGCAGTTTATTGTTAAGGCCGACGGCTTCTCCGGCTGCGTAGCCAACGTGGGATTCCAGGGCAACGACGTCTACGTGCAGGGCATCTTCCCCGACATGCCTGAGGCATGGGTGAAAGGAACCATCAACGGCGACAAGGCCGTGTTCAAGAATGGACAGTTCCTGGGTGCCGACTTTGAAAACTTACGTGTGCAGTACCTCATCTCGGCCATTGCAGAGTCGACCTACGTCGAGGACCCTGAGTGGGGTGACTACACCGAGACCTTCTACTACCTTAGTGATGAGGACATCACTTTCGATTACGATGCTGCCACCAAGACTTTCACTGGCACCAACCTCTTTGTGGTGAACGCCGGACGGCAGGAGGTCAGCTATGCTGATATCTACGAGAACTGCGTCATCGAGCCTTTCGTCGAGGTTGCTGCCACGCCTATGGCTCCCAGTGACGTCACACTCTACGAGGAAGGCTACGACAGCTACGCCATGGGCTTCGGCTGGGGCGTCATCGAGTTCAATCAGTATTGTAATGACGAGGATGGCAATTATATCTTGCCCGACAAGCTCTCCTATCAGCTCTGGATACGCGTCAATGGTAAGGAGATGCCCTTGGTACTCCACACCTACGACTACATGAACCTTGAGGAGGACGGCATGACCGAGATACCCTATACTTACTCCGACAATTGGGACATCATGGCGGAGGATGCCTACCACTATGCCTATTACTATGTCGTTGGTCCCGAGGCTTACGGCGTGCAGGCCATCTACCGCGGACAGGGCGAGGAGCATCGCTCTGAGATTGTGTGGGCCGACACCTACGATCTGGGCAGCGAGGTGCAGCCTGAGGCCGCCACACCCGAATTCCCCGATGTTGACCCCGCCGACGTGGGCGGCAGCATCGGCTACGGCAGCTACACTGGCAATGAGAACCGCATCACCATCGGCGAGTGGAAGCCGCAGACCTACGACGTGGCCATTCGCCTGCAGGACGAGGCTGTTGTGGGAAAATATATCGAGGACGTCACCTTCAACCTGCGCACCCTGAGCGGCGTGAGCAACTTGAAGGTATGGCTCAGCAGCCAGTTGCGTGAGGAGGACGGTCAGAACGCCCCCGACCTGGTGAGCGTCGATGTAGACATGCCCGCCAAGGCTGGCAACGTCACCGTGAAGCTGCCCAAGCCATACATCATTCCCGAGGAGGGTGTCTACGTGGGCTACTCGTTTACCCTCTCCGCTGACGCATACTCGATGCAGAACAACCCTGTCACCATCGTCGATGTGGTGAAACCCTTCGGCCTCTACATCCACTCCACAGCTTGTTTCCTGAAGTGGCTTGAGCTGTCTGAGTTGGTTGGTGGCTCGGCCTGCATCAACGTTACCCTCGGCGGCAGCCAGGTGAAGAAGAACGCCGTGGCAACCATAGCCGGTGTCAAGACCTATGTGCTCTCTGGCAGCGACATCACGGTCAACGTACCCTTTGTCAATCACGGCTCCGAAGGCATCCGCTCGCTCGACTTTGAGTACACCTTCAACGGTGTCACCAGCAACCAGCATGTCGACCTGTCCAGCCCCGTCAGTGGCTTCTTCGGCCTGACCTACGACCACGCCCTCGCTCTGCCTGCCGTCAGCCAGATGGGAACCTTCGACCTCAGTGTGAAGGTGCTAAAGGTTAATGGCGTGGACAATGAGGAGGAGACAGTGGCCGAGGCCACCACGCCCGTCTTCGTGCTCAATACCCTGCCCCGCCACCGCTCGCTGCTCGAGGAGTACACAGGACTGTGGTGCGGCTGGTGCCCCCGTGGGTTCGTGGCCTTGGAACTGCTCAAGGAACAATATCCCGACGACTACGTCTGCGTGAGCTACCACAATGGTGATCCAATGGAGATTGCCTACGACTTCCCCAGTCCCATAGCTGGATACCCCTCGGCATGGGTGGACCGTGGCATGGAGGTAGACCCCTATTCGGGTCTTGAGGAAGATGGCTTCCACGTAGTCGACGTGCTGCAGTGGCGCAATGCCATGTTCGGCATGGCTGACCTGGACGTGAAGGCTACGTTGGCCGATGACAATAGTACTGTCGACGTAGTGGCCGACGTCAACTTCCCCTTCAGCGACGACGCTGTCGACTGCTCGCTGGAGTACATCCTCGTAGAGGACGGCCTTACCGGTGACGACTGGGAGCAAGCCAACTACTATAGTGGCGGCGCAGACGGCGAGATGGGCGGCTTCGAGGAAAAAGAGAGTTACGTCTCTGGGCTGGTGTTCAACGATGTAGCTGTCATGCAGTCGGAGATGGGCGGCATCGAAGGAAGCATACCTACCAGCGTCACAGCCGATCAACCCGTTCAGCACCAGTACTCCTTCGACCTGGAGATGGCCATGAATACCTCGTGGGACCCCATCATACAGGACTACACCAAGCTTTACGTCGTGGCCTTGCTCATCGATAATGCTACCGGCATCGTAAGCAACGCCATCAAGGTGCCCGTAACCTCAGGTACCGTCGGCATCGCGAACGTGAACCGGCAGGTAGCCCACTCACGGACCATCTATGACCTCATGGGCCGCCGCGTGATTGCTCCGCAGAAGGGCATCTACATCGTCAACGGCCGTAAGGTGGTGAAGTAATTATTTTACCCAACGACACAAGGCTTCGTAGTTCCGGAAAAACTCCAACACGGCCTCCTTGATCAGGAAGGACGGCTTCTTTGTTCAGCAAAGAGGCTGTCGAAGTTGATCAAGGAGGCCGTCGAAGTATATCTAGGAGGCTGCCGTAGTATATCAAGGCGGCAGCCTAAGAATCGTGCTGTTTACTTGAACAATTCTGCCAGCAATTCATAGAAAGCGGGATCCTCGCCGACGATGGTCTTCACGATCTTGCCGTCGGGGCCGACGATGATCTTCGTGGGATAGCCCTGAATGCCGTAGTCGTCGCAGATGGTGCTTTCATCGGGGTTGTAGACGTGCAGCCAGGGCAGTTCGTTCTCCTTGACGGCTTCCTTCCACTTCTCTTCTGTGTCACGGCAGTCGATGCCCAGGATCTCGAACTTGCCGGCATACTTCTTGTAGGCTTCTTTCATCTCGGGGAATCCCTTGATGCACCATCCACACCACGATCCCCAGAAATCGAGGATGACGTGCTTGCCGCGAAGGCTCGACAGGGTCAGGGGCTTGCCGTTGATGTCGTTGAGAGTGAAGTCGGGAGCTTCTACGCCCTCGGCTTGTTTGGCAGCCGACTCTTCCTCAGCCTTCTGCTGTGCCTCGATGTAGTCGATGATGGGCTGGTAGTAGGCTTTCATCCTTCCGTTGCGCACCTTGTCGCTGAGCATGTTGACGGCCTCAGCCATCTTCTCAGGCTTCACCTGCGGAATGAGGGTAGCGGTGGCTTCGAGGTCGGGATGGGTCTTGATGAATTCCATGATGGCCTCTTCCTCTTGCTTTTCCAAGGGCTCGATGGCTTTCTGGTAGATTTGCATGATGGAGTCCTGTGACGCGCCTTCCTCCAGCATTTTCATCAGCTTTTGGGTCAGTTCCTTCTGGGGCTTCTGAGCCTCCTCAAGCATCAGGTCAACTTCGTGGTAGCCTTGGTAGAACGTCGAACCGTTATAGTCGAAGCGATCATTGACATCGCCTGTCATCTCCAATGCCTCGCCTGGTACGGCAATGAACTGCAGCTGTGCGCCTCTCTCACCACGGAAGAGCTTGGGCTCGACAAGATAGTATGAGGTGACAGAGTCGACGTCGAGTGTAAACTCGAACTTGCCGTCGCTGACCAGGACGGTGTCGCGCCTGTCGCGGTCGTTCTGATTCATGACGATAAGCGTGTCGCCCAGGTTCTTCAAGTCACCTTTTACGGTGAGGGATTTGTCGGCCGTGCAGGCTGCCATTGCTGCTACTACGGCCATTGCTAAGATAATTTTCTTCATTTTACTGTTGATGTTTTTAAGGGTTTTGATAGTCTTTAATGTTATAACGCGCGCATGCGTGAAAAGTAGTTGTTGAGTATAGTCTTTTTATGATTATTTAACTTGCCCAAATAGAATAAAAGTTGTAACTTTGCACCCAAATAACCAAAACCTCTTTATTCCTATGGACAACCCACATCTTATATTGAATGCCAATCCCCTCGTGGTGGCACTGCAGAAACCTTCAGCCGAGTTTACCAAGGACGACATCATCCGCTACATCGTCGACAGCGACATCCACATGGTGAACTTCATGTACCCGGGTGGCGACGGACGGCTGAAGACGCTCAACTTCGTCATCAACGACCTCGACTATCTCAACACCATACTCACCTGTGGCGAGCGCGTCGACGGCTCCAGTCTCTTCTCCTTCATACAGGCAGGGTCTAGCGACCTCTATGTCCTGCCGCGTTTCCGCACCGCCTTCCTCGATCCCTTCGCCGAGATTCCCACGGTCACCATGCTCTGCTCCTACTTCGACAAGGACGGCCATCCTCTGGCTTCCTCGCCCGAGCATACCCTTCATAAGGCTGCCGAGGCTTTCAAGGAGGTCACAGGCATGGAGTTTCAGGCTATGGGCGAGCTCGAGTACTATGTCATCAGCGACGATGAGGGAGTGTTCCCCGCCCAGGATCAGCGTGGCTACCATGAGTCGGCCCCCTATGCCAAGGGTGGTGACTTCCGCACCCAGTGCATGCAGTACATCGCGCAGGCTGGCGGTAAGATCAAGTACGGACACTCGGAGGTGGGCAACTTCTCGCTCGACGGGCAAAACTACGAGCAGAACGAGATCGAGTTCCTGCCCGTGCCTGTGGAGCAGGCTGCCGACCAACTGATGCTGGCCAAGTGGATCATTCGCAACCTTGCCTATCAGCTGGGCTATGATGTCACCTTCGCTCCGAAGATTACCACGGGCAAGGCCGGCTCAGGTCTGCATATCCACATGCGCATGATGAAGGACGGGCAGAACCAGATGCTGAATCATGGTGTGCTCTCTGAGAGCGCCCGTCGCATGATTGCCGGCATGATGGACCTCGCACCTGCCATCACGGCCTTTGGCAATAAGAATCCTATGAGTTACTTCCGCTTGGTGCCCCATCAGGAGGCTCCGACGAACGTGTGCTGGGGCGACCGCAACCGTTCTGTCCTCGTGCGTGTGCCGCTAGGGTGGGCTGCCGATGTCGACATGAGCCGTCAGGCCAACCCTCTGGAGCCTGAGAGCCATTTCGACACCAGCCAGAAGCAGACCGTGGAGATGCGCTCGCCCGATGGCTCTGCCGATCTCTACCAGCTGCTGGCCGGTCTTTGTGTGGCCTGTCGTCACGGTTTTGAGATGGACGATGCCCTTGAGCTGGCTGAACGCACTTATGTGAACGTCAATATCCACGCTGCTGAGAATGCCGACCGGCTGCAGACGCTGGCTCAGCTGCCCGACTCGTGTGTGGCTTCTGCTGACTGTCTCGAGCGGCAGCGCAAGGTGTTCGAGGAGCATGGCGTCTTCTCTCCAGCTATGATCGACGGCATCATTGCCCAGCTCCGAGCCTATGACGACAAGACGCTTCGCAGCGATATCGAGAGCTATCCGGAGGAGATTCAGAAGCTTGTCACCCGCTATTTCCATTGCGGATAGGCTTTTTTAAGTTTATTTAGTTACCAATTGCTTGGGGATGCCAAGGGAAAGTATTACCTTTGCATCTCCATTCTTAAACTTAATAGAACAATGAACAACGAAAACGAACAGAAGCAGCAAGGGCTGCAGATAGAACTGACCCCTGACAAGGCTCAGGGCGAGTACGCAAACTTTGCCATCATCACTCATTCCTCGAGTGAGTTTATTGTCGACTTTGCCCGCATGCTCCCTGGCCTGCCCAAGGCTCAGGTGCGCAGCCGTGTCATCCTCGCTCCGGAGCATGCCAAGCGTCTGCTGGGAGCCCTGCAGGAGAACATCATGCGCTATGAGCGCACCTTCGGGCAGATCAAGATGCCCCAGCCCAGCAATGAGGGCCGCACCATTGCCCCTTTTAATGTGAAGGGCGGCGAGGCTTAATCGGCAGAATGGCGGAATAGTGCCAAAGGCAACATGTTTACCAGGGCATTATTCCGCCTTCTCTCTAAACCGCCATTTGGCAACCTCGTCCATTTCCCACTTTTTTCGTTCAGTTGTTTGTTGTCAGCGTCTTTGCCGAAAGAATGCTGCACCTATAGGCAAAGCAGGGCTCTGCATTGCTTTCATGCGCCCAAAATTTATTCAACAAGTGATTTGGAATAGTTTTTACAAATGCTCTCGCGAGAAGGGGCCTCTTGCGATTTTGTGACCGTCTGGTCGTAAATGAGCGAGTTTTGGAGAACTTGCAAGTCACTGGGAATGAGTGTGTTGTAAGTTTGGACGGGCTTATGAGCCTTCGAAAAGAGCTGAAAATGGGCGTTTTGAGAGCTTAAAATGGTGATTTCGGAGAGCGTTTTTGGCGAGAAAAATGGCTGCCAGACGGGAAAATAGGGTCGAAAGTAGGCGAGTTTGGTCACGCTAGTTGCGGAGTTTGCTATCGTTCCCACGCTGGGAGCGTATCATTCCCACCGTGGGAACGTAGTCAAAGTGCCATACTAGCGACCGCAAAGTGCCATACTAACAACCGCAAAGTGCCATACTAGCGACTGCAAAGTCCGAAACGAGCGACCGTAAACTCGTTTTTGGGCATTTTCCTGCCTGTTTTGGCTCAAATGAGGGGTGGCGGACCTTAGTCTGCCTTGTGCCGCTTTCTAGAATGCAAAGTCTGGGAACCCCGATTTTTGCCCAATTTTCTTGACGTAGTCTTTCTATTTTGGAGGACAATTCAGACAATATTTGGATGCTACCCGACTCGGCCTGTTTTCAACTCGCAGTACAGGAAACTATAGACGTAGCGAGCACTCTGGTGATACAGGCCAGTGGCATCGCTTTGCAGGCGCTGATAGGTATCAGAGTTGATGACAGTAGCAAGGGCCTGCTCCATAGTGAGCTGCGGCTGGTCGTCCATGAGTAGCAGGGCAAGGCTCTTCACCATATCGAGTTTCATCAGTTCGTTCTCGTTCATAGTCTCTTCAAGATTTTGATGGCACGTTCAGTGCCGAAGTAGTATTGAAAGGTGATGCCGCGCATGTTGCGGAGGTTATGGACAAGCGTGGGCAGGTCAATGGTGCGGCTCTCATATTTCCAAAGCTGCACGCCCACGCGGTCGTTAGCGATGGGGCCGATGACGATGTCATAGTCGTGAGCCGCCTGACGGCTGGCGTTGTTCCGGTTCAGAAGGATGAATTTGGCCCATTCCTCGCTGTATTCGTCGAAACGAAGAACTTTCAGTTCGGCCATAGCAGCATCGTCAGCCTCGTATGTAAGAACAATGGGGAAGCCGGACTCCAGTTGCTCTACCTTCTCATACGAGCGCCCCTCCTTTCCTGTGGCAGTACTCTGCCATGTCGGAGACCATTGACTGGAACGACTGCGTATGGCAGTAGTCGTAGTGCTCATCGACAAATTTAATGCCGCCGTAACGGTTGAGGTAGTTAAACGCCTGCTTGAGCGTCAGCCCGAAGTGTCGCCCAAACTCCAATGTGAAGATAAGCGTCCACTCCATCTTGTCTGTCATGCTGTATGTCATATCCTCTTCGTTGTGTTGCACATTCTGCGTGCAAAGATACACATAATTTTTGAAATGACATGCGAAATGGGCAATAAACTTTCTAAAAGCGGACAAGAGAATCACGCTACAAAGCTTGCCATTGTCCATTTCCGGACACCGTGAGTGTCCAGAAGTGGACACTTCATTTTGGGGCGATGTTGATTATCAATAAGTTAAGAGTTTGGCACGGTTTTGGCAGGTACATTGTCAAATAGTAAAATCGTCAAATAGTCAAATATGAAAGTGATTCGACAGGCCCTCGCCCTGATTCGCGAGGAAAAGCTTTTCTCCTCTATCTACATCGTAGGTACGGCCTTGGCCATTGCCTTCACGATGGTGATGGCCGTAGTGTATTATATCAAGCTGGCGCCCGTCTACCCAGAAAGGAACCGCGCGCGTACCATCTACTTCGAGGGACTGCGCATCGAGGCCGACAACGGGGCCAAGGGGCAGACTGGCTTCAGTGCTCAGGCCTACGAGGAGTGGTTCAAGCCCAGCCCGAACATCGAGTACTGCTCGCCCACGCTGTTGGCAGCAGGAACGGGTAAGACATTGGGCAAATGCCACTCCTTTGTGGTGCGCGGAAAGGATGACTACCTGGACGTCGTTCGCAACCAGGTTAGTGCCGACTTCTTCCATATCTATGAATACGACTTCGTGAGCGGCAGACCTTTTACCAGTAAGGAGGTGGACGACAACGAAAAAGTCTGCGTCATCAGCGATGCCCTGGCCGAGCGACTTTTCGGCAAGGGCGTCGATGCCGTGGGAAAGATTGTGGAGATGGAGAGCGGACCTGAAGTGCGTGTGGTGGGCGTCTTCCGTGGCGGCAGTCAACTCACGCCCGACAGCTATGCCGACATCATCCAGCCCTTCATGAACGCTGTGGTCATGGGGAGCCCCTATCAGGGCATCTACTCCATCGTGGCCACCGTGAAGGACGATGCCCACCTGCAAGCATTGAATCAGGAACTGGACGACGTGGCGGCTCGCACGCAGCAAGCCCATCCCGAAGTGCTGGATGCGTTCAGCTTTGGCGGAGATCCTAAAAGGAAACTGGTGCTCACTCGGGACATGGAGACCCACCCCATGCACGTGCTGAAGACCGAGAACCGCGAAGGTTCACTGAGCACGGTGACGGGCTGGCAGCTCATCAAGCACTATGCCGGCATCCTCTTCGTGCTGCTCTTCGTGCCTGCCCTTAACCTCTGTGGCATCGTGGCGGGTCGCATGGAGCGGCGCTCGGCAGAGATGGCGGTGCGCAAGACCTTCGGAGCACGACGCTCGACACTCCTCAGTCAAGTAGTGACAGAGAATCTGGTGCTGACCACCATCGGCGGTATCATCGGCCTCGTCCTGTCGTGGACAGCTATCTACGGACTGCGCACGCAGATACTGGGTATGTTCTTCGACAACAGTACGCTCAGCACAGCACCCATCGTGGAGGGCGAAATGCTTTTTGCCCCCACGCTCTTCATCGGGGCTTTCGTCGCTGTCCTGCTGCTCAATCTGCTAGCCGCCGTGGTGCCCGCTTGGTGGAGCCTGAGGAAACCGATTGTGGAGGCGATGATGGAGAAGAGGTAAAGACCCACCCCCTGCCCCTCCCGAGGGGAGGGGAGTTTAGATAGACAATAACAGAACAAGAATCATAAAGACAGAAATATGAAGAAAGAAACAAATACAGCGTATAGAACAAACCGATCCCCCCTCCCCTCGGGAGGGGCAGGGGGTGGGTTTGTGGGCCTTTTGTTCCTCGAGCTCGTCATCATCACCCTCGTGGCATGGGCGGTGTTCGATCCTGCTGTGGTCAACCTCTACTATCGCAGCCTGCCACTGGGCTACGATAGCGGCCAACTGCTCTATGCCGAAACCGAGGTGAACGGCAGTTGGGATGAACTCGTGGACGGTGTCCCGCAGGACCCCTACGAGATGACTGAAAAGCGCCGCGATCAGATACTGCGCCAGCTGACTAGCGTGGAGGGCGTGGAGTCGGCCTATCTCTACGAGCAAGAGTTCGGTGCCGTGGGCTATAGTCGTCCGGCTTTCAACGAGTGCGTTGCCGGCGGCGACACCCTCTATCTGGCAGTCATCAACTTCAACAGCGATGCCCGCTTCTTCGAGACCTACGGGCTGAAGCCCCTGCCCGGCAGTCCGTCGGCAGCTGAGCTCTCGCGTCTTTCGTATCAGGAGCAGCAGGTGGTGCTGACACGCTCGGGTGCCATCGCCCTGTTTGGCACAGCCGATGTGGTGGGGCGCCGCCTCACCATCTGCTACGACCCTGCCATCGAGGCGATTGTGGCCGGTGTGGTGGAGGACTTCCGCATGTCGGTGTCCAACACGATACACTCTATGATCATCAAGCCCCAAAAACAACAGTACACAACATGCCGATACGTCATTCGCCTGAAGAAGGGACTGAACGCCCATCGCTTTGTGGAGGAGCACAGTCAGGAACTGATACGCAGCGGACAGATGGGCTTCAGCCGCATCAGCCGCATCACGACCTTCGACGAGTATCTGAAGCGGCTCGAACTCGACGACGGACGCACGCAGGAGGTGAACCGTAGCTTGGCGCTGGCGCTGTTCTTCCTCATAAACCTGATGCTGGCGGTCATCGGCACCGTGTGGCTCCATGCCAAGCGGCGCACGGAGGAGTGCGGTGTGCGCCGGGCCTTCGGAGCCACCCGTGGGCGTCTGCTCTTCGATTTCCTGTGGCGTAACGCCCTGCTGGCCACTGCCGCCGTTGTCGTCGGCCTCGTCATCTACCTCAACTATGCTCACAGCGGCATCCAGGTGTACAACGGAGAAGAGTACTGCGAAACGCTCTACACCATCGATGCAGCCATACTTCCTACGGACAAAGCGTGGCCCGAACACTTCTGGCCCCACTTCCTTGTGGTCTCCGCCGTTGTCTACCTGATTATGCTGTTCACCGTCCTCATCGGCACCGCCATTCCCGCCGTGAAGATTATCGGGACGAGAATCACCCATGCGCTGAGAGACGAGTGAATCGGCAGTGCTCGGCTGTCAAATAGTCAAATCGTGAAATAGTCAAATATGAGAATTATCCGACAGGTCCTCGCCTTGATGCGCGAGGAGAAACTCTATTCAGCAATGTACATCGCAGGTACGGCACTGGCCGTGGCCTTCGTGATGCTCATTGCCGAAGTGTATTATGTAAAGGTGGCCGACATTGCGCCCGAGGTGCATCGCAGCCAGACGTACTACCTGGACTTCCTGCCGCTGAAGAGCGACACCCTGCGCGGGGCAAATCTGACACACGAGGTGTTCGCCCTGTTCCTGCAGATGAAGACTCCAGAATGCATGACAGCCGCAACAGCCAGCTTCTTCGGCGAGGACTCGCACATCAAGCTGGCTGACGGCCTGCACGACCACTCCGTCAACCTCAAGCTGACCGAGCCTGGTTTCTTCCGTCTCTACGACTACCACTTCACGGAAGGTGGCCCGTTCACACAGGACGACTTCGACAACGGGCGCAACGTGGTGGTCATCACCGAGGAAATCCGTGACCTGATCTTCGGTAGGGGAGCCAAGGCCGTGGGCCGCACGGTCAGCATCAACAACTACGAGAGCCGTGTCTGTGGCGTGGTGGAGACACCCAGCGCCCTGATGGAGGAGAGCGTGGCTGACGTCTGGAGTCCCTATTCGTCAAATATACTGCACAATGAATGGGGCATGACGTGGCGACAAGCCATTCTCGATGTCACGTTCAGCGTGCCGGCCGACAGGCACGAGGCGTTCATACGGGAGATGAAGGAGGTGGAGGCCCGCTATAACAGCGTCCACACGGACCAGCCCGTCAGCATGGTCTCGCGCCACCTGCAGAGCCATTACAGTAAGGTGTGGGAAAGCATCGGCGGTGTGTTCAACGCCTGGAACAAGGATCTCATCTGGTATGTAGTGCCCTCCATCCTGCTTCTGCTGCTCGTGCCTGCGCTGAACCTGAGCGGCATGGTGGCCAGCCGCATGGAGCGGCGGCTGCCCGAGATGGCTGTGCGCAAGGCCTTTGGCGCCAAGCGGCGCACGCTGCTGGGGCAGGTCGTCGGCGAGAACCTCGTGCTGACGCTCTTCGGCGGCATCATCGGGCTTTGTCTGGCATGGACGGCCCTCTACGCCTGGCGCGACTGGGTGTTCTACGTCTTCTCCGACAACAGCAAGCTCTACGGCGCGGTGCCCGTCATCGAGGGCGAGATGTTCTTCGGCCCCGCCATCTTCGCCATCGCCCTGCTGGCCTGCTGCGTGCTCAATGTGCTGGCAGCCACGGTACCCGCGTGGTTCAGCCTCAGAAAGCCGATTGTTGAATCTATGATGCTCAAGAAATGAAACAGCTGAAGAACCTATTCCAACGCAAGACGACTGTCTGGCTCGTCCTCGAACTGGTGCTTGTCACCCTGGCCTGCTGGTGGGCCTTCGACCCCGTACTCGTAGACCGCACCGTCACCCACCTGCCGATGGGCTTCGACCCCGACCGCCTCGTGCGGATGGAGGTGGCCAGTCACGTGAGCGAGAAAGACATGATTGACCGTTCACCCATGCAGTCTGAACAGGACGTGCTGCTGCAGAAAGTGCAGGAGATGGACGAGGTGGAGGTGGCCTATCCCGCCTACAGCGTGCCGCTGGGCTTCGGTGTCCAGTCAACAAGCCTCTATCTCTATGCCGACGGCGACACGCTCACGGCCTGGCAATACTTTTTTGTACCCGACTCGAAGATGTTCGAGGTCTTTGGCATCCAATCGCTGACGCCCGGCGTGCCCACCTCGGAGCTGAGCCACGACTGCGAATACGAGCAGAGCGTCATCATCACCCGCACGCTGGCCAACGCCCTCTTCGGCACCACCGACGTGGCGGGGCGCACCCTCAAGACGAGCAGAACCGAAACGGTGTGGAACGAAGAAGGCGGCGACTACGAACTGGGATGGGTGGAAAAGCACTACGACATCCGCGCCGTGGTGGACGACGTGCGCATAGAGCCCTACGACCGCGACTACTCCATCGTCTTCATCTGCGAGGGTGGCCCTGACTACAACGTTCCCATCGTTGCCCGCCTGCGCGACGGCGTCGATGCCAGCTGGTTTGTGGAAGCCCGCCGCGAGGAGGTGCAGCGCCAGCTGGTGACCGACCATTACTACGTGCGCGACTTGAAGTCGGGTCGCCAGGCCATGACCGAGACCATCGAGGGCATCGGCATGGGTCGCCAGGCACGTCGCACCCTGCTCATTGCCGCCTTCTTCGCCATCAACGTGGCTTTCGGTGTCTTCGGCACGCTGCTCATGTACACCCGCCAGCGGCGCGAGGAAGCCGGTGTACGCCGGGCCTTCGGGGCCACGAAGTGGAGCGTCTTCTGGAGCTTCATCCGTGAGGCGTGGCTGCTCACCACCGTCAGCGTTGCCATTGGCTGCGCCATCTACTTCCAGTTTGCCGTCAGTCGAGGACTTTATGACAACTTTGCAAGTCCCGACTCCGCCATACACCTGTGGTTCGACGACTTCGGCACCCACTTCCTCGTGGTCTCTGCCATCGTCTACCTTATTATATTATGCGCCGTACTCATCGCCACCGCCATCCCAGCGTGGCGCATCTGCAGGAGCGAGATAACCGAAGCAATAAAGGAAGAGTAGCCCCACCCCCGACCCCATTCCCGCTAACGCGCCTACCCGTAGCCTTTCCCGCGGAGGGGAGGGGAGTGAATAGTTTTGCGAGAATAAACAAAAAGTATAAACAATAAAAAAACAAGAAAAGAAATGGAAAAGAAAGTAAACGAACACTACACAACGAATGTTGAAGGCCAAGAACTATCTACTCCCCTCTCCCCCGCGAGAGGGGTCGGGGGTGAGGCTGTTATTCGCCTTACTGGCATCAACAAGATCTACCGTACCGACGAAGTAGAGACCCAGGCACTGGAGAATGTGAATCTCGAAGTGCGCCGTGGCGAGTTCCTGAGCATCATGGGGCCGTCGGGCTGCGGCAAGTCAACGCTGCTGAACATCATGGGACTGCTCGACGAGCCGACTAGTGGACAGATTGAACTGTGCGGACAGCTGATAGACCCGAAGATGAGCGACAACCGCCTGGCTGAGCTGCGCAACAAGACGCTGGGCTTCGTCTTCCAGTCGTTCCACCTCATCCCCACGCTCAACGTGCTCGACAACGTCATGCTGCCGCTCGTCTACCGTGGCGTGCGCAGCAGCGAGCGCATCCGTCTGGCCAAGGAGGTCATCGCCCGCGTCGGCCTCAGCCACCGCATGAAGCACCGCCCCACGCAGCTCTCCGGCGGACAGTGCCAGCGCGTGGCCATCGCCCGTGCCATCATCGGCAACCCCGAAATCCTGCTCGCTGACGAGCCCACCGGTAACCTCGACTCGAAGATGGGTGCCGAAATCATGGAACTGCTGCACAAACTGAACAAGGAGGACGGCCGCACCATCGTCATGGTGACCCACAACGAGAAGCAGGCGGCACAGACCGACCGCATCATCAAGTTCCTCGACGGAAGGCAGATACAGTAAACCCACCCCCTACCCCTCCCGAGGGGAGGGGAGTTTAAGTAGCTAATAACACTGTGATGACTAAGAAAATAATAAATGATCAGTAAGATATTATCAGCGTTCAAAACTATCCTATCTCCCCTCCCCTCGGGAGGGGTAGGGGGTGGGTTTCACGCCCTGGCCCTCATCCGCGAGGACAAGCTCTTCTCCGCCATCTACATCGCCGGCACTGCGGTGGCCATCGCCTCGGCTATGGTCATTGCCATTGTGTTCCACATCAAGCTAGGTGACATCGCGCCTGAGTCTCACCGTTCTCGCACGCTCTACGTCATTAACTCCTTCGCCACTGAGTCGGCGAAGAGAAATAATTCCGGCTTCCCGGCTGGAGTCTCGACGATGGCCATCGACAGTGTGTTCCGCCAGATGAAGAGCGTCGAGCTGGCCACAGGACTCCAGTCTGCCAGTTGGAACAACTTCATTATTGCCGACGAGCAGCAGGAGCACATCGTGAATGCCGCGGCTATGGCCTGCGACCCCGACTTCTTCCGCCTCTACGACCTCGACTTCATCAGCGGACGGCCTTTCTCCGAGAAGGAGTTTCGCGACGGTGAGCCGGTGTGCGTCGTCTCGGAAAACATCGCCAAACAGTTGGGCGGCGTCGACCACTTCGTCATCTACGACCGCAACAACCTTCCTCCCCTTCGCATTGTCGGTGTGGTGAAGACGGTGAGCGCCTTGATGGAGAACACCGCCGCTGACCTCTATATTTCTTATAAGGCGAAAGATGTCTTGGCATTCAACCCTGATGACTTTGGAATCGAGCAAATCGCCTATTGTGGAGGACTCCAAGTGCGCGTCCTGCTGCGCGATGGCTACAGCCGCGAGGACTTCCTCAAAGAATTGGAGCCGTTGCGCAAGCACTACAATGCCATGGCTAGTCAGCAGGTCGGTGAGGGAGTGGAATGGGTGGTCAGTGCCGAGAAACACTTCTTCAAGAACATGCACTTCTTTGGCGACTTGGACGACCAGACACTGGTCAATCAAGCCAAGAACCTCATGCCGCCCGCCATCCTGATGCTGCTGTTCCTCTTCCTGCCCGCCATCAACCTGAGCGGTCTGGTCTCGAACCGCATGGAGGCCCGCCGTGCCGAGATGGGCATCCGCAAGGCTTTCGGCGGCAAGCGGCGCACGCTGCTCAATGAGATCATCAACGAGAACCTCGTGCTGACGCTGCTGGGCGGTGCCGTGGGCTGGGTGCTGTCGTGGGTGTTCATCAGTGCCGTGAGTGAGAGCCAGATCTTTGTCGACATCTTCCAAGCCACCAGTCTGCCCAACCGTCAGATGAGCCTCGACTTCCGGATGTTCTTCACGCCTACTCTCTTCCTCATCGCCTTTGTGTGCTGCGCCGTGCTCAACCTCATGGCTGCCCTGCTTCCCGCCTGGCACTCGCTCCGAAAACCTATTGTCGAATCGCTAAACCAGAAGAGATGAATCAGACAATCAAGAATTTTTGGGCGCATCGCCGCCAGAATGGTTTTGTTCTCGTAGAGATAGCCCTCGTGGCCATGCTCAGCTTCTACTGTCTCGACAATTTCGTCGTCACGGCCTACGACACCTATCTCTGTCAGCCCGCCGGAGACTTCGAAAAAAAACACTTGCTTGTGGGCCAGGTAGGCTTCACCAACAACGAGAAGCCTGTCGAACTTCACGCCGACACCGCCCGCTTCTCTGCTGAAGAGCGCTTTCACCTGCAGGCTCTTGCCAACATCTACGCCATCCGCGACAAGGTGCGTGCCCTGCCCGAGGTGCAACATGCCGGACTGATGGACAGCTACGCAGGTATGGGACACTACCGCCTTTGCAACTACTGCGCTGAGGCCGATACCACCCGCCAATGCGGTGCCTACGAGGAAACCTTCCTGCTGCACGAGCAGTTTTTCGAGTCGCTAGGTCTTACACCTGTCGGAGGAAGCCCCTCTGCTTCCGTTCTTTCCGACGAATGCCCCGAAGACGGTGCTGTCATCACCCGCTCCATGGCTCTCGCCCTCTTTGGCACCGACCAGGCCGTGGGTCGCCGCATCGTGGAGTACGACTATAGTGATCCCGCTCTTGCCCAGGGCCGCAAGGTCGTGAACCGTTACACCGTGGCTGGCGTGGTCGAGGACTTCCGCTTTCGCCCTAACGAGCGTTATTCCTACATCCTTCTTGTTCCCCGCACCGCATTGGCCAGCACCAACGCCAAGATGCTTATCCGCCTGCGTCCTGAAGCCGATGCCAAGGCGTTTGCCATCAGCCTGAACCAACCGGACAAGCAACTGTTACTTTCCGCAGGTAACTACGTTCTCGCCCTCGCCCACACTTATCAGGACTATGCCAAGCAGGCGATGTCGCAGAACGTTAGTGTGGAACTCAGCGTCATAGGCACGTTCATCGCCCTGTTGCTGCTCAACGTCATCATCGGCACGCTCGGCACCTTCTGGCTGCAGATACGCAAGCGCACCGAGGACATCGGCATCATGCGCAGCTTCGGTGCCAAGCGCCGCCATATCTTCGGCATGCTGTGGAGCGAGGCCGCCCTGCTGACGTTCATTGCCGCCGTCATCGGACAGGTCATCTGGCTGCAGTTCGCTATCAACACGGGCTTGGCCGATGGCTTCACCATGAGCGGCACAGGAAAGGAAACCGACTGGGTGAACACGTTCTGGCTGCACTACCTCATCGTCTGTGTCATCCAGTACGCCTTGCTCCTCGCCATCGTCACCCTCGGCATGGTCGTTCCCACGTTCCTCGCCATGTACAAACGACCTGTAGAAGCTTTGCATCATGAATAGAAGCCCGATTTCCCAGAGGGGAGGAGTAGTTTTTTTTCTCCTGGAGGCAGCAGTGATGTTCCCTCCAGTTTTAATCAATGGCTTATATGATTTGCATCTTTATTGGAATGATTTAGGTGATATGAAAGCAATACTCATTTTCTTGGCTACATTTGGCATGATTCCGTTTGCAGTAGCCCAGCCCGATACGATAATCTCCTCCCCTATGGGGGGAGGTAGTGAAGGGGCTCCTTTGCGCCTCACCCTCGACGAATGTATCACGATGGCGCGCTGCCAGAGCGTAGATGCCGCCGTGGCACTAGGCGAACTGCGCTCGGCCTACTGGCAGTGGCGCAGCTACCGTGCCGACCTGCTGCCCGAGGTATCGCTGCAAGGCACGCTGCCCAGCTACAACAAACGCTACAGCAGCTATCAGCAGTCTGACGGTAGCATGACCTTCGTGCACAACGACTACCTGGGTCTCAACGGCTCGCTCTACGTCACGCAGAAACTATGGCCCACGGGCGGCACGCTCTCCGTAGAATCATCGCTCGACTACCTCCACCAGTCATCAAACTCCTCCCCTACGGGGGGAGGCAGGGAGGGGGCCAACCAGTTCATGTCGCTGCCCATAGCCATCACCCTCTCGCAGCCGTTGTTCAGTGTGAACCACCTGAAGTGGAACCGCCGCATCGAGCCGTTGCGCTATCGTGAGGCCCAGGCGCGATTCCTCACCGAAACGGAGCAGGTGGCCATGCAGGCCATCAGCCTGTTCTTCAATCTGCTGCTGGCAGGCGAACAGGTACGCATAGCCGAGCAGAACCTGCAGACGGCAGAGAAACTCTACGAGGTGGCGCAGGCCAAGCGGCGTATGGGCAGCATCAGCGAGAACGATGTGTTGCAGATGCGCCTCGGTATGCTTAATGCCCGCAGCCATCTGGCCACCAGCAAAAGCACCTGTCAGGCCCGGCAGTTTGCACTCCGTTCCTTTCTTGATGTGGAGTCGGACATTGCGCCCGTTGTGCCCGATGACGTGCCGGCAGTCTACCTCTCGTTCGATGACGTGCTCAGCCATGCCCTCCAGAACAATGCCCACGCCACTACCATGCGCCGCCGGCAGATAGAGGCCGACTATAGTGTGGCTGCTGCCCGTGCCAACCGCCAGAGCATCAACCTCTATGCACAGGTAGGCTATACTGGCAACGCCGACAAGCTAGGCAATGCCTACCGCGACCTGCTCGGCAACGACGTGGTGCGTGTGGGCATCACCGTTCCGCTGCTCGACTGGGGCAAGCGCAAGGGGCAGCGACGGATGGCCGAGTCGAACCGCGACATCGTCCAGGGACAGCTTCGCCAGCAGGCTCAGAACTTTCGCCAGGACATCTTTATACTTACGGAGCAGTTCAACAACCAGGCCGAACAGCTACGCATCGCCTGCGAGGCTGACACTATTGCTCGCCGTCGTTACCACACCAACGTGGAGACGTTCAAGATAGGAAGCATATCCACCCTGGAACTCAACGATGCGCAGACTGCCAAGGATCAGGCCCGCATCGGCCGCATCCAGCAGCTCTTCAACTACTGGTACTATTACTATCAGCTGCGCAGCATCGCCCTCTGGGACTTCGAGCGCAACTGCGAACTCTCCGAAGACATCGAAAAACTGATAAAGGAATGAATAAAGTATGAAGAACCTGGCTCGGCACGCAGATGATTCCGACCCTCGACCGCAAGGCACTCATCATCTCCGAGGTGGACCGCGGCACCATCGACGTCAGCGTCTCGGCCACGGGACGCATCGTGCCCGCCTTTGAGGAAATCATCGTGTCGCCCATCAGTTCGAAGATTCTTGAGGTCTATGCCCATAGCGGCGACAGCGTGGACGTCGGCACACCTCTGCTCCGACTGGATCTCCAGTCGGCTGAGACGGACTACTCCAAGGCACTCGACGAGCGCGAGATTCGTCGCCAGCAGACTGCCCAGCTCCGTACCAACGTAGAGACACAGCTCTCTGACCGCCGTATGCAGATTGAGGTGAAGGAGATGGAACTCTCGCAACTCGAAGCCCAGCTGCGCAACGAACTCTACCTTGACAGCCTCGGCTCCGGCACCCGCGACCGTGTGCGTCAGGCCGAGACAACATTAAAAACCGCCCAGATGCAACTCTCGCAGCTGCGCCAGCAGTATCAGAACGAGCAGCGCGTGCGTCAGGCCGACCTCCGTATGCAGCAACTGCAGAACAGCATCTTCGAGAAGGGCCTCGCCGAGAAGCGCCGCACCCTCGACGATGCCAAGATCCGCTCGCCCCGCCGTGCCACGCTTACCTATATCAACAGTGAGGTGGGCAGCACCATCGGTGCGGGCCAGAAGATTGCCGTCGTCAGCGACCTGAGCCACTTCAAGGCTGAGTGCGAAATCTCCGACAGCCATAGCGAGCGCGTCCGTGTCGGTGGTCAGGTCATCCTCCGCATCGGCAAGGAGCGCCTGACGGGCATCATCAACACTGTCACGCCGCTGAGTCAGAGCGGCGCCATTACTTTCACCGTAGTCCCCGATGATATGTCGCACCCACGCCTCCGCTCCGGCCTCCGCACTGAGGTTTTCGTCATCACCAGTATCAAGGACGACGTCCTCCGCATCCGCAACGGCTCCTTCTACAGCGGTCCCGGCGACTACACCTTATTTATATTAAAGGGCCGTCTGCTCCAGCCCCGCCAAGTGAAACTGGGCGAGTGTAACTACGACTACATTGAGGTCGTCAGCGGCTTGGAGCCCGGCGAGCAGGTCGTGGTCAGCGACATGACAAAATACAAAGGGAAGGAGAAACTGAAGGTGGATTAGTTAAATCGAATTAAGGAAGTATGAAAAATCATACTTTTGGCTTGCCGAATCATTATTTCTTCGTATCTTTGCACAAAAAGTACGATAAATCATACGCTGATGGATATAGGAATAGTGATTAAGGAGCGCAGGGCGTTGCTGGGAATCTCGCAGCAAGACCTCTCGGATTATTCTGGAGTAGGCATCTCTACAGTCAAGGATTTGGAGCGTGGCGTGGGTAATCCGTCGTTACAGACACTACAGAAGATACTGGATGTGGTGGGTATGGAAATGGTGTTGCAGGTAAAACAGACCGTTAAATAGCATAGAGGATGAGAAAAGTGAATGTGTATTACGGTGATGTCTATGCCGGGCAGCTCGTTGAGTTGTCAAGGG
>ONLL01000023.1 GCA_900318685.1 uncultured Prevotellaceae bacterium | reverse complement strand
GAGCTGCCCACAGGCTGGTAGCGGGTGTCGTGAGCCCCCAAGATGATGACATCGCCATCAGATGTGCGGAAGATATAGGGGCACATGCGTTCCACGGCCACCTCCTTGGCCAGCGAGAAGGTCTTCTTGCCATCGAACAATTCAATAGCATCGTGATGAAAGTGATTGCCTGCGATAACCACGCGACCACTGTCGAGCTCGATGCCCTGTGCCAGCGTGCGCTTGGTGTAGAGGCTGCTGAAGCCTGTGCAGGTGTGTGAGGCTGGGTCGTAACTTTCAGCCAGAAAGCTCTGCCCTATGCCTATAGGCTCACTGTGACCGCCAGCCAGCAATACCTTTCCCGACGTCAAAGGCACAGCGAGGCCATTGTCGTGGGGGTATTCTGTTGGCAGCTGATGCCACTGGTCGTCCTTGTAGTATTCTACCGTAGCTGTGGGCTTGAAGCCTATGGTGTGTCCACCCACCACCGTCAGCTCATCGCCTGCATAGAACATGTTGTGGCCGGCACGGGGAATGTTCAGCTCGGGCAGACGCTCAGCATTAACTTTTACAATGGGACATAAATCCCTGTCTCCATCGGAGAGAGCAGATGTCCCGTCAGCATACGCAGAAAGAGTCCACGCTCCAGCAGCCAAGGCCAACAGGCTGCAGCGAAGGCTATTTCTGAATGATGAGACCTCCATTGGGCTGAATCTCCACTTTTGCCTTTCCCTTCTTGTCGACCTTTAAGGTGGTCAGCACGGGTTGGCCGGTCTTGGGATCGTCGACGTAGTATTTCAGTTGTGAGCCGGCAGTGAACATGGGCAGGTCGAGCGTGAGCTTCAGCGGTTCTTTGAGTGCGCTGATGCCTGCAACATACCAGTCGTCGCCGTGACGGCGTGCCAACACGGCATAGCGACCAGGGTAGCCGTCGATGAATTGCGTCTCATCCCAGGTGGTGGGCATAGCCTTGAGCCAGTCGAGTTCAAGCTCTGGCAGTTCGTTCTCCGTCAGATTGTTAGGCTGCATAGCCACACACTGGATGGCGGCCTGCATGGTGATGCCCGATGCCATCTCGAAGATATCGGTGGTCTTGCGCGTGTGGCGGCTCTTGTTGTCTTTCGACAGATACTTGTTCATGATGATGCCTCCCCAGTCCATCGTACCGCTGGCATTGCGGCAGAAGGGATGCATCGTCAGGTCGAAGGGCTGTCGGCGGGCTGCATCCTCGTTGAAGTAGACGTTCTCGCTGGCCAACACAGCCTCTGACGATACGTAGTTAGGATACATGCGCTCCCATCCTCTGGGCATCGTGCATCCGTGGAAGATGCATTGTATGCCGTAGCGGTTAGCATCGTAGAGGATATCCTCATAGAGTTTCATGGTCTCTTGCTTGTCGCCTCCGAAGAAGTCGACCTTGATGCCTTTCACGCCTACACTCTTCAGCCAGGCCATCTCTCGGTCGCGTGCCATACCTGTGTTCATACACTGGCGGGGCGTCTGCGGAGCATCGTTCTCAAATCCGTTGCTGTTGTACCAAAGCATCAGCGAAACACCCTTGGACTGGGCATAGCGTGACAGCTCTGCGATGCGCTCACGTCCGATGTTCTGGTCCCACCAGTTGTCGACCAGGCAGAATTCGAATCCCATCTTCGAGGCCAGGTCGATGAACTTCACCTGATCGTCGTAGTTGATGGAGTTATCCTGCCAGATGAGCCAACTCCAGGTATAGCGGCCAGAACCATAATTGATGGAAGGCTCATAAAGCGGTTCTACGACATCGTACTGGATGGTAGTCTCAACAATAGGCTTGAGCGACGATCCCACGGTGATGGTGCGCCAAGGTGTCGATCCTGGCAGGGCGATGCCTGGTGTCGACGAGCCTATGCCGTTGTTCTCACCCTCCATAGGGTAGGCGATGGTGTAGCCTGTTGAAGCATTATAGTCGCTGAGCCGGCTGCCGCAGTAGGCTGAAGATACGCCAGTCTCGGAGATGAGGACCCAGCTGTCGGCCTGTTGCGACGGTTGCTGTGATACAGCAACAGACGGAACACGGAACAGGCAGGGGAAGGTGAATCCATGACCATATTGTGAGCGTTGGGTCATGGGAGCGTCAGCTTTGTACACCTCTTCGTAGCTGGGCTTGGTGCGCTCCCATCCTATCATCGGGTCGCTCTGTGGGGTGAGGAAGGTGGTGGTTCCTTCGGGCATCAGAAAGCTTGTTGCCTCGCTGAGGATGACAGCGCTCTTGGGATTGTCGTTGCGCTGGCGAGGGATGAGATAGCGGAAGGCGATGTCGTTGTCCGACACAGAGAACTCCATGCTCATCTTCTGCCGTTGGGCATTCTCGAAGTCGAGGGTGAGCAGCGTAGCCTGGTAGTGCATGTGCGACTGCTTCACCTGTCGCATCTCATAGCATTTGTCCACCTGTTCAGCCTTTGTGCTGACAATCTTCAGCCCTTGCGTGAAATCGCCGAAGTTGGCCTTAAATCCTAAGTCTGAGGGCATCAGCATCTGTTTTCCTTCGAGGTTGACGGTATAGCGTGCCTTTCCGCCATCATCATTGATGGTTACTGTCAGTTTACCGTTGGGTGAGGTGATGGAGGCTTCGCGTGCCATACCCAGGGAAGGCGTGATGAGAGCGAGGCATGCGATCATCAGCATGCGCGTTGTGAGAGCGTTTTTCTTCATGTCAGTAGTTCTTTTATAATTATTTAGGGTGCAAAGGTAGCATTTTCTTTTGGAATGGCCAAATAATTTGGCTATTTACATTTATTAAAGTGTTTTTGTATTAAATAAGAGGGCTAATGTGTTCATTTTGGGCGAAAAAGTGTAATTTTGCACCCAATTCGATACAAAGACAGGAAATGAAGTATTTATTGACATTGATGATGGTCTTTTTGGCTGTTCAAATGTGTGTTCATGCCCAGGAGCCGAACAGCAAGCTGACCATCAGTGGCCATCTGACCGACAGGGAGACAGATGAACCTATGGAACTCGTCACCATCCAGCTTTTCTTGGCATCCGACAGTACGTTCATGGGAGGAACTGTTTCCAATGAAAAAGGCAATTTCTCTATCCAGGCCCCTTCCAACGGCACTTACCGCCTGAAGATTTCCCTCGTGGGCTATCAGAAGATGGAGCGTGAGGTGACCCTGCGCAACGACCGCAACCAGGACTTGGGCGAGCTGAGGATGTCGCCCGACGTGGTGGCACTGAAGGAGGCTGTCGTCACAGGTCGTGCTGCTCAGGTCGTGGTGCGCAAGGACACACTGGTCTACAATCCAGAGGCATTCCGCACTCCTGAGGGATCGGCCATAGAAGAACTGATCAAGCGTATGCCTGGCGCAGAGGTCGATGAGGACGGCAACATCACCATCAATGGCAAGCAAGTGCAGAAGATCCTGCTCGACGGCAAGGAGTTTATGCTGGGCGATATTGAGACGGCATTGAAGAACCTGCCCATCTCCATCATCCAGAACGTGAAGTTCTACGACCAGCAGAGCGACCAGTCGCGCATCACCGGCATTGAGGATGGCAACAAGGAGACCGTGCTCGACTTTACCATTAAGAAAGGCATGAACCGAGGTTATATGACCAATCTCGACCTGGGTGGCGGCACCCATCATCGCTATGCCTCTCGTGGCATGGGTAGCAGCTTTACTGACAAGACCCGCCTGGTGCTGATGGGCAATGCCAATAACAAGGAGGAAAATGCAGGCTGGTGGAACCGTCGCGGCCTGAATGCCAACAAGATGTTGGGCACCAACTTCAACTATGATGACGGTGATAAACTGAAGGTCGACGCCAGCGTACGCTGGAATCATCGTGATGGTGACAACCAGAACGAGAATGCCAGCGAGAACTTCTACAGCCAGGAGTATCGCACATTCTCCAACAGCAAGTCCATCAACCTCTCGCGCAGCAACAACTGGAACGGTAACATGCGACTGGAATGGAGACCCGACACCCTGAGCAATATCATGCTGAGGGCCAACGGCAGCATGGGAACCAACGACGGTATCGGACGCTCGCAGTCGGCTACTTTCAATGCCGATCCCTATCTCTCTGTCGTCGATCCCCTGGAGCCCGATGCCATCGCCAGGATGCATGCCAACGACCAGGTGGTGAACCACAATCAGAATGCCAGCCTCAGCTATGGTCGTAACAAGAACGCCTCGGCCACGCTCCAGCTCTATCGGCGCCTGAATGCCAAAGGCAGGAACATCACCATCCGACTGGAAGGCAGCATGGGCCAAAACCGCCAGCGCAACGCCTCGAACAACGAGGTGCACCTCTATCGTATCAAGAACCAGGCCGGCGAGGACTCCACCTATTTCACCGCCCGCTACAACACCACCCCCAGCGACAACAGCGGTTATGTGGTCAGCGCCAACTACAGCGAGCCCCTCTGGAAGGGAGCCCACCTGCAGGCCAGCTATGAGTTGCGCTACAACCAGAACAAGAGCGACCGCCAGACCTATGACTTCAGCCATGAGCCAGTCAATATCTTTTCTGGCATCGTGCCCGTCTATCGGGAGTGGGGAGAATGGCTGGACCCTGTAGAGGGTAAGCTCGACAACTATCTCGACCGTTCGCTCAGCCGCTTCTCCGAGTACAAGAACTACACCCACAACGTGCGTCTCATGCTGCGCCATTGGCAGGAGGAGTACGACTACAACGTGGGCTTCCTCATCCAGCCCCAGCGCTCCAACTTCATCCAGGACTATCGCGGCCGCTACGTCGACACCATCCGCAACGTCACCAACCTCACGCCGACGCTCAACTTCCGCTATAAGTTCAGCGAGCAGAGCAGCATCCGCCTGCAGTATCGTGGCGACACCCGCCAGCCCGACATCACCCAGCTGCTCGACATCACCGACGACTCCAATCCCCTCTACATCACCCAGGGTAATCCCGGACTGAAGCCGCAGTTCACCAACTCGCTCAACATCTACTACAACAACTATATCCAGAAGTACAAGCGCTCCATCGTGCTCTATGGCAACTGGCGCACCACGCGCAACAGCATCTCCAACCTCGTGCGCTATAATGCCACAACGGGTGGAAGCATCTCACGGCCAGAGAACATCAACGGCAACTGGAATGCTGACGGAGGCTTTACTTTCAATACCGCCCTCGACTCTACTGCCCACTGGAATATCGGCACCGACACGCGTGTGCGCTATAATAATTATGTGAGCTATGTGGCCCAGCGACAGGCTGACGCAGAGAAGAACACAACCCGTTCGACCAACGTCAACGAGCGCCTGAATGCCAGCTTCCGCAACGACTGGCTCGAGGTGACGCTCGACGGTAATGTCAACTACCAGCACTCGCGCAACGAGCTGCAGCCCAATGCCAACCTCGACACCTGGCAGTTCAGCTATGGCGGACAGGTGATGGTGCACCTGCCGGCTGGCTTCGAGATAAGCACCAACATCCACGAGAACAGCCGAAGGGGATACAACGACCCCTCGTCGAATACCAACGAATTGATCTGGAACGGACAGATTTCCAAAACCTTCCTCAAGAGCAAGACGCTGGTCGTGGCACTTAACTTCTATGACCTGCTGGGTCAGCAGAGCAACTACGAGCGCTGGGTGGGAGCCAATGGACGCAGCGACACCCGCTACAACAGCATCAACTCGTATGCCATGCTCCACGTGCGCTATCGCCTCAACATGTTCGGAGGAAAGGTCGATACCGAAGGCCGCTACGACAATAAATGGGGCAATCGCGACCGTCGCAGGTAAAAATATTTGGAGCAATCCTTTCGTAATCTCAGCATAATTTTGTACTTTTGCAGCCGATTATGAAATACGGAGTGATAGGAACAGGAGCCATCGGCGGCTATTATGGTGCCCGGCTGGCTCAGAGCGGTCAGGAGGTGCACTTCCTGCTGCACCGTGATTATGAATATGTACGCGCGAACGGCCTGCAGATAGACTCCTGCAATGGTTCGTTCCACCTCGACCATCCCCATGTCTATCAGTCGACAGCTGACATGCCCCCGTGCGACGTGGTGCTCGTCTGCTTGAAGTCGATCAACAATCATCTGCTTCGCCAGCTGCTGCCACCCTTGCTCCAGCCCTCGACGCTTGTCGTGCTCATTCAGAATGGCATCGGTGTCGAGGCTGATGTGCAGACCATGTTCCCCGATGTGCAGCTGGCTGCAGGCCTGGCTTTCATCTGCTCGGCGAAGACGGAGCCGGGACGTGTCAGCCATCAGTGCTATGGTCAGATCAATCTGGGCAACTACTCCTGTCGTGATGAGGCACTCGTCCAGCGTGTCGTCGACGATTTCAATGCCGCAGGAGTGAAGGCTGGGCTGGTGGAGTATCACGAGGCCCGCTGGAAGAAAGCAGTATGGAACATGCCCTTCAACGGCATGACCGTCGCCCTGCATACCCAGACCGACCACCTGCTGCAGCATCCAGCCACCCGTCAGCTCATTCGTGAGCAGATGATGGAGGTCATCGGAGCCGCACAGCACCTGGGCGTGAAGTACCTCGATGAGTCGTTTGCCGACCTAATGCTCAAGATGACCGACGAGATGACTCCTTACTCCCCCTCGATGCGTCTGGACTACGACTTCCATCGCCCGATGGAGATTACCTACATCTATGCCCGTCCCATCGAGATTGCCAAGAACGCCGGCTTCCCGATGCCCAAGCTGGAGATGCTCATGCAAGAGCTCGAGTTCCTGGATCAGTATTGAAAAGAAACGTCGGGTGTCAATGACACCAACAACTCATTTTACATTTAAAACTATAAACAAAATGCTTATGAGAAAGTTTACTCTATTGTTATTGGCAGCCGTTATGGCTGTTACAGTTGGTGCACAGCCGCAGATGGTGAAGAAGACGCTAGGCAGTCAGAAGCCCGCTGCTGCTTTCTCCATGACTCGAATGCCTGTTCAGCAACTGTCGGTTGATGGTCTGCAGCGTGAGCAGGCGATGCCTTCCGCTGCACCAATCATGAAGGCCGGCTCAGAGACAGAGTTGGTGGTTCCTCCTGCCGACCTGGTCACTGAGCGCTATCGTATGAATGGCTACATCCAGATTACTGGTTGGGAGCCCGTCAACCGTCCCATTCTGATTGGCTTCGACGGCAATGATGTCTATCTGCAGGGATTCATGTACTACCTGCCTGAGGCTTGGATCAAGGGCACGCTCAGCGAGGATCATAGTACTGTGACATTCCCCATGCAGTTTGTGGGCAACCTCGTCAACAGCAACGGCGAGTTGCGCGATGTGTACTTCTGGCCAGGAACCTCTACCGATAACGGGTGGGAGTGCATCGATGCCGTGTTCAACTACAACGAGGAAGTGGGCACCTTCGTGCTGCAGCAGGATGTGGTGACCTATATCTTTGAGAACACTCTGGTCGATGGCCTGCGCTATTTTGCCGTCTACGACTCTGTGCTCAACATTACCGACGATTCAGATACGGTCGAGGCGCCCGATGACCTGGTCGTGGAGGACTACCAGTTCACAGCCACGATGATGGAGTGCATCGATGAAGAAGCAGGTGAGTGGACGGAGTATGAAGACATCGCCAGCACTGTGAAGGTGGGCTTCGACGGCGACGATGTCTATGTTCAGGGGCTCTGCAGCTACATCCCAGGCGCATGGATAAAAGGTAAGCGCCAGGGCAGTCAGTTCGTCTTCGAGAATGGTCAGTACTTCGGAACCTATATTTACATAGGCGAAGGCTATCCTATCTACCTGGTGGGCTTCAATACTGAGACCTCGAAGGCTGAGGATTTGGTGATGGATTTTGATGAAGAGACAGGCACCCTGACCGCCCGGCAGTGGGTGTCGCTCAGCGCTATCCCTGATGATGCTTATTATTATGAGATTTACTCTAACGTCGTCATCAGTCATATATCCGATGTAGCTGCGATGCCTGCTACGCCTGAGATTCTCTACTTCGAGTACGATCCTGACTACGAAATGGCTCTGGCCGAGCTTGATGTGCCTGCGATGGATGTCGACGGTCGTTCGCTCATCACCAGCAAACTGAGCTATCAGCTCTTCACTGACTACGGCGAGGGCGTAGAGCCCTATGTCTTCGAAGCCGACTGGCATGATGGCCTGTCGGAGGACATGTCCATCGTTCCCTATGATTTCGAGGACAACATCGACTTCTTGCGTGGTGGTGAGATGATTCTGTTCTATGGCATCACGGATGGCCTGAAGCGTATTGGCGTGAAGAGCATCTACACAGGCGGAGAAGAAACCAACGAGACGGAAATCAACTGGTATCTCGTGGACGAGAACTATGTGCCCGACGAAACGATCACGGGTATTGCCCAAGCCAACAGCAAGGCCAACACTCAGGTGCTCTATTTCGACCTGCAGGGCCGCCAAGCCTCTGCCACGTCGAAGGGCCTGCTGATGAAGCAGACACGCAAGGCCGACGGCAGTGTTTGCACGGTGAAGGTGATGCGTTAAGCATAGTCACCAACCTTGCCCTTCCTCGACGGCACTTTAGATCTGCCTCAATGGCACTCTTGCTGTACTTCCGTGGCACCCTTCCTATACAAGGAAACTGTCGGAGCAGAAATAAAGAGGGACACATCCAAACGGTGCGTCCCTTTTTGATGTTGATTCCTAGATGACATTGTAGGTGTGGAGGTTACATCATTCATTTGAAATGACCAGGGAAAGTACAGGGAAGACAGACAACAAAAGCAAACAACATCACACTTGACTGCATCATGAACGGCAGGCTTGGACTTCAAAGGAGGCCTCTTTTCAGAGAGCCTTCAGCCATCTCGGACATCCAAGTTGCGGACTTTGAGGGTCAAAGTATATGAGTTGATGAAGTAAAACAAGTTGTTTTACCTTTGAAAGTGGCATACTTTGGTAAGCAAAACCTATGACTTTGGAAGGTAAAACAAGTTGTTTTACTTTGTCAGAAGGGCGAGTAGTGGTAACTGGGACGGCCTTCTTGTACACGAACGACGGCCTTCTTGTAGTGGCTCGACAGCCTCCTTGTATAGCAAGGACGGCTTCCTAGCTATACAAGGAAGCTGTCGGGGTACTTCAAAAGTGCCGTATTCGATTGATAAGGCACATCTATTGATTTTTCAAAAACTAATATCACAAATATCACCTTTTGTCTATAGTTTTGATTTATAATTTGTTAGAGTGTGATATTAATGGTGATATTGTGATATTAGAAATGAAAAATTAACATAAATTAGCTGAATTTTTAGTCGTTTCTGTTGCAATTTCAGCATCCTCACTCGTCATCGTAGCCGTTACGGCACGTAGTACCTCGTTGCAAAACGATTGCAAAAAGTGGTAGGAAACGCCCTTTTTTGCCAATTTAATATCACAATATCACCAATAATATCACCCCGCATGTTGCTGAAATACATTCAGTTAGATGCAGGGTGATATTGGTGATATTAGGTTTTAGAAAATTACATGTCGTCGTAGGTGTCGAGGTAGGTGACGTGGGTGACGAGGTACTCATCGACACCATGCTTGCCGTCGGCACCGCCGATGCCGCTCTTCTTCACGCCTGCATGGAAGCCCTGGATGGCCTCGAAGTGCTCGCGGTTGACGTAGGTCTCGCCGAACTCCAGCTCGCGGCAGGCCTTTACGGCAACGTTCAGATCCTTGGTGAAGATAGAGGATGCCAGGCCATACTCGCAGTCGTTGGCCAGACGAATGGCTTCGTCGATATCGGCAAACTCGATGAGCGGGATGACAGGGCCGAAGGTCTCCTCATGGATGATGTCCATATCCTGACGGCAGTCGTCGAGCACGGTGGCAGCATAGAAGTAGCCCTTCTCGCCCACACGGTGTCCGCCGCAGAGCAGCTTGGCACCCTGCTTGATGGCGCGCTCCACCTTCTCTGTGACGCTCTCCAGGGCACGTGCCTCTACCAGCGGGCCCATGTCGACACTCTCGTCCTGGCAGGGGTCGCCCACCTTGACGGCCTTCATCTTGTCGACCAGGATCTTGGTGAAGGCTTCCTTCACTTCCTTCTGTACATAGACGCGCTCAGCGTTGTTGCAGATCTGTCCGTTGTTGCCTATGCGGCTGTCGACAATCCACTGTGCGGCACGCTCAAGGTCGGCATCCTTCATGACGATGGCAGGAGCCTTGCCTCCCAGCTCGAGACTGACCTTGGTGATGTTCTTCGAGGCAGCTGCCATGATGCTCTCGCCGGCACCTACGGAGCCTGTGACAGAGACGATGTCGATCTTCGGCGAGCCAGCCATCTCATTGCCGATGACAGAGCCCTTACCCGTGACGATGTTGATGACACCTGCGGGCAGTCCCACCTCGTCGACGACCTTTGCAAACTCAGTGCAGTTCTCCGGAGTGAGCTGGCTGGGCTTGATGACGATGGTACAGCCAGCGATGAGGGCTGCGCCAGCCTTGCGGGCAATGAGGAAGAACGGGAAGTTCCAGGGCAGGATGCCTGCGACGACGCCGATGGGCTTCTTCGTCAGCAGGATGGTCTCGTTGGGACGGTCGCTGGGGATGATCTCACCTTCGATGTGGCGTGCAAACGTTGCCATATACTCAAAATAGGCGATGGTGGCACCTACCTCGATCGAAGCCCAATTGCGGGTCTTGCCCTGCTCGCGCATGATGATCTCAGTGAACTCCTGCTCGCGGGCCTTGATGCCTGCAGCAATCTTCAGCAGGTAGCCGGCACGCTCGATGGCGGGGGTCTTGGCCCATTGCTTCTGTACGGCGCGAGCTGCGTCGAGGGCGCGGTTCACGTCTTCAATTGTTCCCTCTGGCTGACGGGAGATGACTTCCTCGGTAGAGGGGTTCAACACTTCAATCCACTTGCCGTTCGAGCTCTCGCAGAACTGGCCGTTGATGTACATCTTTAAGTCTTTCATACGTGTAGTTTTGTTTTAGAAAAAAGTAGTTTCAAATCGGCAACAAAGATACACAAAAAAAACGAGACTGCAAACAGTAGCCTCGTTTTTTAGTTTATTTAATACTTCAATCTTTTAATCTTTCAATGTTTTTAATCTTCTAATGTTTTAATCTTCTAATGTTTTAATCTTCCACCAGTAAGTCAAAGGCTTTTTTCAGCCTGTCAGCAGTTGCCAGTGCTTCATTCTCATCAGCAGGTTCATCTCCTTTGCTTTCCTTGTGTACGACATCCTTTCCATTCTTCCCCCAGTAGAGGCGTGTCTCGTCTTTCCCGCCATCATAATTGTCGTTGATGCGCGAGAAGTAGATGAGTTTGCCCGTCTTGAGGTCGAAGAGGTACTCCTCAAAATATTCGCGCGGCCCTTGATAGTAGCGCCGGTCCATGAAGTAGGGCAGGTAGGCCACCGTCAGGTCTTCCTCGAATTTCTTGTCGTCCAGCCCGAAGTAGAAGTGTATGGTCTCGTTGATTGAACCCAGGGCCGGTATGACGCGATTGTTTTGGATGCTCATCTCGTAGCCCATGTTGTCTTCCACGTGTTCTCCTGCCATCCATGACATCGCTTTGGCATACTGTTCGCGGATATCGGTCAGGCGGTCGGCAGTTTTCTTGTCTTGTTGCGCCTGCGTGCTGAGGCTTGCCAGCAGGCAGAGCAGGATGAGTCTGATTGTTCTCATAATGGTGTGCTGATTGGTGTTACTCTTGTTCATGTCGGATGATAGATGCCAGGTGTGGAAGTGCCCTTAAGGGGTTTCACGATGGATGACGCTGCCGCTGGCCTGATGAGTGGCCAGCACCAGCACCTCGGCTATCTGTACATGCTTGGGAGCGCTGGCGGCATAGAAGGCCACATCGCCAATGTCGTCGCCCGTGAGGGGCTGTATGCCTCGGTAGACGGCGTCGGCGCGCTGGTCGTCGCCGTGGAAGCGCACGTTGCTGAAGTGGGTCTCCACTAGGCCGGGCTTGATGTTGGTAACTCGCAGGGCGGTATGTGCCACATCGATGCGCAGGCCATCCGTGATGGCTTTCACGGCAGCCTTCGTGGCGCAGTAGACATTGCCTCCGGCATAGGCAGCATCGCCAGCCACGGAGCCTATATTAATAATGTGTCCGCTGCCGCGCTCCACCATCCGTGGCACGACGAGGCGGGTCATCCATAGCAGGCCCTTGATGTTGGTGTCGATCATTGTGTCCCAGTCGTCGGGGTCGCCTTCATACTCGGGCTCCAGGCCGAGGGCCAGGCCGGCATTGTTGATGAGCACGTCGATGGCACGGTCGGCGAGGCTGTCGACGGCCTTCTGGCAGGCTTCGCGGTCGCGTACATCGAAGCACAGGGTAGTGACGTCGCTGCCTGCCTGTCGCAGTTCGTTGGCAATATCGTCGAGCACGTCCTGGCGGCGGCCAGTGAGGATGAGGTCATAGCCTCCACGGGCAAAGCGACGGGCACAGCCCAGTCCGATGCCGCTGGTGGCACCCGTGATGAGTGCAGTTGGTCTGTTGGTCATAAGCTGGTATGATTGGTTGGTGTTATTCGTCCTCTTCTTCGTCGTCCATTTTGGTGTAGTCGATGGTCTTGCTCTCGATCATGACGATTTTGTTGCCCTTCCACTTCCACACTTCCTGATACTCGTACTCGTTGTTCATGTGGAAGCCACCGGTGATCTCTTTCCTGTCGGCATCGATGACGGGGTCGAAGATCTCGTAGAAGCCGTCGACATGGTCGAAGGAGCGTGTCTGCTGATTCCATAACCAGGCATCGTAGGTGTAATTCCCGTAGGCGTTGCTTGGCCCCCCGCAGACCATCAGGTCGGGATAGCCGTCGAAGTTGATGTCGTCCTCATGGATTACTCCGAAGCCATGCCAGTTGATGGTGTCGAGGGGCATCACGGCTTCGATGTCGACGATGGTCTCCTTTCCGTGTCGCGGCTTCATGTGGATGATGATGTTCTCCACCACCTCGTCGCCTTCCTCATCAGGTTCGCTCATGACGACCTCTGTCCGGAACTTGTAGTCGCTCCGCTTGGGCAGGGCGTCGTCTGCGGCATCCTCGCCTTCCTCGTCTTCGTCAGCCATCTCGATGTCGTCCTCGTCGTCGAAGTCGTCTTGCTGACTGCGTTTGTCGTTCTTACAGCTGCCAAAAGCAAATATGGCGGCAGCGACAAGTATGAATAGGAATGATGTTTTCTTCATAATGGTTTATAGTTTGATGAATATCTTTCGCTTCCAAAGGAAATAGCCTATCAGGAAATTGATGCCCACAAACACCAAGGCATAGGCCAGCGACGCCCACTTCAGGCCTGGTATGACTGCGTGGAGGGCATCATAGATGGCGGGGCTGATGCCAAAGCGGCCGAAGAGGATGGCGAGCAGCTCGCTGGCAACATAAAGGGCCAGGGCATTGACGCCAAAGACATGGAAGAACTTCGTCCAGCCTTTCTTCTTGCAGATGTCAATCGTGTAGATGAAGAGTGCTTGCAGCAGGGCTGCGAGTCCGCAGGTCATGAATACATAGCTGGGACTCCAGATGCGCTTGTTCAAGGGCAGTCCGTAGCTGAGCAGATAGCCGGCAACGATGCAGACGGTGCCAAGTACGAAAACGGCTAGTGCCTTCTGCTCAACGTTCTTTTTCTGCTTGATGAGCCGTCCGCAATAGAATCCCAAGAGCACATGGGCCACGCCGCTGATGGTGCCCAACAATCCCTCTGGGTCGACAGGACTCTTGTGATAGAGGTGATCGTAGCCGAAGAGGTTGAGGTCGACCTGTGCCAGGACATTGACTGACGCATCCTCGGCATAGCCGTTACCCAGCAGTAGGATGAGTGTGTAGACGGCCAGCAGTCCGATGATGGTCGGAATCGTGTAACGATGGTTGGCATAGAGGGCGAACATCGATGCGAAGAAGTAGCACAGGGCGATGCGCTGCAGCACAGCCCACAGCCGCAGATGTCCGAAACAGAGTACGTCGCCCCAGATGGCATGGTCGAACCAGTTGATAAAGAGTCCGATGGCGAAGAGCAGTATGGTGCGCTTCACGATCTTGAAGAGCACAGGCCTGGTAGCCGTAAATTGCGACTTCGACAACGACAGGTAGCACGATATTCCCATGATGAACAGGAAGAAGGGAAATACGAGGTCGCAGGGTGTCATGCCGTTCCACTGGGCATGCCGGAGCATCTCGAACGATTCTCCATAGCCGTTGTTCACCAGAATCATTCCTGCCACCGTCAAACCACGCAGAACATCGAGCGAGAGCAGGCGCTGAGAGTTTGATGAGATATCCTTCATAATACTATCTTATTATTTTTCGTCCGTTAGTCAGGTAAATGCCTTTCGGCCATGTGTCCTCATTGCTCGTCATTCGGTGTCCCTGCAGGTTATAGACTGCTGCCGACACATCGCGATTGCCAGTGACTGGCAGGACTGATGTAAAGTCTCTATCGGCCAGAATTCCAATTTCTGCAGCCGATGTCCATGCGTTGCCGTTGATCTCCGACTTCGCCACAAATTTCAGGTAGCGGGCGATGACGGGGCTCGTTAGTGTAGCCACCTGCTGTGACGTGGTATTCTTGAACTCACCGGTGGCCACTGCCGTGCCCCATATCGTGCCGTTCTGGCTCAGATAGACCTCGTAGGCCTTCACCATGCCGTTCTGGTTGCCATCTTGTCGGGAGAGATAGGTGATGCCCGTCACGTTATACACGTTTACCATGTCAATGATGATGGTATGCGGGCACTTAGGCTCGTTGGCTCCCCATTCGGTGTGCCAGAAGGTGTCGTTCTTGCCGTCGAAGGCCAGACGGGCCTCGTTGCCGCCATGCTGGCTGTCGGCGCTCACCAGCTTCCATCCCGTCTTGCTGATGAAGAGCGGGAAGTCGTAGGTCATCACAGGGCTGGCCATCATTCCCTCAGCTTCGCAATAGGCACTGATGGTGCAGGCATCGTTGTTGTTCAGCAGGGTAGAGTATTTCTGGTATTCGCCACCATTGATGCTGTAGTAGATGGTGGCGTTCTTCGTAGCAGTCGACATCTTGATACGACCGTTGCTCTGCCGTTCGCAGTTGACAGCCTGGCAAACGGGCATGTCTATACGAGCAGTTTCGGGGGCTTTCATCTCAGCAGTAAGTGGAATAAGGAAGAAACGGAAGGCTGTATTCTGGGCCTTCAGCTCGTATGGATCTCTCACGTCAGGACCGCAGCTGGCATTGCCCAGTCCGCGAGTGGCAGCATCGAGTGATACTACTGTAGTCGTGCAGGTCTTGAACTGGTAGGTGTGCTTGGAGCGGTTGTTGCGGTCGGTGTAGTTGTCCTCTGCCCGGAAGTGAACAGCTGATGCAGCCATCTGGTCAGGCGCGACGAAGAGCATACCCATACCCTCGTCATTGGTCAGCGACATCCAGCGCACCTCCTGCTTGGTGCCATGTTCCTGAGGCAGGATATAGTCCTCGCGCTGGTCCTTCACAGTACTCTTATAGAGGGCAGGCAGACAGGCCTCCTTACGATCGCGATAGCTGTCCCAGGGACCACGTCCGAACCATGCCAGCTGCTCCATCGTGGCAGGCATCTCCAGACGAAAGCCCAGCTTGGGAATCACCACGCCGGTGTTGGAAGGACGGATGAAAGAGTTGACCATCAGCATGCCGTCGGCGCAGACGATAAAGTCGAGCGTCACAGCAAACGAAGTGCCGTTCTTTCCTGTGTGGGTGCTGTTCATGCTCACCCTCACCGTCTTCTTGTCATCTGCTGTCTGCACCTCAGCTCCTTCGCCTTTCGCTGTCAGTTTCCTCAGGCCCATGGTGTCCCAGGTACCGCTCTGGCGCCCGTCGTTGTCGGTGGGTAGACGGAATGCGCTGAGCAGCAGTGGCTTGCTGATTAGTGTTGTGCCGTTCAGGCTATAGCTTGTCAGCGTACCTTGGGTCTTGCCGAACACAGCCTTGAAACTGCTGTTCGATACTGTTACTGTCGTCGAGGTAATGGTGACGTTCAGTTCCTCACAGTTTTCCAGCTTGTTCAGGTCGTACATGGGCTTGACAGCCTTTTGCACGGGAAGTTTCTCCTCAGCCACGACATAGCCGGCTTCTGCCCAAAGCGTGTTGTCCTTCTGAGTGGCAGTGAACTGTATGAATGCCTCTTTCGATGCATCGAGCGATGCCAGAGGTGAGAGGTCGATGCTGATGACTGCACTGTCATTGGCTGCCACCTCTTTGTCAATCTTGCCACTGGCAAGTGTGTTGCCTTCTTCGTCCATCAGGGCATAGCTTACATCAAAGTGAGAGCTGGGCAGGAAGGCCATCTTGTTCTTGATGCGAAATTGCCTGGTGCTGCCCTTTACGGCTTTAAATTCCAGAGGCTGGTAGATCTTCTTCGTGTTGTACGACTTGGCTGTCAGGCTCCAGTCGGGACGTACCAGTCCGTTGATGCAGAAGTTTCCGTCATTGGGGTTATCGCCAAAGTCTCCACCATAGGCCCAGTATTCAACGCCATTGGAACTCTTGGTGAGGAGCCCCTGATCCTTGAAGTCCCAGATGAACTCTCCCGTCAGGCAGGTATACTTCTCGTAGAGGTTGAACATGTCGCGCACGTTGCCCATCGAGTTGCCCATCGAATGCGAGTTCTCACACTGGATGTGGGGCTTCTGGCCGCTCTTACCCTGTCGCGACGAGCCTATCCACTCGATGTTCTCATAACTTCCATACATGGTGGAGCTGACGTCGGCATAGTCGCTGTTGCCTTCGTAGTGGGTCAGACGGGTCTTATCGAGGGCTTTGATGGCCTGGGCTACGTATTTGAAGTTCTCGCCGTTGCCACTCTCGTTGCCAAACGACCAAATGAAGATGCAGGGGTGGTTGCGCATCCACCGGACGTGGTTCTCTGAGCGTTCCACCATTGCGTTGCGGAACAGCGGTACTGACGAGAGCTTCATATTGGCATGACACTCCACATCGGCCTCTGCCAAAACATACAGACCGTACTTATCGCAGAGGTCGTAGAATACAGGGTCGTTGGGGTAGTGAGATGTGCGTACGGCGTTGATGTTCAGACGCTTCATGGTCTTAATGTCCTCTTCAATCTCAGCATCGGTAATCGCCCGCCCGTTCACAGGTGAGAAGTCATGACGATTCACTCCGTGGAACACCATGCGGCGGCCATTGATGATGAGAGCACCGTCGTTGCGGATGCCCACCTCGCGGAAACCTACCTTCGAGCCTCGGATGTCGTAGATATGGTCTGCATCATCCTTCAAAGTCAGTACGAGGTCGTAGAGGTTGGGCTCTTCAGCACTCCACAGCCTTGGTGCCGTCACGTCCATATTAATACTGCCTTGTCCGTCGCTGATGCTTGTCCGGCCTTGAGCGATCACTTGCCCGTTGTCCAGTATCTTGGCTTCAATGATGCCATTGCCCGGAATGCCCTTGCCTTCCACTTTCACCTGCACATTAGCCTTGGCATTGACGTAATTGTTGTCCAGGTCGGTGGTGAAGAAGTAGTCGCTGATACGCGCCTTGGGGGCAGCATAGATGAAACAGTGGCGCTGGATGCCCGTCAATCGCCAGTAGTCCTGGCACTCTAAGAACGAGCCACTGGTAAAGCGGTATACCTGCAGGGCCAGCAAGTTGTCGCCCTCGATTAGATATGGAGAAATATTAAACTCGGCAGGCACATACGAATCCTCGCTGTAACCTACCCGCTGTCCGTTTACCCAGAGGTAGAAACCATGTCCCACACCATTGAAGCGCACGAACACGTCATGTCCGGCCAGCCAGTCGGCTGTCATTGTGACATGCCGGCGATAAGTACCCACGGGGTTGGGCATTGAGCTGTTGTAGGTGAACCATCCCGGTCGGTCGGCCATCACGCTGTAAGTCTGCTCGTTGAACGAGAAGGGGTAGGCTACGTTGCAGTAAAGCGGTTTGTCCCACGGCTTGTTGTTGTGAAGTCCCCATACTTGCCAGCTGGAGGGTACTTCGATGTCAGTCCAGGCGGCATCGTTGTAGTCTGTGGCGCACATGGTGGACGTCGCTTTTGAAGGGGTGTTCACCCACTGAAACTTCCACACGCCGTCGAGCGACATGTAGTAGGGCGAAAGCGTCCTGTCGTTCTTCACTGCGTCGGCTTCGCTTGCCATAGGCAATGCAGTGGTGTGGGCCGTCTCGCGGTTCACGCTAGTGATGCTGGGGTCGTCCCATTCTTTTCCCGTCTGGGCGTTGGCATTGCCCAAGCAGGCTAGTGTGACCATGCCAAACAGCAATTTCCTTGTCGGCATACAGTTTCTCATCTCTTTCGTAATTGTCATCATATCCTATTTTTTCCTTATTTCAAAAACTCTAGTACTTTTCGAACCACCTCCACGACATCGCCCTCAGGCTCGGCCGTGTACGCATTCTTCTGCAGGGTCCAGGGCTCTTCGATGGCATACCAGTCGATTTTTACCTCCTGTGGCAATGCGAGGGCGAAGAGCTCCGAGGCGGTCTTGTTGGCATTGGGACCAGCGCCCAGCAGCTCAGGCTGTGGACGAGTCTGCGCTTCCATTTGTGCCAACAGGGCATCGAAGTAGGTTTTCCATCGCACATAGTAGAAGTCACGTAGCAGTCCCTGCCACTCTTTGTGAGCATAGTCGCGCAGTCCTCCTGTATCAGCGCAGTAGCGGTTGCCCCATGTTGTGATTTGTACGCGTGCGTTCCATTCATATAATGACTTCTCAGCAGGGGTTTCTCCGCAGTTGATGGCTGCTTGTGTCCAGTGCCCCAAGCGGAACTCCCGTCTGGTGCCCAATAGCTCATCCTGCAGAAGAAGCATCTCCAGGAATCGCTGACTATCTTTTTTGAAAGCCTCCAGGTCGAAAGCCTTATAGTCGGCGATGGTGTGTTGGTATTGGATACGGGCTTGGTCGGCCATTGCCTGGCGGGTGATGTCTACGAGGTCGTACTCGAGGTTGTTTGGAAGTGAAGAGTGAAGAGTGAAGAGTGAAGAATTTGCTTCCGCGCTGTTGGTTGTATGGTTGCATCCCTCTAAGAAGAGACGGGCGGCGCGGAGCGTCGACTGCGGGTCGTAGTAGTTCTTCATCTTCGACCAGCTTGAGGCCTGGAAGTTGTTCAGCGAGGGCCGTCCGCAGAAGATGCTTTCGTGAGGACCCTGCTGGTTGTTGCCGACGGGGCAGTTGTAGATGGTCTGGGCGAGCAGCTGCCATGCCTGCTGCAGCTGCTCGTCGTCGGTGCCGTAGCGTGCCTTTACATAGGAGCGCACCCACTCCTCCTTCGTGAACTTCTCCTCTCGCCAGGGCAGCTCGCTCATCAGTTCGAACATGATGGGATTATTTTCCGATCCTTCCATCGTGAAACCGATACCTTTTAGGTTTGAGAGTTGAGATTTGAGGTTTGAGAGTTGAGATTTTGGGGGATAGAAGTTGTTAAGCAACTGATCCATTCGTCCGTGCAGACCGACGTTGGCTCCGAAATTCTCGAGCAGGCAGAACAGCCAGTGATGCTGCCCGTAGCCTTCCGGCCTGCACCAGATACTGGGAACTCCAAACATGGGGCGGCACTCTGAAAAGAGGTCAAGCACGAGCAAGTCACCTGCCTTCATCGGTTCGGTCATGGCAGGGCGGGGATTCTCGGTCCATCCCTGTACCACCCACACTGCCTTGGGATTAGCTCGTTTCATGGCGGCCATCAGCTTGCGTCCTGCTTCTGCATAGTCAATCGAGGCATCATCTGCACTCTCATGGAAGGGATCCATCGAGTAGTAATCGGCCTTGCCGAAGAGTCGGGTCAGCTCGTCGTAATAGAGGGCTGCAATCTCATCGAAACGCCCGTCTGTAGGATTCAAGTTGGCAGGCCGCTGGAAACCGTTCCAGAGCCCTGCGTCGCTGACATTCAGCCCCAGCCGCTGGCGAGCGTCGTGTGGCACCATGCCGCAGTAGCCAGGCAGCACGGGGTGCATGTCCAGTTCCTTCATACGATTCAGTATCTGCTTCTGCAGTTGCTCCTGTCTTGCATACCATGAGAGGGGTAGGGGACCTCCCCAACCCTCGAGATTGTTCATTGCCCACCATGCAAGGAATGCCGGACCTGCAATGAACTTGCCAATCTCCTCCTCTGAATATCCAAGTTTCAACAGCATGTTGCGCCATACACACTCTTCACCCACGATGGCAAGGGGCATATTCACGCCATGAAGCACCATCCAGTCGATTTCCTGTTGCCACCGTTGCCAGTCCCAGAAAGCCATGGAATAGCTGAAGGTGCAATAGTTGAAGTCATAGCGCAAGGTGAGGTTGGTCTCGTGGCGCTCAGGAGTTGTCACAGCAGGCAGCACCTCGGGCAGCTTGGTCTTCATCTGGTTCCAGGAGAGGTGTATGCCTGCATAATACTTCAGATACCAGTTCAGACCAACGCCTATGTTCACCCATGTGTTGCCTCGCACCACTACTCTTCGCCCTGCCTGGTCGAGCTCAAAGAAATCGGTGGCGCTGTTTACTTTTTCAATTTTGAATTTCTTTGATGCTCCTGGGTCGATGCGCTCCAGGAGACCGTCGATGGGAGTGGCGTGCAGCAATTGCAAAGCCGCCAGCCAGAAGAGGGATAGTAGGAGTCGTTTCATGTTGTAGGTCAAAGGTGATTATATGTTTCGAATGCAAAGGTACGAAAAAATCCTTAAACGGCAAGAATCATCATGAAGTTTTTCTATTATTCATTTGGAGGAATAGGGATTTTTGCTTATCTTTGCAACCAAATTGAGATGAGGCGAAAGAATCTTATGCTGGCAAGAAGGTTGCGAACCATACGGATGCTATTGCTCGGCCTGCTATTGATGGGGTTGGGAACGATAAGCGTGATCGCTGACGACTGCGAGGCGCTGCGTCGCCAGTTGCCTCAGTTACAAGGCAGGGAACGTGTGGCTGCCCTTGAGCAGCTCTATTACTGCAGTCTCGACTCCGATGATTTGGACTACCAGTTGCGCTGTATCAATGAATATCTGGCTGAGACACGGCGCCAGGGACTGAAGGATGTAGAGATCGACGTGCTTGCAGAACGTGCGGCTTTTTTCTATAACAACGATATGAATGACTCGGTGTTCACGGTTGTCAGGCGAGACCTTGAGACGGTGAAGGCCAGTCAGAATTGGGAGACTTATTACGAGATGTGGGCGCACATCGCCAACACCTACCTTTTCCTCCATCAGAACAAGCTTGGACTGAACGAGACGCAGGCGATGTTCGACGATGCTGTCAGCCGCAACAGCCAGTATGGCATGGGTCTGGCATATTGCATCATGGGTACGGCTTACGCCAACCTACGCAACTTTGACGAGAGCATCAGCAGCTATGAGAAGTCGCTGGCTACACTCGATGCGATACATCCTGTGCCGTCGCTGCTACCAACAGTTTACCAATGGTATGGTGATGCACTGAACGACATGAAGGCCTACGACAAACTGGAGGACCTGACGAAGAAATGGGATAGTTTTCTGATTCCATTCCTCAAAGAAAACAATTGGGAAGGTACACCACAAGGCGACATGTATCTGTCGTACTACTATCTGGCGTGTGCGCAGGCTGCCTTGGGACAGGGAAAACTGCCCCAAGCTGACGAGGCCTTGACGCAGGCTCGTACTCACATGATGGCCGATGAGAGCCGTGGAGGCAAGTGGCTCTTCTATATGGCACAGCTGCGACTGCAGCAGGGACGCCCTGCCGAGTCCTTGGGTTATAACAGCCGTTTCGGTGACCTGATGGAGGGCGGCAGCGACAAGTCTGTGACAATCATGCTCATGCAGCAGCGTGCGGAGGCTCTGCAACTGGAGCGCCGCTACGAAGAGGCTGCAAATCTCTATCGGGAGATGTATCTGTTCAATGACTCGGTCAACGCTCAGGAGACGAAGGGACAGCTGACTGAGATGAACACCATCTTCCAGGTGAGTGAGCTGGAGATGGAGCAGGAACGTCTGCAGATGGAGAAAGAGCGCGACCAGTTCCGCTTTTTCATCATTGTTGTCTCGCTCATTGTATTGTCGCTGGCAGTATTCCTCTTCTTCCGCATCAGGGCGGCTCGCAAGCTGAAACAAGCACATACTGAACTGCAACAGGCCTACGCCGACCTTCAGGCTGCCAATAAGGTCATCGAGGAGACAACGGCAGCTAAAGAGCGTATTGAAAGTGAACTGCGTATCGCTCGCGACATCCAGAAGTCGATGGTTCCAAGCATGTTCCCTGAGCGTGATGACCTCGACCTCTATGCCTCGATGACACCTGCCAAGGAGGTGGGCGGCGATCTCTACAGCTATCTGCTTGAGGGAGATAAGCTCTACTTCTGTGTGGGCGATGTTAGTGGCAAGGGGGTTCCGGCATCACTTTTCATGGCCCAAGCTACCAGGCTATTCCATACCTTGGCCAAGCAGCAGCTACCTACGGCGGAGATAGCTACCCGCCTGAATGATGAGTTGGCTGAAGACAATGAGCAAGGAATGTTTGTCACCATGTTTATCGGACTGGTAGACCTCACGACAGGCCACCTTGATTTCTGCAATGCCGGACACAACCCTCCTGTTGTCGACGGACAGTTCATGGAGATGGAGCCCAACGCACCCATTGGCCTGTGGCCTGGACTGGAGTATGTGGGCGAACAGCTTGACGATATCAGTGGCAAACCGCTGTTTATCTATACCGACGGACTGAACGAAGCTGAGAATGCCCAGCAGGAGCAGTTCGGCGACGACCATCTGCTACAGTTCATTGCCGACACCTCCTTCGAGGGAGCTCAGCAACTAATCGAGCGTATGTCCAAGGAAGTGGAGCGTCACGTAGCTGGTGCTGAACCTAGTGATGACCTGACCATGATGTGCGTCGTGGTGAAAAACAACCAACAAAAAGCAACGTCATGAGAAAGGAGATACAGCTCAAAAACCGTCTCGACGAGCTGAAACGGCTTACCGCTTTCGTCGATGATATCAGCGAGGAGTTGCACCTTAGCTCGGAGCTGCAGATGAATCTGAATCTGGTGCTGGAGGAGATGGTGGTCAACATTATCAGCTATGCCTATCCCGAAGGCTCGGCCACTACCATCGGCCTCTTGGCTGAGTGCGACGGACGTGAGCTAACCTTCATGCTGAGTGACCAGGGCCGTGCCTTCGACCCTACACTGCGTAAAATTGCTGACATGAGTGCCAACCCCGCTGAGCGCAATCTTGGTGGTATGGGCATCTTTATCGTGAAGAACATCATGAACGAGGTAAGTTATCAGCGCCTGGAAGGTAAGAACCTACTGACAATGAAAAAGGAAATCAAATAAAAATCAACAGATACGAAGATGACACAAATCATTCAGGAAGATGGCAAGACCATCATCAAGACAGACAAGCGCATCGACACGATGAACGCTCCGCAGTTTGAAAAGGACATCGAGCCTGTGCTCACTCAGCCCGGCATCAATCTCGAGATGGACTGCACGGAGTTGGTGTATATGGCCAGCTCGGGACTGCGCATTATTCAGAAGACTATGCGGGCGGTGATGATGAAGAAGGGGAAGTTCAAGATGACCAACGTCAACCCCGACATCTATAAGGTGCTGGCCATGACGGGCTTCACCAAGTTTATGACAGTAGAGCAGAAGAAAGACTGAACAAACAATTAAAAAGATAGATTATGAAACAGTGTAAAAACTTTTGGAGAATGGGCCTGCTAGTGCTGGCCGCATTGCTCGTGCCTCAATGGCTGGGAGCACAAACTGTGACATCGACCTTTGTCTATTCTGAAATAAACTACCCTGGCGATCAAGGGCCCGTAACAACCATTTGCCGTACTAGAGAAGGTAATGATTGGAGTACGACAGATCAAATTACTCTTGATTATGATGGAATTGCCTTTTATGGTGGAGTGACGTTGACGTCACAGTTTCCCGTGTCAGGCGAGCTGACTGGCATTTCGATGCGTTGCAACGATGCATCTCCTTTAACCGTTGCGCTGACAGCACCTGATGAAACCGGGGGATACTCTTCACTAGCCGAGTTCGAGCACTATGTGCAGGAGGATGGCACTGTGCTGAACCTGATGCCAACAGAGTCGGTCTGGGTGGACCAGAACAATGTCCGACTGGAAATCGACGTTAACAGAGGATACCAATATCCTCTCGACTCTCTCCGTATCTATTCCATCAGCCTTGAGTTTCAGGAAGTTCAAGATGACAACCCGCTGGGCGTGACGATCTACATGTCGGCTGAAGGCGATAGCTATTTCGTTGATATCACTGAGAACAACAAGGACGACGTGCTGGGTGACGGCACCATCAGCTTTGATCCTGAAGGCAATATTCTTACACTCAACAACGCCTCTTTTGGTGGTGAAGCCGGCGCTTTGGAATGTAGCCTGCCCAACCTGACCATTCATCTGATTGGCAGCAGTACGCTCACTTCGTACGAGGGATTCATCTATATGTGGGGCCAGACAGCTCAGCCCACGCTGACTTTCACAACTGATGACGACAATCCTGGTATGCTGACATTCAAGGGCGCCTATGATGAGGAAATGCTCTTCAGCGGTATAACGCCAACCTATCTCAACGGTCTGTCGCTGCAGCAAATGGGTGACGACTATGTCATTGCCTATATCGAGGACTATGATGTATGGGTGGCAGGCACACAGGTGACATCGTTCAATAAAGACAATGTGCTGAATGACAGCCAGCCTACTGTCAGCTACAATCCTTCTACCCAGACTTTGACACTCAAGGATGCCGTCTTCAGCGGGAGTATCGAGAGCACGGAAGACCTGACGGTGGATCTCGTGGGGGGTAATAACATTTATTCTAATGGTGACTTGTTCCAAGCCCGTTCGCGGACAATGCCTACATTGACCTTCACCACAAGCAGAACCTCACCAGGCTATCTGTCGTGGGGAGTCGCCAGTGGTTATCAGTTCCAGAGTGGATATGAGGTAGTATACAAGAACGGTCTCGCCCAGCAGGGTGATGGTTTGGTCGCCGTTGAGCCGTATGCCGAGTATGATCTTATCGTTGCAGGCACACAGGTGAACAGTCTCAACCGTCTCAATGTGAGGAATGAATTCGATTCTAAAGGTCGTCCTACTGTGCAGTTTGACGGTGATCACACCCTTGCACTCAACGATGCTGTCATCTCGGGTCGTATCATCAGTAACCTCAGTGAGCTGACTATTAACATGAAGGGCGAGAATCGCCTAATGAACAATCCTTATAATTCCTTCTCTCCTCTGGCATCGTCCAAGGAGGATGCTCCCCTGACGTTTACGAGAAGCACAAACGACCCCGGCTCACTGTCTATCATCGACCAGTCGGGCAATAAGAACTTCATCGAGGGCTTCGCCTCTGATTATAAGTATGAGTATGGCCTGCGTATGGAGTCTTCCGGCACAAATATGGTGACCATCAGTGATTTTGATCCTCTGGCACCTATCATCAGTGAGGATGGCTCAGGCAATACTCCTAGCGATACTATCAAGATGTACGAGTTCCCCATCTCCGAGACCCTTCTCAACAATGTCATACTCAAGAATGTTCTGTTCATAGGTCTCGACTATGATCGTCAAGCTCCTGCCGGCGTTGTGATGACTACAGGTGTGGACGAGGCTGATGTTGATGCTGCCCTCCAGCTCACTCCTGGCTCCGACGAGTTTGCCAATGCCTTCAGGGGTATGGTCTTCCGCCTGCCTGCTGGCACAGGCACCATTATGATGAATTATGAGGCTAAGGAAGGCTCCACGATGAAGATACGCATCGGCTACGAAGCACCTTATGAGTTCACAGGCAGTGGCAAGGCCGAGGTGCCCTATTCCTGCCTTGAGCCTACGCTCGTATTCGTCTATCTGGCCAACAATACTGCCGACAGCCGTCTGAACGGTCCGCGCCGTTGGAAGGGTGAGGTGGGACACGTCAAGTCGTCAAGCCTGGGTGTTACCAGCTCATCGATGGTCAACAATAATTCTACAGTCAACATGCAGGCTGGTGTGCAGAATATGGTGACCGTCTACTCGCTGCCTCCTTCTGCACTGAATGGTTATGGCATCGAACTCTCGGTGATCGAGATGACAACGCAGCCAGTGGCAGCTAGCAGGGCACGCATGGCCCAGAGCACCACCGTACTGAAGCCCATCACAGCTCTGGGCAATGATCTCTTTGACAAGGTTGAGAAGCAAAAAATACGCTATATCAACCTGTCACAGTCGGAGTTGAAGAACTTCAACTTCAGTCGTGAGGAAGGTCCTATGAAGGGATTCGGCAAAAACACGCTCGTCTACCTGCCTGATGACAATGACGATGGTGGTGAGGAGAATGTTGTGGTCAACGGAAGTTGTAGCAAGCTGTTCCTTGACGGTGGCTTGTCCTTCATGGCTCCTTACGATTTCCAGGCCAAGAAGGTCGTGCTGGACAGCACCTTCGATCTGGGTCAAACGACCACGCTCTACCTGCCGTTCGCTCTCACGGCTCAGCAGGCTGCTGAAGCAGGCTCGTTCCGTATGTTTGACCGTATTCAGGGCGATAAGGCCATCTTCCGTCGTCTTTCTATTGTCGACGGTACCGAGGCCAATGTTCCTTATGTCTTCATTCCTGATGTCGACGCCATCCAACTCGATGATGTTGCCATCAAGGGCTGCAGCACCTCTGCTACCGGCACCTTTGTTGGCACCTTCGAGCAGATTACCTTTGACAAGGACCAGTCCGATATCTATCTCCTCAACGAGGGCACCAATATGTTTGTGCAGGCAAAGTCGGGCGACGTGCTGCCTTCTTTCAAGGCTTACCTGAAGTCTGAGACCTCGGGTGCTGAGCTACGTATGGTGGTCGACGATGGTGCTGTGGGTATTGATGGTATCCATGAGGCCACTGCCGACTCCGACACGTGGTATACAGTCGACGGACAGCGTCTCGGCGGTCATCCCGCCAAGGCTGGACTCTACATTCACAATGGAGAGAAAGTGCTGCTGCGATAACTGCATGCAGCACTTATAAACGGCACACGGCTTGGAAAGAGACTCCAAACCGTGTGTTGTTTATGCGATTATCTGCGCAGCGACTGCTATGTGTAAAGGTATCGCTTGATGCTCTTCTTCGGAGTCTTGGCAAACTCCTGCTCGTGGATCTCTATCTCGCTGATTTTCTCGTAGGCGGGGAGCATCTGGTTCAGGCCGTTGCGGTTCTGCTCCATGATGCCCTCCAGATCCTCGGTCGTGAAGCCCAGACTGCGAGCCTCGTCGAGGTCGGGATGTACTAGTGCCACCAGCTTTGAATCACGCTGTACGACAATGCTCTCTACGACCATCGTCATTGAGTTCAACTTGTCCTCGATCTCCTCGGGGTAGATGTTCTGTCCGTTGGCACTGAGAAGCATGTTCTTCGAACGGCCGTTGATAAACACGTTACCGTCGTCGTCCATCGTGCCCAGGTCTCCGGTATGATACCATCCGTCTTTGTCTATAGTCTCACGGGTAGCCTCCTCGTTCTTATAGTAGCCCAACATCACGTTCAGTCCGCGGCACAGTATCTCTCCCGGAATCTCCTCGGGGTCAGGCGAGTCGATGCGTACCTCCATGTGTTTGGCTGCCTTGCCGCATGAGCCGGGCACAAACTCGCGCCAGTCGGCATAGCAGATGATGGGAGCGCACTCGGTGGCGCCATATCCCACGGTGTAGGGGAAGTTGATGCGATGCAGGAACTGCTCCACCTCCTGATTGAAGGCAGCGCCTCCGATGATCACCTCGAAGAAATTGCCTCCGAAGGCTTTCTTCACCTCCTGACAGATGGTCTCGCGCACCCTCTGCTCGATGACAGGTATCTGCAGCAGCAGGCGCATGCGTGGCGTCTGGATCTTCGGGAATACCTTCTTGCGGATGATTTTCTCAATGATCAGCGGTACGGCGATGATGATACTTGGCTTCACCTCGGCGAATGCCTGAGCGATGATGGCCGGCGAGGGCACACGGTTCAGGTAGAACACGTGGCAGCCGGTGATGAACTCATAGCTGAACTCGAAGGCCATACCATACATGTGGGCCATAGGGAGGATCGAGATGACGCTGCTTCCCGGCTTCAGCTCACTGCCCATAGCATCGCAGGCGAAGTCATAGTTCGACCATAGGGCACGATAGGGTATCATGACGCCCTTCGAGAATCCAGTGGTGCCGCTGGTGTAGTTGATCAGCGCAAGTTCGTCAGGGCTCTGCTCATGATAGTAGCTGACGTGCTCCTTGCGGAAGTACTTTGGGAACTTCTTTCCGTAGAGCTCGTTCAGGTGTTCACGGGCATAAGTCAGTTTGTCAGTCCTGGAGATGAGCAGCGAGTAGTCGCTGTTGCGTATGATGCCTTCCAGCTTGGGCATCTGTGCGGGGTCGATGCTGCCGCAGATGTGGTCGCCGGCGAAGAGCAGCTTGGCGTCGCTGTGGTTGACGATGTTGTGCACCTGATCAGCGGTAAACTCATGCAGGATGGGAACGGCGATGGCGCCATAGGTGATGGTGGCGATGAAGGCCACAGTCCACTGGCTCGAGTTTCTGCCGCAGAGGGCTATCTTGTCGCCCTTCACCACACCGCTGTTTTCAAACAGGATGTGCACCTTCTCTATCTTTCGTGCCACGTCGTGATACTGCAGGGTCTGTCCCTTATAGTCTGTCAGGGCATCCATGTCCCAGTGGTCCTTGATGCTCTTCTCTATCAGCGCGTTATAGCTCGGTATCTCTTTCATAAATGTCTATTAGTTTCTCGGTTATTGGTAAAGGTATCTCTTGATGCTCTTCTTCGGAGTCTTCTGAAACTCCTCATCCATGAGCTCTATCTGCGTCAGGCGGCTGTAAGCCGGCAGGCTCGCGTTCAGCTCCTGACGGTTCTGCTCCATGATGGCCTCCAGCTCCTCACGGGTGAAGTTCATCATTTCGTCCTGGTCGGGGAATACTAGTGCCACCAGCTTCTCGTTTCGCTGCACGACGATGCACTCCGACACCATCGTCATCGAGCTCAGTTGGTCCTCTATCTCCTCCGGATAGATGTTCTGCCCGCTGGCACCCAGCAGCATGTTCTTGATGCGTCCGCGAATGAAGATATTGCCGTCTTCGTCCATCGTGCCCAGATCGCCGGTGTGATACCATCCTTCCTCGTCCAGGGCCTGACGTGTGGCCTCCTCGTTCTTGTAGTAGCCCAGCATCACGTTCGTGCCTCGTGCCAGTATCTCACCGGCCGTGTTCAGCGGGTCGTGGCTGGCGATGCGCACCTCCATGTTGTCGATGGCGCATCCGCAGCTGCCTGGGGCAAACTCCTTCCAGTCGCGGTAGCTGATCAGGGGAGCACACTCCGTGGCGCCGTAGCCCACTGTGATGGGGAAACCTATCGACATCAGGAAGTCCTCCACCTCCTTCGACAGCGCTGCACCGCCTACGATGACCTCGTAAGCCTGGCCGCCGAAAGCATCGTACACGCTCTGGTAAATCTTCTGCTTCACCTTGTCCCTGACCACGGGCATCGCCATAAGCAGCTTCATGCGCGGCGTCTGCATCACGGGGAACACCTTCTTGCGGATGATCTTCTCGATGATCAGCGGCACGGTGATGACGAGCTTCGGCTGTATCTCGGTGAAGGCCTTGGCGATGAGGGTGGGGGAGGGCAGACGGTTGAGGAAGAACAGGTGACTGCCATTGCAGAATCCGAAGAGGAACTCTATCGATAGTCCGTACATGTGGGCCATGGGCAGGATGTCGAGCACTGCCGACCCTGCGGGCACTACTTTGCCCAGGCGGCGTATACAGAAGTCCACATTGCCCCACAGACCGCGGTAAGGCAGCATCACGCCTTTCGAGAATCCCGTGGTGCCGCTGGTATAGTTGATCAGCGCCAGCTCCTCAGGCTCGTCCTGATGGTATATCACATCCTCCTTGGTGAATGCCCTGGGGAACTTCGAGCCGAACATCATATTCAAATGTTCGCGCGCGTAAACCAGCTTTTCCGACCTCGACAGCATCAGCGAGAAGTCGGGCAGGTTCACGATACCCTCCAGATGCGGCATCTGCGCGGGGTCGATTTCCTTCGCCACATATTCGCCCACAAACAGGAGACGAGCCTCCGAGTGGTTCACGATGTTGTGTATCTGCTCAGCATTAAACTCATGAAGAACTGGCACAGCTACTGCTCCGTAGGTCAGCGTGGCCAGGAAGGTCACAGCCCAATGGGCGGAGTTGCGTCCGCAGATTGCAATTTTGTCGCCTTGCCCAACGCCGCTGTTCTCAAACAGGATATGCAGCTTTTCTATTTTTCGGGCCACGTCATGAAACTGGAGGGTCTGTCCTTGATAGTCGGTCAGCGCATTCTGGTTCCAGTTGTGCAGGATGGTTTGGCGTATATATTCGTTAAAGCTTGAGCCTTTGTTCATTGCACAATTACGAAAATTTTGTGCAAAGGTACATCATTTTCTGCACATTCGCAAATTTTTTGTGCAGTTTTTGCACTTCCGAAGGCAAATTTTCTTTTTCACCCCTTCTCAGGCATGAAAAGTTCTCGTTTTGCGCCCCTTTTATTGGGATCTCGATGGTTTTCCTTTGTGTGAACTGGTGGCACAAAAGAGTGACGCAACAACTTTCCCCCTGACCGCTGGACGCACTTGAGTATGGCGTGACCAAAGGGAGGGGAGCTGCTGCACTGAAGGGCACAAAAGGGGAGTCGGGGGAAAGCGACTTAGTCCTCGGCGGGCTTCATGTTGGTGTAGACCGTCTGGACATCGTCGAAGTCCTCGAGCTTCTCCACCATCTTGTCGATGGCCTCACGCTGCTCGGGGGTGACATCCTTCAGGTCGTTGGGTATGCGGGTGAACTCGGCTCCTGTCACCTCATAGCCCTCTGCCTCGAGGTGCTTCTGTATGGCGCTGAAGCTCGAGGGGTCGCCGTAGATTGTGACCTCGCCCGTTTCCTCGTCCTCGTCAAATTCGTCCTCTACGCCATAGTCGATGAGGTCGAGAATCATCTCGTCCATATCGAGCCCGTCCTTCTTCTTGAAGGTGAACACGGCCTTGTGGTCGAAGAGGAAGCTGAGCGATCCCTGTGTGCCGAGGTTGCCGCTGAACTTGTTGAAGACTGAGCGCACGTCGCCCACGGTGCGTGTGGTGTTGTCGGTGAGCGTCTCTACGAAGATAGCCACTCCGTGTGGTCCGTATCCCTCGTAGGACACTTCCTTGTAGTCGCTCTGGTCCTTGCCCATTGCGTTCTTGATGGCGCGCTCGATGTTGTCCTTCGGCATGTTCTCACGCTTGGCATTGGCGATGATGGCACGCAGTGCGGGATTGTTCTCGGGCTCTGGTCCTCCGGCTTTGACGGCGATGGCAATCTGCTTGCCAATCTTGGTGAACGTCTTGGCCATGTGGCCCCATCTCTTCAGCTTTGTAGCTTTACGGTATTCAAATGCTCTTCCCATATTTTACAATAAACATTTAACAATAACCAATAACCGTTATTTGTCCGATTCTTTGGTTTTCTTTATAATATTAATTAATGTTGCTGACAACTTACAATTATCATCATAGATTGACTCGAAAGCATTGTCGTCGATATTGATTATTGTCACCGAAGCTCTGCCCCGAGCTGCTTCTTCAGTTGGGCGATGAGCTTCTGCATGATAGCGTCGATCTGCTTGTCGTTCATGGTGCGCTCCTCATCCTGGAGGATGAAGTTGACGGCGTAGCTCTTCTTGCCTGTGGGGAGGTTCTTGCCCTCGTAGACATCGAACAGCTCGACGTGCTTCAGCAACTTCTTCTCCGACTGGCGTGCTATCTGCTCAATCTGGGCAAACTCCACCTGACTGTCGACGAGCAGGGCGAGGTCGCGGCTGACGGCCGGATGCTTGGGTATCTCGGTGAAGGTGACCTCGTTCTTGCGGGTGGCCTTCATCAGCTGGGTCCAGTTGAGCTCGGCGAAGTAGACGGGCTGCTGGAGATCGAAGCGCTTGAGCAGGCTCTTGGCCAGTATGCCCATCTCGATGAGCTTCTTGCCGCCTCGGTTGTCCAGCTGCAGTCCGGTGCTGAAGATGGGGTTCTGGCTCTTGTGAGTGACGAGCTGTCCCTGCTTCATGCCGATGCGCTGGAGGATGTTCTGCACGTAGGCTGAGAGCTCATAGTAGGTGGCATACTCGTTAGGATGTGCCCACGAGCCTTCTACGCGCTTGCCGGTGACCCAGATGCCCAGCATGTTCTCCTCCTTGTAGGCCTGCATGGGGTTGTCGGGATTCTCTTTCTCAGGATCGAAGAAATAGACATTGCCGAACTCGAAGAAACGCAGGTTCTGCACCTTGCGCTTCACGTTGTGCTCGACGCTCTCCAGTCCGCCGTAGAGCAGTGTCTGGCGCATCACGCCGAGGTCGCTCGAGAGGGGGTTCATGATTCTTACGAGTTGAGAGTTGAGAGTTGAGAGTGGAGAGTTTGCTTCCGCGTTGGGTTTTTCCTCTTTGTAATAGGCGACCTTGGTCAGCGAGTTGTTGAGGATCTCGTTGAAGCCGGCACCTACTAGCTGCTCGCTCACCAGATTCTGCAACTTGTGCTTACGGTCTTCGTCGCCCTTGATGACGAGCGATGACTTCAGCTGGGTGGGTATCTCCACATTATTATATCCATAGATGCGCAGGATATCCTCCACCACATCGCAGGGACGCTGCACGTCGACTCTGTATGCGGGCACCTCGAGCTCCAGCCCTGCGGCGTCCTCGCTGAGCACCTTCATCTCCAGCGACTGGCAGATGCTCTTGATCGTCTCGTGAGGAATGTCCTTGCCGATGAGCCCCTTGGCATAGTCGTACAACAGCGACACGTGGGGATTCTCGATGGGCGAGGGATACTCGTCGCGGATCTCCATCGCTATCTTGCCGCCAGCAAGCTCCTTGCAGAGCAATGCAGCCTGCTGCAGAGCGTAGATCACACCATTGGGGTCGATGCCACGCTCGAAACGGAAGCTGGCATCGGTGCTCAGGCCGTGACGACGTGCCGACTTGCGTATCCAGGTGGGATGGAAGTAGGCGCTCTCGAGCACTACGCTGTGAGTAGTCTCATAGGTGCCGCTGCCCTTGCCTCCGAAGACGCCGGCTATGCACATCGGATCCTCGGCATTGCAGATGGCCAGGTCGCGGTCGCTGAGCTTGTGCTCCACGCCGTCGAGGGTGACGAAGGGGGTGCCCTCAGGCATTGTCTTCACCACGATCTTGTGCCCCTTCACCATATCGGCATCGAAGGTATGGAGAGGCTGTCCGTAGGCCATCATCACATAGTTGGTGATGTCCACGATATTGTTGATGGGGCGCAGTCCGACGGTGGTCAGCCTGGTCTTCAGCCACTCGGGCGACTCCTTCACCTGGCAGTCGGTGATGCTTACGCAGGCATAGCGGCGGCAGGCCTCAACGTTCTCGATGACGACGTCGATGGGCAGGTCGTGATTGTCGACGACAAAGTTGTCGCACGCAGGACGATGGAGCGAGGTCTGGTAGCCGTTCTGCAGCAGCCAGGCATAGAGGTCGCGGGCCACACCCCAGTGCGAGAGGGCATCAGCGCGGTTGGCAGTGATGTCGATCTCTATCAGCCAGTCGCTCTCCAGGTTGTAGTAGGAAGCAGCGGGAGTGCCCACGACGGCGTCGTCGGGCAGCACGATGATGCCGGCATGCGAAGTGCCGATGCCTATCTCGTCCTCAGCGCAGATCATGCCGCACGACTCCACGCCGCGCAGCTTCGACTTCTTGATCGTAAACTCCTTGTCGTCGTCATAGAGCACACAGCCCAGGTCGGCCACGATCACCTTCTGGCCTGCTGCCACGTTGGGAGCTCCACATACAATCTGACTGGGCACCTCGCGTCCCAGGTCGACAGTAGTCACATGCAGGTGATCGCTGTCGGGATGGGGCTCACAGGTGAGCACCTGTCCTACATACAGTCCTTTCAGGCCGCCACGGATGGCAGGCACCTCTTCGAGCGAGTCAACTTCCAGTCCCGTCGAGGTCAGCGCATCGCACACCTGCTGCGGCGTGAGGTCGAAGTCGACGTAATCTCTCAGCCATTTATACGAAATGTTCATCTTGTTGTTTTGTCTTTTTTACACCATTAATTCTTACTGACTCTTCGAGTCTTGGCAATTTTGCGTGCAAAGGTACGAAAAAAAGATTGAAAAAAACAAGATATCCCCTATTTTTCTTATGTTTATTCCAAAAAAGTGGCGTTAGGGCGTGCGTCGCATTTACTTGAGCGATATTTTCAGCCCGGCTACGAGCATGCGGCCGGGGGAATAGAGGGCGTAGCGGCGGGTGGCGGTGTCGATGCGCCGGTCGACGCGGTCAAAGATGTTGTCGACGCCGAGGCTGGGCTCTAGCGACAGACGGTGCAGCGGTATGGTGTGGATGGTGTGAAGGCTCCATACGCCGAATCCCGGAGCATCCTCATAGGAGCCGGTGTAATAGGTCTTCGACTGGAGTCGTCCGCTGAGGTTGACGTTCAGGGCATAGTGCGACCAGGAGCGGTGATAGTTGGCAGCGACGGTGGCGGTGTGGCGTATGCTGCGCTCCAGTGGTTGCCATTCGTCGCTCTCGCCGGCAGACTTGGAGCGGGCATAGGTATAGGCATAGTTGGCCGAGAGGTTGAATCCCCGCAGGATATTAACCGAGAGGTTGAACTGCAGCCCCTTGACGCTGCCTTTGTCGCTGTTCTGGTAGCGGGCGTAGCTCACCAGCTTGCCGGCCTGCTCGGCAGTCATCTCAGGGAACTGGGCCACTAGCATCGCACGGCTGTCATCGTCGACATCGATATTCTGCTTCACCACCATGTCGCTGATATTGTTGAGAAAACCAGTCAGGCTGGCTGCTAGCGTCGTGCTGCGATATTCGGCGTTGAGCGACAGGTAGTTGCTCTTCTCAGGCTTCAGACCCTGATTGCCAAAGCTGATCTGCGGTTTTCCGCGATTGACGGAGAAGTAATGGTAGTAGAGCTCGTCGAGACCAGGCGCACGGAAGCCTGCTGAGTAGGTAGCTCGCAGGTTGAGGGCACCGCGGCTGAGCATAAGCGTGGCCTTGGGTGTGAGGCGGTTGCCGAAGGTCTTGTGATAGTTGTAGCGCAGGCCGAGAGTAGCCGAGAGGGTGGTCTGCCGGCCGAGGCTGACGTGCTGCTCGTGCTGTGCATAATAGGCCAGTGTGTAGGCCTCCTGATTGATGTTGCCCGATGTGGCCACGAGCTTGTCGAGCTGCCAGTCGTTGCCCACGATGGTGGTGCCCTGTGGTACGATGGCGAGTATGGCCTTCACCTGCCGTTCGATGCTGCGCTGTTTCTTCGACTGGACATAGTCACCGACAGCGTAGGATGAAGTTGCCACGTCGTACTCCTTGCCATAGCGGTAGCGGTCGATGGTGTAGTCGACCTGCAGCGAGTTTTTGGCATCGAACTTATAGATGAAGCCCGAGGTCAGCCTGAGGCCTTTGTAGCGCATCTCGTAGTCGGTGCCTCCCGACAGTTCGGGGTGCGTTTCGGGGCGGTCGGTCATTTTCCGGGAATAGTCGAGTCCTACGTTCATAGCCAGATGCTGCGAGGGGGAATAGGTGAATTTCTGTGCCAGCACGTCGGCCAGATAGCCGGTGAAGAGTGGCGCTATGGACTGTTGCGTCTCGGTGTCGGAGCCATTGACCAGTTCGAGGGGGTTGTTGCGATAGCTGTCGGCCTGGTCGTGGGTAAGGGAAGTGTAGGATCCCAGTCCATTCTTGTAGATGTCGACGGTAGCTGTCTGGGTTAGCTGCTGGTCGCCGCTGACGGTGGTGGTGCTGGTGACGTTGCAGAGGGAGTTGGTGGGTTGGTTGGTGATGATGTTGATGACGCCGGCAATGGCATCGCTGCCGTAGAGCGATGAAGCAGCTCCGTCGAGCACTTCGATGCGTTTCACACGCGCCATGTTAATGCGTGAGAGGTCGACATTGTTGGATATATCGCCTATGAGTTTCTGTCCGTTGACGAGTATGAGTACGTATTTGTTGCCAAGACCATTCATGCGCAGGAACGACCCCATCGAACTGGGCGCCATCGACACCTGTGGCATCATGCGCGTGAGGACATCGGCAAAGGTAGTGATGCCCTGCTCGCTGATTTCCTGTGCCGAGAGCACGTGAACGGGTGTGGCGGTGGCCTTGAGTCGCTGGTGATGGCCCGAGCCGGTGACCACTACGGGGTTGAGGTTGTAGGAATGGTCGACGGTGTCGCGACGTTCCATTTTATGAATCTGCGCCTGAGCGATGAGCGTGCTCATCAGCAGGCATGCTGCGAGTATGGTCTTAGAACGTTTCATGAGTTTGTTTTTGCAAAGGAGATGCTGTCTCACGACAGCACCTCCGCATCTAACTATTATACATTTGAATAAGAGTGTTATGTCAAAATTATTCCTCAGGATACATAGAATGGTAGTAGTCGACGACCTCGGCATTACGGGTGTGTGACTTGTAGATAGCACGCACATCCTTGTACTCCAGCAGACCCTTTACCAGTCCGTCGGCACCATTGTCCTTGTAGGCCTCGGGATCGATGGTGTAACCCATGTGGTCGAAGTACTTCTTCCACGAGGTGTCCTCCACCTCGCCGTCCTCGTTCACCTCGAAGCCGTTGTCCCATGCATCATCGTCACCGGCCATGTCGTTGTGGGCGTGGTCACCGGCGATGCTCATCAGCGGAGCGCAATAGACATTACCGCTGACCAGCCCGGCCTCAATCATACGGTCACGCACCTGAACTTTGAAGTTGTCCGTCATGTCGACAGTGCCCACGAAATAGTTCTTGTTCAGCTTCTGCAGAGCCTCTTCCAGCTGGGTGTAGCGCACGTTGGCCTTGTAGGTGTCGTACTCGTCGGGGTTGCCGTGACCCATGAAGCACATAGCACCTTTCTGGGCATACTTCGAGAAGTTCTGGTTGAGCACGGTGGCCAGGTACTTGGCGTCGGCCTCAGTGTACATCAGAGGCATACCGAGCTTCAGCACAACACGCGACATATACTGGTCGTCGAGGTCGCCGTTGGAGTTGTTGCCGAAGTCCTTCATCGCATTGACCACACGGCTGAACTCCTCGCCCGGGATGACCTGCATCGACTGCACGATGATTTCAGCATACTGCACGCGCCCGAAGGACTCGAGCCAGTACTTGGGCTCGTAGAATGAACGCTTGTCGGTGTTTTCTCCGGCCATAGCACGGTTGATACAAATGGCGGAAGAGAACGAGAGGTAGACGTCGTAGTCACTAAACTCTTTCTCATACTCCGAGCGGGTAAGGTCGAAGGCGTCGTAGGCTTGCTGCCAGGTTGATCCGAAGGCGACCAGCAGGATTGCTTTGTTGTGTTTTTTTTGTGCTTTCACCACAGCGTCGACCTCGTTCTGATAGCGCTGCATGTTCGAAATGGCATCATCGTCGTCGTCACTACATGCCACGAAAGCCGTCGTTGTCATCATAGCCATCATGGCAATGATCAGAAACTTAATCTTCTTCATCTTGTTCTTGTTTTTTAAAGTTAGACTTAGTGTTATTTGTAAATTGAATTCGTTTGCCTTTTCTGAAGCTGACAGTCAGCGTAGCATAGACGGTGCGACCTGCGGTGGTAGTGCCCAAGTGCAGTCCGTGAGGTGTGCGGTCGCAGTAGTTCAGGATATTGTCGATGCCGGCTTCGAGACTCATTCCCAGCCCTGCTGACGCAGCCTGCCGCAGGGCGCGCAGAGCGCTCAGGTCATAGCGAGCGGTGGCTCGCCATATCTGATAGCCCTTGCCGTCACCATCGATTTGGTAGTAGCGCTTGGTAGACATCCTTCCGTAGACACCCAGTCCCAGGTCCTTGGTCGGCTGCCAAGTGGCAAATACATTGGCCTTATGATGAGCCATACCGTCGATGGTGACCTCCTTCAGCTGCTCGTGGCTGCTGTCGTAAACGTGGGCCTTGGTGTCGAGATAGCTGTAGGCCAGTCCTGCCGAGAAGGATTTGGCGGTGTAACGTAGGCTGACGTCGAAGCCCATCGTGCGGGCATCCTCCATATTTTGGTAGCGTCGCACCTTGCCGAGCATCTCGCCATACTGCTGGCGATAGTCGTCGGGGGCTTCCGTCCTGGGCACGGTGACCAAGGTTATCATGCGGTCGACCTTATTATAATAGCCCGTAACGGTGATGTTCACGCCGCCTTTGGTGTATTCGCCGTTGAGCGATAGGTAGTCGGATGTCTGCGCCTTCAGGTTGCGATTGCCCAGATACATCGTGACGGTGTTCATCTCGCGGATATAGCGGTAGTTCATCTCCTTCAGGGTGGGAGTCTTGAAACCCTCGCTCCACGACGCCCTCAGGCGAAGGTCGCCCCAGGCCATCATGGCCGACAGCTTGGGAGTGAGCCTCAGTCCGAACCCTTTGTTCCTGTTCAGGCGCAGGCCGGGGGTGAGGTGCAGCATGACATCGCGCTCTCTGTCGTCATGGCCCATAGCGATGCTCCATTCGTCCTGCACGTAGAGGGCCTCAGTATTGTCGTCGGCCGAGGCTCGTTCGAGACTTGTGGGAGCCTTCAGATAGTCGTAGCGTACCTCCAGTCCGCCGCTGAGCCGATGATCGTGGGGCAGAGCTGTGATGCCCTTAAGGTGCATCATCGCACGCTCCTGATTGCTCTGCAACAACTGTTGCCCCTCGAAATAGGGATAGTCGAGTATCAGCCGTCCTTGTTCGTCGAATCCCTCAGCGAGTGTCGTCGACGTGAAGGCATGATAGTAGGCGTGGCGGTTCCAGTCAATGTCGAGGGTGACGGTCTGCTCTCTCTCGCCCCTACCTTTCCATCGTCCGCCAAAGGCAGCCGATGCGTTGCGGTATTTCAAGTCGAAGGTCTTCACGTCGTATTTCGGATATTTACCCTTGGGGCGATAGATTCCTTTGCGGTAGTAGCTGCCCGAGGCATAGAGCTCCAGCTGGGGCGAGAGCGCCAGCGAGAGTTGCTCGGCAAGTTGCCAGTTGGTATGACGGTTGACGGTCATGCTGCGTGAGTCGGTGATGGGGGCTGTGGAGCTGGGCGTATACTCGGTGGCGGTGTTTTGCCATCCGTCGGAATGCTGCAGCTGGAAGTTAGTGAGGCTTCGCACCTTGCCCAGCCCCAGTCCCAGGGCATTGTGCTGCCGCAGGTCGTTGTAGCTGCCGTAGCGGGTGACGTTCTCGGCCATCAGCGACTCGTGAAGAGGCTTCCTCGTGATGATGTTCAGCACGCCGGCGATAGCATCGCTGCCGTAGAGCGCGCTGGCGGCACCCTTCACAATCTCGATGCGCTCGATGTTATGTGGATCGATGAGGCTGAGGTCGTTTTCACCGCCCACATCACCATGAAGGCGCTTTCCGTCGACAAGTACCAATATATAGTTGTTGCCCAGACCGCCAAGCTGCATCTGGCTGCCCATATCGCCTTCGTTGAAAGCCAACGAGGGAGCCAGTCCGGCAAGGATGTCCTGAAGAGAGCTGCCGCCATACTGACGCAGCATCTTGCTTGTGATGACCTCAGTCTGGACAGGAGCGTCCTTCAGAAGGTGCTGCGTGCCCGTTGCCGTCACCACCACCTCCTGCAGGCTGTCGGAGCGCCAGATACCATCAGTAGTGCCTGTCTGCCCTACTGCTGTCTGAGCATACACGCTACCAACTGTCAGCCAAAGGCCAAGAGCCAGTTTCTGTCTTTGATTCATTAACGTTTTCATCTTTCCGCGCCGCATATTCCTGTACGGGCGTCTCTTCTACATTTTCTTGTCTGGTCTTGACTTCCGTCAAATTCCAGCATAGATAAATACTTTGGCAGGTCTTCTGACTTTCCCCAGTCTGCTTTACCTTCCCGACATATCATTTCGACTATCAGTGGCGTTATACAAGCAGACCTCTTGAACAGGGATTACAGCTGCAGGAACAGTTCTGGACTCTCACCAGATTCCCTTACATCAGGCGCTCACAAGCACCCAATTGCCAAATTCGGGTGCAAAGGTACGAATATTTTGTGAATAAACAACAAATATTCTACTTTTTTTCGTACCTTTGCACCATGATATCTCAATTCCTCATAGCTGCACCTACCAGCGGCTCGGGCAAGACCACTATTGCCCGGGGACTGATGGCACTGCTTCGAGGCAAAGGCTACAAGGTGCAGCCTTTCAAGTGTGGCCCCGACTATATCGACACGAAATTTCATGAGGCTGTGTGCGGCCGTCCCAGCATTAATCTCGACACTTTCATGGCTACTCCTGAACATGTGAGGGAACTCTTTGCACATTATGGAGCTGATGCCGATGTGTGCATCGTAGAGGGGATGATGGGGCTGTTCGACGGATATAGCCGCGACAGAGGCTCGTCGGCTGAGATTGCCCGCGAAACAGACATCCCTGTGGTGCTGGTGGTGGATGCTAAATCTGCAGCCTACTCTATGGCAGCCTTGCTACAGGGGTTCATCAGTTTTCGTCCTTCCACCCGTTTTGCTGGTGTCATATTTAATAAGGTGGGATCGCCACGTCACTACCAGATGCTGCAGCAGGTGTGTGAGGATCTGCAGATAGCCTGCTTCGGCTATCTGCCAAAGTCGGCATGCCTGGAGCAGGGCACTAGGTATCTGGGGCTAGATTTCTCTGAGCAGCCCGACAATACATTATTGACCGAGTTGCTGGAGAAACATGTGGACTGGAGAAGACTTCTTCAGCAGACTGCTCCGAGGGATGAAGTCAACATTACACGCCCCTTCATCCTGCCACCGCCCGCCCAAAGGCTGTCGGTGCTCATCGCTAGGAATGCTGAGAGTTTCTCGTTCATTTATCAGGAGGTCATCGACAGCTTCTCTTCGGTCGAGTTCTTCGACCCTGAGCAGGACGTTCCAGACTTCAGTGGCATCGACCTGTTGTATCTGCCTGGTGGCTATCCGGAAAAGCATCTGGATGCGCTGGAGAGAAACGAAGCTGCCCGCAAGGCTATTAAGGATTATGCTGAGCACGACGGAAGGATCATCGCTGAATGCGGAGGAATGATGTATCTGTGTCGGAGCATCGTGACCGACGACTCCTGCCCCTCAGGCTGCCCTATGTGCGACGTGCTGCCTTACTCCATCACTGCAAGGACAGCCGACCGCAAGCTGTCGCTGGGCTACCGGCAGTTTCAGCTCGACGGCAAGTCATTCAGGGGGCATGAGTTCCACTATACGCAATTCATGGGTGACGTGCCGAAGTCGGTAGCACAAGTCTACAATGCAGTCGGCGAACCAGTCGACACGCCCGTGCTGCGTTATAAGAATGTGCTGGCCAGCTATACGCATTTATACCAGATATGAAACAGATATATACAAAGACCGGAGACAAGGGTGAGACCAGCCTGCGCGATGGTGTGCGGGTGGCGAAGGACGATCCCCGGATAGAGGCCAACGGAGAGCTCGACCATCTGAATGCCCTGCTTGGTGTGGTGCGCTCGATGTTGCCAGAAGGAAGCACCCGCGAGCTGATTTATTGTCTTCAGCGTGAACTGATGTCCATCATGAGCCACGTGGCCACTCCCGAAGGCAGGACGAACCCGCGTCAGCTGCGCACTCAGGAGCTGACCCTCCAGATGGAGTCGGCCATCGGCCAATTCCAGCCTGCCGGCGGTTTCGTGATTCCCGGCAATGGCAGCACGCTCTCGGCCATCATTCATACAGCCCGCACGCAAGCCCGTACGGTGGAACGGCGTCTGTGGTCGCTCAGCCGTCAATACGCAGTCGATGAAAGTATCCTCATCATGATGAACCGCCTGAGTGACTATTTGTTTGTCTTAGCCAACGAGAAGGAATGAAGCAGGCGTTACATCCTATCATGTTTGCCGGAACGGGCAGCGATGTCGGCAAAAGCATCGTAGCGGCAGCCTTCTGCCGTATCTTCCGTCAGGACGGATATAGTCCGGCACCGTTTAAGGCACAGAATATGGCGCTCAACAGCTACGCCACACCAGAAGGTCTGGAGATAGGACGCGCCCAGGCTGTGCAGGCAGAGGCTGCGGGCATCGCCTGTCATACTGATATGAATCCCCTTCTGCTGAAGCCTCAGTCTGACCACACATCACAAGTGGTGCTCAACGGGAAGCCCATCGGCAGCAGGGATGCGTATGACTACTGGAGGAGGTCGGCTCCTGCCCTCCGCAAAGAAGGAACTCCGAAACCTATAGATTTCCGTGCAGAGGTTTGCTCAGCGTTCGACCGTCTGGCTTCGCGCTACAATCCTATCGTGATGGAGGGAGCAGGCAGTATCTCGGAGATAAATCTGCGCGATACCGACTTGGTGAATCTTCCAATGGCCCGTCACGCTAAGGCTGATGTCATTTTGGTGGGAGATATCGATCGAGGAGGGGTGTTCGCCTCTGTCTATGGAAGCATCGCTCTGCAGACTCCTGAGGACAGAAAGCTCATCAAGGGCATTATCATCAATAAGTTTCGCGGCGACTTGCGTCTCTTTGACGAAGGGAGAAGCATGCTGGAAAAGATCTGCGGTGTGCCGGTGCTGGGCATCATACCTTATTTCAAGGATATACACATCGAAGAAGAAGACTCTGTAGCATTGGCACAGAAATCGTTTGAGGCTCAACAGGGCAAGGTGAACATTGCCGTCGTTATGCTTCGGCACTTGTCCAACTATACTGACTTCGACTCTCTGGAACAAGATCCTCGCGTACATCTTTTCTATACGAATAACGTTGACGACATCCTGCAAGCCGACATCGTCATCCTGCCTGGCACAAAGTCTACGCTGCACGACCTCTATGAGTTGCGTCGCAACGGCTGCGCACAAGCCATCGTCAGAGCACATCGCGAAGGTGCCTCTGTGCTGGGCATCTGCGGAGGTTTTCAGCTGATGGGGGGGGAGGTGTGCGATCCAGACCATGTGGAAGGCGACATAGAACGACTGCCTGGCCTTGGACTGTTGCCTACGACAACAACGATGGGAGGGGAGAAAATCACCCGCCAGGTGGAATGCGAATACGGGAAGGGCTACGAGATACACATGGGAGAGACACAGCCATTTGGCAATGCGAAGGCCTCGCCGCTGCTGCACCTTGTCGACGGACGCCCGGACGGCTACATCGTCGACAACAAATGCATGGGAACTTATGTGCACGGCATCCTCGACAATGCCGCCTTCGTCGATTTCCTGCTCCAGCCCTTCGCCGCCAAATCCAGCTCCGCACCTCTCGACTATGCAGCTTTCAAGGAAACGCAATACGACAAACTGGCCGACTTTGTCCGGCGCAATGTCGATATGGATCGCATTTACAAAATATTGACAGACCATGATTGAAGGACACGGTGACGACGCATACAGATACGAACATATCAGGAGTGACTTCTCGTCGAACATCTGTGTTCACAGCAACCATCAGTCGCTGCTGCATCACCTGGCTGCCCATCCTGAGCTCATCAGCCATTATCCTGAGCCCGAGGCTTGGTCACTGGAGAGAATGATAGCCGAGCGCTACGACATCGACCCTGGGCAGGTCATCGTCACCAGTGGTGCTACCGAGGCCATCTATCTCATCGCACAAGTCTTCAAGATGCAGCCAGTGATACCCCGCCCCACTTTCAGCGAGTATGAGGATGCCTGCATCATGTATTCTGATGCTATAGCTCCTGGCTATGCTGGCAACGACCGAGCCGGCAAGATGCTCTGGCTGTGCAATCCCAATAATCCTACTGGCGAGGTGTACGACCAGCTGTACGTCGACCGTATGATGGCGGAGTACGATCTGGTGGTAATCGACCATTCGTATGAGAACTATACCGACCTGCCAGTTATGAGTCCACGCTGGGGAGCGCGTACCCCTTACTCGATACAAATTCACTCGATGACGAAAACCTACGGTGTGCCCGGACTGCGATTGGGCTATATCACTGCTCATGAAAACCTGACTAAGGTATTACGCCGCAACTTGCGCCCCTGGAGCGTATCGGCACTGGCCATTGAGGCTGGCAAATATCTGCTTGAGCACGACGAGCTCATCTGCAAGCCTGACCTGAAGGAGGCTCAGCGACTATACTTCATGCTACAGCAGACAGAAGGCATCGTCGTGACACCCACCAGGACCAACTTCATGCTCTGCCGGCTGGCACAGCATACAGCAGCAGAGCTGAAAGACTATCTTGCGCGCTGTCACGGGATGCTCATCCGCGACGCTTCCAATTTTCGGGGTCTCACGTCACAGCATTTCCGCGTTGCCGCGCAGACACCGGCAGAGAACGACGAGCTGATCAGAGCCATCCAATCATTTATTGCACTGAAAGGAAATGGGTGATATCTGTTTGACAAGCGTCGGCTGGGTGTGCGGACTCACGGCCGTATCACCTCTGCTTGCAGGATGGCTGCTGGATAAGCTTCTGGGCGATCCTCAGCACCTGCCACACCCCGTCGTCGGCTTTGGCAAGATGATCTCCTTTGCTGAGCACCGCCTCAACAGAGGGACACATCGCAAAGCTAAGGGAGCCGTCGTGGCGCTCACGCTCATCATCTTTGTCTTTGTGGCTGTCTGGCTGCTGCGCACCTTGCTCACTTCACATCTTCCCGTCATCGTCACGATACTGCTCGACACGATCATCATCTTCTATTGCCTGGCAGGCACGACGCTCATCCGTGAGGTCCGTGCCGTCTTCCTTGCCCTTGACCGCTCACTTGACGAAGGACGCAGGCAGGTGGCTCGCATCGTGGGTCGCGACACCTCGGAGCTCTCTGCCCAGGAAGTGCGCACCGCGGCACTCGAGACACTGGCAGAGAACCTGAGCGACGGCGTGATAGCTCCGCTCTTCTGGCTGGCATTGCTGGGCACACCAGGTATGCTTGCTTATAAGATGGTGAACACACTCGACTCGATGATAGGCTACAGGACTGAGCGCTACAAAGACTTCGGCTGCTGGGCTGCACGCATCGATGACGTCGCAAACTATATCCCCGCCCGTCTCACCGCATTGCTGATGGTGATGGCCAGCGGACGCATCTCGCTGTTGTGGTTTGTGCACCACTATGGCCGAAATCATGCCTCGCCCAACAGCGGCTATCCAGAGGCGGCACTTGCAGGAATCCTCGACTGCCGCTTCGGCGGACCGCACCGATACTTCGGTCAGCTCTTCGACAAACCCTATATTGGCGACAACGACCGCCCATTGACCACCGCTGACATGAAAATTGCCATCCGCATCAATCTTTTTGCCGAAACCATCATGGTTCTTTCGGAATTATTCTGTACCTTTGTCGCCAAAATCTAAAAAAAGCATCACTATGAAACGATATCTGGGAATATTCTTAATCTGCATACTGATGGCAGCCTGCTCGCAGAAAGGCAGCCAACAGCAACGTAGCGACAGCGGCGACGCCAGCCCGCGGGCGGAGATGACGGTGAAATACGCTACGGGATTCTCCGTACGCGACTCATCGGGTGTCCGACTGTTGGATATCGGAGCTAGCGACCATTTTGCACTGGTGCGGAGCGATGATGCAGCGGTGCCTTCAGGCTATCAGAAGGTGCACGTGCCCATCCGCAGCACGATCTGCATGACGGCGCTGCAGCTGTCGAACTTCACCGCTCTCGATGCCCACGATGTGGTGAAAGGCATCACCGGCACGAAAAACCTGTTCAACGAGGATATCCTTCAAAGGGTGAAAGACGGGCGCATCGTGAAAATCGGTATGGAGGGAGAATTCGACACTGAGCTGATCCTTGCCGCTCATCCCGACGTGATCCTCATCTCGCCCTTCAAGCGTGGTGGCTATGATGCCATCACTGCTACAGGCATCACGCTCATCCCTCATCTGGGCTATCAGGAGCTCAACCCGCTGGGGCAGGCTGAATGGGTGAAGGTGGTGGGAATGCTCGTAGGCAAGGAGAGCGAGGCCAATGAGGTGTTCGGCGGCATCGAAAGTCGCTACAACACCTTGAAAGCCCTCACCGAAAAGCTCGACGGCGAGCGGCCCACCGTGACCAGCGGCGAGATGCACTATGGCACCTGGCATGCAGTAGGCGGCAAGAACTATCTGGCACAGCTCTTTCGTGACGCTGGTGCCGACTACGTGATTCACGACGAAGAGACGGCTGGCGAGAACCTGGAATTCGAGAAGATGTATGCCCTCTCTGCCAATGCTGACTACTGGCGCATCCTGAACAGCTACCCGGATGAGTTCAGCTACGAAGCACTGAAAGCCTCGGAGCCCCGCAACGAGCTGCTGAAAGCCTTCAAGGAGCGGAAGGTGATCTACTGCAACATGAGGCAACAGCCATACTACGAGATCACTCCCGTTGAGCCTGACGTGCTGCTGAAGGACTTCGTGGCTATCTTCCATCCTGAGCTGGTGGAGGCCGACTACCAGCCTAAGTTCTACAGACTTTTGGAGTGAGGAGTTAGGAGTGAGGAGTTAGGAGTGTGGAAATTGTGAAATCGTAAAATAGTGAAATAGACATGATGCGTTTTCTGCTCTTGCTGCTTCTGATCATTGCGCTGATGGTGATCAACTTGCTCATCGGCACGGTGAGAATACCTGTAGGCGATGTGTGCCGCATATTGCTTGGCGACGCATCGGAATCGGAGATATGGACCAACATTATCTTCAGCAGCCGCCTGCCTCAGGCACTCACCGCCATCGCCGCAGGAGCAGGACTCGCTGTCAGCGGACTACAGATGCAGACGGTGTTTCGCAATCCTCTGGCAGGACCGTCGGTGCTGGGCATCAGCAATGGTGCGGCGCTGGGTGTGGCCTTTGTCGTGCTGTTGTCAGGACAGCTCGGCGGAGTGGCTCTCTCTCGTCTGGGCTATCTGGGCGATGCCGCTATGTCGGTGGCCGCCGTCGTCGGCGCCTTGGCGGTGCTGTTGCTCATTCTCTGGATCTCGCAAAAGGTGAGAGGCAACGTCACGCTGCTCATCATCGGTGTGATGATAGGTTATCTGGCCAATGCCCTCATCGGTGTGCTGAAATTTCTCTCGCCCGAGGAGGATGTTAAGGCGTTTGTGGTATGGGGACTGGGATCGTTCTCACGTGTATCGGGCAACGAGATGCTGCTCTTCGTGGCCTTGATGGGCATCTTGCTGCCGTTGGCTTGTCTGCTGGTGAAACCCATGAATATCCTGCTGCTGGGCGACCGCTATGCCGCCAACCTGGGACTGAACATCAAGCGTGCACGCATGCTGGTCATTGTGTCGTCGGGAGTGCTTGTTGCCATCGTGACGGCCTATTGCGGTCCGATTATGTTTGTCGGCCTGGCTGTGCCCCACCTCACGCGAGCGCTTTTCCACACCAGCGACCACCGCATCCTTATGCCTGCCACCGCTCTCTGTGGCTCGGCCTTGGCCTTGCTCTGCAACCTCATCGCCCGCATGCCTGGCTTCGAGGGCGCCCTGCCCGTCAATAGCGTCACTGCCCTCGTGGGCGCTCCTGTCATCGCTGCCGTGCTCTTCCGCAAGCGGAGTGAGGAGTGAGGAATGTGGATGGTGGATGGTGGATGGTGGATGGTGGATGGTGGATGGTGGATGGTGGAAAGCGAGGCTTAACTGAAAGATGGGGTGGGGTAGATAGTCCCGTTGTCGTCGATCAGCAGGATGGTGAGTTCTCCGTCGGGTAAGAGCGGGCGGCAATACTGACCGCAATGACTGATCACGACGCTCGCGAAGCGCTCGAGCTGATGAGCGGGAATCATCTCCCACAACTCCCTGGCCAGTGTGATACGGCTGATGTCGATGCTGACGCCGGCCTCATTCAGCAGTTTCCCTACGAAGTCGAGATCCATCACTGCCCGGCGGCTATGAGTATCCAGATGTCCGGCTGCCAGCTTGACAGCCTTACCGAGCATCACGCCGAGAGTGACGCGACGGATGCCCAGCTCGTGGGCTATGCGCAGCGTCTCGCCGATATAATTGCCATACTGCACGAATGCCTGCCGGGGCAGCTGAGGATAGCAGTCGCTGATGAAGCGCTCGCTCTTGCCGCCGCTGTTGATCACCACGCGGTCGGTGCCGCTGGCCTTGGCTATGGTCATACACTTGCGGATGGAGTCGATGAAGGCTTCCTCGCTGAAGGGTTTCACGACGCCCGAGACGCCGATGATGCTGATGCCTCCCTCGATGCCCAGGCGGGGATTGAAAGTGCGACGAGCCATCTCTGCACCTTGAGGCACGCTGATCGTCACTTGCAGCGCTGCGCCGAAGGGCTCCAGATTGCGGCTGATCATCATGCGTGGGACCTTATTGATGGCAGGTGAGCCAGGCGGATAGTCGAATCCCGGCAGCGTGATGATGCCCACGCCTTCGCCGCCGAGAATCTCAATCGGTTCCCGTTCATTTGACGCAGGTTGCAGGCTGACGCTGGCCCTTATCTCTATGCCGTCGGTCACATCCGGATCGTCGCCGGCCGCCTTGTAGCAGGAGGCATAGCCGTCGTGGTAGGCCACAGGCACATCGATGGTTTCGCCATCGGGAAGGATGACGGGCACCGCTGCAGGCTGCTCGTCGCTCAGCAGACTGAGCGCAGCAGCCACAGCTGCCGCCGTAGCACAGGTGCCTGTGGTGAGGCCGCTATGCAGGGGGAAGAATGCAGGCAGGAGCTGCTCGACGGCGCGCCTGAGGCCGTGCTGCCCGTTGACCACGAATGCAGCTTTCGCCGTGAGCGGCGGACGCTTCAGGGCCATGATGCGCATTCCCTGTCGGCGTGCTGCCTGCACCTTCTCGACGAAGCCGCCTGTCAGTCCGCTTTCCTTCAGCAGGATGACATCAGCGCCAACATCGAGTGTGCCGTTGTCTTCATAGAAGCACAGCTGGTCGGCGGTGGCTCCTTGCTGCTCTGCCAACGCTACTGATGACTCGCGGGGCAGGATGCGATAGATGATGCTTATGCCCTTGTCCTCCAGCGGTTTCAGTCGGCCTATCGACTGCACGCCTGTCGTAGCCAGCAGGGTGACGGGCGGATGGAGAATGGAGGCGAGCTCAGCGTAGTCGTCGATCCAGGTGATGTCGGGGTCGCGAGGGGGATAGATGCGCTCATAGCGCACCAGCGGGATGTGGAGCTCGGCCGTCACCTCGGCGATGGTGGCATGCAGCTGTGAGGCAAAGGGATGGGCAGCGTCCACCACAAGGCGGATCAGATGCTCACGACAGAAGGCACGCATCGCCTCCCGGTCGAGAGCTCCGTCGATGCGCTGGCCATGATGCAGCGTCAGGTCCTGCTCGCCAGTCTTCGTGCTGTAGTAATAGGGTGAGCCGGCCTCCTCCAGCACCTCGGCCGCCTTACGGCCTTCAGTAGTCCCTCCAAATACCAGAAGCATGCTTTTGTCTCGTTTTTAACTGATTCTCATTCTATTTTCTGAAAAGGTGCGAGAAGTCCTTGCTGTAGAGCAGCGAGAGGCCCTGACGGTTGTCGATGGCCTCGCCTACGACGATCATCGTCGTGAGCGTGAAATGATTGTCGTGAACCATCGTGGCCAGGTCTCTGAGCTCGCCGCGGACGATGCGCTGGTCGGGCCAAGTCAGATGATAGCAGGCAGCTACGGGAGTATCCTCAGGATATTCCATCAGCAGCTCGCGCTGCACATCGTCGACTATCGCAGCCGAGAGGAAGATGCACATCGTGCTTTGGCTGCGGGCCAGCAGGTGCAGCTGCTCTTTCTCGGGCATCGGCGTGCGCCCTTCGCCTCGGGTGAGGATGATGGTCTGGCAGCGCTCGGGAATGGTGAACTGACTGCGCAGCTCGGCAGCGGCGGCCAGGAAACTGGAAATGCCCGGCGTGATGTGATAGTCCATACCGTTCTTGTCGAAGAAGGCCATCTGCTCCTGAATAGCGCCGAAGATGCAGGGATCGCCCGTATGCAGTCGCACGATGAAGTGTCCTTTGTCGTAGTGCTCCTTCATCAGCAGGCATTGCTCTTCCAGCGTCATCTCGGCCGACGAGCGGACGACGGCTCCCTCCTTATGGCATTCGGTGAGCTCGCGGGGCACCAGCGAGCCGGCATAGAGGATGAGATCGGCACGCTCCAGCATCTTCCTGCCGCGCACGCTCACCAGGTCGGGATCGCCAGGACCGGCACCCACTATCTCGATATGGCCAACCTTGTTCCCGTCCTCTCTCCCAGGGGCGCCTGGAGTTCGCAGATGCTTTTCGTCGATAGCCAGTGCTGCCGTCCAGTTCTTGCCCTTCACCTTGGGGATGATGAGCTTGCCATGATTGGAACCCAAGATAGCTGCTGCCTCGCAGACGCTGGGTGTGCCTACGTGCTTCGCCACTGTCTCGCTGGGATTGGGCACTTCCACTTGGGCGAGCTCCTCGGCCGAGAAGAACGTCACCTCCTCCTCATACTCCGTCCGCAGCATCTCGACGAAGGGCTCGCCGGCCTTCACGTCGATGGTGCAGTAGCGATGTGCACAAGGCAGGATGCCTCGCGTGGCGAAGGCCTCGTCTATCTCGTCGTAGATATCCTCGTAGTCATCAGGCTCGTGAGCCAGGCCGAAGCCTACGGTGCCTACCATCGGAACGAAATGCAGCTGAAGCATGTCGTCAGGGACGTCGGCCATGAATGGCGAGACGATGATCACCAGCTCGTATTTCCCGGGGGCGGCCTCGCTGATGTCATCGATGATGGTGACGTGATCGGGCTTTGTCGCTTCCAGGTAATCCGTACCCTCGTCGCGCACCTCCAGCAGCAGTGCCGTCGGCTTCCTGTTGACGAAGGCAAAGATGCATTCGTTCATATCATCGTCGCTCGCAACGGGCCATCCGAAGCGTTTCTCCAGCGTGTCGAGCGCCCACAGGCCGGCATTGTCGCTCTGGGTGGTGATCACCTCGCGGCCACCTGTCATCGCTGCAATCTGCCGAGTCAGGTCGTTGGCGCCTCCCACGTGGCCGCTGAGCACGGAAATGACATTCAGTCCCAGCGTGTCGATGCACACTACAGCAGGGTCTTCGTGCTTGTCTTTGACCAAAGGGGCTATCGTCCTCACACAGATGCCCATCGCTCCGATAAAGACAAAAGCATCATACTGAGTCCACACCTTGCCTACGTCTGCGCGTCTGACGGCTTCTCCGCCCAGTTCTCTCCGGAGCATAGCGGCTGTCTCATTGCCAGCCTCGCTGATTTGTACTATGGCTATCTTCTGCATCTTAATATCGTTATTGGATGATTGTCGTTGAGTTGTATTCTTGTGGGCGGGTCTTGCCTGAGGCCTAGTTCATCGCACGCCTCGTCCCATAGCCGATGGCTGTCGGTGGTGACCTTGGGCGCAATGACGCTGTTCATCACCATGACCCCATCGTCGGCCAGCACCGTCAGCACCTTCGCCATGATGTCCTTCAGCCGTCCGCCGTGCCCTCCGATAAAGACGGCATCAGGCTTCATCTCTCTCGCGGCTGAGTCGCAACAGGCAAGGAAATCGCCCATCCTCACCTCAATGCCGGGAGCACCCAGGCGGCGGGCGTTCTCCTCGATGATAGCCTCGCACTCAGGACGAATCTCGAAGGCAACGATCCTCAGGTGCGGAAACAGCCTGCGGGCCTCGATCGACACGCTGCCCGTGCAGAAGCCCACATCCCAGAACACACGCCTCGAGCTGAGGTCCAGGGCTTGCAGCGTGAGCAGTCGGATGGGCATCTTCGTGATCATTTTCTCACGACCGTCGAGCAGCGCGAAGTCAGCATCGGCAATGCCAAACCTGCGGTGCCCGCCGCCGTTGCCTACGAGCAGCAAGCAGTTGGGTTGGGCGAAATCGCGGCCTGCAGCCTCCTCCAGCGTGAGGGTGGTCACGCGTTCCAGCTCAGGATGTCCCAGGTGCTCGCCCACGCTCATCGTGTAGCCGCTGTAGCCGTAGTCCATCATACGGCGGGTAATGGCCTGCGGCGTATGCTCGCGGTCGGTCAGCACGCCTATCTTGCCTGCACCTTCCATCAGGGCGCGGTCAAACTCCTGCCAGGGGCGGCCCGTCAGCGACACCACCCGCATGTCGTGATAAGGCATCACCAGCCTGTGGGCCAGCAGCTGCAGCGAGTTGAACGAAGGGTACACCGTGATCTCGGCCTCCGCCATCTCCCGCTTCAGGGTGTTGGCAAAGCCGAAGAACAGCGGATCGCCGCTGGCGAAGACGACGATGGTCTCGGCCGCCATCTTCCGGTATTGCTCAAAGACGTTGCTCAGCGGCACGGTGATGTCGATCCACTGTGCTCCCTCAGGCAGCAGCTGCGCCACGATCTCATGATGCCGCCTGCCTCCCGAGAACACCCGTCCGCCCCTGATGACATCCAGCACCTCAGGCTGAAAGAATGGATGCGGCTGGTCAGTTATGCCTATGACGAAAAATCGAATCATATATCCCTCAAATCTCAAACCTCAAACCTCAAATCTCAATTCTCAAACCTCAAACGTCCCTCCCCGGCTTCAGCTGAGCAGCGTCGTCGAAGGTGAGAATGGCATTGCAGAGCGTAGCCGCAAGGTTTGAGCCGCCCTTCCTGCCCTCCACGATCACCTTGGGAATACTGCGGAAAGGCTTCACCATGTGTTTCGACTCCTTCACGTGGACGAAGCCCACAGGAGCGGCGATGATGCCTGCCGGACGAGCCTTGCCCTTGCGCACCAGGTCGCAGAGCTCCATCAGCGCCGTAGGGGCATTGCCGAAGGCAAACAGCGCATCGGGATGATCCTCCACAGCCAGCCGGATGCCAGCCTGCGTGCGGGTGATGCCCTCAGTGGCTGCCAGAGCTTCCGTGCGAGGGTCGCCGAGGTAGCATTTCGCTTCGATGCCCAGGCGCTTCAGCGCACCCTTGCGGATGCCGCTGAGGGCCATCGTCACGTCGGTCACGATCGTCTTCAGCTCGCCGCCCGCCACCTTCTCATACATCGTCTCCACAGCGCCCTCGTCGGTGTAGAGAATCCTCTCCATCTCGAAGTCGGCAGTGGTATGGATGGCATGCAGCAGGGCCCAGAGATGTCCCAGCGGGTAGTCCTGCCTGTGCAGCTCGCTCCTGATGGTGCGAAACGACTCCATCATGATCTGCGAGCCAAGCGACCCCTCCGTCTGGGAGTGAGCCTGATAATAGCCGCGTGGAGTGATCATCCTGCCGTCGGCCACAAACGACTGCGAGTTGCCGATGAGCACGACGGTGAACATATCCACATCCTCTGGGTCCAGCTCGCCGAGCGTGGTCAGCCGCACCTCCTGCTCCGCACGGCCCGCCTGGCGCACATATCCCACGGGAGTGTCTGCCTTGCGTTTTTGCAGCATCAGCTCCTGCAGCCGGTAGAGCTGCCAGTAGCGGCCGTGCGACTTGGGGTTGTAGACGGCAGTGACGAAATCGGCCTCGGCAGCGGCCACGATGCGACGCTCGATGATCTCCCAGGGAGTCATCAGGTCCGACAGCGAGATGATGCACACGTCGTGACCCACAGGAGCGCCCAGCAGCGACGCTGCCTTCTGAAACGCCGAGATGCCGGGCAGCGTCTCGATCGTGACGTCCGACCGCCGTTCACGCGCCATCTCATATACCAGCGGAGCCATGCCGTAGAGCCCTGCGTCGCCCGACGAGATCACCACCACGGTCTTTCCCTCCTCGGCCATAGCGAACGCCTGCTCGGCGCGCTCACGCTCCTTCTTCATGCCTGTGTCGATGCACTCGCACCCTTCCCTGACATATCCCTCGATAAACTGGAAGTAGTACTTATAGCCCACGATCACATCCGCCTCCCGCACGGCTTGCAGCACTGCAGGAGTGACATCTTCTTTGCTTCCAGGCCCAATGCCTGCCACGATAATCTTTTTCATAGCAACTGCAAAAATACAAAAAAAATGCCGACCCTCCAACTATCTCCCGTCATTATTAGATATTTTTATCTGTTTCCTGTCGACAGCTCGATAACTCTAGAATGGTCCGTGACCCATACACGAGGTAGTGGTGATGGCTGCGATGTTTCGTTTAAGTTTGAAGTTTTAAGTTTGAAGTTTTAAGTTTGAAGTTTGAAGTTTACAACGGTTGATGGTTAATGGTTGTTTTTCGAGGTGCGAGGTACGAGGTACGAGGTGCGAGAATTGATTGCACGCTCGCTCTCGTCGCATTCCGTTGGCCCTGTGGTGGCCACTTCGCTGGCCTGCGGGTGCCACCCTTCGGCCCTTCGGTCCGTACCCTTCGCGACGTGGGTACATCCTTCTGTGCACGAGATGATGGCTGCTTCGCTTTTGCGCTGTTGCATTCCGCTGAATGCGTGCGCGCTCGCGCGCTTCATCGTTTCGATTGCAAAGGTACAAAAAATAATTGACGCCGTCAAATATAAACTGTTAAATAAGTGTAAAATATACACCTTTTCTCGTTCCCCGCTTTTCTTTATCCAGAGTCGGTCGTTAGGCTCGGAAGAACCTTAAATCCTCCATAATCCGACACAAATATGAGAATGGAAAGGATTTCTGTTAGGTGTTGTGTAGATTTAGGGTTCAAGGACGACCTTAAATCCTCCATAAATCAGACACAAATATGAGAATGGAAAGGATTTCTGTTAGGTGTTGTGTAGATTTAGGATTCTATGGTTTTGGGGGATGTTTTAGTCATTAGTCATTTTAGTCATTAGTCAAAATGACGTTCTGGCTATCAAAAATACTGAATTATAATAATAAATATATATATTTATTATTATAATGAGTAAAAACGACAAATCCGAAATTGATTTTGACTAATGACTAAATGACTATCATGACTAAGTTGACCAGGGAATTTTCTTTTTCCACTGGAGGTACAAGCGGACTGCTGATGCCATATCCATTCATGTTGATTCTGAAGACAAAGGGGTCGGCGTTTTACCGCCCCCCTATGGGAATCAACAAGTTACAATCCGCTCGGTTGGATTTCTGAATCCAACCGCATCGAATATGAGCATTTATAATGCGAAACAAGAGATTTGGCTTGGTTGGATGTGCTGCGTGACTTTGCCGCATTGCAAATGCTCATATTCAGAGCGGTCGGATTAGCAAATCCGACCGAGCAGGTGTGGCTGATACTGAGCAGGTGCAACGGAAAATGCGGTGCAGAAGGTAGCGCAATGGGCGAAAGTCAACGGGCGCCCAGACACCGGCTTCAGCCCGCATGGTGCCGCGGGCGTTGCAGCGTTGCAGTGTTGCAGTTCAAAAACACACAAGATGCCGGTCTGTGATTCATTTGAATAGAAGGTCGGGAAATGAAAATAAATCAAGATTTATTTTGCATTTCGCTCGATTTTCACTATCTTTGTACCCGAAAACTAGCCGAGAACGAATCGGCCATCCATCAACGTCAAACCAATAAAACGACAAACGATATGAAACAGCTGAAATTCAACACTTTCCTCCTCACCCTGCTCCTCAGCATGGCAGGCATCACCGCCGCTGCGCACGACATTGCGGTGGCGAACGAAGATGGCAAAACCATCTATTACGTCTGGACGAACAACAACACGGAGTTGGCCGTCAGCTATCGGGGTAGTGATTATAGTAGCTACACCAATAGATACTCCGGTAACGTGGTCATCCCCGAGTCTGTCACGTACAACGGTACGTCTTATCCCGTGACGAGCATCGGCGATTGGACTTTCTATGGCTGCTCCGGCCTGACGAGCGTGACCATCCCGAACTCAGTGACGAGCATCGGCTACAATGCGTTCGCTTACTGCTCTGGCCTGACTTGCCTGACGGTTGCATCTAGCAACAGCTCATACGATTCCCGTGATAACTGTAACGCCATCATAGAAACCGCGTCAAACACATTGATAGCTGGCTGCAAGAACACTATTATCCCGAACTCTGTGACGAGCATCGGCGAAGGTGCGTTCCGTGGCTGCTCCGGCCTGACGGGTGTGACCATCCCGAACTCCGTGACGAGCATCGGCAACCAAGCGTTCGCTGGATGCTCCGGCCTGACGAGCGTTACCATCGGGAACTCCGTGACGAGCATCGGCGACGGTGCGTTCTGTTACTGCTCCGGCCTGACGGATGTGACCATCCCGAACTCCGTGACGAGCATCGGCAAATCTGCGTTCGAAGGCTGCTCCGGCCTGACGAGCGTGAACATCCCGAACTCCGTGACGAGCATCGGCTACTATGCGTTCCTGGACTGCTCCGGCCTGACGAGCGTGACCATCTCGAACTCCGTGACGAACCTCAGAAGCGAGGTATTCGCTGGATGCTCCAGCCTGACGAGCGTGACCATCCCGAACTCCGTGACGATCATCGACAACGAAGCGTTCGCTGGCTGCTCCAGCCTGAAGAGCCTGACCATCCCGAACTCCGTGACGAGTATCGGCGACGGTGCGTTCGCTGGCTGCTCCGGCCTGACGGATGTGACCATCCCGAACTCCGTGACGAGCATCGGCCACCAAGCGTTCGAGGACTGCTCCCGCCTGACGAGCGTGACCATCGGGAACTCCGTGACGAGCATCGGCGACCGGGCGTTCTCTGACTGCTCCCGCCTGACGAGCGTGACCATCCCGAACTCCGTGACGAGCATCGGCCAATCTGCGTTCAACAATTGCTCCCGCCTAACTGAAGTCAATTTCAATGCTACGGACTGCACCTCGATGGGGAGTTCTGGCGATCCCGCATTCTCAAATTGCCCACTTCTGGCCACACTTAAAATAGGAGATAACGTGCATATAATACCCGACGATGCGTTCTCTCGCTGCTCCGCCCTGACGAGCGTGACCATCCCGAACTCTGTGACGAGCATCGGCGACGGGGCGTTCTATTACTGCTCTGGCCTGACGAGCGTGACCATCGGGAACTCCGTGACGAGCATCGGCAACAATGCGTTCCTGGGCTGCTCCGGCCTGACGGGTGTGACCATCCCGGACTCCGTGACGAGCATCGGCTTTTCTGCGTTCTCTGGCTGCTCCAGCCTGACGGGCGTGACCATCGGGAACTCCGTGACGAGCATCGGCGAGTTTGCGTTCAATGACTGCTCCAGCCTGGCTGAAGTCAATTTCAATGCTACGAACTGCACCTCGATGGGTGGTAGTTCTAGCGATCCAGTATTCTCAAATTGCCCACGTCTGGCCACACTTAATATAGGAGAAAACGTGCAGAAATTACCCGCCTATGCGTTCCGTGACTGGTCTGGTCTGACTGAAGTCAATTTCAATGCTACGAACTGCACCTCGATGGGGAATTCTAGTTATCCTGTATTCTCAAATTGCACATCTCTGACCACACTTAAGATAGGAGATAACGTGCAAAACATACCCGCCTATGCGTTCTACGGCTGCTCCAGCCTGACGAACGTGGAAATCAGGAACTCCGTGACGAGCATCGGCAACAATGCGTTCTCTCTCTGTTCTCCGTGACGAGCATCGGCGAATTTGCGTTCCTGGGCTGCTCCAGTCTGGAGAGCGTGATCATCCCGAACTCCGTGACGAGCATCGGCAACCATGCGTTCAATGGCTGCTCCGGCCTGACTGTAGTCAATTTCAATGCTACGAACTGCACCTCGATGGGTAGTTCTAGCGATCCTGTATTCTCAAATTGCACATCTCTGGCCACACTTAATATAGGAGAAAACGTGCAGATTATACCCGCCTATGCGTTCCGTGGCAGCTCCAGCCTGACGAGCGTGACCATCAGCAGCTCCGTGACGAGCATCGGCGACGGTGCGTTCGATGGCTGCTCCGGCGTGAAGAGCGTGAAAATCCCGGACTCCGTGACGAGCATCGGCGAAGGTGCGTTCCGTGATTGCTCCGGTCTGACGAGCGTGAACATCTCGAACTCCTTAACGTACATCGACAACGAGGTATTCTCTGGCTGCTCCGGCCTGACGAGCGTGACCATCCCGAACTCCGTGACGAGCATCGGTGGCGCTGCGTTCCTGAATTGCTCCGGCCTGAAGAGCGTGACCATCGGGTACTCCGTGACGAGCATCGGCGAAAATGCGTTCTATGGCTGCTCCGGCCTGACGAGCGTGACCTTCCCGAGCTCCGTGACGAGCATCGGCGACGAAGCGTTCGCTTACTGCCTTGGCCTGACGACCGTGACCATCCCGAACTCCGTGACGAGCATCGGCTACGAAGCGTTCTCTCAAACAGCATGGTATAACAGTCAACCCGATGGCTTGGTCTATGCAGGCAAAGTGGCATATAAATATAAAGGTATAATGCCTGAAAACACCAGTATTTCGTTGGAAGAGGGAACATTGGGAATTGCTGTAGGTGCGTTCCTGAACTGCTCCGGCCTGACGAGCGTGACCATTCCGAACTCCGTGACGAACATCTGCATTGGTGCGTTCTATGGCTGCGACGGCCTGACGAGCGTGACCATTCCTAACTCCGTGACGAGCATCGGCGAACGTACGTTCTATAACTGCTCCGGCCTGACGAGCGTGACCATCCCGAACTCCGTGACGAGCATCGGCGACGAAGCGTTCTCTGGCTGCTCCGGCCTGACAGATGTCTTCTGCTATGCAGTATATGTTCCGACAACATATGCTGATGTTTTCAATAATTCTTCCATCTCAACTGCAACCTTGCACGTGCCTGCACCGTCCCTGACTAGCTATCGGACGACAGCACCCTGGAGCGACTTTAAAACGTTCGTGGCTCTTGATGGCGAGACTCCTCCTGTTCCTGAGATATGCGCCACCCCAACCATCGCCTTCGCCAACGGCAAGCTGACTTTTGCATGCGAGACGGAGGGAGCATCGTTTGTGTCGTCGCTCAGTTTTGAGGATGCAAGCTTGCATACCAGCAGCGAGGTGAGCCTCGCTGCAAAGTATCGCATCAGCGTGTATGCGAAGAAGGATGGATATGCGAATTCTGTTGCCGCCACGATGGATATCGACCTCGCAACGATGGGTGATGCCAACGGCGACGGCCAGATCACCATCATAGATGCCATTAAGATTGTGAATGTCATTCTAGAAGCAACCTCGACAGAACCCCGGAGCGGCTTAGGAACGATCGTGACTCTTGATGGCGAGACTCCTTCTGCTCGTGCGAAATGCGCCACCCCAACCATTTCTCTAGCCAACGGCATGCTGACGTTCACCTCTGAGACGGAAGGGGCTTCGTTTGTGACGTCGCTCAGTTTTGCGGATGCCAGCTTGCATAACAGCAGCGAGGTGAGCCTCGCTACAAAGTATCGTATCAGCGTGTATGCGAAGAAGGATGGCTATGCTAATTCCGATGTCGCCACGATAGACATCGACCTCGCAACGAGGGGTGATGCCAACGGCGACGGCAAGATCACCATCGCTGATGCCGTTAAGGTTGTGGATGTCATTCTAGAAGGCGGTGACAGCAGCAATTCCGCTCGGTTGAATTTCTGAATCCAACCGCATCGAATATGAGCATTTATAATGCGAAACAAGATATTTGGCTCGGTTGGATGTGCTGCGTGACTTCGCCGCATTGCAAATGCTCATATTCAGAGCGGTCGGATTGCAAAATCCGACCAAACAGTCAGCGGTTATACTAATATCGACAAGGGACGTCCCAGCAAGATCGACAGCTTATGTACCTTTGCACCGTCAACCGACCACTAGCGAGACCTTCTTCGTGGGTAAGGACGTGGCTGAGGCATTGGGGTACAAGAACTATCGCGATGCCATCGGCAAACATGTAGACAACGAGGATAAGGGAGTCGTGAAATGCGACCCCCTTGGTGGAAGCCAGGATTTGTCTGTCATCAACGAGTCGGGGCTCTACTCGCTGGTGCTGCAGTCGAAGCTGCCGCAGGCACGGGTGTTCAAGCGCTGGGTGACGTCGGAGGTGCTGCCGCAGATCCGTCGCACGGACGGGTACACTCCTATGAGGAACGCACGCACGGGCGAGGCGCTGACCGTGGAGTTTAGGAGTGTAGACAATTGATGAGGACTCCATGAAATTTGCAATAGTTGAGTAAACATAGTCATGATAGTCATTAGTCATTTAGTCATTTTGAGTTGAGAGTTGAGAGTTGAGATCCGCTCGGTTGAATTTCTGAATCCAACCGCATCGAATATGAGCATTTATAATGCGAAACAAGATATTTGGCTCGGTTGGATGTGCTGCGTGACTTTGCCGCATTGCAAATGCTCATATTCAGAGCGGTCGGATTAGCAAATCCTGCCACGCAGGACTTCTGCCTGCGCTTCCTGAACCGCACGAATGACCCCTATACCCGCAAGGTGCTGTCAGACCACGTGGACAATGAGGATCGCGAAGATGGGGTAACGATTCGTGACGCCATCGGTCGATGGGTGCTTTACTTGCGGAGGACTTTGCGGATGATGGCGCGGCCCTGGGCGTTGATGGATTGCTGGAGGTCAAAGCCTCGACAGCCTCTTGTTGGTTTTTGCGCAGCTCTCCATTGAAATGTACGGAAATACTCTTGCCATGATTTGTTTCATCATCAAAACGAAATGCTACACTTTTTTCTTTAAGGAATGCGACAACTGCATCCTCGCACCCACGAGGTAACGCCAGATATTCTTCCGCCAGTTCTGCGCATGAGATGATTCTCGGCGTGGAATATGTTGACAGACGCAATGCCTGTTTACTATAGAACTCAGGATTTCGGAACGAGGCAATGCGTCTTAGATGGTTGAGCACTTTTGATGAAAGTTGACTCAATGGGATGTAAAGCAT
>ONLL01000010.1 GCA_900318685.1 uncultured Prevotellaceae bacterium | reverse complement strand
ACGGATTCTCTCTGCTTCCAAACGTCGTTTTCTTGCTAACAGGAACCAAGCTATAAGAACTATCGCTGAAACAAAGAGTAGTACAACGTAAAGACGGTTCTTTTGTGCTTTTTCTTGGTCTGCGCGTTTATGTTCACGGTTAGCAATAGCTTGGTGGTGACTATAGTCATACATGGCTTTTGATTGTATGACGTCCCAGGTCGTCGTCTGCTGGTATAGGGAATCTAGCATATCGTAACTATACAATGCATACTTTGCAGCGGAATCGCCCTGATGTGTTTGCTTGTAAAGTGTTGCAAGACCTTGTGCACCTGCATTCTGATTGTAAAAATCCAAGCCACTGCCGATTTCTTTTCGAAAAAAGAATTCTGCCGAGTCAGCTTGGCATAACCGGCGATAATAATCCCCCCTGTAGTAATAATAGGTTTCTCTTCCTGATTCTATGTTCCCAGAGTCATCAAAATAACCTGAGTGTGATTCGAATAACTGCAGATAGCTGTGTGCAGCTTTCAAGTCATTGCGGTTCAGCAGGACTTCAATTGGCAACAAACAATATCTTGCTGCGAACTGCTTTCCACCGTAACACATGCAGTCAGGAAATATGCTGTCAAAGAGCGACAAGGCTTCATCGTCTTGATGATTCTTCAGGAGAGAGTTAACTTTATACATCTGCTCGTTTAACGCTTGGATAGTATCGCCAGCCTTCCATCCAAAGAGTATAGCTTTGTCAAGACAATATATATTATCTTCTATTAGTCCTTGCAGATAGAATATCTCCGACATCTGCCCGTAGACCCGGCTGAGTTTGGCCCAATCACAGTCCAACGTTGTTGTGTCGGCACAGTCGGCGGCATCGAGATATGCCTCAGTCGAAGTACTTCACGAGGTGCTCGGCCAGCGAGTCGTTGGTCATCACGGAGTCGGCACGGTTCTGCCGCTCCAGCTCCTCGAGCTGGGCGCGCATCTGGCTACCGTCGCCCGAACAGGCGGCGAGGACAATAGCGAGGACAATAACCGTTATTGGGCGGGGTGTTTTATTTGCTGTGATTATTTGTTTCATACTGGTTTTCTTTTGTCTTTTCAGTAGTTCGCCTGCAAAGTTAGTAATAAAAGCCCGAACCTCCAAATCTTTTTGCAACATAGCAAAAACAAAGTCACCTCAGACATGACATTCAAGGACAATCATCTTTATTTTATCAGTTTTATTCGTTTATTCAAAAAATCTTTGTATCTTTGCACGCAAGAATTATCAAATTGTTATGGACTATGACATTTTTCAATCAGTTTCACAAGGAGGCGACGGAGCGCAAGATGCGGAAAATCGCCGTATCGCAACTATCGCCGATGAACTCAAACGACTTTGCGCAATATATGAAGCGCAATGTGGAGTTAGCCAAGCAGATGTGAGCCACTTCGATGCCGAGCAGCGTGCCGCTGAGCAGATGGCAAAGGAGCATGGCTTTTGGATTCCTATGATGGAGGTGTTCAACCTTGGCGTTCCTGGTCCCTGCGGGAATGAAAATGACACTTATGTTGCGAAAGATGCTATTTATAAGGTGAACAATCTGCTGAACAGCGGAAGTATTGTTGCTTTGCTTAAAAAGATTATGATGCATAACCAAATATTTCCTGACACAGCTTATTGCTTCTATGGATTTGCTGGTTTTGATGGGCGTACAGTACAGCCTATTATCCGCCAGCCAAGAGTAGCTGATGCACGTCCTGCTACGATGGTTATGATCGAGACGTATATGGCGGCACTTGGCTTTGAGAAGACTGCAAAAGTAGGGCACTTCACAAACGGACGATATGAAGTATGGGATGTAGTTCCTAGAAATGCACTCGTGGATTCCGAAGGAGATATTTTCGTTGTTGATGCAGAAATAATGGAAATCAAATAACTTACCCAGTATCCTCCCTCTCCCAAAAATCTTTGTATCTTTGCAACCAAATAGACAAAAGCTGATAAACCTCAACCGATTATGAAACGAAACATTGTTCTTGCAGTCATCGCCATCATCTTGCTCACCTTCTATCTAGTCACTTATGCAGGACCTTATGCTCTGCTCATGCTGCTCGCCATACCCCTGGCCTACTTCCTGCTCCGCATCAGGGAGAGAGCGGAAACGACGGGTGTGACCTACGCTAGTGTGGAGGAGGTGGAACAGAAATATGGCGAGCCCGACGATGTGGTGGTGCTCGATGCCTCACGAGCCAACGAGCTGCCCGCATTGATCCTATTCTATCCTGCCAACGACGTGGTGGTGGTGGCTGGCGAAGAGCTGAAGCTCAGCAACCTGGTGAGCGTCATGCCGAAGAACATGGCCACACCCTATACCGTCGACGAATATGCCGTCATCGTCAGCACCAACGACCCCAACCGCCCCATCATTCAGCTTCGCGTAGGCTATGACGGCGGCCTGGCCCGTGAGATTGCAACACAGATAGACACGCATATCAGAATATAGGCGTGAAGCGACAGACGAGAAGGGACGGCTAAGATCTCGACCGCCGGAAGTATCGCCACATGGCAAGGCCGATGAGGCAGCCCAAGGTGACACCAATGGAGTTGGCGGCGAAATCGAGCCACTCGCCTGAACGCGTCGTAGTGCAATAAGCCTGCAGCAGCTCGATACAGCCACTCATGAGGATGGGGCCCAGCCAGGCAAAGAGGAACAGTTTCCATCCCACCAGACGCTGATGACAGCGCAGATACTCCCACCACATCACAGAGCAGGTGCCGGCATACATGACCAGATGCGTCCATTTGTCGATAAAGGGCACATCGACGTCGGGTGCCTTGCGTACGTCAAGCATCAGGCAAAGAAACCAGACAAGCGCCAGGCAGAGGAGCGTCAGCGGATAATGGCTCAGCAAATGTCGAAAGCGACTCATTTCTCATTCCTCATTTCTCATTCCTCATTTCTCATTCCTCATTTCTCATTCCTCATTCCCGATTATTCCCCCAAAATCTGCTGGGCATGCTCCTTGGTCTTCACCTGCTTGCCAGCGAAGATCTGCTCGATAATGCCCTGCTCGTTGATGACAAAGGTGGTGCGGATGGTGCCAACGGTCTTCTTGCCATACATCGTCTTCTCGCCCCACGCTCCCATAGCCTCGAGCAGCTCATGGTCGACATCGGCAATGAGGGGGAAGGGCAGTTCGTGCTTCTCCTTGAACTTCAGGTGCGAAGCCGCTGAATCCTTGCTCACGCCAACCACCTCATAGCCGGCTCCTTGCAGCTCGCCATAATGGTCGCGCAGGCTGCAAGCCTCAGCCGTACAGCCGCTGGTGTTGTCCTTCGGATAGAAGTAAAGTACCAGTTTCCTACCTTGGAAATCACTCAGGCGGATTTCCTTTCCGTTCTCGTCCTTGCCCAGCACTTCGGGCGCCTTGTCTCCAATGTTCATGATTCTATGTATTGAGATTTTGACTGCAAAAGTACAAAAAACCTTTCAAATAGTACGTCAAAACGGGAAAAAAGTTGTACTTTTGCACTCGAATTACCAAGAATGACAAAAATGAAGCAGACGGAGAGAGCAAACTTTGGCAGCCGGCTGGGCATCATCCTGGCTACGGCAGGCTCGGCAGTAGGACTGGGCAACGTGTGGCGCTTCCCCACGATGGCAGGCGAGAACGGTGGTGCCGCATTCATCCTCGTATATGTGCTGTGCGTCATCATGCTGGGCATTCCCTGCATGCTCAATGAGTTTATCATTGGCCGTAGGGCACAGGCCAACACGGCAAGGGCCTACGAGAGACTGGCCAACGGCACGCCCTGGCGCTTTATCGGCTATTTCGGAGTGTTCACGGGCTTTCTCATCGCAGGCTACTACTGCGTGGTGTCAGGATGGTGCCTGCACTATGTCGTAGCCTCCATCAGCGGACAGCTTGACGGGTCGCCAGCAGCAGTAGAGCAGCACTTCAACGACTTCTCCTCAAACCCGTGGCAGCCCATCGTCTACCTGCTGGTCTTCTTTCTCATCACCCATTTCGTCATCGTCAGAGGGGTGGAGAAAGGCATCGAGAAGGCATCGAAGTTGATGATGCCCCTGCTCTTCATCCTGCTCATCATCATTGCCATCGCCTCCTGCCTGCTGCCCAATGCCAGCGAAGGCATCAGTTTCCTGTTCAGTCCTGACTTCTCGAAAGTCGACAGCAACGTGCTGCTGGGAGCCCTGGGACAGGCCTTCTACTCGCTGAGCCTGGGTATGGGATGCCTCTGCACCTATGCCAGCTACTTCAGCCGTGACACGCACCTGACAAAATCGGCCGTACAGATAGTCAGCATCGACACGCTCATCGCCATCCTGGCAGGCCTGATGATATTCCCGGCAGTCTTCTCCGTTGGCGGAAAGACCGATGCCGGCGCCTCGCTGGTGTTCATCACCCTGCCCAATGTGTTCAGTCAGGCCTTCTCAGCCGTGCCGCTCGTGGGAACGATCATTGCGCTGCTGTTCTACCTGCTGCTCTCTGTGGCAGCACTGACGTCGCTCATCTCCCTGCATGAGGTGAGCACAGCATTCTTCCATGAGGAGCTGAAGATCTCGAGGCGTCGCGGAGCCACCATCGTCACGGTGCTGTGTTCCATCATAGGTGTGTTCTGCTCGTTGTCGTTCTACAACAGCGACATCTCTCTCTTCGGCATGAGTCTCTTCAACCTGTTCGATTTCACCACGGGCCAGATCTTCCTGCCCTTGGGAGGATTCCTGACGTGTCTCTTCCTGGGATGGTATGTGCCAAAGAGCATCGTTCACGAGGAATTCACCAATGGAGGCACCCTGCGTGGACGCTTCTTCGGCATCTACCTCTTCTGCGTCAGATTCATCTGTCCGCTCTGCATCCTGCTCATCTTCTTCCATCAGTTGGGAATCATTTGAAGCTATGCTGCGCAGCCTGTTCATGATGCATAAGAGCGACCGGCAGATCCTTCTGTCGCTGCTCTTCATCGGCGCTGTGGCATTGAGCGTTATCTGTCTTGTTGGAGGAAAAGAGCAAAAAACGGCGGTTTCATCGACGGCAAAGGCCGATTCCATCGCCATAGACAGCTCACGCTCCACCCCACCCTACTACTACCAGCAAGAGACCCAATACGTGGAACGCTTCGCCTTCGACCCGAATACAGCCGACTCCACACAGCTACTACGACTAGGGCTGCAATCCTGGCAGGTGCGCAACATCTATAAATACAGAGCTGCCGGCGGCATCTATCGCAAGAAAGAGGACTTTGCACGGCTCTATGGCCTTACCGTCAAGCAATATCGCGAACTGGAACCTTATATCCATATCTCTGCCGACTATCAGCCTGCCTCCACCCTCTTTGAAGACAAGCCGGCTACGACAGAGCGTGACACCCTGCGATACCCCGTGAAGATGGCTGAAGGCGAGACAATAGACCTCGCCATCGCCGACACTTCGATGCTGAAGACCGTGCCTGGCATAGGCTCGTATTTCGCTCGTCGCATCTATGACTACGGACAGCGGCTGGGAGGCTATGTCAGCCTGAACCAGCTCGATGAAATCGAAGATTTTCCAAAGGAGGCCAAGCAATACCTCACCCTGGGAACAAGCACTGTCAGGAAAGTGAACATCAACACGGCATCGCTCAACGACCTGAAGCGACATCCGTACATCAATTACTACCAGGCACGAACCATCACGGACTATCGCCGGCAATATGGCACCATCACCGACTTGCAGCAGCTGCGACTGTCGCCAGACTTCACGCCTGAGGCTATCGAGCGGCTCAGGCCTTATGTGGAGTATGAATGAATCTCTTTGCCACTCGGATGTCGGTTGAGCGTCCGCTCGAAGGCTTTTGGGCGGGCGCCCAACCATCTTCGGGCGGGCGCTCGAAAGCCGTTGGGCGAACGCTGGCAATCCGCAAAGAAGGCGACTTTGATACACCAACACCAAGACTTTGGTACGCATACATTGAGACTTTGGTACGCAAACAACGAGACTTTGGTACGCAAACAACGTGACTTTGGTACGCAAACAACGTGACTTTGATACGCAAACACCGTGACTTTGGCGGATATTCATTGGCACAAAAGAAAAAAAAGGCTTTTCTCTTGCGTTCCACCCGTTTTTTTCTTACCTTTGTCGAGAAATTCAATAAAAAGGTACAAGCATGAAGAGACTCTACGGAATGATGGTCCTTCTCCTGCTGACGCTTCAGGCATCGGCAGAGAAAGGCGAGAAAGCACTCTCGAGACAAGAAGCCAGACAGTGCGCTGAGACCCTGAAGGCGGCATGGAAGGACTCACTACAGTCCGCCCTCCTCACAGCGAAGGACGAGATGTGCCTCAGACTCGATTCGCTGACGATGCCCCTCCACTGGGAGCTCATAGGCGACGAGCCTGCCGACGGGCGCTCGCTGTTTATCTCGCTGCATGGAGGAGGAGGCGCGCCCAAGGCCGTGAACGACAGTCAGTGGCAGAATCAATGGCTGCTCTATCATCCTGACCACAGTATCTATCTCTGTCCGCGTGCCCCAGTCGACGCGTGGAACATGCACTTCCAGACGGGCTTCGACGAGTTCTATCGACGGATGATACAAATGGCTGTCGCCTTCTTCAATGTCAACCCCAACAAGGTCTACCTCATGGGTTACTCAGCAGGTGGCGACGGCGTGTGGCGCCTTGGTCCCAGGATGGCCGACTCGTGGGCTGCAGCATCGATGATGGCAGGTCATCCTGGTGATGTGTCGCTGCTGAACCTGCGCAACACTCCATTTATGATATGGTGCGGCGAGCTGGATGCTGCCTACGATCGCAACAAGCAATGCCAGATACGTATCGAAGAGATGGACTCTCTGCATCGTGCTGATCCTCAGGGATATATCTTCGAAGGACATATCGTCAAGGGAAAAGGTCACTGGATGGATCTTGAAGACAAGGCTGCATTGACTTGGATGGCCCAATATCAACGCAATCCCTACCCTACTACCATCGTCTGGCATCAGGAAGAGGAGCTTCACAAACATTTCTACTGGGTCTCTGCCCCTGCCGACGAGCTGGCGCGAGGGAAGGAGGTGCGCCTGAGTATCATGCCTCCAAAGCCAAACAAACCTGCCAAGCCCAGCAACACGATCATCATCGAACGCTGCGACTACTCACAGCTGACCCTATCGCTCAACGACAAAATGATAAACCTCGACAAAGCCGTCAAAGTGCTTTATCGAGGTAAGACTGTGTTCAAGGGAAAGGTGAAGCGCTCTGCCGCCACGCTGAGGCACACGCTCTACGAGCGCAACGACTCAGAGTACATGTTCCCTGTACAGATTCAGGTGAAACTGAATAACTGATTAGCGCAAGGCATAGAAATTGTCAGTAGCGAGCGCTTCGCGCACCTGCTGCAGACCTGCCTCGTCGTTGCCTACGGTCAGCTTCTGGCCATTCTGAAGCGTTGCCTGGATGGTGCCGTCAGAATTGAAGCGGAAGAGCTCCTTCGTCACGCCATTCTGTGTCATCGACCATCCATCAGTGGCGGCATCGTGGAGGAAGAGGGTCACCTCACCTGTAGGCGACGTCACCTCATAGCCGTTCTTCAGGGTCTTCACAGCATAATAGCGGCCATCCTGGCCCTGCACCTTCTGAATAGTGCTGGCAGTAACGGGGCTGTTGCCTGTCCAGAACTCTATCGTGTTGAGTACCAAGGCATCTACAACAAGGCAAATGCCACCAACGATGGGCTGCAGGATCAGACCTACAATACCATTGACATACTTGTTGCTGGTCATGCTGCATTGCCACTTCTCATACTTGTTGAACAGACCAAACGAACCAATGCATGAACTGCACAGGAGAGCACCTGACATCAGCAGGGCAGCTACCTTAAAACTTCTCTTTTTCATAACTATTTGGGTTTAGGTGAATAATATTCGGGCACAAATTTACATAAAATAATCTTAACTGCAACATAATTTGCCCAAAAATTTGTAACTTTGCAACGATTTTAACGCTTGTGCGATGATTTTAAGGTACGACGTAATAGTAATAGGAGGCGGACATGCAGGGTGCGAGGCGGCTTGTGCCTCTGCCAATATGGGCGCCAAGACACTCCTCGTGACGATGGACATGAACAAGATTGCACAGATGTCGTGCAATCCTGCCGTTGGTGGAATAGCCAAGGGACAGATCGTGCGAGAAATAGATGCCCTGGGCGGACAGATGGGACTTGTGACTGATGCCACGAGCATTCAGTTCCGCATGCTGAATGTGGGCAAAGGACCAGCCGTATGGAGTCCAAGGGCCCAGTGCGATCGAGGAAAGTTCATCTGGGAGTGGCGACGGACACTCGATAATACAAACAACCTCGACATCTGGCAAGACCAAGTGTGTGAGCTACTGACAGAAAAAGACGAAGTCATCGGTGTTCGCACCATCTGGGGAGCAGAGATCAAAGGACGCTGCGTGGTTGTGACTGCCGGCACTTTCCTCAACGGACTGCTGCACATAGGTCGCAAGCAGATACCTGGAGGACGTATAGCCGAGCCTGCAGTAGCCGATTTCACCGATAGTATCACGCAGCATGGCATCCGTACTGCAAGGATGAAAACAGGCACACCTGTTCGCATAGACAAGCGCAGCATTGACTTCAGCTGTCTGGAAGAACAACCAGGCGAAGAACATCCTTATCAGTTCTCCTATATGAATGCTGGCAGACGCTTGCGCCAATTACCCTGCTGGACTGTAAATACCAACGAGAAAGTGCATGAGGTGCTGCGCAGCGGACTGGCTGACTCGCCACTCTACAACGGACAGATACAGTCGATTGGTCCTCGCTATTGTCCTTCGATAGAGACAAAGCTCGTCACCTTCCCAGAGCGAAATCAGCATCCGCTGTTCCTGGAGCCAGAGGGAGAAGATACCAACGAGATGTACCTCAACGGATTCTCGTCCTCATTGCCAATGGACGTACAGATAGAGGCACTAAAGCAGATGCCTGCTTTCACGAACCTCAAGGTGTACAGACCGGGCTATGCCATAGAGTATGATTTCTTCGATCCAACTCAGCTAAAACATACGTTGGAATCGAAGATTATTAATGGACTCTTCATGGCTGGACAGGTAAACGGCACCACAGGCTATGAGGAGGCAGCTGGACAGGGGCTTGTAGCTGGCGTGAATGCTGCTCTGAAATGCGTTGGAATGGACGAATTCATCATGCATCGTGATGAGTCGTACATAGGAGTGCTGATCGATGATCTGGTGACCAAGGGCGTGGATGAGCCCTATCGTATGTTCACCTCACGTGCAGAGTATCGCATACTGTTAAGACAGGACGATGCCGACCGCCGACTGACAGAGCGCTCCTATGAGCTGGGACTGGCACGTCGCAGCCGATATGACTGGTGGATGGAAAAGAAAGGTTTCATCGACGAAATAGAGAACTTCTGTAAGAACTTCCCTGTAAAGGCAAAAGACATCAATCCTGCATTGGAACAGTTGGGCACTACCCCACTCCAGTTTGGCGTAAAGCTGGAAGAGCTCATTGCTCGTCCGCAACTCAATTTCAAGAAACTAGCCGAATTCATCCCACAATTGAAGGAAATACTCAACCGTCCGCTAAACAGGCAGGAGGAAATAGCTGAAGCTGCCGAGATCAGAATCAAATACAAAGGTTATATCGAACGAGAGCGCGTTGTAGCCGACAAGATGCATCGGTTGGAGAATATCCGCATCAAAGGACACTTCAAATACAACGAACTGCAGTCGCTCTCAACAGAAGCCAGACAGAAGCTTATCGCCATCGATCCAGAGACGCTGGCACAGGCAAGCCGCATCCCAGGAGTCAGTCCCAGCGACATCAATGTGCTGCTGGTACTCATGGGAAGATGAAGATTTGCGGCATCTGTTTCACGTGAAACAAAACGAATGTGTAACAATTATAAACTACTGAAAATGAACAATCAAGTATTATTGGACAATCTGCGCTGCATTCCAGATTTCCCCAAGAAAGGTATCAACTTTCGTGATGTGACAACACTCTACAAAAGTGCTGAGTGCATGAAGATCATGCTCGACGAAATGGAGGCCCTGTACAAAGACAAAGGCATCACGAAAATCGTTGGCATCGAGAGTAGAGGATTCGTGATGGCAGCAGCTTTGGCAGGACGGCTGGGCTGTGGTGTCGTCTTAGCTCGTAAGCCAGGCAAACTGCCCGCAACCACCATCAAGGAATCGTTCAGCAAGGAGTATGGTGTCGACACCATCGAGATGCATATAGACTCGATTAATGAGGATGACGTGGTGCTGATTCATGACGACCTGCTGGCTACTGGCGGCACTGCCAAGGCTGCTTACAAACTTGTGCAGCACTTTCATCCCAAAAAGACCTACATCAACTTCATCATCGAGATTACAGATGAGGGTCTGCACGGACGCGATCTCTTCAAAGATATCGAGCTGACTACGTTGATGACAATCTGAGGCAACGTTCCACGTGAAACAAAGAAGATGACGAAGGAAGAAAACGAGAGGCGACTCACCTACCTGAAAGGCATCGTCAGCAGACTGCCTGAAAAGCCTGGAAGCTATCAGTTCTACGACGACACACATACCATTATATATGTGGGCAAAGCGAAGAACCTGAAAGCTAGGGTATCGTCTTATTTCCACACTGAAGTTGATCGGTTCAAGACTAAGGTACTTGTGAGCAAGATACACGACATCAGCTATACGGTAGTGAACACAGAAGAGGACGCGCTGCTTTTGGAGAATTCGCTTATCAAGAAGTACAATCCCAAATACAACGTTCTTCTGAAGGACGGCAAGACCTATCCTAGCATCTGCGTCACCAACGAGTTCTATCCTCGCATCTTCAAGACCCGTACCATCAACAAGAAAGCCGGTACGTACTTTGGACCCTATTCCCACGTCAGCACAATGTATGCTGTCCTTGACATTATCAAAGCCTTGTACAGACCAAGAACCTGTCGTTTTCCGATTACAAAAGAGGGTGTTGAATGTGGGAAATACAAGGTCTGTCTCGACTATCACATCAAGCGTTGTGGAGGTCCTTGCGAAGGCAAACAGAGCTATGAGGACTACCAAAGAAACATACAGCAGGCTAAGGAAATCCTGAAAGGAAATACGCGTCAGATTCTTCGTGCGATGAAGGATGAGATGATGCTGCTGGCAGAGGAACTGAGGTTTGAGGAAGCTGAGGAAATCAAGCAGAAATATATCGCTCTGGAGAAGTTTGTTAGCACTAGCGAAGTAGTAAGTCATACCATCAATAACGTGGATGTAGTATCCATCACAAGCGACGAAAAGATGGCGTACATCAACTATATACACGTGTCGAACGGTAGTATCAATCAGAGCTTTACGATAGAATATAAAAAGAAGCTCAGCGAGACAGACGACGAACTGCTTCAGCTAGGTATTATAGAGCTACGCGAAAGATTCCACAGCCAGTCAAAAGAGATTATTGTACCTCAGGAGATAGATATGGAGTTGGAGGGTGTAACGTTCACGATACCCCAAAGAGGAGACAAAAAGAAGCTGCTCGACCTGTCTGTTATGAACGGAAAACAATACCAGTTCGACCGTCTGAAACAAGCTGAAAAACTGAATCCTGAGCAGAAACAGGTACGACTGATGAAAGAGCTTCAGGAGAAGCTACACCTCCCTACCCTACCCTACCAGATTGAATGCTTCGACAACTCCAACATCTCTGGTACTGATGCAGTTGCTGCATGCGTGGTATTTAAGAAGATGAAGCCCTCGAAAAAGGACTATAAACGGTTCAATATCAAGACAGTAGAAGGTCCTGATGACTACGCTTCGATGAAAGAAGTGGTCTATCGACGCTATAAGCGCCTCATAGATGAAAATCAGCCACTTCCCGACCTTATCATTGCTGACGGAGGAAAGGGTCAGATGGAGGTTATACGTGAGGTCATTCAGGACGAACTGAACCTTGGCATTCCCATTGCAGGATTGGCAAAGAATGATAGGCATCGTACCAACGAACTGCTCTATGGCTTCCCTCCTTTATCCATCGCGCTGAAGACAGACTCAGAGCTATTCCATGTGCTGACCAGACTGCAGGACGAAGTGCATCGTTTTGCCATCACATTTCATCGTGAGAAGCGCTCTAAACACGCACTTTCAAGCGAGCTGGATAGTATTCAGGGAGTGGGACCAAAGACGCGTGACGCCCTTCTAAATGCACTTAAATCGGTCAAGAAAATAAAAGAGGCAGAACTTGATGAGCTGTCGAAGGTTATAGGGGCTGCAAAAGCACAAATTATATACGCTCATTTTCATCAGAAAGAGGGCTGAAAGGGATCGTAAAAGCACTCGAAAAAGAGGCTAGTGGTTTTGGACACGTTCGTTGCGGACGAGCGTTCGGTCCGTTACGGACGTAGCGACGGTCGGTTGCGGACAAGCGTTCTGTACGTTGCGGACGGTCATATGCAGGATTACGGACGGTCTATCGCGCCATCACAAAGCGACCATCACTCTCGCGGACGGACAATCGCTCCGTAGCAAACGGGCAATCGTACCAACGCGGATGAACCTAAAATGACGGAATCTTATTGAGAAGTTAAAGAAAAAATGAAAAAAGCTTGGCTTTTCAAACTGATATTCGTATCTTTGCAGAAAAATAACAGATGAGAGCAGTCATACAACGCGTCAGCAAAGCCTCAGTCACCATCGACAACCAGTTGAAATCATCAATTGGAAAAGGATTATTAGTACTCCTGGGCATCTGTGAAGAAGACGCAGAAGAAGATGTCAACTGGTTGGTACACAAGCTAATAGGCTTGCGCATCTTTGATGACGATAATGGCGTGATGAATCGCTCTGTAAGCGATATCGACGGCGAGGTGCTGGTAGTGAGTCAGTTCACTTTGTACGCCAGCTATAAGAAAGGCAATCGCCCTTCGTGGTTTCGTGCCGGCAGTCACGAGCACTCTATTCCGCTCTACGAGGCATTCTGCAGGCAGATGAGCGAAGCCTTGGGCAAGGCTGTAGGCACAGGCGAATTTGGCGCAAATATGCAGGTAGAACTACTCAACGACGGCCCTGTAACCATCTGTATGGACACTAAAAACAAAGAATAATGACCATTCAAGAAGCACAACAAGCAGTAGACCAATGGATCAGAGAGTATGGTGTGCGCTATTTCTCTGAGCTGACAAATATGGCCGTACTGACGGAGGAAGTAGGCGAACTGGCGCGAGTGATAGCTCGAAAGTATGGCGACCAGAGCTTTAAGAAAGGCGAAAAAGACAACCTCGGCGAGGAGATGGCCGACGTGCTCTGGGTGCTGCTCTGCCTGGCTAACCAGACGGGCGTAGACCTCACGGAAGAACTCCAGAAAAGCATCGAGAAAAAGACTCGTCGCGACTCTCTCAGACATATTGCAAACCCTAAACTACAAGCATAAAACTATGGAAGAAAAGCATCATCATGGGCATCATCATGCTCAGCCCGTGAGCCAGATTGAAGAGGCTCTGAAGAAGTACAACCTCGATATTACTGACGAGGAAGTGAGCGAGGCAGTAAAGAAAATCATCGCCGAGAAAGTGCCTGAGAACGACACTATCGAGGTGAAGAAGTTCCTGATGGGCAGCGTTGAACTTACTACCCTAAAGACCACAGACTCAGACACCAGCGTGATGGCGTTTACAGAGAAAGTGAACCAGTTTGACGAGGCCTACCCCACCCTACCCCACGTAGCAACTATCTGCGTCTATCCACGCTTCGCACGCACAGTAGCTGAGACACTGGAGGTTGACGGCGTAGAAATAGCCTGTGTGTCAGGTAGTTTCCCCTCATCACAGTCGCTCATCGAGATCAAGACTGTCGAGACTTCCTTGGCCATCAAGGACGGCGCAACAGAGATCGATATCGTGCAACCCGTTGGCAGCTTCCTGGAAGGTGACTACGACACGGTTGTAGACGAGATTCAGCAGCAGAAAGAAGCCTGCGGCGACCACGACATGAAAGTAATACTTGAGACCGGCTGCCTGAAGACCGCCAAGAACATCAAGATTGCTTCCATCCTGGCTATGTATGCAGGCGCTGACTATATCAAGACGTCTACTGGCAAGCTAGAGCCTGCAGCAACGCCTGAGGCTGCCTATGTCATGTGTCAGGCTATCAAGGAATACTACGAGCAGACAGGCATTCAGATAGGCTTCAAACCAGCTGGTGGTCTGAACTCTGTCATGGATGCTTTGATCTACTACACGATTGTCAAGGAGGTACTGGGTGAGAAATGGCTCACCAACAAATACTTACGCCTAGGCACTTCAAGACTTGCCAACCTGCTGCTGAGCGAGGTGCTGGGCGAGGAAGTGAAGTTCTTCTAATAGTGCCTTTTCATCACATAGTCGAGATAGGTGATCAAAGCATCGCGTATCTCGACTTTTTTCACGCTTTCATCGATGAAGACCATGCTCTGATCGTAGAAATCCTGCATGCGTCGCTCAGCATATTCTATACCTCCGTTTTGGCGCGTATATTCCACCAAAACAGCGATTTCATCGCTATTGATCGTGCCTAGCTTCACCTTTTTAGCAAGCGTAATCATCGAGTCGTAAGGCAGGTTGTTCAGCACGTAGAGAATAGGTAAAGTGAGCTTGCCCTCGGCCATATCGTTGCCTGTAGGCTTGCCTATTTCGCGAGAGTCGTAATAGTCGAAGATATCATCGCGAATCTGGAACATCATGCCCAGAGAATGGCCAAACCGGCGTGCGTTTTCGACCTCTGCAGGAGGTGCTCCAACAGATAAAGTCGCCATCACAGCGCAGGACTCGAAAAGGGACGCAGTCTTCTTGTGGATGACCTCATAATACACCTTCTCTGAGAAGTCAGGATTCTGAATGTTAGACAATTGAAGTATCTCACCTGCAGCCAAGGTTCGTCCCAGTTGGGAGATATTCTCAACAATCTGCTGGTTATGGGTGCGTGACACATGCAACAGAGCCGTTGAAAGGATATAATCGCCCACCAAAACAGCCACCTTGTTATTAAAGGAGGCATTGACAGAAGCCTGTCCACGGCGCTCCAGACTTTCGTCCACCACATCATCGTGAACCAATGAGGCTGTATGCAGCAACTCAAGACCAATAGCTGCATTTTGCGTCACATCCGATACCTCACCATAGTTCTTAGCCAAGAGGAGTGTCAGCAGAGGGCGCATACGCTTTCCACCACGCTGCCGGATATGAGCTAACGCATTGCCCAGCAGGCCTTTTTCATGAGTCATCGCCAAGTTGAAGCGTTCAGAGAAATCGGCTATCTCACGCTCAATGGGACGCTTTATTAATGACAGAGAATCCATATTTGAATGAATTTTGTGACAAAATTAGTGAAAATATCCGAGTATTGCGAATTTTTTTAGTAATTTTACACCAAAATTCTGAAAACGTATGGATAAACTATTCCTTCTCGACGCTTATGCGCTCATTTATAGGTCGTATTACGCCTTTATCAAGAACCCTCGGATCAACTCGAAGGGGCTCAACACTAGTGCCATCATCGGCTTCGTCAATACGCTCCAGGAAGTCATCGAAAAGGAGCAGCCCAAGTACCTGGGAGTGGCTTTCGACCCTCATGGTCCCACATTCCGCAGCGAGGCTTTCCCTGACTATAAAGCCCAGCGCGAAGCCACACCAGAGGACATTCGCAAGGCCGTTCCCATCATCAAGGACCTGCTGGAGGCCTATCGCATTCCAGTACTGGAAGCGGCAGGCTACGAGGCTGACGACGTGATAGGAACACTGGCTAAAAAAGCCGATTCCATCGAAGGGATTACTACCTATATGCTGACCCCAGACAAAGACTATGGCCAGCTGGTGAGCGAGCACTCAAAAATCTATCGTCCTCGACACGGAGGCGGCTATGAGGTGATGGGCCCACAAGAGGTTTGTGCCAAGTACGACATCTCCTCCCCTACCCAGGTCATCGATCTGCTGGCGCTGATGGGTGACTCAGCCGACAACTTTCCTGGATGTCCAGGTGTGGGTGAGAAGACAGCGGCCAAAATCATCAAGGACTTTGGCAATGTGGAACAGTTACTTCAACGGACAGATGAGCTGAAGGGTGCGCTGAAGAAAAAAGTGGAGGAGCATGTTGACGATATTAAGATGTCGTACTTCCTCGCAACCATCAAAACGGACGTTCCCATAGAGCTCGACCTCGACCAACTGGCCATGCAAGAGCCCGACAAGGAAAAACTGGGGAAACTCTTCGCCGAACTTGAGTTTAAGGCCTTAGCCGAGCGAATTCTTAAAAAATCAGAAAATAAGCCAAAAACTCCTCAATTGGAGCTCTCGCTCTTTGAAAATTTTACGACCGAGGAGACAGGCAAGCAAGAATTTTCGAGTTTTGAGACCCTTAAAACGACCCCTCACGACTATCAACTCGTTGAGAATGAGGACGAAATGCGCTCACTTTGTGACTTTTTTAGGACAAACAAAATTCTCAGTCTAGACACGGAGACCACTTCTACCGTCGCTATCGATGCAGAATTAGTGGGTTTGAGCTTCTCAGTCGAGGAACACAAGGCATTTTATGTGCCCATTCCTGCCAATCGTGAAGAAGCGTTGCGAATTGTTAACATCTTTAAACCCGCATACGAGGACCCCAACATTTTGAAGGTTGGACAGAATTTGAAGTACGATTTAGAAGTTTTAAGAAATTATAACATTCGGCTTCAAGGGCCTATGTGGGACACCATGATTGCTCACTATCTCATCCAACCTGAGCTCCGTCACAACATGGACTATATGGCTGAGACATATCTTCACTACCAAACCATACACATCGACGAGCTGATCGGGCCCAGAGGAAAGAATCAACGCTCCATGCGCGACCTCTCCCCTACCCTCGTCTATGAATATGCCTGCGAAGATGCTGATATCACCCTTCAGCTGAAAAATCGCCTGGAGCCTGAACTGAAGAAACGCGAATGTGAGAGTCTGTTCTATCAGATAGAGATGCCCTTGATGCCTGTGTTGGCCGAAATGGAGATGAATGGTGTAGTTCTCGATACAGAATCGCTGAAGCAAACGTCAAAAGATTTGACCGCTCGTATGAATGAGATTGAGACACGCATCTATGAATTGGCTGGTGAGCAGTTCAATATCTCATCGCCTAAGCAAGTGGGTGATATCCTGTTTGCCAAGATGAAAATCATCGATAAGCCCAAAAAGACGAAGACCGGCCAGTATGTCACCAGCGAAGAAGTGCTGACACAACTGCAAGGCAAGCATGAAATTGTGGCAGACATACTGGCATTCAGAGGATTGAAGAAACTGCTGAGCACGTATGTAGACAACCTCCCTACTCTCATCAATCCTCGCACAGGACATATCCACACCTCATTCAACCAATGTATTACAGCTACGGGACGCCTCTCGTCGAGCGATCCCAACCTGCAGAATATTCCTGTTCGTGGTGAGGACGGCAAGGAGATTCGTAAGGCTTTCGTCCCAGAGCCAGGCTGTCAATTCTTTTCGGCCGACTATAGCCAGATAGAGCTGCGCGTAATGGCTCACCTCTCAGGCGACGAGAATATGGTGGAGGTGTTTCGTGAAGGAAAGGACCTGCATGCTGCCACAGCCTCGAACATCTATAAGAAACCCATCGAAGAGGTCAGTCGCGATGAACGCACCAAGTCGAAACGAGCCAATTTCGGCATCATCTATGGCATCACGGTCTTCGGACTATCTGAACGTCTGAACATTTCGCGTGATGAGTCGAAACTGCTGCTCGACGGTTTCTTCGAGACCTTCCCCAAGGTCAAGGACTATATGGAGCGCGCGAAGGAAGAGGCACGTCAAAAGGGCTATGTGACGACACTATTCGGCCGTCGCCGCTACCTGCCCGATATCAACTCGCAGAATGCCACCGTCCGTGGTTTCGCTGAGCGTAACGCCATCAATGCTCCCATTCAGGGTACTGCCGCCGATATCATCAAAGTGGCGATGATTCGCATCAACGAGCGTTTCCAACGCGAAGGCATTCGTAGCAAAATGATCCTCCAGGTGCACGATGAACTCAACTTCAGCGTATATCCAGAGGAAAAGGGTAGGGTAGAGCAGATTGTGATAGAGGAGATGCAGAATGCTATTCCTCTGCATGTGCCCCTTGTCGCCGACAGCGGCTTTGGACAGAACTGGCTGGAGGCACACTAATCCTCGGCGGCCTCTTAGAGGTTCCTCTACGGCCTCCTTGGTACAGCCATGAATGCAGAAAAAGAAGGCGTAGCCGTCATAGCTGCGCCTTCTTTAGGTCATTGAACCCTAAATCTACACAACATCTAACAGAAATCTATTCCATTCTCATATTTGTGTCAGATTTATGGAGGATTTAAGGTTCTTCCGAGCCTAATGACCAACTTCGGATAATGCTAGAGTTATACCTACATCAGCTTGAATTTAAGCTTCGGGGTCTTCTTGGTGACACTCGAGGAGTTGCTGACCGTAGCGACGAATTCACCTGGTTCAGCAACCCATGCATGCGCCTTATCATCATAGAAACTCAGGGCTGAACTATCGATGGTGATGCTGACAGCCTGCGTCTCTCCTGGCTGCAGATAGACCTTCTGGAAGCCTTTCAGCTCCTTGACCGGACGGGGTAGGGAAGACTGCGTGTCGCTGATATACAGCTGAACAGTCTCTGCACCAGCACGTGTGCCCGTATTGGTGACGTCGATGGTGAAGGTGATCCTTCCCTCTTTGCTCATCTCCTGACGGTCGGCTCTCAGGTTCGACAGGTTGAAAGTGGTGTAGCTCAGACCATAACCAAAGGGGAAGAGGGGCGACTGCTTCTTCAGACGGTCAGTCCAGCGATAGCCCACGAAGATATCTTCCTTATATTCCTCATCGATGATCTGATGTCCTTCGCGCCACGTGCCCGGATAGGTGTTCAGGGCATGGGCACCGCACTGCTCCAGATGAGTATACCACGTGTAAGGCAGCTTACCGCTGGGATTGACGTCGCCCAGGAGCACAGAAGCGAGTGCTTCGCCCGACTCAGAGCCGATGAACCATCCCTGAACCAAAGCAGGTACGCGGTCAATCCAAGGCAGTTCGGAGGCATTACCTGAGATATTGACGAAGACAACATGCGGATTCGCAGCCGCCAAAGCCTCGACAAGCGCGTTTTGGGCATAGGGCATCTGGTAGTCCTTGCGGTCGTGGCCCTCGCTGTCCTGATGGTCGCTCTTGTTCAGTCCGCCAAAGACGATGACGTAGTCGGCATCCTTGGCCTTTTCAACGGCCTCCTGACGGAGCTCTTCAGCTGAACGCAGATCGTAGAGGCTGCGGCCTACGGTCACGCCATTATAGCTTTGCACCGTATCGCCAACATAGCCACGTACGAAGTCGACCTGACAGCTTGGCCAGCGGCTGCTGACAAGAGCTTTCAGACCGTCGAGGGGAAGGATTTCCTTCTGTACCTTCAGCGACGATGAGCCACCGCCGACAGTCATCATCTTAATAGCGTTCTCACCCACCACCAGGATCTTCTTACAGGGCTGAATGGGCAGGATGCCCTGCTCGTTCTTCAGCAGCACGATACCCTCCTGCGCAATCTTCAACGCAGCCTCATAATGGCTCTCTGAGCAGAGGAAGCCGGCAGGGCGCTGACGGTTCATAGTCGTGCGGAAATAGAGGCGCAGCAGACGGCGCACCTTTTCATCCAGCTCACGGGTCGTGAATCGGCCTTGGCGGATGAGCTGCTTGTAGGCTTCCGCCAGATGATAGGCGTCATAGGCATTGGTCTTGCCCATCGTCAGTCCGTCGGTCCAAGTGCCCATCTCGAGGTCAAGACCGTTGCGGATGGCCTCCTCGGTATCGTGAGCACCGCCCCAGTCGCTGATGACCACGCCGTCGAACTTCCAGTCGCGCTTGAGGATCTGGTTGAGCATGATATCATTATGGCAATTGTGTTGGTCTTTGTAGAGGTTGTAGGCGCCCATGATGCTCCATGCGCCTCCCTCCTGAACAGCTGCCTTGAAAGCAGGCAGATAGATCTCATGCAGGGCACGGTCGCTGAGGATGACATTCACCTGATGGCGATACTCCTCGTCGTTGTTCAGGGCATAGTGCTTCACACAGGCAGCGATACCCTTTGACTGAAGTCCCTGTACATAAGGCACCACCATGCGCGAGGCGAGGTAGGGATCTTCGCCCATATACTCGAAGTTGCGGCCGTTCAGGGGCGTGCGGTTGATGTTCACACCTGGTCCCAGTATGACGTCCTTTCCACGATAGAGGGCTTCCTCACCCAGGCTCTCTCCGTAGAGGCGGGCCATCTGAGGATTCCACGTGGCAGCCAGGCAGGTGAGGGCAGGGAAGGCCACACACGAGTCGTTGGTCTGTCCGGCCTGCTCCCACTCATCCCAAAGCACGTCAGGACGCACACCATGAGGGCCGTCGTCGGTCCAGAGGTCAGGAAATCCCAACCTGGGGATACCTGCCGCTGAGAACTTCGACTGAGCATGGATGATGCGTATTTTCTCGTCGAGGGTCATACGACGTAGGGCATCCTCTATGCGCTGGTCGAGTGACTTCGTCTCGTCAAGATAAACGGGCAGAGGCTTCTGGCCCCTGACAACGCCAATTGCCAGGAGAGCCAGAAACGAGATGAATAGTCTTTTCATAATGGTGAAAAGTGACTAATGGATTATTTCACAACCTTCTTACCATTCTGGATGAAGATGCCGTGCTGCTGGGCAGCATTGGCAACGCGGATGCCAGAGAGCGTGTAGACAACATTGTCAGCCGACTGCTCCTTCACCTGAATGCTATCGATGCCAGAAGGAATATCCACACCAGCTCCAGTCTCGTCAGTTGCCTTCTGGATGGTCACCATCGGCATGTCACCCGTACGGTCGAGGACAACGACATAGGTGTCACCGTCGGTCAGAGGCTCGACCTGGAAGATGTTACCCGTATCGCTCGCACCGTCGTTTACGCGGAAATACTGGTCGCCTGCACCAGCCTTGATCTCATAGGCACCCAGGCTCAGCTCACCGTCCCAGCCCTGTCCAGCACCATAGAACTTGAAGCTCTCGCCGCCACCAACGCCTGAACGCAGCTGCTTGCCGATGGTCAGAGTCAGCGTGTAGATCTTGTCAGCCACCTGAGCCAGGCTTACCGACTGGTCGAGTGAAGGATTCCATCCGTTCGACTCACCCCATCCGTTAGGATTGACTGCGAACGAAGGCTTACCAAATCCGTTGCCGCCGTTGGCATACATAGCAGCACCATCATTGAATGTGGCAGCGCTGTTGGTATCGGTAAGCGGATAGATGTGGAAGCACTTCTGTCCGAGCTTAGCTGCAATGCGATAGTTGCCGCTGAGTGCCTTGAAGGTGAACGAACCGTCTGCGTTCTTCTTGAAGTAGTCGGGATTATAGTAGAAGTCGGCTGCTGCAACTACGTCGGCACCCGTTCCTGCCATCACATAGGAGGCACCCTGATTCATAGCGCCCTGATAGACATAGTCGTCGCCTACGGGCTGCATCTCTACACCATTGAAGGTTGGCTTTGCCACGCCTGAGGGAACGAATTCCACCGTCACCTTACCAGGAATAGCTTTGATATCCTTCTCCATATCCCAAGGCTGATAGCCGTTCAGGTCGATGGTCAGCACGAGCTTGTCGCCCTTGCCCATCGATGCACCGTTGTCGAAGATGTTACCATCGTCGCCACCACGCTGATAGACCTCATTGCCGTTCTCATCATATGTCCATTCGCCTTCAGGAGCATTGATGTGGATGTAGTCGTTGGCCTCCATCACCAGATCCTCACCGTGGAACTCATATCCCCAGCCATACTGTCCGAAGAACTTGAAGTTGATGCCCGCATTGATCTCCTGACCAATCGTCAGACCAATCTTATAAACGTTGGGGCTTACCTGAGCCAGAGGAATGCTGTTAGCCAGACTGGCGCTCCAGTTCGAGTTGTTGGCTGCATAGGAAGGCTGACCAACGTTCGAGCCGATGAGCCATACAGCCTTTCCGTCAGGATAAGTAGCAGGAGCATCGTAAGTGCCGGGAATCACCTTGATATAGTTCAGCGAAGGCATCAGAACAATGGCGTAATTGCCGCTGACAGCATTGAACTTATACTTACCGCCACCCAGCTTGGTAGCAGCAAACTCATCAATATAAGCATCAGCCAGATTCATCTCTGCAGCCTCGCCATTGCCGATGGTGAACTCAGCACCCTGCTCCAGCGCGCCCTCATAGATGAAGTAGTTGCCGCGCTTGGTCATATTCGTGCCGTTGAAAGTGGGGAAGTCGTTGATGACCCTCACCTTATAGTCAACGGTGATGACGCCAGGTGTCTGGCCCATGTCGAAGTTGACGATCAGCGTGTCGCCGTCGGCAAACTCAGCTCCCGTCACAGCACGGATGTTACCCTTGTCGCCTGTGTCCTCAGGATTCTGTCCGTTGATGCGAATCCAGGGGTTGTCCTCCATGTGTACGATGCCGCCATCAGTGTCTGAGAGTACGTCGCCGCCCCAGTTCGGGCCCTTGAAGAACTTGAAGTTCACTGAGTTGCCGTCCAGCTGCTGACCGATGACCAGCGTCATGCGATACTTGTCGTATCCAATCTGCGGAACGGGCACATCCTTGCCGCCTCCCCAGTGAATGCCATTCGACTCCCATGTGGGGAAGCCAATGTTCTCACCGTTCACGTAGAGTGCGTGGTTGATATCCCAATTGGCATAGACGCTTTCAGGATCGTCGGCCATACGGAGGTCTACCTTCACGTATTTCAGCTTCTCGTCGAGCGTAAAGAAATAGGCATATTCGGGAGCCCCGAATCCCTGAAAAGTCCAGACGTTATCCTTCTTGTGGGTGAAGAATCCCGGCTGAGCATACCATGTGGCATCTGTGCCCGGGAGGATGTAATCCTGACCCTGCACCATCGTGCCGTCATAACCTTTAGAACCGTCGACCACAAGCTCTGTCTGAGCCTGTGCGGTTGTTGCGCCTGCCAGCATTGCAGCAGCAAGAGCAAATTGAGTAAACCACTTTTTCATTGCTTTTTCGTTTTAAGTTGATTATTGAAGTTTTTATTGAATAAATTCTTTTCTTCCCTGACGGATGTAGATGCCAGGCTGCTGCGGAGCATCTACTTTCATCCCTTGCAGGGTGTAGTATGTACGGGCGTCGTCGCTGCCCACGATGCTGCCGATACTTGCAGCCTGGTCGGTGTTCATCAGCAGCGATACGGCAGCTCGTGTAGGTACATAAAGCGGATAGCGGTTAGTGCCGTCAGCGACGTGAATGTTCAGCTCCTTGTTTGTGGAGTTATAGAGCACCAGTGCCAATGTCCCGTCAGGATTGCGGAAGGCGGCATAGGTCACGCCATCGAACCACCATCCTGAGGTAGCTATGCGCACTGCCCCCGGCCGCACCACTGCTGCCATATGGCAGATGGCATAATAATGCGAGTTGAAAGTGTACGACTTATAGTCGTTGGCAATGTCAATAGCTCCGTAACACGTCTGGCATCCTCCATCGAGGTTAGGTCCACGCTGCATGTCGAGCATAAAGTTCCACACGATGGCCGCCTTGCAATGCTTCAGTACGGTGTTCAGCGCCACATTCACCATGTTGTCAGCCAACGAGGTGTCAAGGTTCCTTCCGTTGTTCCATGTTCCGATGGAGGCTTCCGTGAAGATAAGCTCCTTGTCGGGATAGAGGTCGTGGATGACGTTCAGCTCGTTGCTGTTGCCACCATAATTGTGATAGGCTGCTCCTACCACCAGCTCCTTTCCCTCAAATTCCTTGTTCTCGTACACCTTGTAGATCTTGGCAGGATACTGCTGTTCGCTTTCCTTTCCGTCATAGTTGTAATTATGGTCGAAGAGGTAGATCTTCGTGCTCAGTCCTGCCTTCCGAATGGCTGGCGCGAGCTGCTGCACGAAGCCCGCCTGTTCGTTCCAAGGCATGTAGAGCGAAGCACAGTTGCCTGGGTTCAGAGGCTCGTTCTGAGGACTTACGGCATAGATATTGATGCCTTCCTGCCTGAATGCCTGTATGAACTTCACGAAATACTCGGCATAAGCCTTATAATAGGTAGGATTCAGGTGTCCGTCGGTCCATGAGTTATGCAGCGTACGGTTGTCCATACTCTTTATCTTCATCCATCGTGGACTGGTCCAGGGAGCAGCAATAATCTTCAGCTGTGGATTGATGGCCAGTATCTCCTTGAGTACGGGAATGACATACTGCGTCTCGTCGGTATAGAGACGGAAGTTCTTGAGCAAATCGTCATCAGGCCCTTTCTCGTCGCAGAGTGAATATTCGGTGCTCGAGAAGTCATTACATCCCAATGAGATGCGTGCATAGCTCACGCCATATCCCTCGGTCGGAGAATACGTCTTCACCAGCAGGGCGTGCCGGGCTTCGTCCGACATCTTCAGCAGGTTATAACATGAGGAGTAGGTGATGGCAAATCCGAATCCGTCAATCGACTGGTACTGTTCCTGTGGCTTCAGGACAATGGCGCTGCGCGTATTATCGCTTTTCTCGCCCGTGACGGCCGTTTGAGTCAGCGAGTAGGTACGTGTACCATCCGTGGTGTAAAGAGCGGCTCTCTGGGCTTGTATGGCCGTTACAGCGAGCATCAGTAGGGTAGGGAGGGCTATGATTCTTCTCGTCATATCAATTCGTTCTTCATTTGTTTAACTTTATTCTTCCACCTGCCACCATTTGGCATTCAATTCCGATCCGGTGACATAGGTCTGCTTCAGGTAGTCAGGCAGCGATACATGGATGAGGTAGTTGCGCCGCAGTTGCAGCGGATGAGCCACCCACGACTGCGACTGCGGGTCGTTGAGCACAATGACCACCAGCACAGCACATCCTTTCTTCACTTGGCCATATTCGGCCGAGAGCTTCGTAATGTCGAAATGCACCTGACTATAGCGCACCGACGAGTAGTTATCGAGGATGCCAGCCGACTTACTGCCGTAACTGCTGACGGGATGGATCGTCGTGCGCTGTCCGCCCTTGACGTAATGTACCACAGGACTGAAAGGAGTGCCCACGTCGACCAGCGGTGCCAGCGTTCCGTCGCCTTCGCCTGTGGCCAGGTCGAGGTTGGTATCTTCCGAGTAGAAGAGATAGACGTTGCCTGCCGGAGCCTGCACGTCGCTGCCGGTGACGGTGATGTCGAGCGTGGTCACCACGTCGGGCTCGGGCAACATCTGGTCGTCATCATCCGACTTGTTGCACCCCGCCACAGCACACGCCAGCATGCAGACGACAGGCAGTCTCAGGCAATAGTCACTCATCCTCATTACTCTCGTCCAGGAATAGGCGTGAAGGTCTCTATGACAGGAATAGACAGATTGCCAAACCCGTCGACCGTATACACATCGAACTCATATCCCTGCAGGTCCAGGTCTTTGACGGTATACTCAGTCACCACCTCGGGAATGTCGATGGTACGAATGTCGGTAGCTGTCTTCTTCACGAGTATGCGGATAGCCTTGATGAGATGGGTGTCATCGACGATCTCCCATTTCAGCGTCAGCGAACCGGCCTCGGGCGATGATGCCGTCAGGTTTCTCACTGCGGGCGAGTAGGTGGGAATATCCTCCAGATACTCCTTATAGTTGTCGTCCATATCCTTGCACGATACAGTTGACATCAGCGCCAGAAAGGCCACCATCACTAGATATATCAGTTTCTTATTCATAGCTCTGTTGTAGTTTGTGGTTTGTATTAATTGCCTTCCTTGGCAGCCAGCTCCTCGGGTGTGAGCAGCTGCTGTCCGTAAAGATTCAGCTCAGACAGTCCTGAGACACCACGCTTCGACAGGTCCCAGTTCTCGACCAGACGCACGCGGATATAGCGCACTGAGTCGGTCATCTCGTCCAGTTCCCACTCATGTCCCTCGAGAGCAGCCTGATAGCTGGCATTGTTGGGCATGTATACCTCACGTCCGAAGTAGTCGGGGTTGGTCCAGTAGATGGGCAGCGGGCCAGCCGTCGAGTTGGTGGCGATGTCGCAGTCCTTGATGAGGAACCAGTCATCCTCGTTGAGTGTCATCGATCCGAAGACCTTGAAGCGCTTGAGGTTGTCGGGCTGGTAATAGTCATAGTCATCCGAGATGCCGGCGGTCTGGTCCTCAGCGCGTCCTGAATAAGGCTGCGAACCATACTTGAAGCATCGCTGCCATCCCTTCAGTCGCGAGATGCTCACCACCTGATGCAGGTCGATGACGATATCCACCTGATCCGTATCCCAGGGAATGGCAGCTCCGTAGGTGACATCAGAATTGTCGCAGTCGGTACCGCAGTAGTTGCGAGTATCCTTGGTGTTGCTGTCGACGATGCCGTCGAAGATGGCTTCGTTCTTATATTCCCATGCGGGCTGCAAAGTGGTATACTTCGTCAGCATTTCCCAGTAGAACACCTTCACCGTGCCGGCCTTCTCGTCTTCCACCTCGATGAATTTCGGGAACTCCGTCTCAGCGGGCACAAGCAGCGTCAGCGGTGTGCTCTGAGCGGTCTTATTGCCAGCAAAGTCCTCTACATGGAAGGTCACCTTGTAGTTGCCGGCCATGAGCCCGCGCACACGGGCCTTAGCTTCGCGCAGCTTGCTGGTCAGGTAGCGGGTGCGGGTGATGCCGGATTCGTCGGTGTAGTCAACCACCACATAGACAGCCTTGCCGGGATTCTTTGCAGTGATCTCATCCTGCGACTCAATGCCCATAGGATTGTTCCAGAGAATGGCCAGTCCGCCGCACATGGGGTGCAGCTCAAGGTTGTCCTTGATGATGTTGATATACGACCGTCCGGGCGTCACGCTAATCGTTGTTGCACTGGTTTCTCCTCCCCACTTGTCGACAGCCGATACATGGACGGGATACGACTTGGTCTCATCGGCCAGTCCGTCGATTTCAATCTTGTTGTCGTAGATGCTCGTGGTGCGATAAACATCTTCGCCCAGCGAGTTGGTATAGGCGGCCTTGATGTAGAGCAGGTCGTTGTTTGCAGGGGCCTTAAACGAGATGACGGCTCCTCCCATCGTGGGCTCATAGCTCAGGTCAGTGACGGCGCTGAGGCTGGTGTCGTCGTCCTCCTGGCACGACACACAGAGGCCACACAGCAGACAGAGGACATAAATACTTTTATTGATGATACTATTCATAATTCTATTGATGATAATCGTTTCTAAAGCCTTGAAAGTCTCAAAAGTCTCTCAAATCTCAAATCTCAACTCTCAAATCTCAAATCATAACTAATATCCCGGATTCTGCACCAGGTTAGGATTCTTCACAATCTCGTCAGTAGGAATGGGCCACAGATAGTTGCGCGTGGTGAATACGTGCAGCAGCTGCGGATCCTCCATTCGCTGGTAGTAGCGGTTGGCCTCCTTCTCATTAGCATTCCACTGCCAGATGTGGGCATTGAAGCACTTCGGGCCATCGAGCCAGCGGCGCACATCATCGTTGCGGTAGCCCTCAAAGGCCAATTCAATAGTGCGCTCCTGCTTGATGATCTCACGCATGCCCTCCTGGGTGGTGTACTTGTTGGGGTGCTTGGCATTGAGCCAGGCTTCCTCTATCGTAGGAACACCCGAGCGCGAGCGGATGGTGTCGAGCACAGCCAGAATCTCTCCCTGACGGCTGGAGCCGTACACCTCGTTCATACACTCTGCATAGCTGAGCAGCATCTCGTTGTAGCGAATGATAGGCCAGGCATAGCGGGTGATCGTTCCGTTACCCTTCGTATCGGGATGCATCAGCTTGCGCAGGAACACACCCGATGTAGGCACGTCGATATCGTTGGTTGTCTGGCGTCCGTTGGCCTCCTGAAAGCGCATCTTCAGGTTGTAGAGCGTGCCGTAGCCGCGCACACGTGAGCGGTCGAAACCAATGGAGGCATAGAATCGCGGTTCGCGGTTCAGGAACATGTATGCCGTCTGCTCGCCCACCATAGCCACAGGAGCGTATTCCGAGGTGATGGTGACCAGCGAGTCGCGGTTCTCATAGTCGAACTCAGGATCTTCGTCCATCGGCAGTCCGTTCTGTGTATAGAAGAACTCGGTGGCGTTCAGCGTAGGTCCGAACCACTGCCAGGCGTCGCCCGTCGACGACTCTGCCGAGCTCTTGTAGTTGATCGAACGCTGTATCTCGTGCCAGTCGAGGACGGTGTGAGCCGGACGTGAGAGCCCCCATACCACCTCTTCGTTCCATCGTGTCACCATAGCGTACTGATAGTTGTACATATAGGGCAGACGGATGGAGTCGTTGCGGAAGTTACGGGCGTCGATGGTCTTCGGATAGTCGCTGGCGGGATAGCGGAAGAGGTGAATGTTGGCCACGCGGCAGGCCTCGAGGGCATCCTCATAAGCAGCGAGTGCGCGCTCCCACTTCTGTCGCTCGGCCTCCTTGTTGTCCTGCGGGAAGAGCTTCGTTCCGTCGTTATTCTCCAGTGTGTAATAGAGCGGGTTGTTGTTGAACAGCGGGCTGGCGGCATAGAGCAGCACCTTAGCCTTGAAACTCTTGCAGATGACCTGGTCGATGCGACCCAGTTCACTGGTATTGATGATGCGCATGGGCAGCGCATTGACAGCTTCGTCGAGCAGTCCCACGATGTAGTTCACCACCGTGTCGACAGGCTCGCGCACCACCACGTTGTCGGCATCAGTGATGTCGAGCGTCGTCTCCTTGCGAATCAGGGGGATAGCACCATACTGCGAGAAGAGCAGGAAGTGATAGTAAGCCTTGAGGAACTTCACCTCTGCGCTCCAGCGGCTGATCTCGCTCTGAGTCATGTCAGGCACACGACCGATGTTGTTGAGGAAAGTGTTGCAGATGCGCAGCGGAATGAAGAGCGATGCCTCGCACGGAGCGCGATAGTCACCGCCGTCGTTCTTCATGTTGTAAGGTCCATACCAATAGCTCATGTATGGGTTATCGGCATTGAGCATGCCCAGCACGGCACGTTTGCCGTTGGTCACGCGGTCGATGTTCATGATCATCTCGTCGCTCATTCCCAGCACTGAGTAGGTGTTGTCATACTCGGGAATGTAGTGGTAGCAGGTAGCCAGCGCGTTGTAGGCCGTCTCTTTGCGATTGAAGAGCGCCGTCACCTCCTGCGTGTTGTCGGGCACCACATCGAGATAATCATTGCACGATGCCAGCAAATCGCCCATCAGACACAGTGCGCAAAGCACTACCGCCGTATAAATCCGATTAAATATCTTCTTCTTCATAATTATCAATTCATTCTAAAATCTCAATTCTCAAATCTCAAATCTCAAATCTCAAATCTCAATTCTCAAATCAAAATTCCACATTCAGTCCCAGATTATACACCCTTTGCGTGGGATAGCCTATGCCGTAGCCGCCCATTTCGGGATCCCACAGCTTGAAGTTGCTGAAGCAAAGAAGGTTGTTGCCTGAGGCAAAGAAGCGAATCACCTCAAATCCCAGTTTCCTGGTCAGCTTCTCGGGCAGCGAGTATCCCATCTCCACTGTCTTCAGTCGGAGGAACGATCCGTCGCGCAGCCACCAGGTGGAGTTCACGGTGTTGTTCTGACGGATGCTGGTCGAGAGACGCGGCCAGAAGGCGTGCGGGTCGGGGTTCTCCTCGCTCCAGTAGTTGCCTGCCACGAGCTTCAGCGCATTGCGATGCGATGCGAAGGGCTCGATGCTGCTGGGCTGGATAAAGAACGATGAGTGGGCCGATCCCTGGAAGAAGAACGAGATGTCGAACTTCTTATAGCCCGTTGAGACACCAAATCCATAGATGATCTCGGGCGTCGTGGGATAGCCGATGGCCACCTGGTCGCGCTCATCGATCTTACCGTCCTTGTTGATGTCGACATACTTGATATCACCAGCCATATAGTCGGTGTTAGGCGTGAGGCCGAACTGCACGGGGCTGTTCTCCACATCGTTGTTGTCGATGAACAGTCGCTCGGCCACGTATCCCCACTGCTGGCTCAGGTTGTAGCCCATGCGGTTGCGCCAAGGCTCGGGATAGATGAGGTCGCCGCCCTTGAGGTACTCGCTGACAGCGTAGGTATAGTTGAAGCGCGTCTGCACCCACCAGTCGCGGTTGATGCTCCAGTTGATGTCGAACGAGGCGTCCACGCCGTGACTCTTCGCTTTACCGATATTGGCATAGATGTCGGCCGTAGCACCCATCGTCGTGGGCACCGACTGCATGCGCTGATAGATGTCGTGACGGTCCTCGCGGAAGTACTCTATCTGGAAGTTGGCCTTGCCCAGGATGTCCATCTCGATGCCGTAGTTTTGCTTCGTCGATGTCTCCCAGCCAATCTTGTCGTTGGCATAGCGGGTGATGGAATAACCGTTGTAGCTCTGGCCAAAGTCCTGACCCCAGCGGTAGCCGCGACCGCCGTTGTTGGTGTTCACGTCGGAGAGGTAGTAGAATCGCTCGCTGGCCGACATGATGTTGTCGTTACCCACCAGTCCGTAGCTGGCCTTCAGCTTCAGCATGGGGAAGATCTCGTCGAGGCCGGCATTCTGCCAGAACTTCTCGTTCGAGATGATATATCCCACACCGATCGAGGGGAAGAAACCCCAGCGGTGAGCAGCGTCGAACTTCTCCGATCCGTTGTATCCGAAGTTTCCCTCCACGAAGTAGCGGTCGTCGTAGGAGTAGGTCACGCGGCCCGACAGGCCCAGGTTGCGCACAGGCAACGTGCCGAACGAGCCACCCGTGTTGCCCAGGTTCTCCTTCATCTGTCCCACGAGCAGCGCACCCACGCCGTGACGGCCGAAGTTGCGGTTGTACTGCAGGGCTGCCTCGAAGTAGTAGCTGCTGGTGGTCGACTGGCTCGACTGCGGGTCGTTGAGCTTATCCGTTCCCTCCTTCAGCTGGTTCAGGCTGTACTTCGTGCCCAGCTCGCTGACGGTGGTCACCAGTCCGTAGTAGAACGGGCTGATGGTGCGGCGGTTCTGGGTGTAGCCGTATGAATTGAACGAGGCCAGTCCGCGCAGCGACAGTCCCTCGGTGATCATCCTGAGGTCCTGCTCGATGGTGAAGATCGAGTTGCCCGTATACGAGAACGCATCCTGATAGCCCGTCATCATCTGGGCATAGGGGTTGGGATACTCGGCCTGTCCGCCGGCATTACCGTAGAGCACATGCTGGGCGTAGTACCAAGTATTGTCGATCGACTTGTCGTAGAAGGCGGGGAAGTCCACAGGGTTGGCGCGCATGATCTGGTCGAACAGGCTCGTGGTCGATGCTGCGGGCGTGTTCGAGCGGTCGAGCAGGGTATAGACCTTCACGGCGGCCTTCGTGGTCTTCGTCAGGTTCACGTCGATGTTGGCGCGAATGTTATAGCGGTTGATCGAGATGTTGTTGTTGTAGTTGTTCACCGCGGGCACCTTCAGCAGTCCGTTCTCATGCGTGTAGGCTGCCGAGAGATAGTACTGAGCCACCTCGCCGCCGCCGCTGGCCGTGATCGTGGCCTTCGTGTTGATGGTCTGGTCCTTGAACATCATCCCGTACCAGTCGACGTTGGGATAGAGCATCGCATCAGTGCCCGCCTTCGTGTTCTCTATCTTCTCCTTCAGGTAGGCATCCGAGGCCAGGCCCTTCAGGTCGCGCGTACGCTGCGCGTAGTTATAGAGGTTCATGTAGTCCACGCCGTCCACAAACTCCAGCACCTTCGTCGGCGTCGAGATCATCGACTCCACGCGGGCCGTGATTTTCATCTTGCCCTTGCGGCCGCTCTTCGTGGTCACCAGAATCACGCCGTTGGCACCCTTGGCACCATAGAGGGCCGTGGCCGTAGCGTCTTTCATGATCGAGAACGAGGCTATGTTCTCAGGCTCCAGACGGGCCAGGTCCTCAGTCGTCACCTCTACGCCGTCGATCAGGATGAGCGGCGAGGCGCTGTAGCCGAAGGTCGTCACACCACGCACGAAGAAGTTGGCATTGTCCTTGCCCGGCTCACCGCTGCGCTGATAGCTGATCACACCAGCTATGCGGCCGGCCAGCGTGCCAGTCAGGTTCGTCGACGGTGTCTTCAGCTCGGCAGGGTTGATGGTCTCGATAGAGCCTATCACCGAGTTCTTCTTCTGCTTGGCGAAGGCCACCACCACCGTCTCCTCCAGCGTGGTCTCGTCCTCGCGCATCACCACGTCGATGGTCTCGCGCGAGCCCACTGCCTCCTTCACCGTGGCAAAGCCGATGTACGAGAAGCTGAGCGTGTCCGTCGCCTCGGCGTTCACGGCATACTTGCCGTCGATGGTGGTCGACGTGCCGCCTCCTGTCTTTCCCCCGACCAGCACGCTGACGCCTGGCAGCGGGGTGCCCTCAGCGTCAACCACCAGTCCCTTCACGATTCGCTGCCCTTGTGCCGGCACCGCCTGCGCCGCCAGCAGTGCCACGAGGGCCAGCATCGTTCTAACTGTCTTCCTAGTCATTTCTTCCGTGTTTTATGATTTAAGTTGTTAATGATTCCGGAGCGGTAAGTATTTCGATTTCGTTGCAAAATTAAGAATAAATACCAGAATAGAAAAGAGCTGTGAGGGCAAAAGTGGAAGAATTAAGCCGTCGGGAATTTTCAAACCACTATCTCACAACGACTTACATTCCCCTCCTCTCCTTCCTAAAAGTAGACCCTGTGAGTGGCGGCGCTACACTCATTTTGACTCTGTCATCGGGGATGAACGCCGAAGTGAACGCCGTTTCAACGGCAAAAATAGTTTAAAAAAGAGTGCCATTGCTTGGAAGGGTTGACGGAATTGACTATCTTTGCACCGTTGAACTAAAAAAGAAGTTGAATAGTATGAACAAACTAACAGCCAAAGAAGAAGAAGTAATGGAGCACATCTGGGAGCTAGGCCCCTGTGCACCAAAGGACGTACAGGCCCTTTACCCAGAGCCTCGGCCGCACATCAACACCATCGCCACGATATTTCAGTCGCTGGAGCGCAAGAAGTTCCTAACCCACCGTTCGGAAGGTCGTGGATACATCTATGAGCCGGCCATCAAGAAGGAAGACTATGGCCGCTCGAAACTGGGCGTCTTCGTCGACCACTATTTCAAGCACTCGTATATCAAGCTCGTGGAGACACTGGTGCAAGACGAGAAAGTGACGGAGCAGGATTTGCTGGACTATCTGCAAGAACTGAGAAACACCAACGGGAAGTAAGTCATGGCAGCATTCATCATCTACATCATCCGATGGGGAGTAGTGCTCACACTGCTCTACTCGCTCTATGGCCTCCTGCTGAGGCGCGAGACGCTGCATGGCTTCAACCGAGGCGTACTGCTGCTCATTCTCCTGGCAAGCATGCTGTTGCCGCTCTGCCGCATGGAGACAAGCGAGCCCAACTACATCTCGCAGGGACGCCAAATGCTGGAATCGCAAATCGTGCTTGAAGAGCCGCTGGTGGCAGATGGCACCGACGACGAAACCAAGGGCACGCCAGTTGCGGCACTCGTGGCAGCAGCCTATGCCGTCGGCCTGGCCGCCTGTTGGCTGCGCTATCTGTGGCTGTTGGCATCACTGCTGCTCATCATCCGCCGGGGCAGGCGCGCCGACATCGAAGGCGTGCCCAGGCAGGTGCATGTCATCACCCATCCTGACATCAACACGCCTAGCAGCTGGATGCACTGGATTATCCTCAACCCCGCCGACGTCAATACGCGGGCCGTCGTCAACCACGAGCTGGCCCACATCCGGCTGAGGCACTCGTGGGACATGCTGCTCTGCGAGTTCACCTGCCGCATGCTCTGGTTCGTGCCTTTCGTATGGATGCTGCGTCAGGACTTGCGCGACGTGCATGAGTACCAGGCCGACCGCTGCGTATTGGCCTCTGGCATCACGGACGAGGAATACCAGCTGCTGCTCATACGGAAAGCCACCGGCAAGGGGCTGCTGCCCGTGGTCAATGCTTTCAACCAAAGTTCGATCAAGCGAAGGTTCAAGATGATGTATGCCAAGCCATCCCGACGATGGATGGCACTGAAGGCCGTCTATCTGCTGCCTTTGTGCGCCTTGGCACTCTTAGCCTTTGCCACGCCGCGGCTTGACCAGACAATCGTGAAGGCAGCCAAGCAGGTGGAGTCGTCGTTTGAGCGTCCAGAGCCTACGCCACCGCCGCCCGCAGCCGCCCCTGCCGCAGCTGCCCAGCTGCCCAAGAGAGAGGTTCAGAGTACCGCGCCAAGCGAAAAGCCCACCGTCACTCTTGCCCAAGGCAACTATCCAAAGGCTATCGTCCGCAGGGACGAGAAAGCCAACCTCACGCAAGACCCTCAATTCCCAGGTGGCATGCCTGCCTTGCGTACCTATGTGCAGCAACATATAGCCCGGGCACTGGCAGAGGGCGCTCCCGTAGCCGGCAAGCGGGCTTACGTCCAGTTCCGGATCGGCAAGGACGGCACCATCGATGACATCGCGATGATCAAAGGCGATGAAGACACCTACACAGAAGCCGTGAAGATCGTGGAGCAGATGCCACGCTGGACTCCTGCCCGCAAAGACGGCGAGCTTGTTGATGCGTACTTTGTACTGACCCTGGATTTTAGCAACAAATAAACGATAACCATCATGAGGAAAATACTTCTTTTTGTTATTCTGACAGCCGCTGCCATGAGCCAGGCCATTGCTTCGGAGCGCATCGTCAGCAAGCCGGCAAGCCTGTATCAGAACATGCTCATCTGGCCGCGCATCTACTCCGTGGCGTTGACTGATACCGCTACGGTATTCAGCGTGCGTGTAGGAGGATTTGAACACACGCCGTTCTTCATCAGCAGCGAGACTTACCTGCGCGACCTGCAGGGACGCACTTATCCACTCCGCCGCATCATCTCTGCCTACGGACTCCAGCCCGACGAGCCAAGGCCCTTTGGCGATATCAGCAAAAACAGCTTTGACATTCAACTGGTATTCCCGCCTCTACCGGCTGATGTGAAGGAGGTCAGCCTGATTGATCCGCAATACTTCAACCACGGCATCTTCGGCATAAGGCTCGACGGTACTCCGCTGCCACCCTTCCAGCTGCCCGCCGGCGTGGAGCAACGGCTGAAGGAAATCATGGCCGTACAAGACACGCTGCCCCCTGTCGACTATCGCTTCGGATGGGCCACCGTCAAGGGACAGCTGCTGGAGTACCAGCCAGGCATGTGCGATAACGTCACGCTCGTTTTCGGGCATGCTAACTCCTTTCCGCGTTTGTACGATGACTCGCTTTGCGCACAGGTATCGCCGACGGGCAGCTTCACCTTCCGGTTGCCCGTGGCCCACGTCACTCCTGTATCGCTGACGTTTGAGCCGTCTCAGGAGAGCGTAAGAGGCATCGTCTATGTTGGGCCGGACGAAGAGACGGAAGTCTACTTCAGCATGCGCGAGATCAATCAGCGGTATACACTGCGCAGGGATGGCAGCAAAACCATCCTCTACGTGACGAAGGGCCCACTGGCGCAACTGGCCAACGAACTGAACCAGCATGTGCATTTCTACAACATTGACTTCGCCCGTAATAACCTGACACATGAAGAATATTCCCGATACCAGAAAGTGAAGGAGGTGATGCCTACCCAACAGCTGGAAATGCTATTGGCTGACCTCAATACCATGAAGACCGACGAGCAGTGGTCGCCAGCCATGAAGGAGCTGGTGAGCCTTTACTGGCGAATGCATCAATTAACTTGGTTTCGCCTCGACCCACCTCAAGGGTTGGAAGAGGAGGCTAGGGAATCGGCGGAAGCCCGGGAGAGGCTGAATGCCTTGGAACGCGACGCAGTGGTTGCCGTACTGGATGCCTGCGAACGCCTCGTCTCCAATCCCAAGACGCTCTACTGCCCGGACTTTAACTATATGCTATGGTCTATCCGCTACAACGCCCTTCTTCCTGATTACATCACCTATGAAAATACTGTCGATAAATTGCGGGAGCGGATGGTCTGGTCCTTCGATCTGCTTGAACCTGATGACATAGCCGACGACCTGGCCAACCTGCCACCGGCATATAGCCAGTTGCTGACGACGTGGCAGGAGAGATACCGCAAGGAACGCGACAGGCTGACAGTGAAGCATCTCACAGGCGACACGCTGAAGGGCATTCCCGACTCGCTGGTCTTCCAGACTCTCAGCAATCGCTATAAGGGGCATACGGTGTTCATTCACTTCATTAGAGACTATTCTCCAACGTTTGTACATCAGGTAGTCCTGCCTCTGCAGCGCGAACTGGCCGACCTGGACATCGTCTGGGTGAACGTATTCAACACTTGGACTAGCGAGTGGGACCTGGCCCATCGGCTGCGGTACTTCGTAAACCTGCAGGGTGAGAATTACTTCTATGAGCAGTCTAGCCGTAGCGACCAGATCACGGCCTTCAACAAGACGATGGGCATAGAAGGCACGGCAGAAGCCTACGTTATCGTAGCACCCGACGGCAGCATCGTGCGCAATAGCAGTACGCCCGCTACACCCCTCCTCTGGATGGAGTCGCAAGACTACCTTGGCATCCGCCATTGCCTGCGTCAGACGGCCTCTCCCCGCCATCCATCGGGCGATTGAATAAACCAAGCCGAATGGTTACGGTTACACTTGTAACCATGTAACCTTTTTCCTGTAACCGGCGTTATATTGGCTATATAAATATTTGTTGGTCAAACATTTATGAACAATAATTACACGTCCTTTATCCCTCTGCGGTTACATGGTTACAAGTGTAACCTGTAACCATTTGGCTGTACTACCCTGGAAAAAGTTGAATGGATTTTACTTTAACCCTGCCATAGGTTGAATGTCTGTTAGGTACCTATTTCTTATCCCTGGCAGAAGTTGAATCTGTTTTAAAGGCTTACGGGTGCAACCTATATACTTTACGGGTACAACTCATATACTTTGCGGGTACAACTCATATACTTTGCGGGTATAACCTATATACTTTACGGGTACAAACTGTACGCATAGTTGCGCATGAATTAACGGAGATACATTCCAACACCCCCCTCCCGCTCGGGCGCTCGAGCTCTGCTCGCTTGCTACCAAAGGGACGCAAAAATGGAGAAGGGGGTGGGTTCGAGCTAGAGAATGGGATTGACTAGTTAATCTCCCTCCACTCGGGCTTGGGTGCTTCGACGGGCTCGCCTAGCTTCTCTACGAATTGGTTGCATTCGTCCTCGGTGGCCTGTTCGCCGTTGATGTAGTAGCTCTCGAAAGTGAGTTCTTGGTCATCGCTAAAGATGTCCCACTCCTGCTCCCCCCAATAACAATCGGAGAGCCTGCTTTTCTTCACTACCTGCGCACCTCTCCACGACCTGCCTGGCGAGTAGTAGGCGCTGTAGGCTACGGCATGCTTGTAGAACTCAAGGTCGGTGCAGCCGTCGGAATAGGCCACGAGCTCCGGTCTGCCATCGTTGAGGATGTAGATGGCGAGATAGTGTGAGTCTTCGTCGCGCACCCACACCTCGTCTTGGCCGTCGCCGTCGATGTCGCAGAGGGCATACTCCTTGAGGTCGATATCGCCGATGCCGTAGCGCAGCTCGGGATTGTCGCTCATCTCTTCGAGATAGTCGTCGATGTCGAAGGAGGCAGCATCGTCGGTCAGTGCCTGGGTGTCGGCATCAGCGGCCTGACCCTGTGTCTGCTTCTGTTGGCAGCTCAAGGTGAATGCTGCCAGAAGGAATGCGAATAGAAATACTTTTTTCATAGGAGTTAGGAGTTAGGAGTTAGGAATTAGGAGTGAGGAGTTAAGAGTGAGGAGTATTGCGGCTAGACGGGGTTACCTATTTGGCGCACCTGGTCCTCGAACTCGTCGCGGGCGGCCAGGGCTGAGTTCTTCACTGTGGAGCGATAGTTGTAGATGGTATGAACGGAGTAGTGGAGGAACTCGGCAATCTTCGAACTGTCGGTGATGCCCAGACGGATGAGGGCGAAGATGCGGAGCTCGGTGGTGAGCACCTTCTCCTTGGGCGGCGTGATGCGTCCCTCGGGCTTGAGGAGGGCGTTGAAGTCATCGACGAAGGTGGGGATAATGTTGAGGAAGGCAGTGTCGAAGTCGTCCATGAGCTCCTCCACCTCCTTGTCCTTCATCTCGCGCATGCGCTGTGCAGAGAGGTAGTCGGCCAGCTGTCCGCTCTTCTCTTTCTTGAGCACGGTGGATCGGAAGGAATCCATCTTCTTCATATAGGCCGAGCATAACGCGAGGAAGCGACCGATGTAGACTTCCTTGATGCGGTTGCTGTCGGAGAGCTGAGAGTTGAGGGTTTGAAGTTTGAAGTTGAAAGTTGAAAGTTTGGAGTTGAGCGCAGAGAGTTGGGCGTGGGCCTCTGAGAGCTGGGCGTGGGCCGTGCGCAGTCGCTTCATCTGCAGGAAGACATAGACCGCGGCGGCCAACAGCAGCAATGCCAGAATGCTGATGAGGATGAGCGACCAGCGCAGCTGTCGGTTCTGATGGTCGGTCATGAGCTGATAGTTGTGGTCGATCATCGAGAGAATGTTGACACTCTGCAGGTTGCGCAGCGGTGTGTTGTAATAGCTCAGTCCGTCCTGCGAGGTTCGTATGAGACGGTATGACCACTCTACGTCGCCCTCCTCCGAGAGCAAATTTGCGAGTGTCCAAAGCGATGCCTGGTCCTTGATGGAGTTGCGCACATCGCCTATGGCCGACTTCAAGAGCCAGTATTTCTCCATCCGGCGGTCGCCCTGATTGCGATAGATCCACGAGCGGAAGAAGGCAATCTCTGAGTAGCGAGGCTCCTCAGGGCTGACGAGGGCCATCTGCCGGTCGTTGAGCATCAGTGCATCCTCATAGCGCGACTGATTGCGAGCCCGCGTCTCCTGCAGGGCGAGGTAGTCGAGCGAGGTGGTATCGTGGACCAGCTCGCTGTGCAGCTTCTCGCGGTAGCTGGCTGCCAGCCGGCTGTATTCTGCGTTGATGTCGGCATCGGTGGAATAGTGGCCTGCCTCACCGTAGACATCGCGACAGGCATCATAGTAGAGCTGTCGCAGATTGGGGTTGAGACTGTCCTCACTGAGCTTTTGCACCATGCTGACGGCCTCGAGATAGGAGCCCGCCTTCGCATAGAGACGCGCCTTGCGCAGAAGCATCTCAGTGGTCTGCCCGGCATCGCCCAACTCACGCGCCAGCTGCAGGTTGCGGTCGAGATAGGCGCGAGTGGAGTCGTAACTCAGCTTATAGTAGGCATCGATGATCAGGTTGTTGATGCGCATCTCCTCAGCAGCATTGCCGCTAGCCAGCGACAGGCGCTGCTTCAGGCCGTCGATGGCCTTACGGTGGGCAGCATCATACTCGGGGATGCTGTCGATGGCGGCGCTGAGCTGTGCGAAGAGCGGCTGTGTGTCGTAGTCCTCGCCCAAGGCAATGGTACACGAGCAGAGAAAGGCCAGCAGCGATATAGCATGTTTCATAGGTTGTCACATTTTAGCAGCGACAAAAGTACAAAAAAAGAATGAAACACGCAAGTAATTGTTCAGAAAAAATTCAAAGGCGGTTCCTCGGCATTTACTTTTTCGGGTGTCGGTGGCTATAGCTAAACGGCTGTCATCAAGCGCGTTGGCGATGACTATAGGGGGCCGTCAATCTACTTTAGCACACCACATGCTTGTAGGCTCTGCATTTTTTCCCTAACTTTGCAGCGTAAATTTCGATGAAGAATCTTCTCGCAAAACCTAAAAACCAATGTATAGCGTATGAAACGAATAGTGACAATGCTGAGTGCGCTGCTTACAGCTGTGACGCTGATGGCGCAGACGGGCTCAGGGCTGACAACGACCCACGATGAGTCGGGCTACGTGCCTGAAGGCTACGAACTGGCCTGGAGCGACGAGTTCGACGGTGACGACCTGAACACCGACGACTGGAAGTTTGAGATTCAGAATGCCGGATGGGTGAACCACGAGCTGCAGCGATATGTGGGCAAGACCTTCAGAGGGAAGAGGGTTGTGGGCGTCGCCGACGGCCGCCTGAGCATCGTGTGCCAGAAGATTGACGGCGAGATCGTGTCGGGACGTATCAAGGCTCGCCCCAACGAAGGCTGGCGCTATGGCTACTTCGAGGCCCGCATCAAGCTGCCCAAAGGCAAAGGCACCTGGCCCGCCTTCTGGATGATGCCCGTCAACGTAGACTGGAACACCAACCCCTGGCCCCGCTGCGGCGAGATCGACATCATGGAAGAGGTGGGATATCATCCCAACTACGTGTCGTCGTCGATACATTGTGATGCCTATAACCACACGAAAGGCACGCAGAAGACGCACGAGATGTACCTGCAGACCGCCGAGGACGAATACCACATCTACGGACTGGAGTGGACCGCCGGGCAGATGACATTCTACGTCGACGGCAGGCTGCAGCTGCAGTTCAAGAAAGAGCGCGACCTCCATGCTGTGTGGCCCTTCCACTATGCCTTCTATCCCATTCTGAACCTGGCCTGGGGAGGCGACTGGGGAGGTGCTCAGGGAGTGGACGAGAGTGCACTGCCCTGCGAGCTGCTGGTGGACTATGTGCGGGTGTACAGAAAGCCCGTCTCTGAGTCATCCAGAAAGGTGGTGGCCTACGTCACCTCGTGGAGCAGCATCATGCCCGACCCCTTCGTGATGACGCATATCAACTATGCTTTCGGCGGAGTGACCAAAGACTATCGCGGCGTCTATGCCGACAACACTTCGCGCCTGCAGCAGATAGTAAAGCTCAAGGAGAAAAATCCGAAGCTGAAAGTGCTGCTCAGCATAGGCGGATGGGGTAGGGGAGGCTTCACTCCGATGGCTGCCGATGCAGACAACAGAAAGGCTTTCGCTGAGGCTTGCCGTCGTTTCTGCGACCAGTACGGACTGGACGGCATCGACATCGACTGGGAGTTTCCCGGCGACAACTCATCAGGCGAGACGGCAGCTGCCAACGAGAAGCAGAACTACACCTTGCTGATGCGCGACCTGCGCGAGGCACTGGGCAGCGACCTGCTGCTGACGATGGCCTCGTCGTCCGATCCCTCACGCTACGACTTCCGCAGCTGCATGCAGTATATGGACTTCGTCAACGTGATGACCTACGACATGTCAGGACCGCCCAACCATCACTCGGCACTCTATCGAGGGGGTACCGTAGGGAAAGGCTACCTCGTGGCCCACGAGAGCATCACGCGCCACCTCAGTGCAGGAATACCTGCCGATCAGCTGGTGATGGGTCTGGCCTTCTACGGCAACAGCGGCCGCGGCGAGCAGATCTCGCTGCAAGAGATTCAGAACAAGATAGCATCAGGCAGCTACCGCGACAACTGGGACGATGTGGCGAAGGTGCCCTATCTGACGAAAGACGGTGCCTTTGCCTACGGTTACGACAATGCCCGCTCGCTCACCATCAAGTGCCAGTATATCATCGAGCACAACCTGGCCGGAGGCATGTACTGGGAATATGCCAACGACGACAATATGGGCACAGAGCGCCACACGGTGTACGACTGCCTCATCGGCAACGCATCGCAGTCGGGCATCGGGCAGCCCGAAGCCTCAGCACCACAAACAAGGAAACTGCGCACCCTGCAGACGTATGATCTGCTGGGGCGCGCAGTTACCAATCCTCATCAGGGAGGAATCTACTTCAAGAAGGGATCGCCGCTCGGATCTCGGCTGACCACCCAGCGGAAAGCATTGACGAACAACAGGTTCTGAGTGGCGTCGATGAACGACTCATCGCCGTGGCCCATGTTCAGATAGACCATGCGGTAGTTCGTGTTGGTCCACACAATGGGGAAGTCGCCAAACTTCACCACATCCTTGATGCCAAACGGATAGTTCTTGGGCGAAAGGCTCAACAGCACTTCCACATCCTTATTCTCACGGGGCGAAGGGCTCCACTGATAGAACTCGCTGGCAGGACAGACAAAGGCTGCCGGCAGGTTCTTCGTGATGGGATGCTCAGCAATGTCACAGTCGACTAACGCTGGCTGAGGAGGCCAGTTGTTGCACAGGAACTGCCCGCAGCCGAGAAACTCGTTGAACCAAGGCCAGTGGGTGTTGCGGTCGTTGTAGGCTGAGGCATGAAAGCCCATCCATCCGCCGCCCTGCTCCATATACTGACGGAACACATCGCGCTCCTTGCCGCCAGGCTGGAAGTTCAGCCAGATGACGATGCTGTACTGGCGGAGGCTGTCGAGGGTCAGCCCGTTCATCGTCGTCACCACCTTATAGCGGAATCCCTCGCCATAGGACAGCTTGTGAAAGAAATTGATGGCCTGACGGTCGAAGTCGACGTGGGCTTCTTCGGCATGTGGCTCATAGCAGATGAGCGCATTGAAGCGTGGGGCACGGGCATAGTTGGCAGGATAATCGCCGGGCTGATGAGGAGCCTCATACTTACGCGCCTCATCCTCGCGACGGGCCTTGCGCTGATTGTCCTGATGCACCTGGGCAGAATCATCGTTCAGCGCCCAGTGGAGGGCGTTGGTGAGCATCCTGGTGAACTCAGGCGTCTGCAGCAGCTGGCGGTGATGGCCTATCTGGAAATAGACATTGCGGGCCTTCTTCTCGCTGTTGACCCAGACTACAGGATGATCGCCCATCGTCGGCATGGGGCGGAAGGCTGACGGGCCTCCCTGAGGAGCATCGTTCTTGTCGACATAGCTTGCCTCGTCTACATGAGCCAGCACCTGCACACGGGCGCGCGGACTGCGATCATAAGTATACCACTCATCATTGGGAATGACGAAGCTGCGAGGCAGGCCCTCCATCACAGGATGGTCGGCACGCTCCACCTGCACGATGCCATCGGCCAGCTGCGGGATGTAGGTCTGAAAACGGATGCCGCCCATGAAGTCGCTGAACCACTGCCACATGGAGTAGCCGTCGAACTCGCCCAGCAGCGTGGCATGATGCAGGCCCACATAGCCGCCCTGGCCCTCATCGATGTATCGCTCGAAGTCTTCGCGTGCCTCCTGGCTCCAGGTATAAGGGGGATAGTTGAGCTGCAGCACCAGCCGATAGCGGGCAATGTCACCACGCTTGAGTTTAGTAGCGTCGGAGATGACCGTTGGTTCGATGTCGAGTTCCTGACGATGTTGCTCCAGCCAGTCTAATGCAGCTTTCGTGAAGCCTTCGTGGACTCCTCCTCGTTCAGCCAGCACCAGGATGGGTCGTGCTGCCGACGCTGACCTGCTGCCTGCTCCCGAGAAGGACAGACAGATGCAAAGCAATAGTAATAGTCTTCTCATAGTCATATCATGATTGGTTTGTTGATGGTTTGTTTTCAGGTTCATGTAGTGTACGAAAAAAGGTGCGTGCTCACGCGCACACCTTTCCCCTAATAATAAAACAACTACTAACTAACTTTTATTAATGCTAACAACCTTATATTAAACTGGTGCAAAGGTACGGCTTTTTTCGCTTGCAAGCAAGCCCATAAGGCCAAAAGGTGGATTCTTTTCGGCCTTCGAATATCGTACTTCGCTGAAATCTAACGGTTTAGCTTGCGCAAGAAAGTAGATGATATGTAGATGGGATATAGGGCGGCTGAAAGCGTTTTAATACGTTTTTCAGCCGCCTAATCCCTGTCATTACAGCGCACCGAGCCGTTTTACCTGCTGCTCGAACTCCTCACGCTGTCCTAGGGCGCCGTTCTTGATGCGGGCACGATAGTTGTAGATGGTGTTCACGGAATAATGCAGGAACTCGGCTATCTTCGAGGAGTCCTCAATGCCCAGACGGATGAGGGCGAAGATGCGGAGGTCGGTACTCAGGCGACCCTCCTCACGGGGATGAATCTGCACGTCGGGCTGGAGAAGCGCATTAAACTGATCGACGAAACCCGGAAAGAGATGCAGGAACACAGAGTCGAAGTTCTCGTAGAGCTCCTCCAGCTCCTTCTCCTTCAACTCCGTCGACTTCGTCATTTGGAACAGCTCGTCAAGCTCGCGGTTCTTCATCTTGCGATTCACCATCTTGCGATAGTCGTCAAGCTTGTTGATATACTGCGAGCAAAGGCTCATGAAACGCCCGATATACTCCTCCTTCACACGATTGGCCTCCGAGAGTTGAGCATTCAGCGTTGAGAGTTGGGAGTTGAGATCAGAGAGCTCCTGCGTCTGCAGAGCCAGCCGTTCATTGCTGCCCGTCAGCTGCGAGTTGACCTCCTTCAGCTCTCCCTGTGCTGCAGCCAACTGCTTGTTGCGCCGATGCAGGAACAGCAACAAGGCTATGAGCAACAGCGCCAGCAGACTCACGCTAAAGATGGCCACACGGAGCACCCGGGCATTGCTGCGCAGCTCATTCTGATAGTTGCTCTCGATGACGGTGAGGATGGGCGAGATCTGCCACGAGCGCATACGGGTGTTGAAGCGATTGTTGCAGTCCCAAGTAAAACGTATATAACGATACGAGCGATCGAAATCGCCGTCAGCATTCAGCTGCTCGGCAAGTGCCAACAGCGACGCCTGGTCCATCACGGCATTCTGGATATCACAGAGTGCCGACTGTGCCAGCCAGTATTGAGCCTCCTGACGCTTCTGCTGGGCGATGAGTATAAGGTAACGATAATAACTGGCAATAGCATAGTCACGCTGCTCGGGCTTCACACCACGCAACCATTCGTCGCTCACATCGAGTGCCTCCTGCCAACGCTGCTGAGCCAACAGCTGCGTCAGGCGGTACATCTTATAGTCCTGACTATGCTGGTCGACAACACTATAGAGTGAGTCACGGTAGAGGCCTTCAGCATCATAGTATTCGCTGCGGAAAGCATCAATCTGAGTGTAGTAGCCCAGCTCACCGTTGACGTGCATATAGGCCTTGTAGTAATGAGCCAGCCCCAACGTGTCGAGGCAACCCTTGTCGATGCCCTTCAGCGTCGACAGCGCCTCAGTATAGAGTCCCACCGTAGAGCATTGAAAGGCCTTCAGCGCATCGCAGTCGGCAGCCTGGTCAGGGCGTCCCTTCCTGACGGCCATCTCACGGGCACGCTCAAGAAAGACCAGCGCCGAATCGTTGCAGAAAGCACGATAGCGGCCGTAGAGCTGCATCGCCAGCTCATACTTCCGCTCTGGGTCGGCAGCTTGCTCATAATCGCTGTGCAGACTGGCCGTCAGCTGCTCGTACTGCGCCACATACTCCGCCGAATGCTCGATAGCGTCATCTATCTGCCTATAAAGCTCTTGCATGTCCTGGCCCTGGGCGAACAGATGGCTGACGAGCAGCAGCGATGCTGTCAGAAGTGCCCTCATAGCATCACTTCAGGCAGGCTTGCACAGCCTTGATCATGTTGGCATGCTGCTCGTCGGGCTGCGTCAGGCTGGAGGTCAGCTTGATCTCACCTGCTTTGTCCTTGAGGGTGAACGTGCCGGTATAGAGAACGATGCTGCTGTTGAAGAGCGTAGCCTCGACACACACCTTGTACGTTCCCTTCGGCAGATCCTTGCCGTCCTTGTCCTTCAGGTCCCAAGTGAAGACCTGACGGCCGCTCTGAGGTGTGGCGCCGGTGAAGCCGTCGATCTCCTCATCACTCATCTCAGGTGCCTTGGCATGCGTCACCCATGTGGGCACGCAGGCAGGACGATAGGTATAGCCACGAGCGGGAGCCTGGTTGCCGCGAGCACGGCCTTTCGTGGTGAACGAGGTGACGAAGAGCGTCTTCACCACCTGCTCCTCAGCATTCTCCACCCACACGGCATACTGGTTGGACCCGGGGCCGCTCTGCTTTTCATACTCGAACGACACCTCCAGTGTCTTACCTGCTTTCTCCGTTGCGTCGTTACCAGCCATCATCGTAATGCAGACGACGACAATTGCGCAAAATGCTAGAATTTTCTTCATTGTCTAACAGTTGTTGGTTATTAATAACGTTGTTTCGTGCCGCAAAGATACAAATAAGCAGGCAAAACGCAAAATAAATCGCGATTTATTTTCGTCTGCGGGCAAAAGTTCCTTCGTAGCGAGCCTCAAAATGGGGAAAAAAGAGGGGCGATAAACCAAGAAGGCCAATTAGATACTAAAGTTTCCCACCCCTGATTTTATGATGTTTTAAAGTGGTAACCTATGCTGAGGTCCGTCTGTTTATCGTCGATTTCTATTTGTCAAAAATACGTTAATCTCAGTACTTTTGCTCATTCTCCCTTGTTCAGGACTGGTAGCATGCTTATCATGAGCATAATTTCTTCACTCTCATCTCCACCAGCCTGCAGAGTCTGCATTGTTTGCTCAAGATCTGCGCCAAACAGATGACACAGCCTGTATAGTATCTGCGCCATTATCGGTAGTATTCTCTGCCATAGCGTGAGTGCCATCAGGTCAGCCTGCATTTGCCTGAACAGTTCACCCATTGTCTCATATTCCCCGAATCTCCTGTAAAGCGTAAGTATCGTGTATGTGGCCAGTGCCAGCGTACAGTCTGCAATCTGTGCATCGAAGTCTGTTGACTGGCACTTTCCGAGTCCGAGGTACTGCTTGCTCTCGCGATACATCACCTCCTGATTCCAGCGGATCTGGTAGTATTCAAAGACCTTTATGAACGAAAGCCCCTTGTCGGTAGTGAGCAGAATGTTCCACGTAGTGTTCTTTCCATACTGCACAAAGAACAGCCTGAGCTCCATGCCCTCAAACTGACAGAAATTAGAATAATTAGCATAATTTCTGTTCAAGAAAGAAAGAACGAAATGTTACTTCCCGCTTACCTCTCTAATGTCTTCTTTTAGCATCTCAACGATATCACTATGTTTTTCTCTTGCTATAAAATGGAAGAACAAACTATAGCCAATACCGTTTTCGTAGTTGTCTAGTTGTATCGGAGTATTTATCACTCCTGAAACTTGGTGGCTTGTCATATAGGAATCGAAGATATGTGTAAACAATCTGCTCCTATATGCATTGACGGGCATGTCTTTATTATCACTATTTGTGTTCCTAGACGGTATCGGCGTCATATCGTCACATGAATAGTAAATAATCAAATTGGGATAACTAGCAAACTGTTCTGCAATCCAGCCTGTAATATCATGTAGGACATCCTGCCCGGTAGTACTATTACCACGAACACGTTCTATCATCAGTTCGCTTATATCAACTTTCCTACTGACAATAACCCTTTGAATACGTTCAGGCAAGACTTCTATATCAACAGAAGTCAGCAAAATACGATATTCATTATCTTTCTGGATGATAGAATACGATGCCTCCATTATGCCAATATTACACGACGGGAGAACTCTTCAGGTTTCATTTGGCGAAGTTCCTCCAACTTTGCAAGTTTATGATTCCTGAGTTTTTCAATCGCCTTCAGTAGCTTCTCTGAAGGGTGATCTATTACCATTGGTTCTTTTGTATATGACATATCATCGATGTTTGACGGTGCAAAGATACGAATAAGTGAGCAAAAAACAAAATGAATCTGGATTTATTTTCATTTTCGAACGAAAGTGAGTGATGAACTGACAGAAATTATAATAATTAGCATAATTTCTGTCTCAAGTAAGATTATACTGGGATAGAAAAAAATACCTAATATTGGCGCTGATTTATCATTCATTGACGCAGATTTAGCAATCACCGACACAGTTTTAGCTATCATTGACTCAGTTTTAACTTTACCCAGTAGGTTGAAGGGCTTTAGCCTTAGGGTTGAAGGGTTATACCCGTAAGATAAAGCCCCTACACCCGTAAGGTATAGAGGCCTGCCTTGATTTCATAATAAAGACAACTCGCTGTGCGAAAAACAAAGACAACTATTAGCGTCCTTTCGTCCATTCGTCTTGATGTCAAAGCCCCATCGACTGGATGTAGTCGGTCTGAGGCTGACAGCGGTCGAAGTGGCAATTCTGGGCAAACTCGGTGAGCAGACGGCGGAACGTTGCCTGGTCGGGACGTGCCTCGCGCCACTCATGATAGGTGCCTCGGGGTGTCTCGGAATAGCTGACGACGATGCTGTCCCATCCCTCAGGACGCTGAATGCCCATCATGCACGAGCCGTCGACCTTCTTATAGGGCCAGAACGTGTAGCCGATGTTCGCCTGCTTCAGCACCCGCACGAAATCGCTCTGCCACTCCATCGTGTTGTGACCGAACTCACCCATATACATCGGGCGCTGAATGGAGTCGCGGAAGTTGATGTAGTGACTGATGGCCTCAGCGGTAGCCGGACCTCCATAGCGGTGACAGGTGTACATCAGCTTGTCGTCGTAGGAGGCATCGTCGAGCATCCAGAAGAAACTGTTCCAATGGGCGCCGCCCAGCAGGATGATGTGGTTCAGGTCGACCTCGCGGATGGCTTTCACACAGCGCTGGTAGAGGGGCTGTAGCAGCTGGTAGAGCGAGTCGCGGTTCTCGAAGTAGTGGGCGATAGGCTCGTTCATCAGCTCGTAGCCCAGGATGACGGGCTCCTGCTTGTAGCGGTCGGCTATCTCGCGCCAAATCTTGCAGAAGAGTTGCTGCGACGTTTCACTCTCGAAGAGCCAGGGATAGCCGTGCCCATCGTCGATGTTGTCACCCGTCTGTCCACCTGGGCAGTCGTGCATATCGAGGATGAGGTAGAGCCCGTTGGCGCGGCACCAGCTGACGACGCTGTCGATGCGCTCATAGCCGTCCTTTGCGCCTGTTTGCCCCATATAGTCCTCGTCGGTGAAGAGCTTGTAGTTGAAGGGCAGGCGGATGGTGTTGGCACCCTGCTGAGCAATGAAGTCGATGTCGGCACGTGTCACATAGTTGTCCTTGAACTGCTTCCAGAAATCGGCGGTGAAGTCAGGACCTACGGCTTCCTTGAAAAGCAGGTCGATCATCCACGCTGAGTTGGTGCGGCTGAAACCAAACATGTAACCCTCAGGGTTGAGCCAGTTGCCCAGGTTCGTGCCCTGAATGAGCAGCTTCTCGCCATTGGGCTGGATGAGGTCGGTGCCCTGAATGGTGACGAAACCCGTAGCCGCCTTCTGCCCGCCGCCTGCAGTACAGGCAGCCAGCAGGAGGACGACGAGGTAAGAGAGTGCTTTCTTCATGTTATTTCTTTTGGAAAACACGTACATAGTCTATCTCCATCGTAGCGGGGAGGGCGGTCTCGTCCACTCCCATAGCGCCACCCCAGTCACCACCCCATGCGAGGTTGAGGATGACGTAGAATGGATCGTCGTAGGGCCAGTCGTCACGACCCTTGCCTTTGTTGTCGTACGAGAGTTGCACACGGCCGTCGACATAGGTGGTGATGTTCTCATGAGTCCACTTGATGGCGTAGGTGTGGAACTCGTCCTCAGCACCCTCGCACTTCATCTCGTGAGTCACTTGCGTGCCCTTGGTATGCACGTGGGCGTTGGCATGAAGGCTCGACGATACATAGTTGGGGTGATAGCCCACCTCCTCCATGATGTCGATCTCGCCATCGGCAGGCCACGAGCGGAAGTTTACGGGCATCATCCAGAAGGCAGGCCAAGTGCCCTTGCCCTTCGGCAGCTTGATTGAAGCCTCGATGTAGCCGTAGGTCCAGCCTTCCTTCACCTTGGCGTAGACGCGGCCGGAGTAGACCTTGCCGTTCTCCTTCAGGGCGGTGATGCGCAGCTTGCCACCACGCACCTCAGTCACCAGCTGGCCTTCGGGCGTACGGTGGTTGACATATTCCTGCAGCTCATTGTTCACACGACCCTTACCCCACACCTCATGCGTCCAGTCGGCGGCATTCAGCTCCGCCCCTTTGTCGAACTCATCGTGCCAGACGAGAGCATAGCCTTCAGGAGCGTAGTAGGCCGACTGAGCGGCAGCCTCCTGCTGTACGCCGATGACCTTGCGGGCAGAGCCCGACATGATGTTGACGGAGCCCGTGCGGGCACTGGTCGTAGGATTAGCAGGTATCTTGACCGTGATAGTGCCCGACTGGGCTGCCGTATTGCTGGATTCTACCGTGATAAAGTCCTGATCGGCATAAGCCCCCCACTCCTTGCCCGTTGTCGTGACGCTGACGCTGTAGGTGCCGCCATCGGCGGGAGCGGTGATGCTCTCCAAGGAGGTGCTGATGACAGCGGCATCGGCAACAGGGTCGTGGGCGTCGTCGCCGCCACAGCCGGTGATGGCCATGGCGATGACGAGCATTGAACTGACTAATATCATGTTTCTCATGGTGTTACTTCAGCTTGTGCTTCTGGACGATGATCTGGCTCAGTTTCACTTCAAAGCCGGCGGGACAGCCACCCAGGTCGATAAAGAACTTTGCCTTGGTGAAGGCACCGGGATTGGCCTTGTCGGCTTTGTTGCCGTTGTAGGCAGCCACGAGGTTGGCAAACTGCACGATGTTCTCGCCGTCCTCCATCTTCAGGTCGCCACGATAGAGCAGCGTGTTGTCGTCATCGTCCTGCTCGCAGAGCTTCAGCGTGTAGCGTCCCAGCTCTTGGTTGGCCTCCAGACGGACGCTGATGTCGTAGGCCTGGCCGGCCTCAATATTGAGATCCACCTCCTGGATGGAGTTCTGGGCCTGCCACTCGCTGACGGTGGCATTGTCGGCCTTGATGGTGTAGACACCGTCGGCGTAGGAGAAGGTAGGATCGGCAATCTGGCTCCACGAGGCATCACTCCACCAGAAGTTCATCGCTCCTTTGCTGTTGAAGGCGGCACCAAGGTTCTCGGCAGCGTCGGCGGCAGCCCAGTCCACGAGGGTGGGGTCGCTCTCGTCAACGGCGGGTGCGGTATGTTTCTGCACGATGAGGTCGCTGATTTGCAGCTCGAAGCCGGCGGGGCATCCGCCTAGGTCGATGAAGAACTTACCTTCGGTGAATGACCCCTTGTTGGCCTTGTCGGCCTTGTTGCCGCTGTAGGCAGCCACGAGATTGGTCAGCTCGATGATGTTCTCACCGTCCTCGAGCTTCAGGTCGCCACGGTAGACAAGGGTGTTGTCGTCGTCATCCTGCTCACAGAGCTTCAGCGTGAAGCGACCCAGCTCCTGGTTGGTCACAAGCTTCACACGCAGGTCATAGGCCTGGCCCTCCTCGATGTTGATGGCCACGTTCTGGATGGAGTTCTGGGCCTGCCACTCACTGACGGTGGCATCGACGGACTTGATAGTGTAGACACCACCGGCGTAGGAAAATTCAGGGTCGCCAATCTGGCTCCATGAGGCATCGCTCCACCAGAAGTTCATCTCACCCTTGGTGTTGAAGCCTGCGGCCAGGTTATCGGGTGAGTCGACGGCCACCCATGTGACGCCTTGTTCCTCACCGCCGCCCTGCTGACTGGGCACGATGGTGCCGTCGTCGTTGGCATGTTCCTTGAGCACGATGCTTGAGATGTTGACGTTGGTCTCACCGGCGGCATAGCCGAAGTCGAAGACGAGCTTCACGGGGTTGAGGTCCTTGCCAGGCACGTCGCTCTTCCAGAAGACATACTCCTGGCCGGCTTTCAGGCTGATGCCATGCTCGTCGATGATAGCCTCGGAGTCGTTCTCGTTGGTGAGCTTCACCACCACGCCGTCGATGTCGCGGTCGGAGGTGAGGATGCACGAGAAGTCGTAGCTCGTGGCAGCCGAGGCGACGAGGGCGGTGTGGAAGTGCACTTGTGCCTGCCACTCGGCATAGCACTGCTGCGGGATGCTGACGGTGTAGTCGTTGTTGCCCATCTTGAAGAGCGACTCCATGAGGGCTGTCTGATCATTGCCCCAGCTGGGGTCGGGGTTGTAGTAGAACGACATGGTTGGGGTGATGCCCTTCCAGAGGTTGAAGTCGCTGTTGGCATCGAAGCCGCTCTCCTCGACTAAGCGCTGGTCAGCAGCACTGGTAAAGACGAATCGCCAGGCAATGGAGCGATCGGGTGTCTCATAGAAGAGCACCATCTTCGAATTGGTGAGCTGCTCCACGCGGAAAAGCGGGTTCTGATACTGTGTGTCAGAGCTGATGTAGGGGAAGGCTGTGTTGGCAGCCAGCTGGATGTACTTGTTTCCAGTGATAACCTCACCATTGGCGTTCGTCCAGTCAAGGATTGAGAATTCCCAGGTAGTGGTCTGGTTGCCAATGGCTACGTCGACATCAGCATCATTATTCTGCGTACCCCAGGTAGTGCATCCCTTGTTCACGTAGGTCATGCCGTCGGCACCGGCATTGTAGGTAAAGGAACCTCCCTTACGGGTGTCGGCGGTGAAGGAAATACGGTCATCATAGACACCGAAGTCCTTTTTGTCGTTCACGGCAGCACTCCACCACTCAGTGGCATCGGTGCCAGCAGGGCCGCAGCCCATGTGTCCCACCTCACGGTTGGCGATGCGCCATTCCTTGCCGGTGATACGGCGGAAGTCGGTACTCCAGTCCACCTTTGTCTCGTTGAAGGTGAAACTCTTCTTGACACCGGCCTGGCTGATGCCGTTGCGGTTGCCAATGCGCAGCTCGATGGTATGCGTGCCAGCCTCGGTATTGGTGTAACCCACCTCTTGCAGGGTGGAGTAGCTGGCACCATCGATGATCCATACTGGATAGGTGCCGGCAGAGGGCGTATAGGTGGCCACCATCTGGTTGGTCTCCTGGTCGACGGTCATCTGGAAGTCAGCGCCGCCAGCGGTGGGCAACCCTGCGGGGTCAGCGCCTTCGAATTCGTCGGGCGAGCAGGCGGTGAAGGTTGTGTTGGCAACACAACATACCAGACTGCTGACGAGGAACAATTTTATATTCTTGCTAATCATAATTGTTTATGCTTTATTTATGTTAATGGTCTATCTTATCTCCCCTCCCTTGGGGAGGGGTTGGGGGTGGGCCTAATATTCGTTCTGCTTCAGGCTGGGATCAGCATCGAGCTCAGACTGTGACAGAGGGATATGCTTCTTGGAAGGTGTCCATGAGTTAGTGCGGTAGCCGTAGTTGTCGGGCACGAGCACGGTGCTGGCCTTCTGGGTGGCACCGCTGATGCCTTCAGCACGCACGAGGTCGAAGTAGCGCTTGCCCTCGCCGCAGAACTCCAGATGACGCTCAGTAAAGATGTCGTCGATGGTGACGCTGCTCACGGCAGCGAGTCCTGCACGCTGGCGCACCTGACTGACATAACCTGCAGCCTCGCTGGTACTGCCACCCGTCTGCAACAGCAGCTCGGCAGCATTGAGCAGGGTCTCGGCATAGCGATAGATGCGCTTGTTGTTGTTGTAGTTCAGGTTCTTCGAGGTGGGGCAGTCCACATTGTTGGCTGACTGCGGGCGATACTTGCCGTGCCAGAGGTGGGTGTCCTGATAGCGCTCAGTATAGCTGTAGCCACGAACGTCCCAGATAGTAGCATCGCGGCGCAGGTCGCCTTCAGCATACATGTTGTAGGTCTCCACCTTCACGGGCAGGAAGCCCCAGCCGTCGTTACCAGTATCCCAGCCATCGCCGCCAGGCCATGCGTTGGGCGAGCAGAGGGTGGGGAACACGCTGCCACCAGCGTTCAGGGCAGCCCAGCCCCAGTCGCGCTGAGCCTGGTCGTCGTTATAGTTGATTTCGAAGATGCTCTCCTTGCACCACTCACCACTCTCCTGCCAGATGTTGGCAAAGTCGGGGTTCAGCTCGTAGTCGTTGCTGGCGATGAGCTCCTTCATATAGGCGAGGGCCTGTGGATAGCGGGCAGCGTCGTTCTGATACATCACCATCTCGGCATAGAGCATGTAGGCCATAGCCTGGCTCACACGGCCGGCATCGGCATCTCCCCAGCGCAGAGGCAGCACTTTCGAGGCGATAATCTCCTCCAGCTCGGGCAGCAGGCGGGCGTAGATCTCGTCGGCAGTGATCTGAGGAGCAGTGTAGGGCACGCTCAGGTTCTCAATGTAGAAAGGCACGTTACCATAGAAGTGCCACAGAATGTTATAATAGTACACGCGAAGCAGACGGGCCTGCATCTCCATAGAGCGGCAGAATTTTTCGCTGGCATTGCCCCATGAAGCATACTTGATGGCGTCATTGCAGCGCTTGATGCCACTATAGAAGTCGCCCCAGAGGGTGCCCAGGGTATTGTTGCCGTCAGCCTCGAAGTTGAACAGACGGTGCCAGTGCTGGTTGTCGGTATTGCTGGAGCCGCCCACCCAGAAGTCGTCGCCCATGATTTCGGCGTCGACGGTCAGGTCGTTGTAAGCCACATTATCCCAGTCGGGCCAGTGCAGGGGAGCGTATGCCGAGGTGAGTGCCTCGTTGAGGGTCGTTTCGTTGACATAGTATTCCTCCAGGGGCTCGCCGTCGGGCTTGGTCACCTCCAGGAAATCGTCGCTGCAGGAGGTGAGGGTTGCGGTAAAACCGCAACATACCAAACCAGCAGCGAGGAAATGCTTTATATTCTTAGTTTTCATATTTGGATTCTTTTTATGGTGTTTTTACTAATTATTCACGAAGGTGGGTTTTTATAGTGAAATGTTGCAGCCAATGGTCCAGGTGCGAGCCTGCGGATAGACTCCGTAGTCAACGCCCATAGAGGTGACGCTCGAACCGATTTCAGGATCGAAGCCCCAGTACTTGGTCCAGGTGATGAGGTTCTCGGCACGACCGTAGATGCGCAGGCGGTTGATGCCAATCTTCTGAGTCAGCATGCGGGGCAGCGTGTAGCCCAGCGTGAGGTTCTTCAGGCGCAGGTAGCTGCCGTCCTGGATATACATGTCGCTGATTACCCAGTTCTTCGAGTTGCCCAACGTGGGCACGGTGTTCGAGGTTCCCTCGCCCGTCCAGCGCTGCAGCACCCAGGTGGGATAGTTGGCCGACTCGATGTCCTGACGGTAGGTGGCGTCGAAGACATCGGCACCGCTGACACCCTGGAAGAAGAGACCCAGGTCGAAGCCCTTCCATTCAGCGTTGAAGGTGAGACCGAAGGTCCATGTGGGCACGCCGTTACCGATGTTGGTACGGTCGTCGCTAGTGATCTGTCCGTCGCCATTCATATCGACGAAGCGGAAGTCGCCAGGCTGAGCCTCAGGCTGGATGAGTGCGCCGTTGGCATTGGTATAGGCATTCACCTCAGCCACGTTCTGGAAGATGCCGTTGGTCTTGTAACCATAGAAGAAGGGGAAGGGCTGTCCGTTCTCAGCACGTGTGCCGCCATCGCTGAACTGCGAGATGCCGTAGTTCAGGAAGCCGGTGTCGTTACCCAGATTCTTCAGTTCGTTCTTCAGGTAGCTGGCATTACCCTTCACTGAGAAGTTGGCATCGCTGATGTGCCACTTGTAGCCCAGCTCAAACTCCCAACCGGAGTTTTTCATATCGCCCACGTTGGCGTAGGGCTTCTCCTCACCCACATAGCTGGGAATAGGAGTCTGGATGATCATACCGTTGGTCTTCTTCACATAGTAGTCAACACTGAAGGTCAGCTGATTGTTGAAGAAACCGAAGTCGAGGCCGAGGTCGGTCTGTTCGCTCTCCTCCCAACGCAGGTCTTCGTTGGCCAGGTGGTCGGACTTCGAACCGTAGACCATACCGGCCTGCTTACCGAAGTAATAGTTGTTGTTGCCACCTGTGGTGGTCTGGGTGCTGAAGCGGAAGTCGGGTATGTTGTCGATACCGTTCTTACCCCAGCTGGCGCGCAGCTTCAGGTTCGACAGCCAGTCGCGCTGCGACTCCATGAACTCCTCGTTCATGATGTTCCAACCTACTGATACCGAGGGGAAGGTACCATATTTCTTGTTCGAGCCGAAACGCGAGCTGCCGTCACGACGCACCGTTGCCTGCAGCATGTAGCGCTCGTCGTAGTTGTAGCTCACACGTCCGAAGAGTGAGCTCAGGCGATGCTCCACATAGGGACCGCCCCAAGCACCGACCAGGCTCTTGGCACCCGTCACCTTGCCGTCGGCATCGGTGGTCAGCTCGAGATCGCCGCCAGTGGTGTAGTTCAGCGAAGGCTTGTTGGGGTTCACCAGATACCAGTGAGAACCGCCCAGCTCGTCGCCCTTCGACTTCAGGGCACTCTGTCCTATCACCACTCCGATGCTGTGCTTGCCCATCTGCTTGTCGTAAGTCAGCGTGTTCTCCACCTGCCAGATAGAGTTGTTGCCCTTGTAGGCCGTGGCCGAAGTGTGGTCGGCATTGTTGTTGCCCGAGAGGTAGTACTTCTCCAACGTGGCAGCATTATATCCCCAGAAGGAGAGCTCGGCGCTGTAGGTGAAATGATACTTCAGATTGTCCCACAACTGGAGGTCGAGCGAGAACTTGGGCATTAGCTTATGGCTCCAGTTCTTGCTTGGGTTACGCTGCATCATGGCGATGGGGTTGTTCTGCTCCTGATAGCTACCGATGAAGTTGGGCACGGTATAGGGATTGCCGTTTGCATCGACGTACATGTCGTATTGCGGATACTGGTCAATCATGCGCTGACCAATGTTGGCATTGCCGTTCTCATCGTAGCCGCCGCGCAGGGTGACGGGCAGCGTGGGAGCCAAATAGAGGGCCGAGCCGAGGGGTGAGCCCCAGGTAGAGTTAGCGTCGATGCCCGTATTGTGCACACGCATATAAGAAATGTTGGCACCTAGGTCGAGCTTGTTCAGGAAGTCGCGCTCCTTAGAGAGATCTAGCAGGGTGTAGTTGTTGTTCGAGCGGATGGTCAGACGATCGTAGTTCGACTGGCCGAAGTTACCGCCCACGATACCCTCCTGAGAGAAATAGCCCAGCGAGAGGTAGTAGTTGCCCTGCTCCGATGCTCCGCTGATACTGACATCGTGCTGGGTGATGGGGGCATTGTCGTTGAAGAGCAGATCCTGCCAGTCAGTGCCAAAGCCCATGACCTTGTCACCGTTGGCATCGACGATGTTGTAGGGATCCATAAACGCGGGAGCCATGCCGTTCTCCACCTTGCGCTCATTCTGCAGGATGGCATAGTCGGTGGCACCAGTGACATCGCGCCTCTTCCATGCCGACTGCCAGCCGGTGGAGAAGTTGTAGTTGATCTGTGCCTTGCCAATCTTACCCTTCTTCGTGGTGACGAGGATTACACCATTGGCAGCACGGGCACCATAGATAGCACCTGAGGCAGCATCCTTCAGCACTTCGATCGACTCGATGTCCTCAGGATTCACACTCTCCATACCGTCCTGGTTAGTGGGCATGCCGTCGATGATGTAGAGAGGCTCGGAGTCGTTGATGGTGCCGATACCACGAATGCGGATGAGCGACTTTGAGCCTGGCTGACCAGAGGCCGACGTGACACTCACACCAGCGGCCATGCCCTTCAGGGCATCCTCAGCCCTTAGGCGTGTCTTGCCTTCCAGGTCTTCAGCGCTCACCTTCGCGATAGAGGCGGTGACCACACTCTTCTTCTGCACGCCGTAGCCGATGACCACCACGTCGTTCAGCGTCTGGGCGTCTTCCTGCAGGCGCACCACCATGCCGTTGTGGGCCTTCATTTCCTGCTGGAGGTAGCCGATATAAGAAACGATGACAGGAGTCCCCACGTTGACTCTCAACGTGAACTGGCCATCGACGTTGGTGATGGTGCCGTTCTGAGGATTGCCTTTCTCTACGACCGAGGCCCCGATGATGGGTTCTCCCTGGTCGTCAGTCACAGTTCCCAAGATTCCTTGGGCATGAGTAGCCATTGACACCGCGAGTGCCAACAGCAACAATAGATACCTGCTTTTTTTCATACCTTTGTTAGTTAATTATTAATGATTGAAATAGAAATCTGCTTTCACGGGGTTTCTGCGGTGCAAAGTTAAGCAAAAAAAGCATGCGTGGCGAGACTATAGGCTGAAAAAGTGGAAGATTACAATTCCGTCAGCAACTTATCTCTCTGCGTCTCAGTATGTTTATATAATAATGTCACCTCAAAAAGAGTGGACGGAATATCAAAGTGTAAAAATGACAATCTTCGACTAAATGAAGGCCTAGGCAGCACCCTGAATGAAGGAGAATTGCTATTTTTCCCAGCTTTCGCTTGGCTGTTCAGATTATTATTCGTATCTTTGCCGAGCAATTAAAAACCGAAAAAGCTGCTTCTCCTATGAAACGAACGATGCTCCTTGTTACCGCCTTCCTAGCTTGGATTATGGCCACTCAGGCCTCCGACGCACTGCTAAAGGCAGCAGACATATCAGTAAAGCAGGGCTATCACACCGTAGGACGCAATGAGGACAAAGCCCTGCTACTGCGCATCAGCATACCCTTCACCCTTCACAATCCTCCATCCACCATCTACCAACTAGGCATCACGCTGAAGGGCAACACCTGCAAGAACATCAACTGGCTGGGCATCTATCAGTCGGACAACCCAGAGTTCTATGCCGACGCCGCACCCCGATTACTGGCACAGGTCAAGCCCGAAGGCAGCAGCCTGACCATCGGCCTGCAGGGGGGCTATACGCTGAAGAAAGGCTCTAACTACCTCTATCTCACTGCCGCCATCAAAGGCGATGCACAGCTGGCAGCGATGGTCGACGCCGCTCTCACCACCATCAGCTATACTTACAACGGCACGCAGCGGACCATCGAGATACCTGCCGACAGCGGCGACCCCAAGGGCGAGGCCAGAATCTTCAACGTGAAGAGTATCGCCTATGTGCCCACTTCCGACAACTGCCGCTTCTATCGCATTCCGGCAATGATACTCGACAAGGAGGGCAACATCGTCGTGGCCTGCGACCGGCGCTACGACAGCAATGCCGACCTGGGCAACCATAAGATTGACGTGAGCATTCGACGCAGCTCAGACGGAGGACGGTCGTGGTCAGCACAGAACATCATCGCCACGGGCGACGGCCAGACGACCGCCGGCTACGGCTATGGCGACCCCGCACTCGCCCGCACGCGGGGCGGACGCCTCGTCTGCATGATGGCTGCCGGCTCGGTGGTGTACTGGAACGGCATGCGCCATGCAGTCGTCTGCACCAGCGACGATGGCGGCGTCACCTGGACAGCACCACGTCAGCTCTATGACACGAACTTCACCGATGCCGTCAACAACAAGACCAACGAGCTGGGGTTCTATGGCAACTTCATCTCTTCTGGCAAGGGACTCACCACCTTCGACGGCACCGTCATGTTCACCAACAACTGCCTCACTTACGACAACAAGACATCGCCCCAATGCTACATCATCAGCTCTACCGACGAAGGCGAGCACTGGACAATGGGACCAGCCAACGCCTATGCAGGTGGCGACGAGTCGAAGCTTGAACAGCTCAACGACGGCAGTCTTCTGCTGTCGGTGCGGCATACGGGCAACAGAGGCTTCAACCGTGGGCATGCCGATGCCAGCAAATGGGGCAGCCCCTGGCGAAGCAGTCAGATCAGCGGCAATGCCTGCAATGCCGACATCCTCTACTACAGCCGCAAGACACAGGGCGACAACGATCTCCTGCTCCACACCTACGTCAAGTCATCGGCCAGAGAAAACCTTACGCTGGCTATGAGCACTGACGAGGGGAAGACGTGGGCCGACATCATGAACATTCAGCCAGGAGGAGCCGCCTACTCCACGATGATTCGGCTCAACGACGGCGGCCTGGCCATCCTCTATGAGGACGAGTCGTACAGCGCCGGCAACGGCTATGCGCTGACATTCGTCACCATCACCAAAGAGCAGATCAGCCAATTCGCCAACAATGCACAAAAGTAATTACAGGATGAACCGACATAGACTATTTCGATCCTTTATAGGCTTGATGGCGTTGGGCTGGAGCATGACATCACTGGCCACCATTCCTCCCGCAAGCATGGGCTTTCCCTCACAGGCAGGGCCCCTCATCACCTCGGTCTGGGGCCAGCGTGCACCTTATAATTATATGTGTCCGCTGACTGATCCCACGCCCTGGGGAGGATACCTGCCAGATGAGGACCATTGCCGTGTGGGATGCGTGGCAGTAGCCATCGGCCAGATCATGCGCTACCACCGCTGGCCCCTGCAGGGAGAGGGCACTGCCAGCGTCAATTATCCGCTCACAGGCAGCAACAGCCATGTGTTCGCTGTCGACTTCAGCCAGACCACCTACGACTGGGACGCGATGCTCGACGACTATTCCTCTGCCGACTATACAGAACAAGAGGGTAGGGCAGTGGCCGAACTGCTCTACCACTGCGCCGTAGCCAGTCAGATGATCTTCGGACAGTCAGCCTCAGCCACCACTAACTTTGCCACTGCCAAGGCACTGGGCGACAACTTCCGATACGACAACAGCCTGATAGAGACGAAGCTACGCTACCTTTATACTGAGCGCGAATGGATGGAGATGGTCTACCGTGAGCTCTCCGAAGGGCGGCCCATCTTCTACGAAGCCATCGATGTGAGCCTCACGCATGGTGCTTATGCCCACTCCTTCATCATCGACGGCTATCGTGACGACGGCTATGTGCACGTCAACTGGGGATGGAACGGCCAGCAGGACGGCTACTACGACATCGGCAAGCTGAACCCCGACGGCTACAAGTTCAACTTCTATCAGGACATGACCATCGGCATTCAGGCACCCCCGCACACTGACGACGCCATTCTCCCTCCTCCCTCCACCCTCAACCCTCCGCCCTCCACCATATACACCCTCGACGGACGCCCCGTCCAGCTCCCACAGGCCCCAGGTATTTATATCAAGGATGGCAGAAAAATTGTTGTAAGATAGCCAAACCATCTGTTTTGCAGACTGAACAGATTATTCTCATTTCTGTTGAGTCTGCAAAACACTTTTAAGCAACAGGATAGCTGAATGTGTCGCACTTTGCATTCGTCTCAAGGCCTAAAAAGGAGAATAACTTATTATTGCTCAGCACAATATATATATCATCCTCACTGCGACGCATCCCGAAAAAACTTTAAAATATATTTGGATGTTTGTAAATTTCATCCTAACTTTGCCAGCAAAAATCTAACTAAATATTTATTGTCCTTATGAAAAAATCAAGTTTTCTCATCGCATTCCTGCTTTCTATGCTGACGTTTCTGCTGACGTTCTGGACAGCGGGCTATACCTTGTATGCAGTAGCATGGGCAGAATCTATCTGCTTCTTTGTCCTTACATTTTTACTGCTGCAGAAATATGCAAAGCCAGAAACTTTCGGCCTGCCTATCGTTGCTGCGGTAATTCTTGGACGCATCCTGCTTGAGCTTCCAATCAGAATCACTGAATTCCGTGCTACGCTGTTTTCATTGTTTATACCCATTGCAGTCATTTGCAGTATTATCCTTGCAACTGTCTATTTCCGTGAGCGGCGGCCAGTGGTGCTCATCCTCTCAGTCATCATCATGGTGCTGCTGAATACTGTCGTACACGACGATTGGATCAACCTCTTTCATGTAAAGCCATAAATCCTCAAGATAAAAGTGTTTTTAATTTCTCTCTCTCGGAAAGCCATAGGAAAGGAAAGTTCTTTCCTTGGCTTTTTTGTTATCAAGCATTTATATTTGCAAAATTGAATAATAGTTTGTATCTTTGCAGTCGCTTATGAGAATAAGAACAGTAATCGCCCTGATGATGATAATCCTCCTCAGCCTTCCTACTTCGGCGAAGGATGAGGATAGATGGGCTGTTGAGCCGAACACCTCTCAGGGATCGTTCCGACTACTCAAGGTGGAAAGGCTGCTGATGGAGGACAGCACGAAAGCCATCAGCATGCTGAAAGACATCCCTGAGGCTGTATTCAAAGAAAGAGGATTCTTCAAAATCCACAATCACAACTGCATCGCTAATGCCTATTATTACAAGACAATGGGGCAACTAGAAGACAGAAACCTTGACGAAGCCCAAAGGTTTTTCCTCTATTTTGTCGACCACTGTATGCTGGCTCATCAACAGCAAAGCTATTCCAATTATAAGCCAGATTCACTGTTTTCCCAAAAGTTAAGGTTCCTGCAATCCATCTCTCTAGCTGACGCAAGTGACGACAGCATCATCTCGGCATTGAAACAGCAACTAACATGTTTCAAAACAAACGTGAATCCACTGTTCCTTTCACCAATGGCACTTTCGACAGAATATCAGCTCCTTCACCATCAATTATACTGGCCGCTACTATTGCTCGTCACAGTTGCCACTCTCTGTGTAGCTTTCTATCAGAAAAAAGAGAAAGATGCTCACAACCACCTCAAGGAAGAAGAACGGCTCAGGGAGCGCATCGCATATCTGGAATCACAATCAAGCAGTAACAATAGCAAAATCGACAAACTGAAGCAGCAGTTAGCACAACTGCAAGAAGCCAACATGCTGCGAATAGGCAAGGGCAAACAATACTACGACCTTGTTAAGGCTGGTAGCACAATGAAAAATATCTCCGTAGACGATGAGCAATGCTTCATCGACTACTATACTTACACCTTCCCACATGAGTATCACAAACTGACAACTGCCTACTCATCGCTGACTTTGCGCCATACCACCTTCCTGATTCTTTCTGAAATGGGATTCTCCGACAAGGACATATGCCGCATCCTCTTCGTCAAGGACAGCACCATCAGGAACTATCGCTTGCGCATCAACAGGAAAAAGAACTAGCTTTTGCTTTTCACTCGCTAATTCGTACCTTTGAGCTATGCTCGAAGGCACTCCCGCTCGGAAAATTGCAAAAACATTTGCATTTTCGCTCGCTTATTCGTACCTTTGCACTCGATAATCGTAAATCCGTAAATCGTAAATAAACAAGATGTCATTGAAATGTGGTATTGTAGGACTGCCCAACGTAGGCAAGTCAACACTGTTCAACTGTCTGTCGAGCGCCAAGGCGCAGGCAGCCAACTTTCCGTTTTGCACCATTGAGCCCAACGTGGGCGTGATCACCGTCCCCGACGAGCGGCTCACACGCCTGGCCGAGCTCGTCCACCCCGGGCGCATCGTACCCGCCACGTGCGAGATAGTAGACATAGCCGGCCTGGTGAAGGGGGCCTCGAAGGGCGAGGGCCTGGGCAATAAGTTCCTGGGCAACATCCGCGAGACCGACGCCATCATCCACGTGCTCCGCTGCTTCGACGACGACAACATCACCCACGTCGACGGCACCATCGACCCCATCCGCGACAAGGAGATCATCGACACCGAGCTGCAGCTCAAGGACCTCGAGACCATCGAAAGCCGACTGGCCAAGACCGAGAAGGCTGCCGCTGCCGGCAACAAGGATGCCAAGGTGGAGCTTGCCGTACTGAAGGCATACAAGGAAGTGCTCGACCAAGGGAAGAACGCCCGCGTGGTGGAGTTTGAAACGAAGGACGAGCAGGACTGCGCCCGCCAGCTCTTCCTGCTCACCTCAAAGCCCGTGCTCTACGTGTGCAACGTCGCCGAGCAGGACGCCCGCGACGGCAACCAGTGGACACGCAAGGTAGGGGAGCTCGCACAGGAAGAGGGAGCCGAGATGATGGTCATCGCTGCCAAGACCGAGGAGGACATCGCCGAGCTGGAGTCGTACGACGACAAGCAGCTCTTCCTCGAGGAGCTCGGCCTGGAGGAGAGCGGCGTCAACCGCCTCATCAAGAAGGCCTACGCCCTGCTCAACCTCGAGACCTTCATCACAGCCGGACCGATGGAGGTGAAAGCCTGGACCTACAAGCGCGGCTGGAAGGCTCCGCAGTGCGCCGGCGTCATCCACACCGACTTCGAGAAGGGTTTCATACGGGCCGAGGTCATCAAGTACGACGACTACATCCACTACGGCTCGGAAGCCGCCGTGCGCGAGGCCGGCAAGATGGGCGTCGAGGGCAAGGACTACATCGTCCAGGACGGCGACATCATGCACTTCCGGTTCAACGTGTAGGCTAATGCCAGCGAGAGAACGTATCTCTCGCCCCGTCGGAACGTATCTCTCGAGCCGTCGGAACGTATCTCTCGAGCCGTCGGAGCATAGGCTGCGAGCGCAAACGCAAGTGCAAAGGAGCGGACTTCGCACTGCAAGAGCTATGATGTGCGGCACCAAAACAACTTGTTTTGGTACCACAAGTAGCAGTGTAAGATGACCAAACTACCTACACTGCATCTACTGCTATGTGATTCAGGGAGTTAAAGACGATAGTGTAAGATGACGGAAAAACACAACAAAAAATCACATGGCAGTCTTCACGAACCGCAGAATACCCATCACCCGTGCTTAGCACGGAGGAATCCGCCTTCGGCAGTACGTCTACCTTAATAATTGTTAATATACAAAAGGAAGGTTTGGATTTTCAGGCAATAATGCGTATATTTGCAAGAATTTAGCAACATCATTGAACTAAAAAGCAAACCTTCGCGGAAGGGTATTCCCGTACCTCGTACAGCGAATCGCAGCAAATTATCTCTTAAACAATTACCAAAAGCAGCATGAGAAGAAAGTCACTCACCATCCTCGCCACATTGTTTATCGTGGCGCAGGCAGCATGGGCACAGGGCACTGCCATGAATGAGGAAGCCCTGCGTACGTTAGTTAACGAGAGCAGTACTGTGAAACTCGGCGGTGATTTCACACTCACTGCTGGCCGGCTGGTCATCGACGGTCGGACTGTCACACTCGATCTGAACGGCCACACGCTGAGGCGCGCTTTGGGGGATGCCGCCGGAGATGGTCAGGTCATCTTTGTCCAGAATGGTGCCAAGCTGACCATCACAGACAGCCAAACCGGTGGCAAGATCACTGGCGGCTGGGCCTATGTGGGCGGCGGCATCTACGTCAGCGAGGGCTGTGAGCTGACCATCAAAGGCGGCACCATTACTGGCAATACCGCTACACGGGAAGGCGGCGGCATCTACGTCGCGGGCTCAGAAAGCAACATCAACATGCAGGGCAACCCCGTGGTGAGAGACAATACCGGTGACGACCTCTACTTGGCAAAGAACCAGCTCATCAACGTCACTGGAGCCTTCACCGAAGGAGCCTACATAGGCGTGAACCCTGAAAAGAAGCAGAGGGTGTTCACCTCGGGCTATGGCACCTACAACAGCACAGCCCCCAGCACCTACTTCTTCGTCGATGGGAATACGACATCCGATAGAATCTCTCTGAACGACGGTGAAGCATTCATAGGCTCATGGGATGGCTTTGGAACTCTCAGCGACCCGTTCCTAATCAAGAGTAAGGACGACTGGAAAACTCTTTCCGAAGGCAGTGCCACCGATAGCTATGCAGGACTGTATTTCCGCCAGACTGTCGACATCGATCAAGTCGAAGAGATGGTGGGAACAAAAGATGCCCCCTTCGCCGGTATTTACGACGGCGACGGCCATGAACTGGGTGTATGGATTCTTAGTGATGATGCCTTCACAGCACCCTTCCACTACGTATGCGGAGCCACCATCCGCCACTTGCACATCATAGGCCTCGTCAAAGGCATACTCCACACATCAGGCCTCGTGGGCGCATGCGAGGGCCGGGCGGACGGCCAGATACCGACGAATATCATTGAAGACTGTCGGGTCTCTGCCAATGTCTGCGAAAGGCGTCACGACGGGGGACTGTATGCCGGTGGCTTCATCGGTCACGGCTCAGAGGCATGCAATAAGCTCTCCGACTGCCTCTTCGATGGCATGATCAGCGTGGAGTATCACAACGATGGCAGCTATGCCGCGCCTTTCATCGGCTGGAGCCACTATACCACGAAAGACCGGCAGACCATCACCAACTGTCTGGAGCAGGGCACCTACGAAGGGTACAACAATGTTGCCCTCTACTATGCCTGTACCCCGAGCGACGGAAGCACCGACTACGAGATCACCCTCGACCGCTGCTATCGCACGAGTGGCATGTCGAAGGCGCAGGGCACGTTTGTGTTCGATGGCGTCACCATGAGCGACGAGCTATGCTCCTATAAGTTCGTGAGCGATCCCACCGTGCAGTTCGGTGGCAAGCACTATTGGACGAACGGTGCTATTATTGAAACCTATGTACCTAATGGCTTTGCGTTCGACCACTGGCATATCGACATGAACTATGGCATGTTCGTCAGCGACTGCTTCACCAAGAACGGACGGCACCAGCTGCTCGACGTGCAGGGTCCCCCCATACTCAGCATCTCGAATACCCCTATCCCCGATCCCGAATGCATACGCACCATCGACGGCATCACCTACCGCTACCTCTCGCGCTGCGACTACCACTTCTTCATCAGCGACGAGGAACGTATCGCGCAAGGATGGGTGTTTGAGAACGATGATGCGTCCGACAAGAAAGCCAACCTCGTGAAGAAGGTGGGCAACAAGCAGGCTGAGATCACTGCCATTACGGGCTACGACCATGACAATCCCAACACCACGTTCAATGGTCTCACCGGCGTTTGGATTCAGAACGATCTTGTGGGCGACTGGCGCACCTACTCCCACGTGGGTATCATCGCACCCCATGCCTTTAAGGACTGCACGGCGATGGAGCATCTGTACTTCATGGACAGCGACGCCAACAACTACGATGCCCTAACGAATTTCATGTTCAGCATCGGCGAGGGTGCCTTCGAGGGCTGCACGAACCTCAAAGAGGTGAAGTTCGTGCAGTACACCACCGATGGCACCAACCACTGGGATGGGCTCGCGCCCCATCAGGTGTCGACCATTGCTAGCGATGCCTTTGCGGGCTGCAGCCAGATGAAGATCAGCGTCCATCCAGAGGCATACCGGAGCTTCCTTGCCAGCGACACGTGGCGTCCCTGGCGCAGCCGCATTCAGATCAATGAGTTCTCGTCGGCCGACTTCACCGTCGACGGAGTGAAGTATCGATGGTTCCGCGACTATCAGGACCTGGAAGCCCTGAAGAACGACGATAGCGGCAAGAGTCAGATGATGAAACAGATAGGCACGTGGAGTGGCAACTACCAGCAGTTCAGCGCGGCCTCGCTGCTCGATACTAAGGATGGCTGCAACGTCTACTACACCAGTGTCGTAGGCATCGATGACGAGGACATCGACGATGAGAACGGCCTCGTGCGCATCTACAACGACCCTGGCTCGTACTACAACTACAAGACCATCAACCTGCAGAGCGGAGCCCTCGCCGGCAACACCCACGTGAAGGCCATCGAGTTCCACCAGACCAACGGCAACTCGTCGAACAGCTACAGCGACCTGAAGTTCGTTATTCCCAACGGTGCCTTCGCCGGCTGCACAAATCTAAAGGTGCAACGCCTGTTCTATAAGGTGACGGACGGAACCGACCACTGGGAGACGCTCGGCCCGAAGGATGTCATCCCCGGCGATAATATCTTCGGCCGTCCTGACTATGAGCAACTGAGGGATGCTACGTCGTTCGACGAGATGACTCAACGCCTAGGTGCCATCGGGACCACCGGGTCTGTGCCCAAGGATTTCAAGATCCAGGTATCGCCCAACCTCTACCAGGATTTCCTCGACGACCCCAACTGGGCACCTTACATAGCCTATATCCAGCCTGTCGACTACGACCCGCTGGGCGAGAGGTCCGACTTCACCAAGGATGGCCTGACCTACGGCTACATCACCGCTCCCGGCGGCATCATGCAGACGTCGCAGGTGGTCAGCCAGGACGTGTCGTGGTGGACGGCTCCGCGCATCGCCATCGAAGTAGCCATCATGCTGGCTTCGCTGGCATCCTCCACCTCCATCACCTCATCCAGCACAAAGGCATTGTCGGCAGAGGTGGAGAGTGCGCGACTTGCCTTCGAGACGGCAGCTCAAAACGAGGCGTACATCAAAGGATCTTCGACCTTGCTGCCTGAGGTAGAACAATTTCTTCTGCAAGGTGGAGGTACCGAAGATCTTGTTGCCGTGTATGCTTTCTATGGCCGACAGTCTTATGCTGCCGACATCTTCAAGAATATTTTCATCAAGGAGACCTTATTGCGGAATGGTTTTTTAACGGCAGAGGGCGTGCCTACAGAAACTTTTGTTTCTGAATTTCTCGGTATGCTGTCACGTATGAACGGAGAACTCGGTGCTAATATGTGTCAGGTGCTAAGCGAAGCTGTGACTGAGGGAATAAAGATTGCAACCCAGAGGACGCTCGAAGCCAAGATGCTGTATAATCGTGCACTGACAGCCATCCTGAAGGCAGCAGAGAAAGATCTGCTGAAGACTAAGCTCCTCGAGATTGGGGCCTATTCGGCTGCCGTCACCACGCAGGCGCAGTATGCCACTGCCGGCTGGGGTGGCACGGGCTACTACAACGGCGACGCCCTGCAGAAGGGTATGAGGGCCAACATCCTGTCGAACATCCATCAGGTGGGCCTCGTGGGTGGTGGCTACGTCATCACCACGCCGTCGAAGAACCTCCTCTACCATACCTATATCAAGAATGTGTCAGGCAACCATGAGAATGTCGTCATCTATGCCGGCTTCGACAACGACGGCAACAGCACCACGTCGAACATCACGATGACCTTTGCCAAGGATGCCTTCCGCAATAAGGTCAACCTGAAGACTGTCAGATTCCATGCTAACGAGGGGCAGACCAGCAACGCCTCGATGCCGATGCTGCTGACCATCCCTGACTCGGCTTTCGTGGGATGCACCAATCTCAGTGAGCTAAACCTGCTGCTGATGGACAACGATGGTGGCACGCGCGCCCTTGGACCGGAGAACTTCGTGCTGGCCGGTGACAACATTTTCGCAGGACTCGACCCGGAGTACTTCCACATCGTCATCGACGAGAGCCGCCGTCAGGATTTCCTTGACAACGAGTCGTGGGCTCCGTTGGCGAAGTACTTCACCTACAGCAACGCCCAGCCAGTAACCCAATACCGTGAATACGGTGCCAACTATGCCTATGCATACGAGCAGAACTCCATCAAGAAGGAGAACAAGGTGAGCGGACACCTCATCGAACATACCATCGTCACTGGCATGGACGAAGTGGACTACTTTGGCTTCGCACAGCGGCACCAAGGTGCTGTGAAACTTTGCAACGACATCGGTACGTACAACAACTACCAGCTCGACTACGTGGCCCGTAAGGCCTTCTACGGCAACAGCATGCTGCGCACTGTCTCCTTCACCGACCTGATGGGATGGGCTGGCATTGGTGACAGCTACAGCAGTCTCGACATCACGCTGCAGGACTCCTGCTTTGCCGACTGCCGGAACTTGGTGAACATTGACCTCGTCTATATGAAGACCGACGGCACCAACGAGCTGCAGGCCCTCACGCCGCAGCAGGTGAAGGTGGGCAAGGGCATCCTCGACGGCACTACGGCGCGCATAAAAATGATGCCGCAGCAGGTAAGCTGGTTTGAGGCCGACTCGACGTGGGCTGTCTACTGCGATCGCTTCATGCCCTGCATCATTCGCAAGACCGACGAGGCTGTGTATGAGGCGCTGAAGGACATGCGCTACTACGACCCCGCTGCCACCGGCACCGACGATGACTACTGGGACAACTACATCGACCTGGCGCGTATTGCCGGCATCGGATTCTCCTGGCTCGATGGTCGGTTCACCAATAATGGCAACATCCGTTCCTTCGCTGACTTCAAGCAGTTTGAGAGCGTAGGTCTCGACTATGTGGGCGACCAGTGGTTCTACGGCTGCACCAACCTGAGTAATATCGTGCTGCCCTCGACCATCAAGCGCATAGGGGATAATGCGTTCTCCAGCTGCACGTCCCTGACTGAGATAGAGATTCCGGCCTCGGTGACAGCCATACAGCAGGGAGCCTTCGCCGGCTCCACGGCCCTGAACACCATCATCGTGCTTGGCGAGACACCGGCCACGCTCCTCGGCCTCGAGCAATTCGATGCTCACGATGGCCTGAAGATCTACGTGCCTGCCGCGAAGGTGAATGCCTATAAGCAGGCGTGGAGTGACTATGCCCAGTATATCGTCAGCATCGACAATTACCCGAAGCTGACCCATATCACCACTACCGGCGTGGGCCAGGTGGCCGACAAGCTGGGCCTGACGCCCGTGAAAGAGAACAGTAAGATCCGCTACCTGCAGGGCAACTACGCCAAGTATGACTCCCTGACTGTCAGCGGACCGCTGAATGGCGATGACATCGGCGTGCTGCGCCACCTGATGGGTGCCAACGCCTGGGAGAGCGAGTTCACCGACGGACAGCTACGCTACCTGAACCTCTGGAATGCTGAGCTGAAGCGGGACGACGACCACTCGTACAACGGCTATGGCGTGGATGAATACCTGGAGAAGGACAACTGGGTTGGCGAATATATGTTCCACAATTGCAACGCACTGGAGAGCGTTGTGCTGCCCGCAAGCGTCACTGAGATAGGAGAGAACACCTTCCAGGATGCCACCTCTCTGAAGCGCATCGCCGTGGGAAGCAACACCACGAAGTACACCCGCGACCTATTGCAGAACCTCAACGGCATAGAGGAGCTGGTCTTCCTGACCGACCAGTTCGCCTCTTCCGAGAGCGATGACCCCTGGGAGGCCAACATACAAGTGGTCTATGTGCCGCAGGCACAGTTGGCCGACTATATGAGCGACCCGCGGCTGACACAGCGCACGCAGAGCGTAATGTCTGTCTTCGAAGACGATGCTGTGCTGCGCGCCTTGACCGACAAGGAGCACTACTTCCCCTCGGAGTATCTCGGGCTGGAGAGCGTGAAAGGCATCTTCGCCGGTAACACCAGCATCCGTTCCTTCGACGAGTTCCGTTACTTCCAGAACGTGCGCACGCTCGAGGATGGCGTCTTCCGCGGCTGCACCGTGTTGGAGCACATCGCCATCCCTGACTCGGTGAAATACATCGGCTCGGGCGTGTTCAGCCAGTGCTACCAGCTCTCCGACATCTACATCTCGACCGACAGTATACCTGCCATCGCCAACAATGCCTTCGATTTCCAGGTCAACTGGTTCCACGACGACTTCCGCATCTACGTGCCGAAGGATCTCTGCAAACGCTATCGTGAGGCTTGGCCGCAGTATGCTCAATATATTAATGTGGACGATAACCGCTACACCGACGACGAGATCATCACCATCACCGTGACGGAGAAGAACACGCTTGCACAGGCCCTTGGACTCACGGTGACAACCGACAATCGCAACCCGTTCACCAACCGTGGCGAAACCATCGAATACATCACGAGCGCACGCGGCGACTACAGCCGGTACAAAAAGTTGAAGATAGTAGGCCCGCTTTCGGGTGCCGACTTCAGCATCCTGCGCTACCTTGCCGGCTTCTGCCCATGGACCAACACCCGCAACTACATGGGCAAGCTGGAGTACCTCGATCTCTACGACGCCACACTGGAGCACAGCTCTTGGGACGTGGCTCCCGACTGCTGGCTCACGGTCACACACAACAACAGTACCGTGTTCGTGGGCAATGACACGCTGCCCTCCTATGCACTGCTACAGGCCTATAGTCTGAAGACGCTCATCCTGCCAAAGACGTGTACCACCGTGCAGTCGAGGGCCTTGCAGGAGTGTGAGGCACTGGAGGTGTGTGTCATCGGCGACAAGACGACCGACTTCAACTGGGATTCGTTCGACGACGATGCGATGCTCACACGCCTCTATATCCTCACCGAGGACAAGCTGCCGCTGACCGACGACCACTGGATCGTGCAGATGGTGGACAACAACTATAGTCCGACGTTCGACGCGTTCTATGTCCGTCCCTCACTCTTGGACAAGTACCTGGCCGATGATAAGTACACGCGCAACCGCACGCGAACCAATCTTATATCTGCGGGTGAGTTCGACGACGACGAGTCGTTCGCTGCCTTCGCCGCCCATGCTGCCGCCACGCAGGACGACCTGTTCGACGTGGAGGACGTCAGCGGGTGGTTCAGCAATCGTACTGGCATCACGAATCTTACACCACTGGCCTATACCGCTGTCGACACGTTGAAACGTGCCGACTTCGAACAGCTGACCGCCCTTGAGAAGATTACACTCCCCGTGACGCTCGAGGTGATGGAGGACAACCTCTTCAGCAATGCCAAGAACCTGAGCTACGTCGACATGCTGATGTGCGACTCCACCAATGTCATCGACGATGTGAAGAAGCGTGGCCTGGCCCGCCTCGGCATCGACTCGCTGCAGACGCTTGTCTTCCTGCCGAAGGCTTATGGTACCAGCACCGGCACCAACATCGTGGTGGCTGACGGCTCAGAGCTCTACGCCAAGAAGTTCCGTCTGATTGACAGCCGCGACTACTGCGTGCCCTACGCCTTCGAGGCCGGCAGCGTGGAAAACAGCCGTGCGCTCGTGGGCAAGGGTAGGGTATTCTCGGCTATGCTGCCCTACGGCCTGACCCTTGACACCAGCAAGGCAAAGGCATACAGTCCAACCGACAGCAATGGCAGTATGCTGACCATGACTGAAGTGGCGGACGGCACGATGAATGCCCTAATGCCCTATGTCGTGCGATTGGTAGACAAGACCGCCACACTCAACCACGACGGGGATGCCAGCATACCGGCATCGTCGGGTGTTCTTGCCAGTGCGGCCAACGAATGGCGCCTAGCGGGCTACACCATGCGCGGCACGCTTAGCCGCATTGATAACAAAACAGCCACCGAGCAAGAGTTGTTCATGCTTGTCGACGGACAATGGCAGAAGGTGCCGGCCAACAACGGCAATGCCTACATAGCACCCTTCCGAGCCTACCTGCTCGAGAATAGCTTCAGTGGTGCACGCAGCCTGGGCATGACTTTCGAGGATGTCGATCTCACAGGCGTGAGCACCCTTCGTCTCGTCGACAGCGACGGTACTGAACGCTATTACGACCTGAACGGCCGACAGTTGGACGGCAAGCCCGAGAAGGGAATCTACATCTACAATGGTAAGAAATACTCAAACAAATAGTACGACAGTGAAAACAACGAAATATCTGATAACACTGCTGGCCTGCGTGGGAGCCATCCTCCCACTGCAGGCGCAGTCGGCGGACTACACCATCAGCGTCGTCAAGCAGCAGCACTGCACAGTAAGCATTGGTCCACAGAACAACGGCTATGCCGAGGGCGATGCTATCACCGTGACGCTAACACCCGTCAGCGGCAGCACCTTCCAAAGCTTCAAACTCTACTACGAGTGCAGCGAGGCAGAGTACTGGCAGGCCATGTCGGCAGCATCACGACACAGAGAACAGGCACCGCGACGTGCAGCCGACGAGTCGGCGTTTGGCTATCGTCTGGAGTCGTACTACTTCAGCGGCACCTTCGACGATGCCTATACCACCGTGACCGAGGGCGCAGTGTACACTTTCACTATGCCCGCTCGCAATGTTGAGATAGAGGCCGTGTGCATGCCGGACGATATAGATTATGGCATCACTATAACGGGCAGCGTCACAGTGGAAGGGAATAAGACGAAGGAGAAGGCGGGTGAGACCGTCACCTTCACGGCTACTCCGCCGGAAGGCCAGGGCGTGACCAGTGTGAAGGTCTACGAGCTGGTAACAAGTGGTAACATGACCTTTGAGGACGAGTTGCCCTACACCCGTTCCAGTGTTAACACTTTCAGTTTTACCATGCCTGCCAATCCTGTACACATAGTGGTTAAGAGCGGATCTGCTGCTCTAGGCGACGTCAATGCCGATGGACAGGTGACCATTGCCGACGTGGCAGCAGTCGTCAGCTACCTCTTGGGCCACACGCCGGCTATCTTCAACAGCAACTCGGCTGATGTCGACGGCAAAGCGGGTATCACCCTCAACGATGCACTGGCCATTGTCGACATCATCCTAGGGAAATAGGGCGTTGGGTCCCGCTCCGCAACTTGGAAAACTTCAATAATTGTAATAAACGGGAAACGTAAAAAAAGAAATGTTCAAGAGAAAGAACCTTACATGGATGCTGGCTGCCATCCTGATTATCTGCAGCCCGGTGCTGACGTCGTGCGGCGACAACGCTGGAGAGCGCATCCTACGACAATAGTAACGGCACGCTGACGCTCACCTTCACCGATAACCTGACCGCTATAGAGGCCGGCAAGCCCTACATCGTGAAATGGGACAGTGGCGACGCCATCAGCGACCTATTCTTCATGGGAGTGACCATCATGGGCTCCACTACCGAAGTGGCAACCGACGCCGTGACTTTCTACGGCTTCTACTCGCCACTGAGCGTGGAGGCTGCAGACAAGACCATGCTCCACCTCGGTGATGGCAACACCCTATGCTATCCCTCGGCAGAGACGATGGTCAACGTCTTCCGTGCCGTCTTCAAGCTGAATGTCCTCGACGGCGTCGACCTGAGCACCCTGGCGGACATCGTCGTCGGCAAGACTGAAACGACGGGTGTCAGCGATGTGAACAATGACGAACGGGTGAGCATCGCCGACATCACCACGCTCATCGACCAGCGCGTCAACGGCGGTGCCAAGGTCATCAAGGGCAACGCAGGCCTGACCCTGGGCACCAGCGGCGACAACTGGCGCTAAATCGGCAGGAACAGCGAAAAGGAATGAGGCAATGCTTCATCCTACAGTTGCGAATAATCTGCGAATCGTTTGGCGGTTCGCAGATTTTTTCGTATCTTTGTGGAGAGGAGAGCGGCCACAGCGGCAACGTATGCCGCCTGGGTATGACCTTCGAGACGAGGTACTTCATACTAAATTTGTTAAATCATGGCATAAAATATTGGCGGTCTCGGTTTTTTGTTGTACCTTTGCCCCCATCATGAAGAGTCTACTGCTATACATCGCGTGGAACCCGTCGCTCGACGCCTTCCATATCGGGCCACTCACCTTCCGCTGGTACTCACTGTGCTGGCTGATAGGACTGGCCCTGGCCTACATCGTCGTTCGCCGTCTGTTCAAGGACCAGAAGATTCCCGACGAGAAGTTCGACCCGCTGTTCATCTACTGCTTTCTGGGCATCCTCATCGGAGCACGTCTGGGACATTGCATCTTCTATGAGCCCGGACAGTATCTCACCAGCGTGAAGGGCTTCATCGAGATGCTGCTGCCCATACGCTTCATCTCGCCAGAGACATGGGAATGGAAGATGACTGGCTATGAGGGCCTGGCCTCTCACGGCGGCACACTGGGACTGATCATCGCCCTCTGGCTCTATGTGCGACACACGAAGGTGCCTATCTGGCAGGTCCTCGACAACATCGCCATTGCTACTGGCATCACGGCCTGCTTCATCCGCCTGGGCAACCTGATGAACTCTGAGATCATCGGCAACGTCACCAGCGTGCCCTGGGCCTTCGAGTTCGTACAGCGCGACGGACTCCCCCGTCATCCTGCCCAGCTCTATGAGGCCATCGCCTATCTGCTGCTGTTTATCCTCATGCTCTGGCTATATAAAAAGGACAAGGCCACGCCCACACCCCCTCAGCGCGGTAGCAAACTCTCTACTCTAAACTCTAAACTCTCCACTCCAAACTCTCCGCTCTCCACTAAAGTTGGCACCGGCTGGTACTTCGGACTCTGCCTTACCTGGATCTTCACCTTCCGCTTCTTCATCGAGTTCCTCAAGAAGGAGCAGGTGGCCTTCGAGCAAGGCATGCCTCTCGACATGGGACAGCTGCTCAGCATCCCCTTCGTTATCGTCGGCATCTACTGTATGATTCGTGCACAAAAGAAACAACGATGAACATTGCCCTGTCAAAGCTCCGAGAAGCCATTGAGGCTAAGATTGGCAAGAAGCCGGAAACCAATAAGGACTTCGAATTCTTGTCAAACTGCATCAATGACGAGCTGCACTACAGGATCAGCACTACTACCTTGAAACGCATTTGGGGCTACCTCTCTGAAGAGGTCGTCCCACGCCAGTACACCCTCAACCAGCTGGCCCGCTTCGTAGGATATACGGACTGGCTGGCCTTTTGTACTTCGCACGGAGGTAGTGAAATCACAACGCACCCCGCATCCCCCGAAACAACTTTACCCCCAGAATCCTCGAATACCAAGAGTCGTCTTAGCAGCAAGGGCCTGCTGATACTGGCAGCCCTCGTCGCTGTTGCTGCTGTCGCCCTGTTGCTCCTACTGCCGCATTCTTCGACCGGCACCAACCTTGTAGACGACCATCGTATCTTAAAGAAAGGCCAGGTCTTCGCCACTTATGACGACTTCTTGCCTCTCTTTGGCATCACAGCCACAGAGAGCCGCCACTATCAGTTCGTGCCTGGTCAAGAGGACATCGTCGTCTGGTCGCCGCAATACCACAACCCCATTTACCATAACGACGGCAATCCCGACAGCCTCATGCCCACCATCACCGAATACTGGACACCAGTGGCTGAGGATGGTGAAGATACAGAAGAACTGAAAGAGATGATCCGTCAACGACAAAGAGAAGCCTACTATAACTTCATTGCTAAGAAACAGGTGCGCATCGTCTTTATGAAAGACCTCATCGACACCACTTTTGTCTTCCTTGGAGTCTATCGCACCGACCTTCTTTTGTCTGATACCACCAAGATTGTGTGGGTTCGCGCAGCCGACCAATGCGACCTCGACAACATTCCTTTCGTTAAAAACTACGGCAATTACTGAAAGGCATGAAAAAAACATGAAGAAACGAGATTCAAAAATCGCTCATTCCATCGATGTTTTTCGTTGTCCAAGCAAAATGGACAAAATGGACAAGCAAATGGACAAAATGGACAAGCGCACTTTCAAACTTTTTTCTTATCTTTGCACCCGAATTATTAAAGAATTGGCAGATTTGGGCAGCGGCTCGTCTGTGCAGCGAATACAAATTACTAGTTTTCAGGTTTCGGCTTTGCATCGCAAGCTGACCGAATACCTAAATTAGGAGGGTGTCTGTCGTGATGACGGGTGTCCTCTTTCGTTATCATAGACCGACTATAACAAATATGGAACAAAAGGATATTTTGATATGAAGTACTTCAGTCTAAGACATTACAAGCAGGCTCTTTGCACCACGCTGTTTCTCATGTTGTCGCTTGTAGCACAGGCTCAGCAGCAGCAGATTTCGTATATTGAAGAGACCAAGAACTGGTACTACGTATATGACGAGCAAGGCAAGAAGATTGGCGGACTGTCACGCAGCAGCGTAGGTGAACTGCAGGGCTGGGGCAGCGATTTCTTTGTGGCGAAGCGCTATTCCTTCTATTATATCTACGATGCCAAGGGCAAGACGCTGAAATCAATGAACGTCTCAGACGTGGGTGAGATCGTTGGCGTCAGCAGCAATACCATCACCAGCCGCAAAGGCAGCTGGATCTTCATCTGGAGCAAGGAAGGCAAGAAGATCAGCGCTAAGAGTACCTCAAGATGATATTCATTTCCCTGCCACGATGCGCTTGATGTCGCTAAGCTTATTGAGAGCTTCCAGGGGAGTGAGGTTGTTCACATCGAGACCAAGAATCTCATCACGTACCTGACAGAGCACCGGGTCGTCGAGCTGGAAGAAGGAAAGCTGCATGCCTTCGCGTGTATCGGCAATCTCGCTGATGGGCTTGCCTGCCTTCCCCACTGATGCATTCTCTGCCTCAAGCTGTTTCAGGATGACGTTCGAACGCTTGACAATGCTCCTAGGCATACCTGCTATCTCTGCCACATGGATACCAAACGAGTGCTCTGAGCCACCACGCTCCAGCTTGCGGAGGAAGATGACACGCCCGTCTACCTCCTTCACTGAGACATTATAATTCTTGATACGGCTGAAGTTCTTCTCCATCTCGTTCAGCTCGTGATAATGGGTGGCGAAGAGTGTACGTGCACGAGCCTTAGGAGTCTCATGCAGATACTCGACGATGGCCCAGGCAATAGAGATGCCGTCGTAGGTGGAGGTGCCTCGTCCCAGCTCATCGAAGAGCACGAGCGAATGTGGCGTCACATTATTTAATATATTAGAGGCTTCAGTCATCTCCACCATGAACGTCGACTCGCCCAGTGAGATATTGTCGCTGGCTCCCACACGAGTGAAGATCTTATCCACCAGTCCGATGCGTGCAGCCTCAGCAGGTACGAAGCATCCTATCTGGGACATCAGCACAATGAGAGCCGTCTGTCGCAGCAGGGCCGACTTACCCGCCATGTTAGGACCTGTGATAATGATGATCTGCTGTCGCTCCTGGTCGAGCATGATGTCGTTGGGTATGTACTGCTCGTCAATGGGTAGCTCTGTCTCGATGACAGGATGACGCCCCTGACGGATATCTATCACATCCGACTGATCAATGACTGGCCTTATGTAGCGATGCTCCTCAGCTGTCTTGGCAAACGAGAGCAGGCAGTCGATGCGTGCCAGTAGTGCTGCATTGGTCTGAATCTGAGGGATAAACTGCTGGATGGCCTGCACGAGGTCGGTGAAGAGCTGTGCCTCGAGCGACAGGATCTTATCCTCTGCGCCCAGTATCTTCTCCTCATATTCTTTCAGTTCCTGGGTGATGTAGCGCTCAGCCTGAGCCAGTGTCTGCTTGCGCACCCACTCTGCAGGCACCTTGTCCTTATAAGTATTGCGCACCTCGAGGTAATAGCCGAAGACATTGTTATAGCCTATCTTCAGGCTCTGGATGCCCGTAAGCTCAGCTTCGCGGTTTTGTATCTGCAGCAGGTAGTCCTTGCCACTATAGGCTATGCGGCGCAGCTCGTCGAGCTCCTCGTTTACACCATCCTGGATGACGCCACCCTTCTGCACCAGCTGGGGAGGGTCGAGGGTAATCTCACGACTAATCCTGTCGCGGATTTCTTCACAGAGTGAGAGACGCTCGCCCAGACCCTTCAGCACCTCGTTGGTTGCCTCCAGACAAGCCGCCTTGATGGGCTGTACTGCCTCCAAGGCATTCTTCAGCTGCAAGACCTCTCGAGGGGATACTCGTCCTACTGCCACTCTTGAGACGATGCGCTCCAAGTCGCCAACACGATGTATCTGCTCATCGACCAGCTGTCGGAAGTCAATATCACGGAAGAAGTATTCTACCACATCCAGCCGCTCGTTGATGGCTTTCTCCTCCTTTAGTGGGAATACCAACCAGCGGCGAAGCATACGGCTTCCCATAGGCGACACAGTGCGGTCGATAACATCAAGGAGACTGCGACCATCTTCCTGCATGGGCTGCACCAGCTCCAGAGAGCGGATGGTAAACTTATCGAGTCTGACAAACTTCTCTTCCTCAATACGGCTGATTTGGGTGATATGACCTATCTGGGTGTGCTGGGTCTGCTCCAGATATTGCAGGATGGCGCCTGAGGCCGTTATGCCGTTCTTCAGATGCTCAACGCCAAATCCCTTCAGCGACTTCACGCCGAAGTGCTTCAGCAGCTTCTGATGAGCCGTCTGCTCAGTATACACCCAGTCATCGAGCTCAAAAGTGAAAAAGCGATTGCCAAAGTAGCGCTCAAAGTCATGACGGCGCCCCCGTTCAAAAAGCACCTCCTTGGGTTGGAAGTTGGCCAGCAGCTTCTCCACATAGTCATAAGTGCCTTCGCCAGTTAAGAACTCACCCGTAGAGATATCGAGGAAGCTCACACCACAGGCCGACTTTCCGAAATGTACAGAGGCCAGGAAGTTGTTCTCCTTGTAGTTCAGCACATTATCGCTGAGGGCCACGCCTGGAGTCACCAGCTCAGTGATGCCTCGCTTGACCAGTTTCTTCGTCAACTTAGGGTCTTCCAGCTGGTCGCAGATGGCTACGCGCTTGCCAGCCCGGATGAGCTTAGGCAGATAGGTGTCGAGGGCATGATGAGGGAAGCCTGCCATCTCGTCGCCCTTGTTGTAGCCGTTGTTGCGCCTGGTCAGGGTGATGCCCAGGATGCTCGAAGCTATCACGGCATCCTCGCAGTAAGTCTCATAGAAGTCACCACATCGAAACAGCAGCACAGCATCGGGATGCTTTGCCTTCAGGTCGAAAAATTGCTTCATCATTGGGGTCATCTCCCCGTCCTTCTTTGCCATCTCTTTCTCTTCTTATTTACATTCGAGCTACAAAGTTACTCCTTTTTTTCCAAATGGCAAAGAAAAGGTTGGAAAAAACCATGCGGCAGCTTTTCTTTTCAGACGAATTGCTGCCGCAGGGTATCATTAAATGGTCATCGCCACATGAGTGTGAGACTACTCACCATAGACACGGGTGGTGTGCTTGATGAAAAGTCCAAAGAAGACACTCTGGTCGATGTACTCCACTTGCGTGACCTTCTTGATGCCACCATTCTCAGCAGCCTGCTTGATGTTGTTCTGCTCGCCCTTCGACGACCAGAGACCGAGGAAATAAGAACTCTGTGCCTCTCCCACCTTCTGGCCGATAGGACCCTTCTCAGTAAGGGCAGCACCACTGTTGATTGTTGCACAGCTGCTCAGCATGAGCATTGCAAGAGCTGCCGAAGCAGCAAAGGTAATCACATTCTTTTTCATAACTTGTTTGTTTTAAAAAATGTATTAATAAATAGGTTAAAACTTATATCTCAAACCTGCATTTAAGATACCTTGCTCACCAAAACCAAGTTCAAAGAAGGCGCGCACATTAGGAAGACCAGCCTCAACGCCCAGTAACGACAGCTGCCAGTTGACATGCAGATCAGAACTGCTGTCGTCTTTGACACTGCTGTCATCGCGCTTAAAGGACTCATGACGCAGCGTGGCACCAATGCCTAACTTCGAGTACAATCCGAAATTCCTAGTACGCAGCCAGTCGAACTTCACAGCAGGCATCAGCGTATAATACCTATGGTAGTTCTGGCCTACCACCTTATTCGATATGAGCATATCCTGTGTGTCCTTACCATAGGCAAAGATGCCGCCTACGCCAAGCCAGTTCTTCATGTGATAGAAATACTCGACGGAGTAGGGGCCTGTGAATTCCGAGTCAGAGTAAGAGGCACCAAAAATAATGGTACCCATTTCCTCATAGACGTCCAGCCACTGCGAGGTTGACCCAACGCCATAGGTGACAGCCACCTCATGTTTCGTGTCATCGTAACCATTCTGTGCATTCACACTCGTTACAGCCATCATGACTGCTGCTATCATCACAAGAATCTTTTTCATTGATTGTATATATTATTCATACGACTTTTTTTCCTAGTTCATGAGCCAACAGAGTTACTCAGTATGATGTTCACCACAGCTATTGCATCGGCTATTGACACTTCGCTGTCATTGTCAACGTCAGCTGCAAGCATATTGAAGGCTGATGGCGTCTGCCCAAGGATGTGGTTCACAATGGCTACTGCATCAGCGATGGTGACCTTGCCGTCGCCATTGACATCGCCCTTTGGAACAATTACCTTGATATTATCGATCTTCATCGAACCATAATAGCGTCCTGCCAGATAGTAGAAGCCTTGCAGGCGCGTGCTGGTAGTTCCCTCAGGCAGAGCATACGTTCCACTGGCAACAATACTGCCTGTCGACTTCCTGGCAATCGTGTAACTAACGATACGCTGCTGGCCGTCCACCTTCAGTTGGTATTGATACCAGTTGCCGTTAGCCAGCTCAGCTGTCGTAGCCTCATCGCTGTTGATTGTAGCCGTCGAGCTTTTGGCAGGGATGTCCAGATGCATCAGCGAGTGGAGGCCGTTGTTATAGCTTCGATAATAGTACCAAAAGTCCTTCTGCGGCACTTCCATATTGCCTCCCTGCGTGACGACTACAAACTCACTGCCATCTGTATTTCCTGAGCCGAAGGCTGCCTCAAACTCCAACGTATAGCTTTCGCAGCCAGAGTCAATTCGTGTATAGACTGGTGTGGAGTTGACACCTTGAGGCAAAGCGAACTGTATGTAGTTACCTTGGCTGCTGTCGCCTGTCTGCAGGGTAAGGTCCCCACGAGTCACGTACCTGGTGAAGGTCCACAACGAAGCATCGCTCTCCTGCTCATAGTCCTGCATCAGCACTGTGGCCAAGCCATCGTCTGGCTCTATCATTCCGTTCTCAACAAACTCGATGTAGTCAGGCAGGAAGAATCCCAAGTGGGGTGGCTGATTATAACTGACGTTCTGCCAAGCTATACCCATACGATAGGTATGGTCGTGCATCAGGGTGGGAACACGATAGTTGGTGGGAATATTGGTTGTGAAGATGTTGATGCGTGAGGGATCAACACCATCGTAGAAGATCATCTCCTCGCGCCAATCACCCAGGATGTCGGCCTGCAGACAGGGAGTACCCTTGGTATCATTGCAGGTCATTGAGTTGCCGATACTATAGAGATTGGTGTTTCTCTTGGGATACATACGAGAATAGCCGTTGCCATTCCATTTTTCGAGAATGGGCTGGTTATGTCGTGAGATGTCACCCAACAGCTCTTCCTGCAGGTCACCATCCCAAAAGATGCGGTAGTTATTAATCAATGGCCCATACTCAGATACAACCTCGCCAGTACCACAGTTTCGTGTCTGATTGTCAGCCGCTGAACTGAAGAAACTCTCACGATAGTTGGCATCGACGTGGGCTGCCAGACCTCGGCCATTGTCCACACCTGAGGGCCCACCCTTCAGGAGCACCTCTCCTGAGCGTGCATCATGGATATCCCAAGCATACGTCCCTTTATTCTCATGGACATCGAAGACCTCCAATCCAGGACGATCAGGCAGTAAGTCGGCCAGATGCATCGCATCCCCATGACCAAATCCCACACCATAGAGCAGCTGTCCATCATGGTCGCAAGCAGCTGAACCCCAGATGATTTCGTCACATCCATCGCCATCGACATCAGCAATACTGATGTTATGATTGCCATTGCCATAGAGAGTGGCAGAGCCTCCACCGCTAGTGCTCTGCGAAGCACTATAGCTGGTGGTCTGCATGTTGGCATTGGTCACGCTATAGGATATTGCCGACGACGAGCAATGCAGCCAGCGATGACTCAGTTGATGTCCATCGAAATCTACAGCCCACACATAGGCTCTGGCATAATATCCTCTGCAGAAGATGCCGCTGGCCTTTCGCTGATTCTTGTCAAGATGGGCCACAGCAGCCAGAAAACGGTCACCACGATTGCCTGAAGTGTCACCACCCCAGAAACCACTGCTGCTAGGATGGTCGTCGGCCCGTCCATAGTTGCCTGCACGATTGGGGTTATACCAGATGGTATGGATGGCTGTACCATTCTCTCCGTTGAACACAGTGAGGTACTCAGGTCCGCTGAGTATCCTGCCATTATTGCGATAGTCAGCGCTATTGTCAGCATTCTTGATATTGGTGTCAGTAGCTGCTGCAGTAACATAATTGCCCTGCCCATCGAGAGAGCCAGGAGCCGTCTTGCACATCATCTCTGCCTTTCCGTCGCCATCGAAGTCATACACCATGAACTGGGTGTAGTGAGCACCAGCACGGATATTCCTGCCCAGATCAATGCGCCATAGCTGAGTGCCATTGAGCCGATAGCAATCGAGAATACAGCTGCCCGTGGTACCTCCGCTGGCATTGTCCTTCGAGTTTGAGGGGTCCCACTTCACGATAAGCTCATAGGCTCCGTCACCATCGACATCACCTACTGACATATCGTTGGGTGTATAGGTACAGCCATCGCCCTCAGGACGCTGCAGCTGCACGCTAGTATAGATATCAGTCCACAAATGACTGGCCAGAGAAGTCTCCACCACGTCGCCATCCACGCAAGCCACCACCTGATAAGTGCTGCTTTCATTGCCGCCATTGTCCTGATAGCTAGTTGCTGCACTCAGGTTGCTGGCAATGACAGTGCCATCGCGCACCACATCGAAGGTAATGCCAGGATTATCAGTACCCAGCAGGCGCCAACTCACAAAGCGTCCTCCACTCTGACCAGGTACTACCACAATGCCTCGATCGAGCTGTTCCATTTGCTCAACGGGAGTCGACCACTGTGCAAAAACATTATTCACCAGGAGCAATGAAGCCAGCCCCAGCATTGATTGTCTCAGATACATTCTCAATCTCCTACACCTTGTGCCTTAATCGGCTTTCCACGGAATGTGCCACTGATCATGTTGCCACCTGCTGTGACGAAGCCACTGAAGACTGTTTCGTTCTTTTTGTCGTCATAGACGTTGATCTCACCTGTCATCTCGTCGATGGTAGCAATAAACTCCTCGTCGTCTATTGTGAGCTTGGCTTTGGTGTCGTCTTCCGAAAAGACATCGAGGATGACCGAGTGATCGCCAAAGAAGAAGTATGTGCCGCCAAGGTCCATCCACACCTCATTCTCAAAAGCCTCCTGCTCCTCAGGGGTCATGGGGCGATCCTCTTCGTCCATATCCCCATCTTCATCGGCCTCATCAAAGTCAGCGATGTCACTGTTGTCAGCATCATCTTCGTCCTCAACCAGTTCTTCATCTTCGTCGTTAAGGTCAACGTTCTTGCTTGTCTTCTTGTCGCTGCAAGCACCTAGGACTACCATACCTAGCAGTGCCAGTCCCATCAGCCAAATTGTTTTCTTCATTGTAAAGCTATAGTTCTATTGGGGCACAAAGTTAGGCATTTTTTTTCAAACGGCAAAGTTTTTGCTCGTAAAATTATCACTTGCGAATGGAAGGAAGATAACGAAGTGTAAAGTAAACTGACAGAAAAACGACCCTCTGCAGTGATGCTTTCCAGGCAGAAAAGGACTCTTTTTGAGGGTATTTTGGGAGTTGGAAGAGGCAAAAAAGCAACTTTGAAGAGCTCGGATGGTGATTTTGGGGTTGCCCGACGGCTGTTTTGTGCATGCCGGACAGCCATCTTGCTGTGCAAAGTAGCGGAGGAGCTATAGCAAAGTGGCCGTCGGACAAGACCAAAGTGGCCGACGGGCGTGACCAAAAGTGGCACTTTGGTTAAACCAGGGGAATGGAGAAAGTTTCTGAAATCGGCAACTTTCTCATTGTCAGCAGGTTGTGAAAGTGGCCAAATTTCGCGAATTTTCGGTCTTCTGATGGCTTCTATGGAAATTTTTGAAGCACGAAGAGGCATTTGTAAAGACTATTCACAACTTTCGGAAGATGCCTTCAAAGTGAAGGAGCAATTTTTTTCGCCAATTATTTTGCGTTCTCATCTTTTTGCAGTATCTTTGCAGGTTGAAACTAACATAACCATATATGGAATACAACTTCAGAGAAATTGAGAAGAAATGGCAGAAGCGATGGGTGGAGAACGGTACCTATCGCGTAGTAGAGGACGAACATAAGAAGAAATTCTATGTGCTGAACATGTTTCCCTACCCCAGTGGGGCAGGCTTGCATGTAGGTCATCCGCTGGGATATATTGCCAGTGATATCTATGCCCGCTACAAGCGTCAGCAGGGCTATAACGTGCTGAATCCCATGGGCTATGATGCCTATGGCCTGCCTGCCGAGCAGTATGCCATCCAGACGGGTCAGCATCCTGCCATCACTACTGAGCAGAACATCAACCGCTATCGTGAGCAGCTGGACAAGATAGGATTCTCGTTCGACTGGAGCCGTGAGGTTCGCACCTGTGATCCTGGCTACTATAAGTGGACACAATGGGCCTTCCAGCGCATGTTCCGCAGCTACTTCAGCACTTCGTCGAACAAGGCTCAGCCCACCATCAAGCTCATCGAGCACTTCGAGCTGATGGGCACAGAAAACTGTCACGCCCTGGGTACAGAAGAGCTGCACTTCACTGCTGCCGACTGGCATAACTTCTCAGAGAAGAAGAAGCAGGAGGTGCTGATGAACTATCGCATTGCCTATCTGGCAGATACAATGGTGAACTGGTGTCCTGCCCTGGGCACTGTACTGGCCAACGACGAGGTGGTGAATGGTGTGTCTGAGCGTGGCGGATTCCCTGTGGAGCAGAAGAAGATGCGCCAGTGGTGTCTGCGCACCTCAGCTTATGCCCAGCGCCTGCTTGATGGTCTGGAGGAAATCGACTGGAGTGACTCGCTGAAGGAAGCCCAGCGCAACTGGATAGGCCGCTCAGAGGGTGCTGAGGTAGAGTTCAATGTTGCTGACAGCGACAAGCATTTCACCATCTTCACCACTCGTGCCGACACGATGTTTGGAGTCACTTTCATGGTGCTGGCACCTGAGAGCGAACTGGTGAAAGAGCTGACCACCCCTGACCAGCAGCAGGCCGTAGACGAGTATCTGGCTTATGTGAAGAAGCGCACAGAGAGAGAGCGCCAGATGGACCACTCAGTGACTGGTGTCTTCTCAGGCTCGTATGCCATCAATCCCTTCACAGACGAGAAAATCCCCATCTGGATAGCAGAATACGTGCTTGCCGGCTATGGCACTGGAGCCATTATGGCTGTGCCTGCCCACGACAGTCGTGACTATGCCTTTGCCAAGCACTTCAACCTGAAGATCATTCCTGTGATAGAGGGAGCAGACGTCTCTGAGGAGAGCTTCGACGCCAAGGAGGGCATCATGTGCAACTCAGCCTCTGAGAAGTTCTCACTCAACGGACTCACTGTCAAGGAGGCTATTGCAGCTACGAAGAAGTTCGTGGAAGAGCAGGGCCTGGGACGTGTGAAGGTGAACTACAGACTGCGTGATGCCATCTTCAGTCGTCAGCGTTACTGGGGTGAGCCCTTCCCCATCTACTATAAGGACGATATGCCCTACATTGTGCCGAAGGAGTGCCTGCCCCTGCAGCTGCCTGAAATCGACGAATACAAGCCCACAGAGACAGGTGAGCCTCCATTGGGCCGCGCCAAGAAATGGGCCTGGGACACCAAGACCGACTCAGTGGTCGATTGTTCTGCAATCGACAATAAAAGTGTCTTCCCCCTCGAGCTGAACACCATGCCTGGTTTTGCAGGAAGCTCAGCCTACTACCTGCGCTATATGGACCCCCACAACGACAAGGCCCTCGTAGGCAACAGTGCTGATGAATACTGGCGCAACGTAGACCTCTATGTGGGAGGCTCAGAGCATGCTACCGGCCACCTTATCTACAGCCGTTTCTGGAATAAGTTCCTCTATGACTGCGGCTACAGCTGCGAGGAAGAGCCCTTCAAGAAGCTCATCAATCAGGGCATGATTCAGGGATGGTCGAGCTTTGTCTTCCGTCTCAAGGGCACCAACCAGTATGTCAGCTTCGACCTGCTGGACGTGCAGTATGACAATGATGCCAAGAAAAACCGCTACTTCTACAAGGGCTCAGAGGCCGATCCCATCTATACTGACATCAGCACGGTGGAAGGCAAGGAGCTCAATGTGGAGAAGATCCGTGAGTGGCGCCCTGAGTTCAGCGATGCTGAGTTCATCACGAATGCTGAAGGCAAGTACATCGTCAGCCAGGCCATTGAGAAGATGTCGAAGTCGAAGTACAATGTGGTCAATCCTGATGACATCTGCAACAACTATGGTGCTGACACGCTGCGCCTCTATGAGATGTTCCTTGGCCCCATCGAGCAGTCAAAGCCCTGGGATGTAGCTGGCATCGACGGCTGCCACCGCTTCCTGAGGAAGTTCTGGAATATGGTCAGTTCAGTAAGTTGCGACTCAGTCGCAACAGACCCAACGGCTGAGGAGCTGAAGTCACTGCACAAGCTCATCAAGAAGGTGACACAGGACATCGAGGCCTTCAGCTACAATACAGCCATCTCGGCCTTCATGATCTGCACCAACGAGCTATCACAGCTGAAGTGCAAGAACAAGGACGTGATGCAGACCCTCGTCATCCTCATCGCTCCCTTTGCTCCACACATCGCTGAGGAGCTGTGGGAGATGCTGGGCCAGGAAGGCTCTGTCTGCGATGCCCAGTGGCCTAAGTGGAACGAGGAGTACCTCGTGGAGAACCAGATCAAGATGGGTGTGCAGTTCAATGGCAAGGTACGCTTCGAGATGCAGTTTGCTGCTGATGCTGACAATCAGACCATTGAGCAGGCAGTACGCGAGGATGAGCGCACAGCCAAGTATGTGGAAGGCAAGCAGATTGTGAAGATCATCATCGTGCCCAAGCGCATGATCAACGTAGTACTACGCTAGTAACTGAAGGGCTTCAAGGGATGACTATCGATCATAAGATGATACTCAGGGAGGTCGAGGACTATGTCATCATAACCCTCGGCCTTATCCTGTATGCTTTTGGCTTCACCGTCTTCCTCATGCCCTATGAGATTGTGACGGGAGGTGTGGCAGGTATATCCGCCATTGTGTTCTATGCCACCAGCTTTCCCCTGGAGTACACCTACTTTGGCATCAATGTCGTGCTGGGCATCGTGGCTTTGCACATCCTTGGGTGGAAATTCCTGTCGAAGACCATCTATGCCTTCACCATGCTGTCGTTCCTGCTGGGACTGTTCCAGTCGATGCTGCCTGTAGATGAGTCAGGTCATTTCGTCAAGATCCTTGGCGAGGGCCAGAACTTCATGTCGCTCATCCTGGGATGTACGATGACAGGCTCGGCACTGGGCATAGTCTTCCTGAACAACGGCTCTACAGGAGGTACTGACATCATCGCTGCCTCTGTGAATAAATACAGGGATGTGTCGCTGGGCACAGTGCTCACCTTCCTCGATCTCATCATCATAGGCTCCTGTCTGCTGGTGCCTCAGTTCGGCGATATGCTGCAGAGGGCTCACATGGTGGTGTTCGGACTCTGCACAATGGTCATCGAGAACTTCATGGTCGACTTCATCATGAACCGTCAGCGCCAGTCTGTGCAGTTCCTCATCTTCTCGTCGAAGTGGCAGGAGATAGCTAATGCCATAGGCACAAAGCTGGAGCACGGAGTGACCATCCTCGACGGACATGGGTGGTATACTGGTAAGGAGCGCAAGGTGCTCTGCATACTCGCCAAGAAGAGTGAGAGCACTGCCATCTTCCGTCTCATCAAGATGATCGATCCCCAGGCCTTTGTATCGCAGAGCTCCGTCATTGGTGTCTTTGGTGAAGGCTTCGACCAGATAAAAGTGAAAGTAAAGCCCACCCCCGACACTTCCCAGAAGGAGGGGACTCCGAAATGATTGAATCATGAAGAAGAAAAGAATAGTTTTTGCTACCAACAACCAGCATAAGCTGCAGGAGATACGCCATATCCTGGATGACTCTGTAGAAGTACTGTCGCTTCAGGACATAGGCTGCGACAAGGACATACCAGAGACTGGCACCACGCTCGAGGAGAATGCCCGTCAGAAGGCTGAGTACATCTGGGAGCACTACCACTGCGATGTCTTTGCCGATGATACTGGCCTGGAGGTGGAAGCCCTCGACGGAGCCCCTGGTGTCTACAGTGCCCGCTATGCTGGTGAAGCCCACGACTCAGAGGCCAACATGACCAAGCTGCTCCATGAACTGGCTGACAAGGACAACCGCAAGGCCAGGTTCCGCACAGTCATTGCCCTGCTGCAGAAGAAGGATGTATGCCCCTGTGGATGCACCAGCATCAAGCAGGAACATCTGTTTGAAGGCATCGTCGACGGAGAGATCACCCATGAGCGGAGTGGGGTAGGGGGCTTCGGCTATGATCCCATCTTCCAGCCTGAGGGCTACGACAAGACCTTTGCCGAGCTGGGTGAGACTATCAAGAACCAGATCAGCCATCGTGGACGTGCCACCAGAAAGCTGGCCGAGTATCTGCTGAAGGGTGTGTTGTCGCTGTGTCTCTTCTTCTTCATGAACCTCACTGCTTCAGCTCAGATAGGCACTTGGAAAGCCTACATGTCGTACTATGAGCCCCAGCAGATCGTGAAGGCTGGCAACACCCTCTTTGTGCGTGCCTCCAACGACCTGTACAGTTATAACCTCACAGACAACTCCATCACCACCTACGACAAGGTCAATGCCCTGAGCGACACCTACATCAGCGCAATAGCCTGGAATCCTGCCACCAGCCGACTCATCATCTGCTACCAGAACTCCAACATCGACCTGATGGACCGTGAAGGCAATGTGACCAATATCAGTGCCCTCTACTCGAAGACGATGACTCAGGACAAGACCATCAACACCATCTACATCGCTGATGAATATGCCTACCTGGGCACAGGCTTCGGCGTGGTGAAGGTCAACATGAAGCGCATGGAGATAGCCGAGTCCTACATCCTCAACCAGAACATCATGAAGATAGGCACTGATGCCACCACTATCTATGTGCAGACAGCCAAGGGCAGCGTGCTCAAGGGACTGCTCTCCAGCAACCTCATCGACAGCCACAACTGGTCTGCTGCTGAAGCTCCTGCCGACATCTTTGCCACCACCTCTACTGATTGGGACGACTTCATCGATATAGTCAGGACACTCAGCCCAGGAGGACCCAAGTACAACCACTTCGGCTTCATGCGGATGAAGGATGGTGTGCTCTATACCTGCGGAGGAGGATACAGTGCCGATGGTGACCTACAGCGTCCTGGCACCGTGCAGATCAACCACGATGATGAATGGACCTTCCTGCAGGATGATATGACTGGTGTGGACGGTGCAGAGAAAAGTGATTGGCGCTTTGTGGATATGCTCTCAGTGGATGTCGACCCTCTGGACAACAAGCATATCTTTGCCGGCGGCAGACCAGGACTCTTTGAGTACTACGACGGACAGCTGGTGAAGTACTACCACAAGGACAACAGCATCCTCCATACTGCCACCACGAGCAACAAGTATGTGCTGGTGGAAACGGTGAAGTACGATGATGAAGGCAACCTCTGGCTGCTGCAGAGCCAGGTGACCGACAACTCACTGATGCAAATCCCCAAGGGAGGCGAGCTGACCTCCATCCCCCAGGAAGAGCTCATGGACAACGGCAAGAGCCTCAGCCACATGAAGCATCTCTTCATCGACAGCCGAGGACTGCTATGGTTTGTCAATGACTTCTGGGGCAGCTCCTCCATCCACTGCTACGACCCCAAGAGCAACCAAGTGCTGCACTCGTTCAAGCTGCTCACCAACCAGGATGGCACCACCTACGACAACTACAGCCCCCAGAGCATTGCCGAAGACTTCGAAGGCAACATCTGGATAGGCACCAGCATTGGCCCGTTCCTCGTCGAGAGCAGCAATGTCTACATCCAGGACACACACGTCACTCAGGTGAAAGTGCCACGCAATGATGGCTCCAACTTTGCCGACTACCTGCTCAATGGTGCCAACATTTCGTGCATAGCCATTGACGGAGGAGGACGCAAGTGGATAGGTACATACGGTGCTGGAGCCTACCTCATCAGTGCCGACAACATGACCCAGCTGCAGAACTTCACCACCCTCAACAGTCCGCTGCTCTCTGACAACATCGAGTCTATTGCCATCAACAATGAGACAGGCGAGGTGTTCTTTGGCACTGACAACGGGCTCTGCTCCTACATGGGCGATGCCATCGATGCCTCTGTCGAGATGAGTAAGGACAATGTCTATGCCTATCCCAATCCTGTGGCTTCAGGCTACAATGGACTCATCACCATCGTAGGCCTCACCCTCAATGCTGATGTGAAGATTCTCACAGCCAGCGGACAGCTTGTGGCAGAGGGACGCTCCAATGGAGGAACCTTCACCTGGGATGGACGTGACCGTTCTGGACACCGTGTAGCCAGTGGGGTGTATATGGTAGCTACTGCCACTAGCGACGGCAAAAAGGGAACGGTATGCAAGATCGCCGTGATCAGATAGTCATCCTGCTCTTCACACTGGTGCAGATAGCCCTCATCTTCGTCCTGGGCTACACACCCTATCCCGACAGTGAAGGCTATCTGGCACTGGCACGCGAATCCCTGGCTCAGCATCAGCTCTATCCCATCGCTTCACAACTCCATGACTATGCTTTCCTCTGGAACCTGGGGTCCATCAATCTCGTCGTGGCATCCTTGTGGCTCACAGGCTCCATCATGCCCCTCCTTGTGGTCTATGCCCTCATGAAGGGAGCCACGGCCTGGCTGCTCTACGACACAAGCCTGCATCTGCTGCAGAAGCATTCATCTGCCACTACGTCCCACAGGATAGCCCGACTGGTGCTCCTGCTCTACATCCTCTATCCTGCCAACTACGGCGAAGCCACATCCCTGCTCAGCGAGGTGCCTTTCATCTTCCTCTCGATGCTGGCAGTATGGATGTTCGTCACCAAGGGATGGCATGTGGCTGCAGGCGTCATCCTGGCCATAGCCAACTGGATCCGTCCCTTCTCCATTGTTTTCCTGGCAGCACTCATCGTGGCCAGCCTGTTCCACCTCAGGAAGAGCCTCAAGCTTGTGGCAGGCTACATCGTCATGATATGCATCATAGGCTCGCTGAGCTACCTGCGCACAGGAGAATTCCTCTATCAGGCCAAGACGGGATGGATGGCCCTGATGCAGTACTCATGGGATAACGACAGCCAGAAGGGCACATTCACCCTCAATCCCTCCACCATCTGCAACGACACCAAGCTCAGTGTCACCCAGAAGGACCGCATGTGGCGCAGCATGTTCTTCAGCTGGCTCAGTGAGAACAAGGCCGAATACCTCAGTCAGATGCCCCACAAGCTGGCAGCCACCTTTGTATCCGACAATGTCAACTTCTGTGCCTTCCTGCCCCACAAGCAGCAACGTGAATACATGTACGACGAGCTGAGCATGCCGACCCTGAAGGCCCAGTTCCCACGCTGGTCGGCAGTGCAATGGCTCACCATAGTCAACCTGCTCTACTACTATCTGCTGCTGCTCACAGCCCTACTCAGCCTGCTCTGTTATCGTCACTCCACCCACCTGCTGCCCCTCGCAGTCATCCTGCTGGGCACAGTGATGCTGCTCCTCGTAGGTCATGGTGAGGCCCGCTTCCATCAGCCTTTCATGCCCTTTGTCATCATGCTCTCGGCCCTTTTCATCAACAGGATAAGACGTCATGATTAGCACATCTAACAGAACACTATGGGTGGACCAGATGCGAGGCATCTGCATGATGGCCATTCTGCTCTTCCATACTGAAGCCTACTACAACGACGGCCGTGAGATCATACCCTACAATTTCTATGTGGCCAATGTCCTTGTGGACTTCTTCTTCCTCTCGGGCTATCTCTTCCATTCCGACATCACCACCTTTATCTTCTCCAGGAAGATGCGCTCCATCATCAGGCGAATCATCTTCCCCTACTTCTCCTTCACCTTGCTGCTGGCCCTTCCCAAGGCAGCCATGACCGACTACTCACTCCAGGAGGTCATCACCCGCATACTCGAAGGAAAGGGCTCCTGGTTCATAGCCACACTGGCAATAGCCGAGATAGAGTTTGCTTGTGCCATGCTCATCCGCAGGACCTGGCTGTTCCATCTCCTTCCCTGGATAGCCCTCGTCGGAGCCTACCTGCTGACAGGACATCTAAACAATGAGTACAACTACTGGAAAATTCACAACTCGCTCATAGCCTATTTCTTCGTATATATAGGATATATGTACAGGCAATACGAGCCCCGGCTTAGGATGCTCAGCAAGCCCCTCGTCACCCTGCTCTGCCTGCTCCTGCTGGTCATCATCAAAATCTACGTGCAGAGAACACATCAGTCGTGGGTCATCGATGGAGTGGAGATCACCTGCTATCCCTTGTTCATCGTCGACATGCTGCTGGGCATCTGTCTGCTCAAGAACCTGATCAGTCCCTTGCCCAGGATCCCATTCATACAATATACCGGCATGCACTCCCTCACCTACTACTTCTTCTGTGGAGCAGTGCCTATGGCTGTCACCAAGCTGTTACACCATTTCTCGTTCTATTACGAAGGCCAATACTGGCATATTATCGTCGCTTTTGCCCTTGTTTATGTAATTAGTACCGTCATTGCTTGGTTATTCTCAAATTATTTTGTATTTTTGCACAAAATTACTGCATGGAGAAGAAGATAGTCACCACGCTCCTGATGCTTGTATGGATCACGGCCGTACAGGCACAACTGATGATAGGAGGACGCCAGGCATCCTACGACAGGCTGACTAGCACCTATCTCATCACTGTGCCTGAAAGCAATTTCAACCAGGACATCACCCTGGCAGTGAGCAAGGATGACAACTGCCGACAGATCATCATCAACGGCAGAAATGTGGAGAACAACAGCTTCACCTTCCAGAATATCTCATCGAACAATTACTTCACTGTCACCTTCATACAGAACAATGGACTGGCTGACAGCCGATTCATCAAGTTCACCTTCCTCCCCATCATCCAGCTCAACGGCAGCTTCGGCTATGACTATCAGAATGGCACCATGCTGCTCTATGAGCCCGACAAAGCCTATGCCGACACCTTGCAGGCATCTATCAAATGGCGTGGAAGCACCACCAACACTCCCGACAAGCATAAGCGCAACTACAAGATCAAGCTCAAGGAAGACCGAAAGCTGCTGGGCATGAGGAACGACAACAACTGGATACTCGATGCAGGACAGCCTGATGTCTTCAGACTCAGAAACCGCGTGGCTATGGACATCTGGAGCGACATGGCCCCTCCCCTCTACTATGCCCAGCAGGAGCCCAAGGCTCGCTCAGCCATCAGCGGCAGGGTGGTAGAGGTGTTTCTTAACGATGAGTACATGGGCATATACAACTTCTCAGAGAACATGGACCGCAAGCAGATGAAGGTCAAGAAGATCGATGCTGAGGGCAACATACGCGGATGCCTCTACAAGGCCAAGGGATGGGGCTATCCACTGATGTACGACACCCTCTATGTGCCCACCAACAACCTCTCTGAGCAGTGGGACCACTTCGAAGTGAAATACCCTGACCTCGCTGACAGTGACACCACCGACTGGACCACCCTCTACAATGCCATCGACTTTGTGGTGATGAGCAGCGAGCAGGACTTCCGTGACCATGTGGCAGAGTACTTCGACATACCTGTGTTGGTAGACTATTGCATCTTTGGAAGTGCCCTCAACGCCATTGACAACTACGGAAAGAACATCTACTGGGCTGTATACGACAAGACTGTCGACAAGAAGCTCACCTTGGCAGCATGGGACCTCGACTGCACTGTGGGACAGCGATGGGCTTCACAGTTCAATCCTGACTTCATATCACCCCACTTCCTCTTCGACATGACCTTCGGACTCACCAAGCGGCTCATACAGCTGGATGTGGACAACTTTGTGGACAAGCTCAACACACGCTATGCTGAGCTGCGCAAGGGCATACTGGCCACTGACAGCCTGCAGCGTCGATATGAATACTACTATGACCTCATCACACGCAGTGGGGCTGCCAAGCGTGAGACCACACGCTGGAGTGGCGACAGTGATATCAATGGTGAGCTGATGAGCTTCGACTATGAGATCAGCTACATCAAGAGCTGGCTCACACGTCATCTGCGTGACCTTGACCGTGAGGGATTCCCTCTCTCCGAGCAGGTCATTCCTGAGGCCATCACTCCCCTTGTGGAGTCTCCTGTGCGTGCTGATGAAATCATCTATGACCTCACAGGCCGACGGGTCTCTCCCGCCAGTATGTCTAAGGGAATATATATTGTTAATGGGAAGAAAGTAGCCTTCCACTAGCCCCCTCCCAAAAGAACGTAAATATTAAAACATAGCAAACATGAAACGAACGCTGATAGCAATAGGGATGTGCCTCGTGGTCAGGGCATCAATGGCACAGACACTCTATGTCAATCTGGAGAACGACGCAGTGATGGACTACCTCGATGAGGTGTCGTATGCCTACAGCACAGAGAGCCAGGTGGCACAATACCTCCAGGATGGAGTGCGGCTGGACATGCCACGACCTGCTGAGCTGCCCATCCCAGAGACCACTGCCCAGAAGGTCACAGTCACCTACAGTGAGATGATCGACTTCTCTGACTGCATCACCCAGGAGACTCCTGTCAGCGAGGGAGTGGTCAGGATCTACAACCTCATACCAGAGCGCGTCTACTTCTATAAGATGGAGGCTGACGGCAAGGTGCTCATGCAGGGAGAGATCAAGACCACAGGCAGGGTACGCATGATCTATGTGCCCACAGCATTCAACATACGCGACATGGGAGGATGGGAGACTGAGGACGGCAATGTCATCAAGTATGGCAAGATATACCGTGGTGCTGAGCTCAACGGCAGCATTCACACCTCAGAGGAGGACCTTGCCACTCTCCGGCAGCTGGGCATAGAGGCAGAGATAGACCTGCGTGAGGCCAGTGAGAATGACGGTGCAGGCATTTCAGCCTTTGGATTCACTGCCGACGACAACACCTATCTCTTCACCAACAACAGTGGATGCTGTGACCGTTCGCACCTCACAGGCTACAGCTGGACACAGCGCTACAGGAAGGAGTTTGAGTTCATCGTGAAGTGTCTGCAGGAGGGTCGTCCAGTCTATCAGCACTGCATCTCTGGAGCTGACCGCACAGGTCTCCTGGCATGGCTACTGGAGGGCCTCCTGGGTGTGTCCTACGAGAACATGATGAAGGACTATGAGCTCACCTCCTTCTACAAGCTGCGCACAAAGAACAACGTAGATTTCGCCTATGAGTACATCAACTCCCTCAACGGCGAGACCCTGCAGGACAAGTTCAAGTACTACTTCACCAACCGTCTCTACGTCAGCCAGGCCAACATCAACTACTTCATCAACGAGATGCTGGAGCCCAAGGTCCTGGTAGGCATCACCGAGCTCACCACTCCCACCCCAACATCCAAACCCATCTACGACCTCCAAGGCCGCCGCATAAATAAAGCCACAAAGGGCATAAGAGTAGAAGCAGGTAAAAAGAGCCTCCCCCTAGCCCCCTCCAACTAGAGGGGGAATGGTGGATGGAAAAACCTAAAAATCAATAAAAATCATTCAAAATCCCCCCTCCCCTCGGGAGGGGAAGGGGTGGGTTTGAGGTTTTAAGGTTTAGTTTGGGGCTTTGTCAAAGCCCCAACATCCTCTCTATGACAGCCCCAACATCCTCTCAATCGGCTTCACCGCATCCTTGGCAATCTCAGGATCCACCTCCACGCTGGGCCACTCATACTTCAGACAGTTGTAGATCTTCAGCAGCGTGTTCATCTTCATATACTGACACTCGTTGCAGTGACAGCCCACAGAGCCCTCCGACACTTCAGGAGGCACGGCATAGAGCACCGTCTGAGGACACTGACGATGCATCTCATGCAGGATGCCTGCCTCAGTAGCCACGATATACTCATGCTCAGGATGCTCCACCACATGCTTCAGCAGCACGGCCGTTGACCCCACCACATCAGCCACCTTCAGCACCGGACCCTTACACTCAGGATGAGCCAGCACCAGGGCTCCAGGATGCTCCTGCCTAAGCTTCACGATGGCCTCCAACGAGAAGCGCTCATGCACATGACATCCACCCTGCCACAGCAGCATCTGGCGGCCTGTCACAGCATTGATATATGATCCCAGGTTATAGTCAGGACCGAAGATGATCTTCTCATCCTGAGGGAACGTGTCCACGATCTGCTTGGCATTGCCGCTGGTCACCACCACATCCGTCAGAGCCTTCACGGCAGCAGTAGTGTTCACATAGCTCACCACCTTGTAGCCCGGATGCTCCTCCTTATACTTCCTCAGGTCCTCAGCCTTGCACGAGTCAGCCAGCGAGCAACCTGCATTCAGGTCAGGACACAGCACCAGCTTCTCAGGCGAGAGCAGCTTGCAAGTCTCAGCCATGAAGTGCACACCAGCCATCACGATGATCTTCGCGTCAGTCTGGGCAGCCTTGCGTGCCAGGGCCAGCGAGTCACCTATGAAGTCAGCCACCTCCTGAATGTCGCCAGTAGTATAGTAGTGAGCCAGCACAATGGCATTCTTCTCCTCACACAGACGACGAATCTCTGCCTGCAGGTCCACCGGCTCATCGATGTATCCCTGCTCTATCCACTCTTTTTTCAACACCATATTATTATATTCTTTTTTTTTTTTTCTTTTTAAAAATAGAATGATAAGGATGATGTGGCGTGAATATGTTGAAAACTCGAGGCCCTTTTTCTTGCCCAGAAAGTTATTCCGCCGTGGCATCAGCGTTATCCACACCACCTGTGAATTATTACTCGCTGATAATAAGCCCACAACGACACTTATCCACAATTTCCTTTTTCGGTGCAAAGATACAAAGTTTATAAAAATTTCCCGCATATTTTTGTGGAAAACTTCATCCAGAAGGCGTAATAACCTCTCTTTTTTCCACACACAGACCACCCCGCTGTGGTTTTCCACACCGTTTTCCACAAGTTATCCACACAGTTATCCACAAAAAAGTGCACAAATCTTTGGCAGTCTCACTCAAAATCGCTACCTTTGCCCTCAGAAAGTATTAATCACCTAAAAAACCCTAAACGACAATGAACAAGAAAAGATTCCTCACCACATGCACCACCGTAGCTGCCTTCCTGCTCATTGCAGTACTGGCACTGACAGCATGCAAAGGCGGCAAGACAGAGAAAGAAGCCTCAGCCACAGCTGACGAAGAAGAAGAAATGATGGACCCAGACGATGACTCCTTCTTCGGCAACTATCGTAACTACTTCAAGACAGAAGAACCCAAGGAAGTCACCGTCAAGACTGCCAAGGAGTTTATCAAGGCCCTCAAGAGCAACCGCCACATCATCATCCCACATGTCGAGACCCTGGAGCTCACAGAAGCCATTGATGAGCTGGTAGACGAGGGAGAGCTCTTTGAGTACGACCGCAGCTACAGCCAGAAGGGAGTGTATTATAATGATGAGTACGACGGCAAGAGCCTCATCCTCGTAGGCCTCAAGAACCTCTTCATAGAGGGCACAGCCGAAGAAGGGGCACACCTCGAGGTCACACCGCGCTATGCAGAGGTAATCTACCTCAAGGACTGCAGCAACGTAGTCCTCTGCAACCTCACTATGGGCCACACCGATGCAGGCGACTGCTCAGGAGATGTGGTCTATGCAGAGGGCTCCTCCAACATCATCGTCGACAAGTGCAGCCTCTATGGATGTGGAGTCAACGGCCTCCAGGCAGACCACTCAGAGAACCTGCTCCTGCGTAACTCAGAGTTCTACGGATGCAGCGACTGTGGCATCTATATCTACTCCACCGATGATGTCACGGTAAAGGGCTGCAAGATCTACGACAACATGAGTGGCGTCAGCGTAGGAGAGTACTGCAAGGATATCATCTTCGACCACTGCACCTTCGAGGACAACCATGGCCAGCTCTTCCGCTGCTGGAGTGAGATTCGCGTGAAGAACAGCTCCATAGAGCATCACAATGGAGACGACGCAGACAATGTCCGCTTCTCCAACTGTGATGTCAACATGGACTACCGTGATTCCGATAACTACGCTGATGTAGAGGAGGACTATGAGGAGTAGCCTCAGCGAACCTCACCATTCAATCAATCAAACAGGCAAGGCCCCCACGCTCGGAGACCTTGCCCGTTTTTATATGCCAAAATAAAACTGTCATCTGTCATCTGTCACTTTTAACAGACCTATGCCTTTTTGAAAGTATCGTTGGAGAGGCGGATGATGTAGCCGCGATGCACCCACTGACTGAGCATGTTGGCAGCATGTTCGGCATCCTTTCCAATCTGCATGCGCACGTTGACGGCATCCTGATACTTGAAAGTTTGAGGAAGCAGGTCGAGGAGGTTGCTAGGTCCACGGTGAGATGTGTGTATCTGACTGCCAGCATTGCGTATGAGGTCGCCGAAGAAGTGGAGCTTGAGCCAGAGGTCGTAGTGCAGGCTCCAGCGGCAGAATCCCTCAATAGCCTTTTCCCACTTGTTTCCGTTGGCTGAGTACAGCAGACAGGCCTTGCGGAATGCATGCACTAGTGCGCGGTGCGAGAGGTTGTCGAACACCTCATCCTGTGTCTGCTGGGCAAACTGGTCGCACTCTGCCTTGAGTTGTGTTGTCAGCTTCCATGCCTGCTTGCAGTAGATTTCACCTGTTGTTGCCTTCAGACAGTCGATGAACTTTTTGAGTGACTCGTCGTAGCGCTGGTCATATCGTCCATAGACAGGTATGGGTGCTCCGAGTCCCATGTAGGGCGTAGTGGCCAGGCAGAGTCGACTGATGGGTCCGTCGATGAGCACATGGCGGAACATGTACTGCGCCTTGGTGGGTGTGGTCGATGCATTCCAGTTCAGTCCCAGCGGACCGCGATAGTTGACGCTCTGCGCTCCAGCACGCTCTTGTCCGAAGGGGTTATCCTCGTCATCGGCCAGTTTGAGGTTCTTGAAGGTGCAGCTTATTCCCCTGACACCCTCGATGCCGTACCACTGCTCAAACTCATGCAGATGTGTGTAGAGAAATGCTCCCTGCGAGTCGGCCATGCATTGCGACAGTCGTGCGCTGGTGATGTCGGGGCTGACATGCTGTATGATGAGGTCGACAGGGCGCTTGGGCTTGTCGGCATTGGCTGACTTCGAGTTGTACTGCTCGTTGAATTCCTGCAGGCGCTTGCGGTTGATGTTGTCGCGATCGACCATAGGCTTGGTGATGTGCTTCAGGGGCTGCTTCATGCTGGTGTCCTTACCGCTGCCCGTCTCGGCAATGACGAGGCAGTTCATGCGCAGCTCACGGTACTGATTGTCGATGAAGAGGTACTTCGCTCCATTCGGATAGACACCTAGTGCGGGGAACATGCCTTGTGCCACGGTGGCCTTCATCTCGTCGGGAGTGAGCGCTGTGACGGCCTTGGGCAAGCGAGGCAGCACCTCAGGCAGCATGGGAGGCTCGGGCGATGAATAGATGTCGGAGAGTGAGGCCTTGTCACCATAGACGACCTTGTGCTGCTGCTCGTCGATGACTATCGCTGCTGCTTTCTCGGCGGTTGAAGTCTCACGATGGCTGTCCAGGCGAAGGCTCTCGGCGAAGACGCGGCGCTGGAACTGGGTCATCTTTTGGCTGGTGTCGGTGTACTTCTGATAGAAATCGGCTATGAGCTGCAGTATGTTGGGGTCGTCCCAGTACTGAGGCATCAGTTCGCGCAGCACGCCCAGCAGCTCACCTTGTCCAAGCAGTTGAGTGGCACCTACGGAGAGCATGCTCTTCACGGCGTTGTGAATGCCTCCTATCGTATTGAGATGACACACCTGCAGTCCTGCCTCCTTCAGGCATTCGGCCACAATGTAGCGGGTGCGGTCGTCGGCCGGCTGAGGCTGTTCCAGACAAGGTTTCTGAGAGTCCTGGGCGGCGGCAGTTATGGTTTGTGCCTGAGCCTTGCTGCCCGACTCCAGCTTACGGCCGTCCATGTCGAGTCCACGGGCGAGGAAGGCTTCGCGGCGCTCCTCTATCTCCTTGTTGGAGAGGGGCTTGAGCCAGTTGTCGGAACGATAGACCTCGTCACCGGTCATGTAGATGTAGCGCTCGGGAGTGACGCAGCTTTCATCGTAGGGCACTCCTATCTCTTCACAGAAGGCTCGCTGACTCTCCTCGATGGTCATTCCCTTAGGCATGAGCACCCAGATGTGGAGCTTCTTACGGGGAGAATAGTCGATGTAAAGTACTGCATGCTCCCATTCGGAATATTCGTCGGCATTCACCTCCAGGGCCTTCTCCTTGGCCTGCTCCACCAATAGAGGCTCGTCGATGTCGATGCAGGTCTTGTAGGTGAACGCCTCGGGCACGATGTCGGCTTGGGCGCGGTGGTTGCGGCGGAACATCGAGTAGTGGGGGCACACCGAGGGCAGCTGATCCTTCAGTTCTACCTGGCCGTTGCGGATGGCTGTCACCGTCTGGCTAACGTCCTCGCGGCTGATCATCTCCAGCACAGTCTCGGCCGTGGCAGGCTCGGCATAGCCGCGATGGTACTTGCCCATGATCTTTCCCGTCTTACTGTCCTTCGGGCGGGGGTTGACTGCGAAAATGGCTGTTGTATTCATATTTGCAATGTTTTGAAATTTCACATTGCAAAGGTACAACTATTATTTCAGCCCTCAATGGAATGGCGCATAAAGCGGCGCATGGCTCTCGGCATCAGCCCCTTTGTCCTCCGGTGATGGCACTCTCGCCATCCTTCTTAATGACCTCCCAGGCCTCATACATCATCTCTAAGAACTTGCCTACGATGCGGTTGCGGCGCAGGGCCTCATCGCGGCGGTCGGTGCAGTCCTTATACGTCCAGGGCAGCTTGGTGCCTTCAGCCTGATTGTAATACTTGGCCAGCGTCTTCGCACCCGCCACATTCTTGAAGCCCAGCTGCTCCATATACCTCTTGAACTGCGGGAACGAATAATTCCTGATCTTTTCAGCGCCGGGAAACAATCTCTTGTCGATGGCACGCTTCACCCAGGCATAGTCGTAGCCGTACATGATGTTGCAGCGGGGAGCTACGGCTTCGGGCGAGTTAAGGTGGGTGATGGCCGCCTGGAGCGAATTCTCCTTACCCAGTTGCGCAGAGTCAAGCCAGGTCACGTCGATGTTGTTCTCTTCGAAAAAGACAGTCATCTTTTCAATTTCGGCTTGGCTGTGCAGCGATGAGTCGATGGAGATGGCATTGGGGCGGGGCCTTCGGGGAGCAGCATTCTTCAGCCGGTAGAGGTCCAGTAAAGTGGATATATCGCGCGGCGACTTCATCTGACGGCTCTTCCTGGGCCTGGCATGCATCAATCTGACTAGCTCGTACCCTCCAGGTCTGATGCCCAGAAGATCGGCAAGGTCTCGCTTTCCCGACTTCTCCAACAGCTTCTCGATCGTCTCCTTCATCCCGTCCTTGCCAGGAGGAAACACTATATAATACTTAGCAGCCGTTCCCCTGATGCTGCCTCTCCCCCTGTGGTAACTCCACTTGGCGGGCTTGAACAGTTGAGAACCAGTCACATACGGCGTCCCTGATCCCAATATAACCTGCTCGTGCAACTGCTGCAGCTCCTCGAGACTGAGAACCCGCCCATCGCCAGTCAATAGTCGGCTCTTGCCGCCTTTCTTTATTATTCTGCTCATGTATTCAAATTACTTTCTGCAAAGTTAACTATAAAAATCGAAACCACCAAGAATGAATGCCCATTTTTCACATCCTCGATGACAGATGACAGATGACAGTTTTATTTGGGCCTGCCATACCATTCTCACAACACTGATCTAGTATATCATAGTTTATTAAACATATTATATAATATAATAATGTATATATTATGATAAATAAATAATAATAAAGATAATATGAAAAAGACCAAGAATAGGAGAGAGGACCCCTTTAAAATAAAACTGTCATCTGTCATCTGTCATGAATGGGCATACAAACATAGTTCCACCCCAAGCCCCACAGACATCATCAAAAGCACCGCCCCACATCAACAAACAAGCCGCAGAAGAACAGCAAGAAGGCCGCCGGAGCACTACAAGGAGGCTGCGGAGGAAGGGGGAATGTTAAAAAGATATTAAAACGAATACTTTTCATAGTTTTTATTTGTATATTGGTATTATTTTTATTACCTTTGCATGCGATAAAGGAGAAATCAGATGAAAGCTTATAAGACAAGAGAAGTCATCAAGCTATGGAGAAGATCAGAGTAGACGTATCTTGGTGTGAGAACAATTTCTCGGCATCACTGGGAGAGAATGTGCCTGGAGCAGTGGCATTTACAGCCGACACGTTTGTAGAGCTGCAGAAAGAGGCCAGGGAGAGCCTTGAATTCCATGTGGAGGGCATGGTTGAGGATGGCGACGAGGTGCCTGGGTGGCTTGTCAATAAGGAGTACGAGTTTGAATATAAATTTCTGGATGCCACCTCATTGCTGAAAGCCTATAGCCCCTATCTGTCGCTGGCTGCCATCAGCCGCGCCTCTGGCATCAATCAGCATCAGTTGTCACACTATGCTAACGGACTTAAAAAGGCCCGGTCTCATCAGAGGGAGCGTATAGTGGATGGTATTCATAAGATTGGCAAAGAGCTGATGGCCGTCGTGCCATAGTCACCAGGCAGAATAAAGGCATCCTCGAGAAGGGTGCTTTTTTTATTAAAAAAAGTTGCCAAAAAGTTTGGTGATTTCAGATTTTTTTTGTACCTTTGTAGCGTAGAAAAGCATTAGAGAATGCCAGTTTCGGAGCTGTTATTCCGGTAAATAATCCTTAGTTATTAATCTTAATAAAAGTTTACAACTATGTCACAAAAAGTTCAAAAGTACAAAAACACGAATGAGTTGTCGAAGATGTTTGGCAAGTACTATGTCAGAGCCGTCTACGACAAGAAGTTCATCACCACCGACGAGCTGGCCGACTACATCCAGATGCAGGCCTCAGTGAAGCGCTCTGACTGCAAAGCAGTGCTCGACGAGCTTGGAATGGCCATGAAACACTACTTCGAGCTTGGTCAGAAGGTGAAGATCGAGGGCATCGGCATCTTCAAGGTGGGCATCACTAGCTCTCCCTCTGACACGGAGGAAGGCTGCACTGCCGCCAATGTGAAGAAGAGCCGCGTGCTCTTTGCCCCTGAGACCACCTCCACTCCCACCGGTGAGACTGCCACTGTGCAGCGTCCTGCCCTGGTGAATGGTGTGCCCACGGTGGTGGACTATGAGGTGAGCACCTACAGCCATCCTGCCACCATGCTGAAGGATGTGCGCTTCGAGCTTGCCCAGAATGCCACTGGCAGCGGTATCACTCCGAGTGGTGATGACTCGGGTGGTGGTGATGGTGGTGATGATGAGCCCAGACCTTAACATCCACTCCCTGCCCATCCCAAGGGGAGGGGAGTTTAAAAAGCCTCTTCCGTGCTTTTTTGGTGCGGGAGGGCTTTTAATTTTGAGCGTAGCGACCTATGACTAAATACAGGGCTATAGGGATTTCCCCTCAAAGTATAGAGTATTCCACCCTCCACTTTAGGAATAATCCCTTGCGGAGCACGCAAAAAAGGCCTACCTTTGCAGCGAGAAAAGTTAATAAGTCGAACCATTTTAAAGAATAGGAGAAACATATTATGAAGAAGATGATGATCCTGGCCATGATGATGACGATAGCCATCGCAGCCAACGCAGCTATGCCTCCCCGCTCAGCCATGAGCTATGAGAACGCAAGGAGAGAGGCCTTGTTCCTGAGCGACAAGATGGCCTATGAGCTGGGCCTGACGGATGCTCAATATGATGCAGTCTACGAGATCAACCTCGACTACCTGATGAGTGTTACTGGCAGGGATGACCTCTATGGATCGTGGTGGGCCCGTCGTAATGCTGACCTGCGCTATGTCCTCACAGCCCTGCAGTATGACCGCTACCTCACCCTGGGCTACTTCTATCGTCCCCTGGCTTGGGATGCCGGAGTGTGGCGCCTGCACATCTACACCCACTATACTGACAGGGGCAGATTCTTCAGGGCTCGTCCCTCAGTGTATGTGAGCTATCGTGGTGGCCACAACCGTCTGGCAGCTCACTTCTATGCAGACAGAAGGCCCCTGGTGCACGGCACTACTTGGCGTGACACTGGCCGTGGTCACATGGCTCCTCCTCCTGCTCATGGCAGAGGTCATGTAGCTCCTCCTCCTGCTCATGGCAGAGGTCATGTAGCTCCTCCTCCTGCAGCTCCTGGTCGTGGTCATGCAGCACCTGGCCCAGGCCGTGGAAGAGCCCACAACACCCATCATGGTCGCCGCTAAAAGTGATAGTTCCATAGATTTTATATATGCCTTGCAAAAGGACTCAGGGGGGAATCTCAGCGATGGGGTTCCCCTCTCTCTTGTCTAGACTCCTAAACTCCTACACTCCAAGTCAAGCAAAGCTTTCGAAACTTGAATTCCAGGTCTTTTACCTTGGAAAAGTGTAGAAAAGCATGTGAAATAGCATTTTTATGGCTAATTATTAGCTTAGTTTGAAAAAAATTGATTATCTTTGCAGCGGACTACAGGAAATACTACATCTGCTAAAATAAATAAATGATGAAAAAGTTATCGCTTCTCACATTGTTGTTGGCACTGGCTGTCGGTGCCGCAAATGCCACACAGATCATCCGCATTACTAATCTCCAGCAGGGTAAGCGTTTCGATGGCATTGGAGCTGTGAATGGTGGTGGTGCCACCTCCGTGCTGCTCAAGGACTACCCTGAGCCCCAGCGCTCGCAGATCATGGACCTGGTGTTCAAACCCATGTTCGGAGCCAGCGTCAGTGCCATGCTTGTGGAAGTGCCTGGCGACGGGAACAGCACTCAAGGGTCTATGCCCTCTCATAGTCATTATCGAGGCGACAACAACTTCATGCGTGGCTACATCTGGTGGGTGATGCGTGAAGCACACAAGCGCAATCCACAGCTGGCTCTGGATGCTACGGCTTGGAGCTCACCGGCATGGGTGGGCAGTTGCTGGTCTGATGACATGGTGGACTACTATATCGCCTGGATGCAGGGACTGAGGCAGGTGCATGGCATGGAGCTGGATGCACTGGGCTGTCACAACGAGAGAGGCTGGAACGGGGACTTTGCAAAGAAGATGCGCAAGGCCATGAATGAGCGTGGATTCAAGGAGGTGAAATTGCATGGATTCGGCAACTGGGGCAAATCGAAGTTGGACTTTGTCAAGTACATGCAGCAGGACAAGGAGCTGGCCGACGCTCTTGATGCCGTCTGTGCCCACACCTACAGCGAGATCCCTATCTCACAGGAACAGCGCACAGCCATAGAGGCAATGGGGAAACCCATCTGGAACAGCGAGGACCATGTCTATCTCAAGGGCTTCAACTGCCTCATCAGCATCGTCAAGTGCTTCAATGAGAACTACATCGTCAGTGGTGCCACACGCATTATCAACTGGTATGACATCGCCGGTGTCTATCCCCTCGAACCCTACAGCCAGGATCCTGCTATGTTGCTGGCCCGTGAGCCCTGGAGCGGACATTATTCCTTGCGCGAGGCACTGTGGGGCTATGCTCACTATGGACAGTTCTCGGCTGTGGGATGGCAGTACATTGATCAGGGATGCGTGAAGCTGGAAGGTGGAGGCAGCATGGTCATGATGCGCAATCCAGCTACGGATGACTATAGTATCATCATCGAAACCAAGGATGCCAAGAGTGCACAAAGCGTGGAAGTGCGTCTGCCCAAGGGACTCAGCCGCAAGGCACTCTGCGTCTGGATGAGCAATGCCCAGGAACAGTTTGTGCGACAGCAGGACATCAGTCAGAAAAGCGGGCACTTCACCATCACCCTTGAGCCTGGCACCGTCTATTCTCTCTCCACCACCACTGGTCAGCAGAAAGGATCGTTCACCGATATCCCTGCCTCAGCACCTTTCCCGCTTCCCTATGCAGACAACTTCGACCAGTACACCCAGCCTTCCACTTGGGGGTATCTGCCCCGCTATCTGGCAGATATCATTGGAGCATTCGAACTCACAACACGTCCAGAAGGTCAAGGCCAGTGCATCCGTCAGGTGGTAGGCGAGCACACCCTCAGCTGGGCTCCTGAATGGCATCATTACACCATCCTGGGCGATTCAGCCTGGCGCGACTATGAGGTCAGTGCCGATGTCTATCTCACACCCGGCGATGAGGCTGGAGTGATGGGGCGACTATGTGACGTGGGTACAGGCTATGGAGTCTGGGTCAAGGGATATTACATGAAACTCGACGACCAAGGCAACTGCACCCTCATCCTCTCACGCGGAAAACCAGACCCCAAGGAACTGATAGGCGACGCTGAGCAACAAGCCATCATTCTGGCGCGTAAGGATGTGGAGATAGGAGGTGAGTACACACTGGCTACAGCCAAAGTGCCGGACATCTCATCGCTGCAGTGGCACAACCTCAGACTGCGTTTCATCGGTGACCAGATTACTGGCTACATCGACGGCAAGGAAGTGCTCAGCGCAACCTCAGACCATTATAAAAAAGGAATGGCAGGACTCATAGCTCCATTGCAGAAGAAGCGAGTCTGTACACCTTACTTCGACAACCTCAGCATCACCCCTCTAGGGAGCAGCAAAGCCACGCAGCCCCTGGATACCAAGGATCACCGCCCGCTATATCAACTGCGTCAGTAATCAAGTCATTTTGATCGTAACAAAGTGAGGGTATGTGAAAAGAAATAGCCTCAAGACCATTCTTGAGACTATCAGTGTGGACCAGCCAGGGCTTGAACCTGGGACCTCCAGATTATGAGTCTGTTAAAATAAAATTTTTTGAGGTTTTATAAAATTTTTCTTGGCTTTGTAAGTTATTGTCTCACAATTATTTTGTAACTTTGCAGCGCAAAAGTGAAATTTTAATAAACCTCAATTAATGGGCGATTTTGTTCGCATTTTGTTCGCAAATTGTT
>ONLL01000021.1 GCA_900318685.1 uncultured Prevotellaceae bacterium | reverse complement strand
TTTGATTTTTGGGTTTGTGTAAAATGTTGTGACTTTGCAGTTGCGAGTCTAGGACGGCGTGATGGCGCGTTTCGGGTCCCGTGGCAGGGGGCTTCGGATTGAGCATAGCGGCCGTCAATACTTCCTTCCTTGCCGTGCCAAACGGCCTGTCATGCCGTGCCTTGCTCGCTTCTGTAAGCTGATACAAAGGTACAAAAAATTTCCGAGACTGCCAAATGTTTTCGTAAATATTTTTGTTAAATATTTCAAACGGGCTTTAGTCAGAAAGTAAGAAAGTCACTTGTAGACAGGAAGCGAAACGAAGTGTACGGGGAAGTGAAGATTTTATTTAGATAGATTATAATTTAATATTATATTATATACTTATATATTTTATTTATATTATATACTTATATATATTATCATTATATTATTCCTTTTATTGACTTTGCAAAAACATTCCTGTCTACAAGTGACTAAGTGACTAAGTGACTAAGTGGCGTTGTGTCTGCATGTCAGTCCATCATGAGAAACTTCTATTGGCACCAAGCGCGGAGAATACCGCAAGCGGGTGAAGACCATCAACTGAACAAGCGTGAAGTAAGAAAGTAAGATAGTCACTTGTAGACAGGAAGCATTTCTCTTCTGCTACAAACGGTTGCCGTCTCCGTTGGTGTCGCCAGTCTTCACTTCAATATAACTGTTGCTTTATAGTTGATCCAGTAAATCCTGCAGACGCTTGAAGGCGGGGGCCAGGAGGATGGTCTCCAGCTCCTGGCCTGCGGGCGAACGGAAGATGCAACGGCGCTGTTTGGGCAGCAGCCGGTAGACGTGATGGATGTTCACCAGCGTGCTGCGGTCGGCACGGACGAATGTCTCAGGGCTGAGCATCTTGGTCAGCGCTCCCAGGCCAATGAGCACGGTGTCGGTATCGTGGAAGGTCACTATCTGCGAATAGTTGCCGTCGCCCTTGAAATAGGCGATGTCCTTCACGTCGGCAACGATGGTGCCGCTGGCCGTGCGCAGGGTGATGCGCTCGTCGGGGGCGTTCTCGGTCATCTTCACGATGTCCTTGGCCAGCGCGCTCGCCTTCACCTCCTCGATGGCTTTCTGCCGGATGGCTTCTATCTGCTCTTCACGTTGCAGCTTCTCACGTTGCAGGCGGATCATGCGCTGACGGGCACGACGCTTCTCATACCAGCGGGTGGCGCGCCATACTGCTGCCATCAGGGCTACGATGCCGATGAGCCACACCCACCAGTACTGCCACCAGCGCAGGGGCGGACTGATATAGGTATCCTCTTCGCCCATCGCCAGCAGCTCGGCAGGACGGAACGACATCATCTGCTCGACGCCGGGCAGCCATACCATACCGTCGCCGGTCTCGGCCATCACGGCCTTCAGCGGCTCGGTCATGGTGAACCCGTTCTGATGGTCGAAGAACTGCATGCCGCTGGGCCTGCACTCCTTGTCGATGCGACAGACGAAGAGCCCGTCGACCACTGCCACGACCAGATAGCCACGGGGCGAGACGTGGACGGAACGCACCTCATGGCCGTTCAGCATCGGCATCTGGGCGTTCAGGGCTTCTGTGTTGCCTTTCCTGACGACGAACACGGAGTCGGCAGAGGCAAAGAAGACGTTGCCAAGCGTGTCGGCATCCATAGCAGAGACGATAAGCTTCTGATCTGCGTATTCCGTTTTCCTGCAGTTGCCAGTCTTGTCAATGCTGAACAGACCTGAGCTGCTGCCTATCCAGAGCAGACCGTTGCTGTCGCTGACGGCACACCAGGGGTGGAGGATGGCGGTGGTGAGCGTGTCGGTCTTTTCCGTCTGCGGGTCGTAGGCATAGATGCCGGTGCGCGTACCCATGATGACCTTTCCCCAGGCCTTGCCCACAAACTGATAGCGGTCGCGAGGCAGACCGAGCCAGCTGACGCTGTCGCCATCGACGCAGGCCACGTCGCCATTGCCAGCCATATACACCTTGCCCTCCAGGCTCACGGCACTCGAGGCATAGAACTGGGAGGGATCGTCGCTCAGCAGCCGCCCGTCAGCCATCACCTTGCCGTTGAGCGTTCCCATCACCATCCGTCCGTTATAGTCGGCGGCCACCGCCCTCACGATGTCGCTCCTGTCGGTGAGCTGATGGCAGGTGAAGCAACGGTTGAAGAAGCAGTAGACCCCTTGATAGGTGGCCACCCAGAGGCGGTCCCAGCGGTCGACCATCACGTCGCGGATAAGGTTGATGCCTGTTGCTATTATCGCACATGGGCCATTGGGCGTTGGGCTTGCCGGCACGTCGCAGAGATAGAGCGAATGCTCGTCGGCGATGACCAGGCTGCCTGAGCGAAGCTGTCTGACGGTGAGTCCGTAGCTCGTGGCCTGCCAGTCGGCCTGCACCACCTGCGTCAGGCTGTCGCTGCCCAGGAGGAATATTCCGTCGGAGGCAAAGGCCAGCAAGCCGGCATCTGTTCGGAGCAAGGTGAAGACATCGCTCTTATGGGATATCTGAACTGCCTCGCCGCTTCCCTTCCTGAACAGGAAGACACCTTTCTCCATAGGGGCTATCACGTCGCCCGTCGTAGTGTCAAGATAGAGCTTTCGGTCTGGTGTCATCTCGTCGAGCAGCGAGTCGGTGATCATCGGCTCCATTCCTCCCTTGGTCATGCGGCAGAGTCGGCGATGCTGCTCCAGGCTGTCCTCCAACAGCACATAGCCATTGGGCAGGCTGCCCGCGTTCAGGTTGTTCAGCAGCCAGTGACCCTTCGGGTCGAGGGGCATTTGCTCTATGTCGTCATAGTCCACGCGCCATTGCCGGAAGAACCCCAGTGCCCTCACCTCGTCGGCCACTTCCACGAAGCCCACGATGTTCTGCCGCCGTCCTTTCAGGAAGGGGGTGAACGAACGGCCGTCGAAGCGCACGAAGCCCGACAACGTACCTATATAAATGTACCCGCGCGAGTCTTGCCACAGTCGCTCGGCCTGCATCTGGGGCAGTCCGTCCTGCGTGACGTATCTTCTATAGGTGAGGCTGCTTTCCATCTGCCCGCGAAGCGTGAGGCTGAAAAGGAGAGCCGCGCCCACGACTATTGAACGAATCAAAGTTTTCATGAGGCAAAGGTACTACAAAAAACGGGAATAGCCAAGATTTCATCGAAAAAAGATGCCCACCCGCCCGAGTTCGTCACTCACAAGTGCCAGTTCGTCAAAAACAGCCTCTTCCATGCTGTAAATACGAGGGCATATGTGTAACTTTGCAAGAAAATAAAACTATAAAACGATGACACAAATGGCATTTTTCATCAAGAGAGCAATGCTCTCACTGCTCTTGCTCATGGCAACGGGTACCGTAGCATGGGCTGAAGGCGAGACCGCCTACGCCGTATGGTGTGCCGACAACACCACGCTCTATTTCCTCGGCAGCGAGGCTTCGCTCACCGCTGGAGGTGCGTTCACACCCGAAGGGACCACGGATCCCGTCACCATCACCAATGTGTGGAGCGGGACGGCGGTGACCACTTCTGCCGATACGCCTGCATGGAACGGCATCGTAAAAGGAACATTGACCACGGTGGTGTTTGAACCTTCGTTTGCCGCTGTGCAACTTACGAAGACGTACCGGTGGTTCCAGAATTGCTCGAAGCTGACCTCCATCCAGGGCATCGGTAATCTTAATACATCGGCCGTAACTACCATGCGCAGCATGTTTGAGGGCTGCTCCACGCTGCCGGCTGTGGATGTAAGCTCGTTCAACACTGCTGCCGTGACCACCATGCAGTACATGTTCTACGGCTGTAAAGCACTGACGAGTCTCGACCTGAGCAGCTTTAATACAGGTAATGTGACCACCACACAGGAAATGTTCAACGGTTGTACGAATCTACAGAGCCTGAACCTGAGTGGCTGGACAAACACGAGTCTGACGAACTTGAATAATATGTTCCGCAGCTGTGAGAAGCTGACAACGCTTACGCTGACTGGCTTCCAAACCCCTGCCGCAACCAACTTCAACAGCACGTTTGCTTACTGCAAGGCGTTGGAAAGTATCGACCTCGGCGGATGGAACACTGAGAAGGTGACCGATATGCAGTATATGTTCTACGGCTGCACCGCGCTGGAGAGCGTCGACTTGAGTAGTTTCAGTACGGGGGCACTGACCAGCACGTATCAGATGTTCTACAACTGCACCGCCTTGCAGAGCGTAAACCTGAGCGGCTGGACGAACACGAAGCTGTCGAACATGAGCAGCATGTTCTACGGCTGCACGTCGCTGACCTCCCCCGTGCTGACGGACTTCAGCACCGATGCCGTTTCCAACATGAGTTCTATGTTCCAGAACTGCACCTCGCTTGCGAGTCTCGACCTGAGTGGTTTCAGTACTGCTGCGCTGACCAATACACAGAATATGTTCAACGGCTGTAAAGCATTGACCACCGTCGATCTCAGCGGCTGGACGAACACGAAGCTGACGAACATGAGCTATATGTTCAGCAACTGCACCTCGCTGACCACCCCCGTGCTGACGGACTTCAGCACCGCTGCCGTTTCCAATATGAGCTATATGTTCCAGAACTGCTCATCGCTGACGAGTCTCGACCTGACAGCATTTGATACCACAAACTTGGCCTATATGGGAAGCATGTTTCGCGGTTGCAGCAACTTGGAGAGCATCAATCTCAGCGGATGGACGAATGAAAAGGTCATCGATATGAGCTATCTTTTCAGCGGCTGCGAGAAGTTGGCGACGCTGAATCTCACAGACTTTGCCACCCCTGCCGTTACGAACATGAGCTATATGTTCCAGAACAGCAAGGCGCTGACCAGCCTCGACCTCTCGGGCTTTAATACCGAGAAGGTGACCAACATGAGCAATATGTTCCAGGGGTGTACGGCTCTTCAAACCCTCAACCTGAGCAACTGGAACACGGCCAAGGTGACGAATATGAGTCAGATGTTCTACAACTGCGGCGACCTCGAGAGCATATATGTCAGCCTGTCGTGGACGACTGGTAGTGCCACCAGCTCTGGAAATATGTTTTACGGCTGCAGCAGCCTGGTGGGCGAGGACGGTACGACGCTGGCTTCCTATAGCCCGCAGAGTCTCGACCGCACTCACGCCACCGACGAGGCGGGCGGCTATCTGAAGACCGGTGCCGCCATTCCTGACCTCGACGAGCCGCTGGCATACGCCATCTGGTGTGCCGACAACACTACGCTCTATTTCCTGCAATCCACAAAGCAGCTTGTCAGCGGTCGCAGTTTCACGCCCGCTGGCAGCGCGGCACCCGTGAAGATGACCACCGTGTGGAGCGGCACGCAGGTGACGGCATCTGGAAACGGAAATCCGCAGTGGTACAACACGGTCAAAGCCACTTTGCAGCACGTCGTCTTCGAACCTTCGTTTGCCGACGTCGCGCCCGCGAGCCTCTATGCCTGGTTCCGTGACTGCGCGAATCTCACGGATTTGTCGGGCTTCGCCAATCTCAATACCGCCAACGTGACCAATATGAGCTACATGTTCAGCGGATGTGCTGGACTTCAGAGCCTCAACCTCGGCAGTTTCGTTACCGAGAAAGTGACTAGCATGTCCTATATGTTCCAGAATTGCAGCAGCCTGAGCAACCTCAATATCGGCAGTTTCAACACGGCGAAGGTGAACTCGTTCAGCTATATGTTCAACGGCTGCCGCAGCCTGGCGGCCCTCGACGTGAGCCACTTCACCACTCCTGCCATCGGCTCGATGGACTATATGTTCGCCGGCTGCAGCGGTTTGACGACGCTCGATCTGTCGAGTTTCGACTTCAGCTCGCGCAACCCCAGCCTGTCGAACATGTTCAACGGCAGCTCGCAGCTGCAGAGCATATATGTCAGTGACAAGTGGACGCTGGCCAAGCGCACCGATGCCAACGTCTTCAAGGACTGCACAGCCCTGGTCGGCGAGGACGGCACCACCTATGATGCCAATGCCGTGACAGCAGCCAAGGCCCACTACGGTGCTGGCGGCTACCTGCGCAAAGGCACCCAGAGCGCAGAGAACGAGACCGCCACAGGCTATGCCGTCTATTGTGCAAGCAACACGACGCTCTATCTCACCACGAGCAAGCGGACGCTGCTGCAGGGTGGCGTGTTCCGGCCTGGCAATGACCCGTATGGGCTGGTCATCACCTACCTATGGTCGGGAAACAGCGCCATCAACGGAAGCTGGAACAGCACCGTTAAAAATGCCGTGACTAGAGTTGTTGTTGAAGAGGGCTACCACGAACTGAAGCCCGCCACCACCCAAAACTGGTTCAAGGGCTGCACGCAACTTGCCGCCATCGAGGGACTTGCCAACCTCAACATGTCTGCCGTGACGAGGATGGATTATATGTTCCAGAATTGTCAGGCACTGACGTCGCTTGATCTCAGCACCTTCGATACGAGGAACGTGACTTCCATGTCGTACCTGTTCTCGGGCTGTTCGTCGCTCGCTTCAATCGACCTTAGTTCGTTCAACACTGAGAAGGTGGATTACTTCTCTGGCATGTTCGAGGGCTGTTCCCAGCTGCAGACGTTGGACCTCAGCTCGTTTGTCATGACCGAGGCTTGGTACACCTTTTCAATGTTCAAGGGCTGTTCCCAGCTCCAGAGCATCTTCGTGGGCGACGGCTGGACAGTGGCCAGCGTGAATGCCAGCAATTCAACCGATATGTTTGCCGGCTGCACCAGTCTGCCCAACTTCGACGCAGACGTGGTCGATAAGACCAATGCGCACCCCTACGAGGGCGGCTACCTGAAGGAAGGTGTGTCGCCCGCCTTCGACCCCACGCCCTACATCGTCTGGAACAGCGACAGCAAGACCTTCTACTTCCTGCTGTCCACCAGGCGCCTGATGCGTGGGCGCCGCTTCACTCCTGCCGGCTCCGACACGTCCATTGAGATCACCGAGCTCTACTACGGGGAGGACATCACCAGCAGCGGAGCCCGTAAGCCGACGTGGCTGTCCAATTCCGCCATCAGTCAGAAAGTGGAGCACGTCGTGATAGAGCCGTCGTTCATCGACGTTCATCCCACCAGCACCTACGGCTGGTTCAGCTACTGCTACGCTCTTCAGGACATCACCGGCCTGCAGTACCTCAACACCTCGGAGGTGACCGATATGAGAAACATGTTCCTGTTAAGCAACCTGCTGACATCGCTCGACCTCAGAGGATTCAACACGGAGAAGGTGACAACCATGTCGGGCATGTTCCAGGACTGCTCAGCCTTGGAGACGCTCGACCTCAGCACGTTCCATACGCCGGAACTCACCACCATGGAAAATATGTTCAAGGATTGCCACGCGCTGAAGAGCCTCGACCTGAGCGGCTTCAGCAACGAGAAGCTGACCTCCTTCAGCAACATGTTCTCGCGCTGCGACGCTTTGGAGACGATCAACATGGATGGCTTCGGCATCGGACGGATGACCAACCTCAACTACATGTTCCTTGGCTGCAAGGCCTTACGCTCGCTCGACCTCAGCACGCTGAACACCGCCAACGTCACCAGCATGAACGCCATGTTCGAGGGCTGCGAAGCTTTGGAGACGGTCAACCTCAGCGGCCTCAACACCGAGCAGGTGACCACCATGAGATGGATGTTCCACAACTGCAATGCCCTCAAGAGCATCGACCTCAGCGCGTTCCGCAGTCCGGAGCTCACCGACATGAGCTGTATGTTCGAGAACTGTGAGTCCTTGGAGACCATCGACCTGAGCGGTTTGGGACAAACCAAGGTGAATAACATTTACAATCTGTTCTGCGGCTGCACCAGCGTTAAGACCATCAACTTCAGCGGCTTCGGCACAGACGCCATCACCAGCACCTCCAGTCTGTTCAAAGACATGGAGAACCTGGAGAGCATCGACCTGAGCAGCTTGAATCTCTCGGAAGTGACCACGATGAGCTATATGTTCGACCAGTGCAAGAAGCTGAAGACCATAGCCCTGACCGGCACCACGGGCGAAGTGACGTCAATGTCGGGCATGTTCCGCGGCTGTGCTGCTCTCGAGACGCTCGACATCTCGGGAATGCGGACGAGCGATGAACTGCGCGACTACGACCAGCTGTTCAAGAACTGCACCTCGCTGAAGACGGTGGACCTCACGCCCCTCAGCGGCGGTCGTCCCTCGTCGTTGAAGGAGATGTTCTACGGCTGCTCGTCGCTGGAGGCCATCGACGTCACGCCGCTCTACACCGGCTTCGTGCAAACGATGGAGGAGATGTTCAGCGGCTGCTCGTCGCTCAAGAGCGTTGATTTCAGCGGCAAGAGCGGCTATAATGTCAACGATATGGACTTTATGTTCGAAGGCTGCACCGCCTTGGAGAGCGTGAGCATCGACATGACGAACCTCGGCTATGTAGCCAGCCGAAGCTCGAACCCACAGGTCTTCATCAACGGCCTGTTCAAGGACTGCGCGTCGCTGAAGAGCGTCGATCTGAAGGCGCTGCGTTCGATGACCATCGACAGCCAGACCAAGAACCTGATGTTCAGCGGCTGCTCGTCGCTGGAGAGTCTCGACCTGAGCGAGTTCTACACGAGCCGCGATACCGGCCTCTACGGCCTCTTCGCCGGTTGCAGCAGCCTCAAGGAGCTGGACCTCTCGACCTTCAGCACGGATAAAGTCGAAGACATGGAGTGCATGTTCCAGGGCTGCAGCAGCTTGGAAAGCATCTTCATCGAGGAAGGCTGGACGACGCAGGCCGTCACCGAAAGCGCTGACATGTTCAGTGGCTGCACCAGCCTCGTGGGACAGGATGGCAGCAGCCTGGGCAGTGTCGATGCAACAGATGCTACTCGTGCTCATGCCAATGCAGGAGGACTGATGCGCATGAAGAGCATTCCTTACGCTATCTATTGCGACGGCACCAAGACGCTCTACCTCACCGTGCGCGACACCAAATTAGAAGAAGGCAGCACCTTCACACCCGCCGGCAGCGACACGCCGCTCACCGTCACCTGCGTGCTGCAGAAGGACAAAGTGCTGGGCTACAACTACTATGGCCTGCTGCAAGGCAATGCCGCACAGGCTGAGAAGGTGGTCATCGAGGAGAGCTTTGCCACGCAATGCCCGACGAGCACCGCGAACTGGTTGAAGGGCGGCAGCAAGCTGACGACCATCACCGGTTGGCAGCACCTCAACACGAGTGCCGTGACCTCCATGCAAAATATGTTCGAAGGCTGTTCGTCGCTCACGGCGCTCGACCTCAGTACGTTCGACGTTGGCCAGGTCGTGAGCACGCGCGAGATGTTCAAGAACTGCACCAGTCTCCAAACCATAAACCTCATCTTCGACCCCGACGACACGGACGGTTGCACCGACCGGCTGACTGCTATGGATGGCATGTTCTATGGCTGTCGCAACCTGAAGACCGTAGATTTGCAGAACTTCCAGACTGCAGGTGTCGAGTCGATGACCAACCTGTTCTATGACTGCCGGAACCTGCAGACCATTAACTTCGGCGCCAATTGGGACACCCGCGCCGTAGAAGACATGAGCTATATGTTCTACAGATGTTATCGTCTGGAGGCTATCGACCTGTCGCTCTTCGACAATCTGAACTGCCGCAACATGACAGCCATGTTCATGTTCTGCAGCAGCCTGACGGAACTCGACATGAGCAACTTCGCTGGTTACTATACCAAAAGTCCCTTCACGCTGACGAACGTGAACTATCTGTTCTACGGCTGCAACCTGCTGAAGACCATCTATGTCGGCGACGAGTGGGTGGAGCACTACTCCGACTATGTTAACGGCATTGGCTATACGATGTTCAGTGACTGTACCAGTCTCGTGGGAGGCAGTGGCGTCACTTATGATTCGTCGAACACAAGCTCTGCGATGGCCAATGCCGAAACGGGCTATTTCACCTATAAGGGCGTCACGCTCACCATCCCGGCATCGGGTGTCGCCACCTTCAGTGCTTCCTACAAGGTCGTTGTACCTGAAGGAGTCACCGCATCTGTTGTTACCGGCTATGAGGGCGACGGGAGTGTTGCAAAGCTGGAGGGGCTGCGCTCTGTAACCCTAAATGGCACTGAGTACACCATTATTCCGGAATACGTCGGAATGCTGCTACGTGGCGTGCCGGGGCAGACAGTGAAGCTCATCGCTACGGCGAAGACGGCGTTACCCACCATCATCGGCATGCAGAACTTGCTCGTCCCCGTCGTAGAGGCTGCCCATGTAGAAGCAACCTTTGGTGACAACACCAATTTCTCTCTCGATGGCAATAAGTTCTGCAGGGTGGGGGATAGCGGTATCGATATGCCTGCTAACACAGCTGTACTGCAGATAGCGACGACGGCTGTGCAGGGTGTAGACATAGTGTGGCTGGAGGCTTTGGACAATCTTGCTGGCGATGCGAATGGCGACGGTACTGTCACCATTGCCGATGTCACGGCCATTATCGGCTACCTCACTGGCAACACACCGTCTGACTTCAACAAGCAGAATGCCAATGTCGATGGTGACCTCGATGACATGGGCGAACCTAATATCACAACTTCAGATGTTCAGGGTGTGGTAAACCTCATCCTGAACAAGCAGTAATACTTAATGGAAATTATGGAAAGAGTTTGATTTGTCGTGAGATATAGATGTTGCGGAATTATCTGCCGCCATAGGCTGCGGGAGGATGATGGCCGCTCATCAGGGGGAAGGGCTGTTGGGGATAGGCAATCTTCCACATGCTCACGCCGAGAGAGAAGGAGGGACTGAAATGATAGCGCACCTCGGCACCGATCTTGTCGGCTACCTCCTCGCGCATCCAGAAGGGCATCATGGGCGTACGTGGCTCGACGATGCTCTTCTGCGCAAAGAGCGTGGCCTCCCAGTGCTCGTCGAAACGGTAGTTGAGCATGGCAGTGAGGCCGGCATCGCTGAAGGAGCGCCCCTGCCAGCTCATGTGACGGACATAGCCGCCGACGGCATAGGTGAGGCGCGACATGATGGAGTCGGCATAGGCAATGGAGAGACTGTTGGAGAAGCCCGACCCTGATCCTGGGCTGACGATGACTGAGGCGGAGAGGGTGCCGTTGAGCCCGGGATGCATGTACCAGCTGCCGAGCGGATACAGTCCTTCCTGCGCCTGGAGGGTGCAGGCGCAGAGAAGGAGCATGCTTATGGTCAGTCTCTTTTTCATTGGCTACGCGTAGTGATTACTCGTCGGGGAGGAAGAGAGGATCCTCGGGCATGACCATGACGGGAGGGGTCTGGTAGGCCTGCATTACCTTCTCGGGCACGAACTCATTGGGCACAACCAGACGGAACATATACTCGCGGAACCATCGGTCGGTCATGATGAGGCAACCCTTCTGCTGTCCCCAGTCGGCACCCCATGAGTTCTCGACCTTCCACTTTGTGGCCTTGCCCTTTTTGTCGAGGTCGACGGCTGTGAGGGTCATGGCGTGTGTCGAGCCACTGTCGAAGGTGGAGATGCGCTCAGCCTTGTTCATGGGGAACGTAGTGCCGAAGAGCGACCCATAGTCGAAGTTCTCAGTGTCGGCATAGCCGCGCTTGCGGTCGAGCATCTTGCCCACGTCGTAGGAGCTGTAGAGCTTGTGGCCGGCGCGCAGCGTGTTGATGGCCATCTGCTCGATGTCGTCCATGGGCAGGTTGACGTATTTCCAGTTGTGGCCGTCGTAGGTGTGGCGGTCGTACTCCACCTCGTAGGTCTTGTAGTAGTCGCGGCGTGGATCGTTCATCACCATGACGAAGGTGCCGTTGATGCTCTTGCCGCCCATCACCTCCTGATAGAAGGACATGGGGGTGTATTCCTTGGGCTCGCCTACAGTCTGACCCTTGGCATTCTTGAAGGCATAGGAGAACTTCTCGGGCGGGTTGCCGATGGTGTACTGCAGCATGTGGTAGATCTGGCAGAGCATGCGTGTCTTGGCCTTCTCGATGGCAGCGGGCTTCTTGCCTTTCTCCACCATCTCGCGCAGCTGCAGCCCGTATTCGCGCAGCTTGGATGAGATGAGCTGGCGTGCCTTGGCTGTGTTGTCGGTAGAGAACGACTCAGGCATGACCTCCGCAGGCACCAGTCCGTACTTGTCGGCCAGGTCGGCCACGCCGCAGAAGGTGCCTCCATCGCCGATGGGCGAGTGGAAGAAGAACTGCACGCGGACGTCATCGATGGGCTTCGCCCCCGTGTCGACCACTCCCTGCAGCATGAGGTTGGCCTTCTCGAGCTGATCCCAGAAGAAGAGGTAGGCTTGTGAGAAGTTGACCACGAGCGAGTCGGTGCGCAGGTTGAAGTCGCCTCGCAGCACGTTCATGCCGCTGAACATCCAGCAGCGTCCGCTTGACTGCTGGTCGGTGATGGTCTGCTTGCGTGTCTCGATACTGAAGTGGGTGTCGATGGCAGCGTCGTTGGCGTGGTTTTTCGCCAGGTTGTCGATGGCATTGGCGGCGATGGCGTTGACCAGTGCACGGTCGGTGGCCGTGAGCTGCTGTTCCTTCTGAATCTCCTGGAGCATTTTCTGACTGATGCCCCCGCTTTTCTGTGCCGTTGCGGTCATGGCCAGGCACGTGCTGAGTATTAGAATGCTTTTTCTCATAGTTGAATCTATTTTTATTTGGTGCAAAGATACGAAAAAGTTGAGAGTTGAAAGTTGAGAGTTGAGAGAATTTATTTCCGCTTATAACTTTTTAACCTTTTTCCCTTTTAACCTTTTAGTCCTTTTTATTACCTTTGCATGCGCTATGCCACAAGAACAGTCACAAATACGCGAGCGGTCGCACCACAGGCTGCAGGAGCCGCGACGCTATAAAGTCACCATCTACAACGACGACTTCACGCCGATGGAGTTTGTCGTTAAGATACTGGTGCAGGTTTTCTTCAAGAGCCAGCCGGAGGCCGAGCGGCTGATGCTGCAGGTGCACCACTCGGACAAGGCCGTCGTGGGCATCTATACCTACGACACGGCTGTGTCGAAGGTGCACAAGGCTACGTCGATGGCCCGTGAAGAGGGTCATCCGTTGCGTCTGACTTATGAACCTGAATAAAAAATCTACGAGCTGAATCATGCCACATCCCGACTTTACCGATCGTGCTGCCAAGGTAATCAACCAGGCAACAAAATATTGTACTGATCATCGCCATGAGTTCGTCACTCCTGAGCATCTGCTCTATTTCCTTACGCAGGAAGAATCGTTCAACGAGCTGCTCTATCCCCTGGCTGATGACATAGGCGACGCGCTGCTGCCTTTCCTCCAGGAAATGGAGAGCGTGCCTGCCGAACTTGACTATGTGCCCGACCTCTCGGAGCAGATGAAAGAGCTCATGTCGGAGGCCATCAGTCAGGTGCAGCACAGCAGTGCCAAGGCGCTGGACATCGTGCATCTGACGAGTGCCCTCATGAACCTCAAGGAATCGCAAGCGAGCTACCTGCTGAACAAGGCCGTTGACGAGATCTCTACTCCTGAAGACTTCCTCGGCGACTTGATCAGCTGGTATGAGAACACTGATGATGAGAGCATGCCGGATGACGATGATGATTTCCTGACTGACGACAGCGATTATGGCGTCGATACGAAGAAAGAGCACTGGCGCACGCTGGTGACCTGCCTCAATGATGTGGTGGCACAGAAGAATCCGCTCATCGGACGTGAGGCCGAGCTGGAGCGCACCATCCAGGTGCTGTGCCGCTGCGACAAGAACAATCCCCTGCACATAGGAGAGCCCGGAGTGGGCAAGACGGCGCTGGTCTATGGACTGACGGCCCTCATCGTGGCAGGCAACGTGCCTGAGCGCCTGAAGGGCAGCAAGGTGTATCAGTTGGACCTGGGCACGATGCTGGCCGGCACGCAGTTCAGGGGCGACTTCGAGAAGCGCATCAAGCAGGTGATGGACGGCGTGACACGCGAGGGCACCAACAACATCGTCTATATCGACGAGATCCATAATCTGGTGGGAGCAGGAGCCGTGGGCGAGAGCTCGATGGATGCCTCGAACATGCTGAAGCCATACCTGGAGAGCGGCCAGCTGCGTTTCATCGGCTCGACCACCTATGAGGAGTACAACAAGTACTTCTCGCGCTCGAAGGGGCTGGTGCGACGCTTTCAGCAAATCGACATCCTGGAGCCGAGCGAGGAGGAGACTATCAACATCCTCCGCCAGCTGCGTCCTAAGTATGAGCAGTTTCATGGCGTGGTCTATGAGGACAGTGCCCTCGAGACGGCTGTCACGGCAAGCGCGAAGTATGTGGGCGACCGATTCCTGCCCGACAAGGCCATCGACCTGATCGACGAAGCAGGAGCGGCACTCGAGACAAAGGCTGACGCTGCGACAGGGGAGGGGAGCGTGAAGGTGGTGACGCGCGAGCTCATCACTGAGATCCTGGCCAAGACCTGCAAGGTGGATGCCCTGGCCATGAAGGCTGACGACGATCATGCCGAGCTGGCATCGCTCGACGAGCGCATGCGTGCGAAGATCTATGGTCAGGACGAGGCCATCCGTCAGGTGGTGGAAGCCGTGCAGATGGCCAAAGCCGGACTGATGGAGGACAACAAGCCGCTTGCGTCGCTGCTCTTCGTGGGGCCCACAGGCGTGGGAAAGACCGAGGTGGCACGAGTATTGGCCAGCGAGCTGGGCATCGAGCTGCTGCGCTTCGACATGAGCGAATATACTGAGAAACACACGGTGGCCAAGCTCATCGGCTCGCCTGCAGGATACATAGGCTATGAGGACGGCGGCCTGCTGACGGATGCCATCCGCAAGACTCCCAACTGCGTGTTGCTGCTCGACGAGATAGAGAAGGCCCATCAGGACATCTACAATATTCTGCTGCAGGTGATGGACTATGCCCGCCTGACAGACAACAAGGGCCGTAAGGCCGACTTCCGCAATGTCATCATCATCATGACCTCGAATGCCGGCGCCCAGTATGCCTCGCAGGCCAGCATCGGCTTCGGACAGCGGGTGGAGCGCGGCGAGGCCATGCTCAGGCAGGTGAAGAAGACATTCAAGCCCGAGTTCATCAATCGTCTTTCAGCCACGGTCGTCTTCCATGATATGGACCACACGATGGCTACACTCATCCTCCGCAAGAAGCTGGGCGAGCTGCAGGAGAAGCTGACGGCTCGCAATGTCAAGCTGACGCTGAGCGATGCTGCCTTCGACGAGCTCCTGAAGGAAGGGTTCACGCATGAATATGGCGCCCGCGAGATGGATCGCGTCATCGCCCAGCGGCTGAAGCCCATGCTCATGCGCGAGATTCTCTTCGGCAGCCTGAAGCAAGGTGGCGAGATGGTGGTTAACAGTATCTCTGGCGAAGGCAGCACGACCGGCATTGTCAGCGAAAACAGTCAATCTATCTAGTTATGGTATTCAAGCTGGACGACGAACTTTGGTTCCCTGATCCTTCGCTGGCCGATGAAGACGGGTGCCTGGCCGTGGGTGGCGACCTCAGCATCGACCGCCTGCTGCTGGCTTATCAGAACGGCATCTTTCCCTGGTTCTCGTTTCGCGACAACGACGAGCCTGTCTGGTATTGTCCTAAACGGCGCTTCGTCATCTTCCCCAAGGAGATACACATCAGCCACTCCATGCGTACGCTGCTGCGCAAGGACCTCTATCAGTTCAGTGTCAACATGGCCTTCGAGGATGTGATCAGGAACTGCAGCCGTCTGCGCATCGATGAGGATGGCGCCTGGCTGGGTGAAGACATGATTCAGGCCTATACTGAGTTGCACAGGCAGGGCTTTGCTGCCAGTGTCGAAGTGTGGGAGAACATCAAGACTCCTGAAGGATGGGATGAGAGAGGGAAGCTGGTGGGTGGCCTCTATGGCGTGAACATCGGCAATGCCTTCTTTGGCGAGAGCATGTTCTCGCTCGTGCCCAGCGGCTCTAAGCTGGCGCTCATCTATCTGGCGAAGACGCTTGAAGAGCTGGGTGGCACCATCATTGACTGCCAAATAGAAACCGCCCATCTGCGTTCGATGGGCGGCCGCTATATCAGTTACAAGGAGTATATGCGACTGATTACTCCTGCTGATTCGAAATAAGACCAGTTGCTCTTATTTCTTGTAATACTGCATGGCCTCAGGCATCCAGTTCTGAATGTTCTTGATGCGAGTGGCATCCGAGGGGTGATCGCTCAGGAACTCTGCCGTCTGGTTGGTGCTGGCTGCAGCCATGCGCTGCCAGAAGGGGAGAGCCACGCGAGGATCGTAGCCGGCAATAGCGGTGATGATCAGTCCGATGTGGTCGGCCTCATTCTCGTGGTTGCGCGAATACTTGAGGTTGGCAAAGTTAAAGCCCTGTGCGGCAATAGCTTGTACTATCGACTGGGTGTTCTGTCCCATGCCGAGGGCGCCAAGGACGGCAGTGCCGAGCTGGGTACCGTACTGCTGCTTGATCTGATTGCTCATCTGCTCAGCTGAATGCTTTGCCACGGCATGAGCGATCTCATGGCCGAGCACGACGGCCAGCGAGCCCTCATCCTGCGTGACGGGCAGCAGTCCCTCGTAGACCACGATCTTGCCGCCAGGCATGCACCAGGCGTTGACCTGCTTGTCCTGCACGAGATTGAACTCCCACGAGAAGTTCTGCAGCTCACTGGCCAGTCCGTTGGCCTGGAGGTAAGCCTGCACGGCGCCAGCCAGCTTCTGACCTACGCGCTTCACCATCTGTGTGTTGGCTGCATTGGTCGACGGCCTTGCCTGCTTCATAAACTGCTGATACTGCTGCGAAGCCAGCGACAGCACTTCACCGTCGCTCACCATCAGTGTCTGCTTTCTGCCCGTGATGGGTACTGTTGAGGTGGTGCCGCATCCCACGAGGATGGCAGCCACCAGTGTAAGAACATAGAATCTTAGTTTTTTCATGATGTTTTATTTGTTTGGTTAGTTGTCTTCAAAGCTCAGCTTTGCCAGTCGCTGGCGCAGCTGTTCGGCTTCGCTGCGACGGATGGCGAGCTCCATGCGGCAGGTGTTGTCGAAGGTCTGGCTGACGATGCGTGGCTGCATGTCTTTCACCACGCGCATCACGCTGTTCATCATGGGGTAGGGGAAGTCGTAGGTGACGATGTCCTCCACCTGTCGCTCCTCTTTTCCTGCATTGGCGATGGCCAGTGCCGCTGCCTCGCGATAGGCCACGATGAGTCCGCTGGTGCCCAGGTTCACACCTCCGTAGTAGCGCACTACTACCACCAGCACGTTGGTCAGCTCGGCCGAGTTGATCTGCCCTAGGATGGGCTTTCCTGCCGTTGACGATGGCTCACCGTCGTCGTTGGCGCGAAAGTTCTTGCGATCGGGTCCCAGCATGTAGGCATAGCACACGTGTCGCGCATCATAGTACTTCTTGCGATATTCTGCCAGCAGGCTTTTCACCTCGTCGACGGTGTCTACGTGGTGTGCCCAGGCCAGGAACTTGCTGCGTTTCTCCGTGTAGTAGCCTTCGCCTGTGGTGCTGATGGTGAGGTAGAGGTCGTTCACTTGACTTTTAGCTCAGTTTATGTATGACCAGTCCTGAGCGCAGCTTCGGCTCAAACCATGTGGCCTTGGGCGGCATGATCTTGCCTGAGTCGGCAATGTCGATGATCTGCTGCATCGAGACGGGGTAGAGTGCCAGTGCGGCACGCATCTCGCCGTTGTCCACGCGACGCTTGAGCTCGCCCAGTCCTCTAAGTCCTCCCACGAAGTCGATGCGGTTGGATGAGCGCAGGTCTCCGATGTTCAGTATCTTGTCGAGTATGAGCCGGCTGCTGATGTCGACGTCGAGCACGCCGATGGGGTCGCTGGCGTCGTAGGTGCCTTCATGGGCCGTCAGGCGATACCAGTGCTCATCCAGGTAGAGCGAGAACTCGTGCAGGCGGGCTGGCTTGTAGATGTCAGTACCCATATCCTCGACGTCGAAGTCCTGACTGAGTGCCTCGAGGAAAGCCTCCGACGACAGGCCGTTGAGGTCTTTCACCACACGGTTGTAGTCGAGGATGGTCAGTTGCGATGCCTGGAAGCACACGGCCATGAAGTAGTTGTACTCCTCAGTGCCAGTGTGGTTGGGGTTCTGCTTCTGCTTCTCTGCTCCCACCAGTGCTGCGGCAGCCGAACGATGGTGGCCGTCGGCGATGTAGAGCGAGGGCATCTTGCGGAATTCCTCCGTGATGGTCTGCATGTCGTGCTCATCGCTGATCACCCAGAACTGATGGCGGAAGCCGTCGATGGGTGCGATGAAGTCGTACTCGGGCTCGGTCTGGGCATAGCGCTTCAGCAGCTCGTCGAGCACGGCATTGTCAGGATAGGCGAAGAACACCGGCTCGATGTTCGCATTGTTCACGCGTACATGCTTCATGCGGTCTTCCTCCTTGTCGCGGCGTGTCAGCTCGTGCTTCTTGATGCGTCCCTCGATGTAGTCGTCGACGTATGCGCCCACCACGAGGCCGTACTGCGTCTTCTGACCCATCGTCTGTGCATAGATATAATAATGATCCTGTTTGTCCTGCACCAGCCATCCCTTGTCCTGGAACTTCTGGAAATTCTCTGCAGCACGCTCATAGACCCTGGGGTCGTACTCCGATGTGCCTACAGGGAAGTCAATTTCAGGCTTGATGATATGGTAGAGGCTCATCTCGTTGTCGCCTGCCTCTGCGCGTGCTTCTTCGCTGTCGAGCACGTCGTAGGGTCGGCTTTCCACTTTCTCTACCAGTTCTTTAGGTGGCCTGATGCCACGAAATGGTTTTACTATTGCCATAGTATTCTCTTTTAATACAAGTCAAATTAAGAATTCTAACTCCTAACTCCTCACTCCTAACTCCTAACTCCTCACTCATCTCACATTTCCAGCAGCTCTTTGGCTGTCTGCGTGAGGAAGGGTTTCATCTTCTTCAGCGGAATGGTAAACGTGGGAGCGCCAGCGGCGTAATATGAGATCTCATAGGGCTGATAGATGAAGACCATGCCTTTCTTGGTGACGTAGGGCGTATGCTTGGGCATGGGGAGGTAGTTCACGTCGTCATCAGTGATGATACAATCCTTGAGCTCCTCGTCCGTGTTGGCATTGTCGCCCGACTCGTTGAAGTACTCGCGCAGTCCCTCTTTCCTCAGGTTGTACATCTCTTCGCTGTACAGCTGGCGCATCATCCCCTCGTCGAAGCGGCGTCCGTCGCTCTTGCGGAAGGTCTGGCCGTAGAAGTACTGCATGCCGTGGGCCCCGTTGAGGTAGATGTCTTCCGTGTAGGAGTAGGTGACGAGGAGGTCGGTCTCGTACTCCTTCTTGATCTCCATCTTGCGGTAGTAGCCGTTGATGTATTCATCTTCCACACCGTTATTGATGTCCTCCTTCAGGTGTTTCTTCAGCTCAGCGAGTATCTCGTCGCCGTAGTAGTTCACCAGTGAGTCGCCGTTGGCGAGGTCGCCGTCGTAGGTGCCGCCCAGCTTTTCGCTGATGTATTCGGCCACGGCTTTGTCGATGAGGGCACTGCCCGTCGGGTAGTCGATGTCCAGCCCTACCTCTATTTTGTTCTTGTCGTATGAGTATTCCAGGGGCGTGACTTCCAGCTCCTGAGCCTGCTTGGTGCCAGCCTGCTCATCGCTGTCAGAAGACGAATTGGACTTCTGGCCACAGCTGAGTATGGCCAGGAGTCCAATGAGTGAGATCAGATGCTTGCGCATGGCGCTTTATTCGCCTTTGATGGCAGCCACGCCAGGCAGCACCTTGCCCTCGATGGCTTCCAGCAGAGCGCCGCCGCCTGTGCTGATGTAGCTCACCTGGTCGGCCAGGCCGAACTTGTTGACGCAGGCCACTGAGTCGCCGCCGCCGATGAGCGAGAAGGCTCCCTCGGCAGTAGCCTTGGCGATAGCCTCGCCGATGGCACGGCTACCAGCAGTGAATTTGTCGCACTCGAACACGCCGGCAGGACCGTTCCACAGGATGGTCTTGGCACCGTTGATGGCCTCGGCGAAAGCCTTCTGGCTCTCAGGACCGGCATCGACGCCCTCGAATCCTGCAGGCACCTTGTTGGCAGGGCAGGTGATGATCTCTGCGCCTTCCTTCACGGTCATCGTGCCGAAGTCGAGTCCGTTGGTGGCTGTGCAGTCAGAACCGAGCACCAGCTCCACGCCGTTCTTCTTGGCCAGCTCCTCTACGCCCAGGGCAACGTCCAGCTTGTCGAGCTCGACGATTGAGTTGCCGATCTCGCCGTCGTGAGCCTTGGCGAAGGTATAGGTCATGCCACCACAGAGGATGAGCTTGTCGACCTTGCCCAGCAGGTTCTCGATGATGCCGATCTTCGACGACACCTTCGAGCCGCCCATGATAGCGACGAAGGGGCGCTTGATGTTCGACAGCACGTTGTCCACGGCCTGCACCTCTTTCTCCATGAGCAGACCCAGCATCTTCGAGTCAGCATCGAAGTAGTCGGCGATGACGGCCGTAGAGGCATGCTTGCGGTGAGCAGTGCCGAAGGCGTCCATCACGTAGCAGTCAGCATAGCTGGCGAGGGTCTTGGCGAAGTCCTTCTGACGGGCCTTCATCTCCTTCTTGGCAGCGTCGTAGCCAGGATCGGCCTTGTCGATGCCCACGGGCTTGCCTTCCTCCTCAGGATAGTAGCGCAGGTTCTCCAGCAGCAGGGCCTCGCCCATCTTCAGGGCGGCAGCCTGCTCCTGAGCCTTGGCGCAGTCGGGAGCGAAAGCTACGGGCACGCCCAGTGCCTGCTCCACAGCCTCGCGGATCTGTCCGAGCGACATCTTCGGATTCACCTTTCCCTTGGGCTTGCCCATGTGGCTCATGATGATCACGGCACCACCGTCAGCCAGAATCTTCTTCAGGGTGGGCAGGGCACCACGGATGCGGGTGTCGTCAGTGATCTTACCATTCTCGTCGAGGGGCACGTTGAAGTCAACGCGCACGATTGCCTTCTTGCCGGCAAAGTTCATTTCGTTGATTGTCATAATTTGAAATAATATAATTAAAAATGTGTAACATTCATTATCGACCGCAAAGTTACGAATTTTTCTCCGTATTCCTTGCACGCGAACCTATCTTTTTAACTTTTTTATTATAACCCCCTTTCGTTGGGCCAGCTCTGAGGGATTCGATCCTGGTGCTCCCTCAGGCACTCTCATGCCGTGGCGGCTGTACAGCTGCTGCCAGTAAGAGCCTATCCTGCCTGTCGAGTCGCAAAAGGTCATCGGCACCTGTCCCAGCAGCCTTCGGCCCTCGCTGTCCACGATGCTCATCACCACGAGCTCTGAGCAGTACACGGCATCATTGCCTTCGAGGTAGAGCGAGTCGTAGGGCAACCCCCTGTAGCGCAGGGCCCGTTCCGTCGAGTGACGGCGGTCGGCTCCCTGCACGCGTCCTCTGTAGTAGCATCCGTCCTCGCGTGACAGCACCACGGGCAGCTCACTGATGGTCACGCCCTTCCTGGGCAGTGCCTCCACCACCAGGCCGTCGCCCAGGTAGATGGCCACGTGGTCGAGCATCCCTGGCGTTACGTCCGTGATGTGGTTGCCCTGTGGCGAGGCATGGAACAGCAGGTCGCCCCTGCGCAGCGTCTGACAGCCCGTGAGCAGGGCCGCCAGCGTCAGGCCTGCGAGCCATCTTCCGCCTGCAGCCATCATCGTGCTAGCGCACCATCTTCTTTCCATTGACGATGTAGATGCCACGCTGGCCGGCCTTCATGCGCTGTCCCTGAATGTTATAGACCGTGCCCGTCGTCATGCCCTCGGCCTCGCGCAGGCTGCTCTCGATGGCCGTCGTCGTGGCGGCAGGCATGAAGATCACCTGTCCCAGCGAGGCGTCGTCGTGCTGGTGATAGATCACGGTCTCTATCTGCTCCTCCGTCTGCTCGCTCACGCTCCAGGTGTTGTTCTGGGCGTAGACGGTGATCGTCGAGTTGTTGTAGAGGTCGTAGGGCTGACCGTTGAAGCCGTTGTCCTTGAACACGTTGCCGCCAGGGTTGTAGTTGGCCGACTTGTCCATGTTGCCCAGGTTCACGTAGGCACATCCTATGACGGTCACGCCCCAGTACGAGCCTTCGATGTAGTTACCCTCGACATAGGCCTGGGTCTTGCGGTAGGGGTCATACAGGCTGATGCCGCTGCCTCCGTTCATGGGGTTCGTCTCGTAGTGGTTGTTCAGCATGTTGTTGCCCGTGATGCTGATGTTGACAGGTCCCACGGTGCCAATGCCGTAGCGGCAGTCGCTGATCGAGCAGTTGCGCACCACGACCTTCGTGCCCTCGACGGCGCTGAAGTTCGATATGCCTATGCCGCCCACCATCGTCAGCTGTGTGTCGCCCTCGATGGTGCATCCGTCCACCACCACTGAGTCGGCAGCAGTGAGGTTCAGCTGTGGCGTGTTGCCGTTGGCCTGTCCGTTGCCAGTGAACGTGCAGTGCCTGATCACCAGCGGGTTGTAGAAGTTGGCAGCGCCGGCGATGGCAGCTTTCTTGTTGTTGGCAAAGGTGCAGTCGCTGATGGTGAACGGAGCCGTGCTGCCGCCCAGGGTGAGGGCTGCCTGGCCGATGGCAGTGTTGTTGTCGTAGAAGGCGCACTTGCTCACCTGCAGGCCCTTGCTCGACGTGCAGCGCAGGCCCACATAGCGGAACGTGCAGTTCTCCACCGTCGTCTGACTCTCTTCGTTACCAATCCTGACGCCCACGGGGCTCGTCTCGTCGCTATGTGAGGCACTGTCGAATGTTGAGCCTTCCTCCAGCTCGAAGTCTGCCTCGCCCTCTACGGTCAGCGTCACGCCGTCGTCGAACAGCACTGTGACGCCGTCGTCCATGACGAACTTGTCGCCCTCAGCTATCGTGACGTCATTGCTGAGCGTATAGCACACCTTGCTGTCGTCACTCGCCATCTCCACACCCGTGCCTTCCATCGTCGACAGCAACTGCAGCGAGTATGTCTTACCGTCGCCTGTCGTCTTGAATCCTTCAGCGCTCAGCTGTTGGCAGGCAGCCAGCATGAGCAGCACAATCATTTGTTTCATTTCTAAAAAAGTCTTGTTGTCTTGATGTCCAGTCACCCGCGAGCCATTCTGTAGATAGCCTCCATGTCCTCAGCCTTCAGCACCTTCAGCGCTCCGCAGGTGGCCGTGAAGTCGCGGCTGCACTTACGAGTCATCTCGCGTATCTCCTCGTCAGTGATGTCACGTCCTATGAGCTCCTTGATGTTGATAGGCATGCCGATGGCGTGGTAGAAGCGCTCCATAGCCTCGATGCCCTTCAGGGCCGTGGCTTCAGGATCAGTGAAGTCATTGTCCACATCCATCACGTTGACGGCAAAGCGCACGAAGCGGCTCAGGTTCTCGTGCATCACGTAGCGGGCCCAGCTAGGCCAGATGGCGGCGAGGCCTGCACCGTGGGTGACGTCGAACATGCCACTCAGCTCGTGCTCCAGCTGATGCGTGGCCCAGTCGTCGGCCACTCCGCAGCCTGTCAGCCCCCAGTGAGCCACGCTGCCGCCCCACATGATCTGTGCACGGTTGCGATAGTCCTCAGGGTTCTTCAGCACCTCGAAGACGGCCGTCTTCATGCGGCGCAGCACAGCCTCGGCGAGGTCCGTCGTCAGGTCCATGTCGTCGTCCTTGGTGAAGTATCGCTCCATCGTGTGCATCATCATGTCAGTGACGCCCGCAGCCGTCTGGTAGGGTGGGAGGGTCATCGTGCGACGGGGGTTCATGATGGCGAACTTCGGCCGGGCCATGTTGTTGCTGTATCCCAGCTTCACGTCGCCCTCCTCGTTGGTGATCACGCTGGCCTCGCTCATCTCGCTGCCAGCGGCAGGAATCGTCAGCACAGAGGCCACGGGCAGCATCTCCTTTGGCACGGCCTTGCCCAGGTAGAAGTCCCATACGTCACCCTCGTAGCCTACGCCGTAGGCGATGCATTTGGCCGAGTCGATCACGCTGCCGCCGCCCACGGCCAGGATGAAGTCCACGCCTTCCTTCCTGCACAGCTCGATGCCCTCGTGAGCCAGCGACAGACGGGGGTTGGGCACCACGCCGCCGAGCATGACAAACTCCACGCCGCCATCCTTCAGCAGTCCGCAGATCTTGTCCAGCAGTCCAGAGCGCACAGCACTCTGTCCGCCATAGTGCAGCAACACCTTTGTGCCGCCATATTTCTTCACCAGAGCAGCCACCTGCTCCTCCGACTGTTCGCCGAACACCACTTCCGTTGGTGCATAATAATTGAATTGTCTCATTTCACTTTTGGTTTTACATTAATGTATTTTGGGCGCAAAGGTACGAATAAGTGAGCGAAAATGCAAATTTATTTGCAATTTTCCGAGCGTGAGCACCATAGTTCTGTCACGGACTGCGTCCCTTTCTTCCTTTTGCTCCATCGCGGACGGAGCGCCGCTTCATCGCGGGCGGGCGTTTGCCTCGTCATGAACGGACGATCGCTTTGTCAATGGCTGGCACCGGCTCGTGGCCTTTGAGCGTCGGTACTTCGTCGCTTGACACCGTTCAGAGCGTTGGCTTGCGCCCCTCTGATGCATCTTGTCGCATCTCAAATGCAACGGCAAGGACAGTGCAAACCGAAGGCAGAGAGCTTGCTCTATGCTGAGGTGCAGCCTGTTCTCTCACTAGCTTTAAAGCTAGTGCAAAGGTACAAAATTTTTCTGACATGTGCAAGAGCTTCCCCCAATAATCGTACTTTTGAGCGCATTATTTTTCAGTACGCACTAGAAATACAATTGTGCATCAGTGCATCAGTGCATCATTTCGAAAATTCAATTGTGCATCAGTGCATCAGTGCATCAGTGCATCATTTCGAAAATTCAATTGTGCATCCTCAATGAGAGTAATTACTTTTAATTTATATATATATTATAATATATATATAAATTAATATATAATATATATATTAGAATGATGCACAACCCCTCCACCATTCGAAAAATGAAAATCGCAAATGATGCACTGATGCACTGATGCACTGTTGTGTGGACTGTACTACATTCCGTTGAACATGGGAGACGCATTTCGCTCACTTATTCGCCACTCTGGCTTCGCCGAAGTTACTTTCGTTCGGAAATGAAAATAAATCATGTTTTATTTTGCATTTCGCTCACTTATTCGTAACTTTGTACCCGAAAAGAATAAAGATATATGCCTACAATGCAAGAACGTGCTGAACTGCACAAGACAATATGGAAGATAGCCAACGACCTGCGTGGTAGCGTGGACGGCTGGGAGTTCAAAGCCTACGTCCTGGGCTCGATTTTCTATCGCTTTATCTCTGAGAACATCTGCGACTATATCCATCAGCTGATGGCAGAGGCTGGGCAGCCTGACTTCAACTATGCTGAGATCAGCGACGAGATGGCCGAGCGAATCCGCCGTAAGATGGTGGAGGAGAAGGGCTATTTCATCCTGCCCTCGCAGCTGTTTGAGAACGTGGTGAAGACTGCCGAGAGCGACGAGAACCTCAACGAGCACCTCACTGCCATCTTCCGCTCGATCGAGGCATCGGCCGTGGGCACGCCCTCGGAGGACGACCTGCGTGGCCTGTTCAGCGACTTCTCCGTCGACAGCCAGGCACTGGGCTCCACCGTCATCAAGCGCAACCAGCTGCTGGCGAAGGTGCTGCGCACGGTGGCCACGATGAACCTGGGCAGCCGCTACAACGACACGGACAACGACACCTTCGGCGACACCTACGAGTTTCTGATGCAGATGTATGCCTCGGAGGCCGGCAAGAGCGGCGGCGAGTTCTTTACGCCCCAGCAGGTCAGCGAGCTGCTGGCACGTCTGGCCTCATGGCGCAACCCCAACATTCAGAAGGTCTACGACCCTGCCTGTGGCTCAGGCTCGCTGCTGCTGAAATTTGCAAAGACCGTGGGCCGTGAGAATCCCAACTTGAAGTACTTCGGGCAGGAGGTGAACCCCACCACCTACAACCTCTGCCGCATCAACATGTTCCTGCACAACGTGAACTTCGACAACTTCGACATCCGTCTGGAGGACACGCTGCTGAAGCCCCAGCACATGCAGGATGCCCCGTTCGATGCCATCGTCTCGAATCCTCCTTACTCGCTGAAGTGGGAGGGCAAGGACAACTCGATCCTCATCAACGACCCTCGCTATGCCCCTGCTGGCGTGCTGGCTCCCAAGAGTGCTGCCGACCTTGCCTTCACCATGCACATGCTGTGGCACCTCAGTGAGCAGGGCACGGCTGCCATCGTAGAGTTCCCTGGTGTGCTTTATCGTGGCGGCGACGAGAGGAAGATTCGTCAGTATCTCATCAAGAACAACTTCGTAGACTGCGTCATCCAGTTGCCTCAGAACCTCTTCTATGGTGTGAGCATAGCCACCTGCATCATCGTGCTGAAAAAGAGTGCCAGGGCTGATGCCTCCGTGCTCTTTATCGATGCCAGCAAGCTCTTCCAGAAGGACGGCAACAAGAACGTGCTGCTGCCTGAGCATCAGGACAAGATCATGCAGCTCTTTGCCGACCGTCGTGATGTGGACTATCTGGCGAAGCTGGTCACCTGCGATGCCATTCTCGAGAACGATGCCAACCTCAGCGTCTCCAGCTATGTGGAGCAGGAGGACACCCGCGAGGCCATTGACATCAAGGAGGTGAACGCCAAGCTGGAGGGGCTGATTGCGGAGGGGTATGAGTTGAATAAGAAGATTGAGGCAATCATTCAAGAAATGGAGGGGTGAGTATGGTGGAGTGGAAGAAGTTAGGTGAAATAAGTGACATAGGAACAGGCTCTAATAATCGAGAAGATGCATGTGATAATGGCAAATACCCGTTTTATGTCAGATCAAAAGATGTTCTTAAGATTAATTCCTATTTATATGACGAAGAAGCGATCCTTATACCTGGAGAAGGTGGCATTGGAGAGATTTTTCATTATGTAAATGGGAAATACGGCCTGCACCAAAGAACCTATAGAGTTCATCCGGTTTCAAGAGAAGTTGCAGGTAGATATTTGTATTATTATTTATTTGAGAATTTCGGGGCATACATCGAGCAAAAGTCTTATAAGTCAACAGCAGCTTCAATAAGGAAACCAATGTTAATTAGTTTTCCTGTTGCCCTCCCCTCCCTCTCTGAGCAGCAGCGCATTGTTGGCATCCTCGACACCTTCACCGCTTCCATCGACAACCTGAAAGAGCTAATCGCTCAGCGTCGCAAGCAGTATGAGTATTATCGTTGCTGTTTATTCTCAAATGAGCAATGGACAGAGAATAAAATTGGAGAGTTAACAAAAGTGTTCTCGTGTCCTCGAGTTTTCAAAGATCAATGGCAAGATTCGGGTGTTCCATTTTGGAGATCAAGTGATATTATGTCATATCATAATGGAGTTATAAATCCTAGAGGAGAAGCATATATTTCTCAATCACTTTATGAAGAGTTGTCCAGCAAGTCTGATAAAATAAAAGAAGGTGATATTTTAGTAACGGGTGGTGGCTCTATAGGTATACCATATCTTAAAAAAGACAATAGCCCTCTATTTGTTAAGGATGCAGATTTGATTTGTATTCATAAATGCACATCAATAATACCGAAATATTTATACCACTATTTTTTATCAACAGATTTTAAGTTGTATATAAAGAAAATAACCCATGATGCTACGATAGCGCATTATACAATAAATCAGATAAAGGACACCCCAATTCCATTACCACCTCTTCCTGAGCAGCATCGCATAGTATCCATCCTCGACACGTTCGAGTCCTCCATCACGAACTTAGAATCTCAGCTGGCTCAGCGTGAGAAGCAATATGAGTACTACAGGAATAAGCTATTGACGTTTGAATAAGAATGAAATCACTTGTCATCATAATTGCCATAGGCCGCAAGCACGTCGACATGGACTTCTGTTTCAAAAATGCTGTAGATAAGTCTATGCTTTCTTGTGATTTCGCGGCTCCATCGCCCTTCGGGCTTCCCCTTCAGTGGCTCAGGGTGACCCAGCCCTGTCTTAGGATGGTCGTAAAGCTCGCCGATAAACCTCAGAGCCTTATTGTAAGCCTTAGGCTCATATTTAAGAAGTTTTCTCAAGTCGGCCAGTGCTTCTTCCTTGATGATGACCGTGTATTTGCTCATAGACTGCGGATGTACTTGTCGAGTTCTTCAACAGTTGCAAAACGCTTGCCGGGTTGTTCTTCTGCACGCTCTATCTTTGCAAAAAATTCTTCCTTCGTCATGAGCGTAGGGTCATGCTTCTCTTTCACTAATTTCTTGGCATATCGGGTCAGACGCTTCATCAGCGGCTCACTGTCGGCTATGGCTCCAATGCTCTGCCATAGTTCGGTGTTCATTGCGTTGAGTTGTACTGCTGTCATCATTTCAAATGTTTAATTTCGCTGCAAAGTTAAGCATAATTTCTGAAATAACAAGTAAATTACAAAAAAATAATATGGACGACTACAAAATCATCATCGAGCAGGAGCACCAGACGGTGATGGCACACTACGAGGTGCCGCCCCGTGGGCCTGAAGGCTACCAGAGCGAGGCGGCGCTGGAGCGTGACTTCATCCAGCAGCTGATGAGCCAGGGCTACGAGTATGCAAAGGTGAAGGACGAGGCGGGGCTGCTGCGCAACCTGCGCCGCCAGCTGGAGCTGCTCAACGACATCGCGCTCTCGGACAGCGAGTGGAGCCGTCTGCTGCCTATGATCTCGAATGAGCAGATGACCATCGAGGACAAGACGGAGATGCTGCAGGGCAAGGGCTACATACTGAACCTCCGGCTGGACAGCGGCCTGATGAAGAACATCAAGCTGATAGACAATACAAACGTCTACAATAACCGCCTGCAGGTGATGAACCAGTACACGGTGGAGGGAGCGCACAAAAACCGCTACGACATGACCATACTGGTGAACGGCCTGCCGCTAGTGCACGTGGAGCTGAAGAAGCGTGGCAACGACATCCGTGAGGCGTTCAATCAGATAGACCGCTATGTGCGCGAGAGCTTCTGGGCAGGCCGTGCAATGTTCGACTTCGTGCAGATATTCGTCATCTCGAACGGCACGGAGACGAAATACTACTCTAACACCACGCGCTATGCCAAGGAGAAAGAGAGTGGGATTGCAAATCCCGCTCAGCGCAGAGGGAGAACCGACGGCAACACGTTTGAGTTTACCTCGTACTGGACGGATCAGGAGAACACGCTGCTCTGCGACCTTCGCGACTTCACCACGACGTTCTTTGCCAAGCACACCATCCTCAACATCCTGACGAAATACTGCGTGTTCAACGTGGACAAGCAGCTGCTGGTGATGCGCCCCTACCAGATAGCCGCGACGGAGAAGATCCTGCTGCGCATCAAGACCGCCATCAACAACCGCTGGCAGGGCACTATCCGCGCTGGCGGCTACATCTGGCACACCACGGGCTCGGGCAAGACGCTGACCTCGTTCAAGACGGCCCAGCTGGCCTCGCGCATGGACGAGGTGAGGAAGGTGCTGTTCGTGGTCGACCGCAAGGACCTGGACTATCAGACGATGAAGGAGTATGACAACTTCGAGAAGGACTGCGCCAACTCGAACTCGTCGGCACGCATCCTGCAGCGGCAGCTGAAAGACCCGACCGTGAGCATCATCATCACCACGATACAGAAGCTGTCGAACCTGATGAAGCCCAAGATATGGGACAAGGACGAGAAGCTGCGCGAGGTGCTGCAGCAGGAGAACATCGTGATGATCTTCGACGAGTGCCACCGCTCGCAGTTTGGCGACATGCACAAGGACATCGTCAGGCGGGTGAAACGCTACATGCTCTTCGGCTTTACAGGCACGCCCATCTTTGCCGTCAACGCCTCGTCGAGCAGCAAATACAAGACCACGGCGCAGCTCTTCGGCGGCGAGCCCGACAAGGACGGCAAGCCCACGAAGCCGCTGCACACCTATACCATCATCAATGCCATCCGTGACAAGAACGTGCTGCCCTTCCACGTGGACTACAGCCGCACGATGCACATGAAGAGCGACGTCGACACGAAGCAGGTGTGGGGCATCGACACCGACGAGGCCCTGCACGACCCTCGCCGCATCGCGATCGTGGCGCGCTACCTGCTGGAGCACTTCGACAAGATCACCCGGCAGGATGCCGACGTCTATGCCATCAACCAGCTGACGAACGTGGTGCAGGTCATCCGTCAGGGGAAGAACGCCAAGGAGGAGAAGCAGCGCGTGAAGACACGCGGCTTCAACTCGATCTTTGCCGTCGACTCAGTGAGGAGTGCCATCATGTACTACCGCGAGCTGAAACGGCTGATGGAGGAGCCAGGCAGCCGCCAGCTGCGCATAGCCACCATCTTCACCTACAACCCCAACGAGGCCGACAAGAGCGATGACGAATGGGGCTTTGAGGGCGAGGGCGAGAATCCCGAAGGCACTGGCGGGCTGGACAGCCAGAGCCGCGAAGCTCTGCAACGGGCCATCGATGACTATAACGCGATGTTCGGCACAAGCTACTCGACCGAGGGCGACTCGTTCCAAAACTACTACAAGGACGTGTCGCTCAGGATGAAGAACAAGGAGATAGACGTGCTCATCGTGGTGGGCATGTTCCTCACAGGCTTCGACGCGAAGACGCTGAACACGCTCTGGGTGGACAAGAACCTGAAGATGCACGGCCTGATACAAGCCTACTCGCGCACCAACCGCATACTGAATGCCGTGAAGAACTGCGGCAACATCGTCTGCTTCCGCAATCTGGAAGAAGCCACCAACAAGAGCCTGTCCATCTTCGGCGACGAGGATGCTGCTGGCCTCGTGTTCATGAAGAGCTTCGACGACTACTACAGCAACGGCTACGAGGATGCCAAGGGCGAGCACCATGAGCCTTATGAGGCACTAGCCGGGCGGCTGCTGCAGGAATATCCCGTGGAGCAGCTGGCCAACATCATCGACGTGGACAGGAAGAAGGACTTCGTGCGGCTGTTCAGCGAGATACTGCGCGTGAGGAACATACTCAGCGTGTTCGACGACTTCACTCCCGACTGCCACATCATAGGCGACATGCAGTATCAGGACTACAAGGGATGGTATAACACCATCTACGAGGAGTTCCACCATAAAGGCACTAAAGGCCCCAACGAGAGCATCACCGACGACCTGGTGTTTGAGATGGACCTGGTGAAGTCGGTACAGATAGACATACGCTTCATCCTTGAGCTGGTGCAGCAGTATCACGACACGAACTGCCAGGACAAGGAGATCATCGTCAAGATGAGAAAGCTCATCGACGCCAGCCCCGACATGCGCGACAAGCGCGAGCTGATCGAGAAGTTCATCGAGCGCATGACTCCTGAGAAAGGCAAGGACGTGGGCGTCGACTGGGAGAAGTACATCGAACGTGAGAAGAAGCAGCAGCTGGAGCAGATCATCAGCGAGGAGCACCTGAAGCCCGAAGCGACGGAGGACTTTGTCAGGCGAGCCTTCGACGACGGCTACGTCACTGAGACAGGCACGGGCATCGCACAAATCCTGCCTCCCTCAAACCCCTTCCTGCCTGAAAGCGGCGAGAAGAAGCAGAAGGTGATAGAGCGACTGAAAGCCTACTTGAAGAAGTTCCTGCACCTGACGGAGGAAAATGTCTTCCCACAGATACTGACGCTCACAGAAGGGAAACTGCCAGCGGCCGGCAGGAGCCACCGTGACTCCCGTCATGAGGCCAGGCTCATTCCGCAAGGTTCGATGCTCAATCATGTTGAGGACGATAATGAAGTGCTCAAGCTGATTCACAACATGATGGAACTATACGAGGGCACTACCATTATGAGAATTGTGGTGGAATGTCAGAAAGAGTTTCAGGAGCGCTATTTCAGTATGAAAGGCAATGAATGGCGCCATCTGGTTCGCGACTATGTCCGTAAGGTGACGGAGCGCCCAATGCTGCAGGACAACGAAGTGTTCAGATTTGCAATGACGGGTTAGTGAAGACAATAGTCTTGTTATGAAATGAAAAGTAAGAAAAGGACTATAATGGCGATTACCTGTCTCTGTGACGTGCATTGTGCATCAGTGCATCAGTGCATCATTTGTGATTTTTAGTTGCCTTGGAGTTTAGGACTCCATGAAATGTGCGAATGTTGAGTAAATGTAATGCTAAAAAAACAAAAAAGTGGAGTGGGAAGTGACGGGGTTTGGAAAAAAATGCGTATCTTTGTCAGATAATAACGGAAATCTAAAATTAATAACAACGCTAAATCATTGAATGATGGAAAACAACGCTCAACTCATCGCACAGTGCGAGGCACTGGCAAAGCAGTGGCTTACTCCGGCCTTTGACGAGGAGACACGTAAGGAAGTGCAGGCTATGCTCGACAATCCCGACAAGACGGACCTCATCGACGCCTTCTACCAGAACCTGGAGTTTGGCACGGGTGGTCTGCGTGGCATCATGGGTGCCGGCACGAACCGTATGAACAAGTATATCGTGGGTATGGCCACGCAGGGCTTCGCCAACTATATCCTGAAGGCCTTCCCTGGACAGCAGAATGCTGTGGTGGTGGGTCACGACTGCCGTAACAACGGCCGTATGTTTGCTGAGACTGTAGCCGACATCTTCTCGGCCAACGGCATCAAGGTGTACCTCTTCGAGAGCCTGCGCCCCACGCCTGAGATCTCGTTCGCTATCCGCCAGCTGAAGTGCCAGGCAGGTGTGAACGTCACTGCCTCGCACAACCCCCGCGAGTATAATGGCTACAAGGCATACTGGGACGACGGTGCCCAGGTGCTGGCTCCACACGACAAGGGCATCATCGACGAGGTGCAGAAGGTGAAGATAGAGGACGTGAAGTTCGAGGGCAACAAGGACCTGATCATTCCCATCGGCGGCGAGATGGACTGGGACTACATCCAGGCCGTGAAGGAGGCTATGGTGGACCAGGACGTGATACTGCGCCAGAAGGACCTGAACATCGTCTACTCGCCCATGCACGGCACTGGCCGCGTCATCATACCGATGGCCCTGCGCTCATGGGGCTTCCAGAATATCCACGTGGTGCCTGAGCAGATGGTCATTGACGGAAACTTCCCCACCGTGGTCAGCCCCAATCCTGAGAATGCCGAGGCCATGACGCTGGGCATGAAGCTGGGCACGAAGCTGAATGCCGACCTGGTGATAGCCAGTGACCCGGATGCCGACCGCCTGGCCATCGTCTGCCGCAACCCGAAGGGCGAGTGGGAGATACTGAACGGCAACCAGACCTGCATGATGTTCTGCTGGTATATCATCGCCAACAAGAAGAAGCTGGGCCAGCTGAAGGGCAACGAGTTCCTGGTGAAGACAATCGTGACTACTGAGGTCATCGCCAAGATTGCCGAGAAGAACGGCGTGGAGCTGCGCGACTGCTACACTGGCTTCAAGTGGATAGCCAACGAGATCCGCGTGTCGGAGGGTGTGAAGAAGTACATCGGCGGCGGCGAGGAGTCGTTCGGATTCCTGCCATTCGACAAGGTCAGGGACAAGGATTCACCAGCATCTATCTGCCTCATCTGCGAGATTGCCGCCTGGGCCAAGGACAACGGCAAGACGCTCTACGACCTGCTGATGGACATCTATGCTGAGTACGGATTCTCGAAGGAGGTGACGATCAACGTGGTGCGCCCAGGCAAGACGGGTGCCGATGAGATCAAGCAGATGATGGCCGACTTCCGTGCCAATCCTCCGAAAGAGCTGGGTGGCTCGAAGGTGTGCCTGTGGAAGGACTACAAGACCCTGGAGGCCACCAAGGCCGACGGCACCGTGGAGAAGCTCAACATGCCCGACACGTCGAACGTGCTGCAGTGGTTCTGCGAGGACGGAACGAAGGTCAGCGTGCGCCCCAGCGGCACTGAGCCTAAGATCAAGTTCTACATGGAGGTGAAGGATCCCTCGTTCAAGTGCGCCGGCTGCTATGAGCGCTGCACGAAGGCTGCTGAGGAGAAGATCGAGGCCATCAAGAAGGACTTGAAGTTATAAACTGTTCATTCTGTGAGATTTGACCATTGAGCATTCAATTGAATACTGAATTGAAGCAGACGATACGCAACTGCGCTCTGGCCCTCGGCCTGGGCGTAGTTGCTGTCGTCGCTGCCCAGCTGTTCTTCCCTGCGAAGGACATTGCCGAGCAGTTTCTGGCAGCGCAGCAGCACACGCCCGACAAGCAGGAGATACTGGGCCTGTTTCAGAGCAAGTCGCAGGTGGCCACCACTGAGGTGTCGCTGCGCCGCATGGGCATCTACGACTCGGAGACACGCCTTGCCACCATCAATCCCACGCAGTGGCGCCTGGGCCGCAGGGCATGCATCATGCCTGTCGACATCACGATAAAATATGGCATCGACATGCGCCGCATGACGGAGTCGGACATACTGCTCGACACGGCTGGCGTGGTGCGCATACGACTGCCGCGGCCAGAGGTCATCGACTACAGCGTGGACCTGCGCACTGACCGTCGCGAGGTGGTGACGATGAGCGGATGGCTGCGCGACGACGTGGGCGAGCAGACCATGCAGACCATCAAGAACAAGGTGGTGGCTGAGGTGCTGGCCGACTCGACGCTCTTCTCGACGCTGTCGAGCGAGATAGAGAGCAACACACGCAGCCTGTTTCGCTCGATGCTCCTGCAGATGGGGCTCAAGCCGCAGTTCATCAGATAGGAAAGGAGGGAAGCTATGGAGAAGAACAAAGCATCGATATTGCAAACCGTCAACCTGCTGGCCCGCCTGATCTGTCTGTTGGCTATCGTCTACTTCGCCCTGCGATGGATAGACTCCTGCGAGCAGCAGGACGACATCACCATAGAGGACACGCCCGTGGTCATCGAGAGCATCAAGCCCATCGGCGAGCTCTATGCCTATACGGCCATCACTGAGGACTTCTCGATCGATAATGTCGAGAAGGTGGGCTTCTTCCGCAAGTCGTACTACAAGGCCGTGCAGACCCTGCGCGCACAGGTGAGCTACGTGATGGACCTCGACAGTGTGAAATATCAGCGCAAGGCCGGCACTGACACTGTGGTGGTCACACTGCCCCAGCTGCGCTATGTGCAGTCGTCGCAGGGAGGAAGGCTGCTGTGCGAGGTGGAGATGGCCGACTACGACGCTGCCAGCGCCATCGCTGTGGTCGAGGAGAAGATACGCAGCAAGTATGACAGGGCTGACAATCGCGAGAAGGCCATGCAGCATGCGCGCGAGGTGCTCGCGACGTTTGTCATGCAGTGCGGCCTGAAGCCGGTATTCGAATAACATTAATATTATAATAGAGATGAAGAAGGGAACAATTGCCACAGGCGTGGTGGTGGCTGCCGCCGCTGCTGCCGGAGGCTATTACCTGCTGCGTCCCAAGCCGACGCCGCAGGAAGTGAAGAGCCCCGTCGACGTGCAGTACGAGGAGCTCTGCATACAGCTCAACGATCTCAATGCGAAGGCGCAACTGGAGGGGGCGAACATCGATTCGCTCACGCTGGTGCTCGAGGACCTGAAATGGAGTCCTGTGAAGGACGGAGGACAGTATGAGGTGCAGAAGCGCAACCTCTACCTCGATGCGAAGAAGAACGTTGCCATGACCTTCCGTCAGGCACTGCTCGATCGCGGCCAGGAGATCACCAACCCACATCTGGACGACGTAGAGTCGATCAACGAATAAAACATTGTTACACCTTACTAATAATATGAAGAAACTTATGAGAATCAGTGTCTGCGCCATCGTGGTGATGACGTGGACACTTATGGTTGCTGCACAGACGGCAACCCGCAACAGCGGTCAGTCGGCCGTCGTGCGCAGTATGGGCAACGACCTCATACGTCCGCTGCCAACGGTGCAGCTGCACAAGCTGCCTGCCGTCAGACCTATGCGCGACAACAGCCGCAGGAGCATCCGACGCGTGGCTGCCGACTACAAGATGCCGGCGCAGATCTACGGACTGATGGTCTACAGCAAGAAATGGCCCAACGGCAGCGGAACCGGCAACTTCGGAGTCTATACCTTCACTGCCGAGAATCCCAATGTGATGACCTCGCTCATCAAGGACGACGCCTTTGCCGCCAGTGGTGGTGCCACCTATGCCAACGGCCACTTGAAGGTGCTCAACTACTCATCGCTCTGGGGGACTATCATCCTCGACTACGACTATTATGACTACTCCACCCAGTACTGGGACCTCCTGCAGCATGTGCATCAGGAGGATGTCACACGGCTGATGTCGGCCTGCTCGGCCTACGATCCCACCACGGGCAAGTACTATGCCGTGATGTATACGGAGGACATGAGTCATCAGGTGTTTGGCATGCTCGACTACGATCAGAACAGCCGTCAGGTGATCTATCAGTTGCCTGATGCCCAGAACGTGGCTGCGATGGCCATCAACAGCGACGGCGTGATTTATGCCATCCGCTTCGACGGCAAGCTGGTGACGGTCAACAAGGCCACTGGTAAGCACACCGTCATCGGCAGCACGGGCATCACGCCACAATACCTGCAGAGTGCCGCCATCGACCCTCGCACGGGGCGCATGTTCTGGGCAGCCTGCTCGGCTCAGGATCCCATCGGACTCTATGAGGTCAGCCTGGAGACGGGCGAGGCCGTGCTCATCGAGGAGTTCAAGAACAGCGAGGAGTTCGTGGGCCTCTATATCCCCATGCCCACCGTCGAGGAGGATGCCCCTGCCATTCCGACAGGCATCGTGGCATCGTTTACTGCCGACAACCTCGAGGGAACGGTCAACTTCCGCCTGCCACGCCAGACCTATGCCGGCGAGGCCATCGCTGATGCCACGCTGGGCTATCGCGTCTATGTAGACGGACAGTTGACAGTGGAAGGCAGCGGCCAGCCCTACGAGATGGTGAGGCCTGAGGTGAGTGTCGCGACTGACAAGATGTACCGTTTCGAGGTATGTGCCTATAATGAGGTGGGCGAGGGTCCACGTCTGCATCTCGACAAGTTCGTAGGCAAGGACCGTCCCACGGCTCCCACCAGCGTTCGTCTGGTGAGGGTGACTGGTACTGATGACGTGAAGCTCACTTGGAATGCTCCCTCGGCCACGGGCGTGAACAAAGGCTACGTCAATCGCGACAACCTCAACTATACCGTCGTCCGTCAGCCTGGCGACGTGGTGGTGGCAGAGAAAACCACTGAGCGCACCTTCACAGAGACATTGCCCACAGAGCAGCTCACCAACTACTACTATGTGGTGACTGCCTTCAACGGCGACATCGAGGGCCTCTCGGCAGAGTCAAATCGTCTGACGATGGGCAGCCTGGTGGAGCCTCCTTACTTCGAGAACTTCGAGGACCTGAGCGTCATTCCCAATATGTACACCTTCATCGATGCCAACCACGACGGCTGTACCTGGAGGGCCGGATTCTGGAACGGCACGCAGAACAGCGACCTCTACTACGAGTACAACGACGACCAGAAGACACCTGGCGACGACTGGGCCATGACGCCTCCCGTCCACCTGAAGGCCAACCGCTTCTATGCCCTCACCTTCGACGTCAATGCCTCGTTCTGGGGCACAGAGAAGATGTCGGCCTGGATGGGTGAGGACAAGACCGTCGCCGCCATGAAGACACACCTGAAGGACGTGAACAACATCGACTATACTGATTCCAGGACCTTCAGTTGCCAGATCAAGTCGGATGCCGACGGAAAGTATTACTTCGGCTTTCATTGTGTGAGCGATGCTGATCAGGGCATGCTCGAGCTCGACAATATCCGCATCGAGGAGAAGGGCGTGTTTGAGGCTCCTGACACTGTGACAAACTTCATCGTCACACCAGGTGCCAACGGCAGGGTGACGGCCACGCTCACCTTCTGCGCTCCCACGACGGACTTCTATGGCGAGCCGCTGACGTCGCTCGACAAGATCGAGATCTATCGTGACGGCGAGCTGAAGCACACCATCGAGCAGCCTGAGCCAGGCAGCGAGCTCACCTTCGAGGACAAGGCGCTGCCCAACCGCAATGTCACCTGGAGCATCTACACTTATAACAGCTACGGCTGTGGCATACCTGCTGAGCGCACGGCATGGATAGGTACTGACATACCCACCGAGCCCACTGACGTGAAGCTCGTCATGAGCGGCACGACGGCCCGTCTTACCTGGAAAGCCCCCACGACGGGCATCCACGGCGGCTATATACGTCCCTCGCAGCTCACCTACAACATCGAGGACATGAATTCCTATATCAAGGGCGACCATCGCTCAGGCACTGCCTTCTCAGAGAACCGTGGCGCCAAGCAGGAGTTCCTCTACTATCGCGTGTCGGCACAGAGCTCGGCTGGTGGTGGAAACTATGCCTACTCCAATACGGTCATCAGCGGCACGCCCTATAAGCTGCCCTTCAAGGAGTCGTTTGCCAATGCCTCGACATCGCAGTTGTGGAGCCAGCAGAACAGTGGCGGAGCCATAGGCCTCACCCAGAGCATTGCCGCTGACGGCGACCAGGGAGCAGCTTTATTTAAGCCGGCCATGAACGGCGACGTGGGCATGATCACCTCTGGCAAGATCAACGTCAGCACTGCCCAGCATCCCATTCTTGAGTTCTACTACTACGCCGTGCCTCATCAGACCACAACCCTTACCGTGGGCGTGGTGCCTGAAGGCGATGCTGAACAGCTGGAGGCCCTGAAGGTCATCGACTATTCGAAGCTGTCAGGCAGCGAGGGATGGCGCAAGGTGACGCTGAGCCTGGAGAACTATGTGAACACCAGTCATATCCTCCTTTCCTTCATAGGAAGGGCAACTGGTATCAGGCATGGTGACGTGGCCTTCGATGCTATCAACGTGCGTGAGCAGGATGATATCGACCTCGCTGTGGCTTCGCTGCAGGTGAACGCCCTCGTTGAGGCTGGTACTTCGGCAAAGGCCGTTGCCTCTGTCTACAACAACGGACGCCTGCAGGCGAGCGACTATAAGGTGCGCCTGACGAAGAACGGTGAGCTGGTGAGTGAGGTCAGCGGTCCCGTCCTGGCCTCGGCTGCCTCTGCAGATATCACTTTCGACGTGCCCACCTCAGTGGCCGACGAAGGGCTGCAGACGCTGGAGGTGAGCGTTGTGACTGATGGCGACGCCGTCGACCAGAACAATAGCGCCACGGCCACCTTCGCCCTCGAGCAGCCGCCTTATCCTGTGCCTGTGGAGCTGACTGGCATCGATGAGGACGGCGAACTGAGCCTCAGGTGGATGGCTCCTGACCTCGCGCCTCGCAACATTATGAGTTTTGATGATATCGAGCAGTACCGTCCCTTCATCATCGACGATATGGGACGCTGGACGCTGCGCGATGCTGACGGCCAGCTGACGGGTTCCATCGTGCTGGGAAGCGACCAGACGGTGATGTACGACAACGTAGGTCAGCCCATGGCCTATCAGGTGTTCCGTCCTGACGCAGTGGGGCTGGGGCAGATAGCTGCCCTGCAGCCGCATTCTGGTCAGCAGATGCTCATTAATATGACTGAGGTGAACAATGCCACTGCCGACGACTGGCTCATCTCACCTGAGCTGCCTGGTACTGAACAGACCATCAGCTTCTGGGTGAAGAGCATGGGCAATGACTACATCGAGTCGTTTGCTGTGTTGGCTTCGTCGTCCGACGACCGTGCTGCCAGCTTCCAGGCTGTGGAAGCCTCTGCGACGACGGCACCTGCTGAATGGACGCAGGTGACGGCACAGCTGCCTGCAGGCACGAAGTACTTTGCCATCCGAGTGCATGCCCGTCAGAAGTTCATGCTGATGATCGATGACATCGAGTATGCCCGCATCAACACGGCCAATCTCCGTCTGCTGGGCTACAACGTCTATCTGGGAGGCGAGCGCGTAAACGAAGAGCTCATTACTTCGACATCGTGCCAGCTCACCTGGTTCGGAGCTGGCGATTGTCGTGTCAGCGCTGTCTATGAGCAGGGTGAGTCGGCTCTCAGCCAGCCTGTCAGCCTGCTTGATGCCATTCGTAATGTCACTGCCGAGGAACGTACTGCAGAGGGTCCCGTCTACGACCTGCAGGGCCGTCGTGTCGTACATACCCAGCTGCCGTCAGGCGTCTATCTGAAGAAGAACAGAAAAGTGATTGTCAAATAATAAGTATCAACTCAAAAACTGAAAGAAGTATGGCAACAAAGCACATCCAGTATCAGACCACAGGCACCTGCTCGCAACTCATCGACGTGACCTGTGACGAAAACAACATCATCCAGCAGGTGTTCTTCCTAGGTGGATGCAACGGCAACCTGCAGGGCATCTCTCTGCTCGTGCGTGGACAGCATATTGACGATGTCATCAAGCGTCTCGATGGCATTCGCTGCGGCACCAAGAGAACATCCTGTCCTGACCAGCTCTGTCGTGCGCTGGAACTGCTGAAGGAGCAGCCGCTGTCAGACTAACCCCAAAAAGTAAACGCCGACATCGAAATGCCGGCGTTTGCTTTTGGTGGTATTGTATGAAGGATTAAATGCTGAGTTCGTCGAGGACCTTGATGAGCTTCTTGTCGAAGGGCTTGTCAGTGCGGATGCACTCAGAGAAGGGAACGTAGACAATCTCGTTGTTGCGCACGCCCACCATGATGTTTCGCTGACCCTGACGGATGGCCTCGATGGCTCCCACGCCAGTACGCGAGGCGAGGATGCGGTCGTGGGCCGAGGGAGAGCCGCCACGCTGCAGGTGTCCGAGGATGGACACACGCACGTCGAACCCTGGGAATTCCTTCTTCACACGGTCGGCATAGTAGAGGGCACCACACTTTGGACTCTCTGACACGATGACGATGCACGACTTCTTGGACTTGCGGATGCCACGACCCATGAACTGTGCCAGCTGGTCTACGTCAGTCATGTCCTCAGGGATGATGGCGGCCTCGGCACCACAGGCGATAGCTGAGTTCTGGGCGAGGAAACCTGCGTCACGTCCCATCACCTCGACAAAGAAGATGCGCTCGTGGGAGTTGGCAGTATCGCGGATGCGGTCGACGCACTCCATGATGGTGTTCATCGTGGTGTCGTAGCCAATGGTAGAGTCAGTACCATAGAGGTCGTTGTCGATGGTGCCAGGCAGACCGATAACGGGGAAGTCGAACTCCATGCCAAAGTTACGGGCGCCAGTGAGGGAGCCGTTGCCACCTATGACAACGAGGGCGTCGATCTCCTCACGCTGGCAGGTCTCATAGGCTTTCTGCATGCCCTCAGGAGTCATGAACTCCTTGGAACGGGCAGTCTTCAGGATGGTACCACCACGGGTGATGATGCCTGACACGTTCTCAGTGGTGAACTGTCGCACCTCGCCCTTGATGAGTCCGTCATAGCCTCGATAGATGCCTTTGATAGTGAATCCGTTGTAGATGCCTGCTCGTGTCACGGCACGTATGGCCGCATTCATGCCAGGCGCATCACCTCCAGAGGTGAGAATTCCGATAGTTTTGATTTTAGGCATAGTTGTAGGGTAATAATGTTAGGTGATGTTTTGTTGGTAAATGGTTTCAGAAGAGAATGGTCTCAGCATAAAGAACGGCCATACCCAAGAGCCAGCCTATGAGCACTTTTGGAGCAATGCGTCGCAGGTACCAGCTCAGGCGTATGTGTTCCATCTGCATGAGAGCTATGCCGCAAGCACTTCCTACGGAGAGCAGACAGCCTCCCACGGCAGTGGTATAGGCCGTGATGAGCCAGAACGCACCGTTCTGTGCATAAGGACCTGTGGCTGCTGTCAGCCCGTGCAGCGACTGCGCAATGGAAATGTCGCTGACGGCTATGGTGAACATGTCGATCAGACCTGACAGGAAGCCAGAGATGATGCCGATGATCCAGATGCTGCCCACGTTGGCCTCGACCCATCGCGCGATCGCGCTGAGCACACCTGTCTCAGCTGCAGCGCCAAAGCCAAGCATAATGCCCATGACGAAGAGCATCTGCTGGATGGCACCATATTGTAATACGCGTGGGAAGCGGCGCTGCGACATCTGGTCGGCATTCATCAGCTTGCGGTTGAACGCCTCGTTGACCACCCACAGCACTGCCAGCACGCAGAGAGCTCCCAAGAAGGGCGACAGGCGCGTGAGGCTGAGGAAAGTGGGGATGAACCATAGTCCGCCTATGCCTACAACGAGCATCAGCAGTCGTTGCCAGCGGTTCAGACGCGTATCGTCGCCACGATAGGGGGCTACAGTCCATTCAATGTCGAGACGACCTGGCAGTTCACGATTGATGAAGATCGTAGGAACAATCCAAGCCACCAAGGCTGGCAGGGCCAGACGAGCCGAGAACTGTGTGGCCGTGACGGCCTCGTCGCCCCAGAGCAGCAGACCCGTGCAGTCGCCGATGACTGTGAAGCAGCCGCCGCAACAAGCAGCCAGTACGATGGCTGAGCCGATGAGCATGCGCTGCGAACGGCTTCTCACGATGCTATGCATGATGACGAGCATCAGCATGGTCGTGGCAAGGTTGTCGAGGGTGGCAGAAAGGACGAACGTGGCCAGCGTGATGGTCCACAGCAGCCGTTTGGGGTTGCGCGTGCGAATCCATTCGTTGATGAAGTCGAAACAGCCGTTGTTGTTTAAAATCTCGATGATCGACATCGTGGCCAGGAGGAACATGACGATGGCGGCGGCACGCCCCACAGAACTAAGGAACACTTCCTGGCTGAAATCCTTGCTCCAAATGACAAACACTACCCAGCTGATGGTGCCCAGGAAGGTGGCAATGGCCGCCTTGTTGACCCCCGTAAGGTGGCCAGTGGCTATCAGCAGGTAGCTGAACAAGAGCATTAGGACAATGATGAGAACCATCTGGATTAATTTTCGATTTTTCGACGAACGATTATATGGCAGCTGATGCCCCCAAACCTTTTCCGCTTACTTGGTGTAGCGGTTGTTAAGGCCGTTGATGACGTCCTGAGTGATGTCGTACTTCTGGTCGGAATAGAGGACGGTGGCCTTATTGAGGATCAGGTCGAACTTCTTATCCTTGTTGTATTCAGCCAGGAAGTGGTCGAGACTGTCTTGAAGTGTCTTGAGGAAGTCGGCCTGCTTCTGTGCCAGCTCATTGCTCAGGCGAGCCTCCAGGGCAACACGGTTGTTGCGCTCCTGCTCGAAAGCGGCCACGGCAGTCTTGTACTGCTGTTCGCTGGTGAACCCATTGTTCTGCAACTTCGTCTGAATACTGTTGTACGAGCGCTCCAGCTCCTTGTCCTTGTTGCTGAGCACGTTCGTAGCGTTGGCACTCATCTTCTCCAGCGAGTCTTTCATCACCTTGGCATACTCGTAATGCTCAGTGAGTGAGTCGAGCTCGACATAGGCGATGCGCATGGTCTGCTGCTGCTCTTCTTCAGCAGCGTCGTCCATCTTCGAGGGTTTGTTGTTGCACGAGGCCATCATTGCGACGACGGCCAGTAGGGAAAGGGTCTTGATAATGTTCTTTTTCATTTTGTTTTTATTGTTTTATTTTGATCTCTCACTGACGGCTAACCGATTGCGCTGGCGCATCTCACGGTCTTGGTCCAGGACACAGTGGATGCCACGCTCGCGCATGGCTTCAGAGTCATGAATATGCTGCGATGAGAAGCTCCCATTCCTCCGAAAAAACACTTTTACGCATAAAAAAGCTACCGCGATAGCAATTATTAACGTGACAATGACGATTATTCCAATCATTTTTATTAATTTTGCGGTGCAAAACTCGAGTATGATACGACACTGATGCCGCTTACTGCCGAGAAGAGCCCCGTAATTCGGGTGCAAAGTTAAACATTTTAATTGGAATCACTTTATAATAAGCATTAAAAATGAATAAAAACGAGTTAAAACCTGCATCTGTCTTTGCTCAGTTTGCAAAGATTAACAGTATTCCCCGTCCTTCGAAGCGCGAGGAGAAGATGATTGAGTACCTCACGGAGTGGGGAAAGAGCCACGGATTGGACACCAAAGTCGACGAAACGGGCAATGTGATTATCCGCAAGCCAGCCACCCCTGGATATGAGAATCGTAAGACCGTCATCCTTCAGAGTCATATGGATATGGTTTGCGACAAGCTGGTCGATGTGGATTTCGACTTTGACAATGATGCCATCCAGACATACGTCGACGGCGAGTGGCTGCGGGCAAAGGGTACGACGCTGGGTGCTGACGATGGCATAGGATGTGCCATTGAGCTGGCCATTCTCGAGGCTGAAGACATAGAGCACGGTCCGCTGGAGTGTGTCTTCACTCGTGATGAGGAGACTGGACTAAGTGGTGCCGAGGGAATGAAGGCCGGGTTCATGACGGGTGACTATCTCATCAATCTCGACTCAGAGGATGAGGGCGAGATCTTCGTGTCCTGTGCCGGAGGCCGTAATACCACGGCTAAGTTCTCCTTCCAGCGTGTCGAGCCTGCCGCCGATGCTTTCTTCCTCAAGGCACAGCTGAAGGGACTGAACGGTGGCCACTCAGGTGACGATATCAACAAGAAGCGTGCCAATGCCATTAAGCTGCTGGGCCGCTTCCTCTTCCAGACCATGAACCGCTATGAGGGTGTATGCCTGGCACAGTTCCATTCTGGTAAGCTGCATAATGCCATTCCTCGCGACGGACAGTTCATCATTGCCGTTCCTCAGAATGTCAAGGAGAATGTCAAAGCCGACTGGAATGTCTTCGCTGCTCAGGTGGCCGACGAGTTCCACGTCACTGACACTCAGATGGTGTGGTCGATGGAGAGCTGCGAGCCTGAGGCTGTCATCGAGCCGACGGTGGCACGTAACTTCGTCTGGGCGCTGCAGGCCGTGGACAACGGCATCTATGCCATCTGCCAGGATCCTGCCTTGAACGGCATGGTCGAGACATCTTCTAATATAGCTGCCATCCACTCGACGGAGAACGAGCTGAACATCCTGTCGTCGCAACGCTCGAACGTGATGTCAAACCTCGACAATATGTGTGCAACCATCGTGGCCACCTTCCAACTGGCTGGTGCCGAGGCATGGAGCAGCGACGGATATCCAGCATGGAAGATGCGCGCTGAGAGCAAGCTGCGTGATACGGTGGTCAGCTGCTACAAAGAACTGTTTGGTAAGGATCCCGTCGTAAGGGGCATACATGCAGGCCTGGAGTGCGGACTCTTCTCTGAGCGCTATCCCAATCTCGATATGGTGAGCTTCGGTCCTACGCTGCGCGATGTTCACACACCCGACGAGCGCCTGCTCATCCCCACCGTTCAGATGGTGTGGGATCACCTGCTGATGGTGCTGAAACGCATTTAAATGGCTGAATATATTGAAATAAAAGGGGCACGCGTCAACAATCTGAAGAATGTTGACGTGCGCCTTCCGCAAGGAAAGTTCATCGTCATTGCCGGAGTTTCAGGCTCGGGCAAGTCGTCGCTGGCCTTCGACACACTTTATGCCGAGGGTCAGCGGCGCTATGTGGAGTCGCTCAGCAGCTACGCCCGCCAGTTCCTGGGACGTATGAACAAGCCCGAGTGCGACTTCATCCGCGGCATTCCTCCTGCTATAGCTATTGAGCAGAAAGTCATCGCACGTAATCCTCGCAGCACTGTAGGTACGTCGACGGAGATCTACGAATACCTGCGCCTGCTCTTCGCCCGCATCGGACATACCTTCTCGCCTGTATCGGGTGAGGAGGTGAAGAAACACTCTACGGAGGATGTGGTGCAAAAGATGCTGGAGTTCTCACGAGGAACGAAGTTTGTGATCATGGCTCCTCTGGTGGTGCCTGAGGGACGCACGCTTGAGCTTCATCTCAAAGCCAGCGTGCTACAAGGCTATAGCCGCATTTATGCCGATGGAGATTTTCATCGCATCGACGACTGGCTGGAGTCGAAGCGCGACACGTCACTTTCTTCTTATGACCAACAGTTGTATCTGGTCATCGACCGCCTTTCAGCCGATGACTCTAAGGATACTATTGCACGTCTGGTAGATTCTGCCGAGACTGCCTTTTATGAAGGGCAGGGACAGTTGAGGATGATGGTCATGCCCTCGGGCCTGACCTATGACTTCTCCACTCGTTTCGAGGCCGACGGTATCACCTTCGAAGAACCTACCGACCAGACCTTCTCGTTCAATTCTCCCATTGGCGCGTGCCCAGAGTGTCAGGGATTTGGTATGATCATAGGTATCGACGAGCGTTTGGTCATCCCTAATACGTCACTGTCAGTCTATGACGGATGTGTTGTTCCTTGGCATGGTGAGAAGATGGGCGAATGGCAGAAATGGTTCATCCAGCATGCTCCTAAGGACGATTTCCCCATATTTGAACCTTATTATAACCTTACTCAGAAACAGCGCGACTGGCTGTGGCATGGATTGCCCAGTGACCGTCGTCTGCCGCTGGGCGAGAAACCTTGCATTGATTCTTTCTTCCAGATGGTGAAGGAGAATCAGTACAAGATTCAGTATCGTGTGATGATGAGCCGCTATAGGGGTAAGACGAAATGTCCAAAGTGTCATGGAACACGTCTGAAACCTGAGGCAGACTATGTGAAGATAGGCGGTCGCAGCATCACTGACTTGGTGCAGATGCCTGTGGTAAGACTGCAGGAATGGTTTGCTCAACTGCAACTCTCCGACCATGATGCTGAAGTGGGACGACGCCTGCTGACAGAGATTCGCAATCGCTTGCAGTTCCTTCTGGATGTGGGCCTTGGATATCTGACACTCAATCGTCTGTCCAACTCTCTCTCTGGTGGTGAGAGTCAGCGCATCAACCTTTGCACATCGCTTGGATCCAGCCTGGTGGGTTCGCTGTATATACTTGATGAGCCAAGCATCGGTCTTCACTCACGTGACACTGCCCGCCTTATTCATGTGCTGAAAGAACTACAGGCACTGGGCAATACGGTGGTAGTGGTGGAGCACGACGAGGAAATCATGCGAGCAGCCGACTATCTTGTCGACGTAGGACCAGATGCAGGTCGCTTTGGCGGAGAGATTGTCTTTGCTGGCCCCATATCCAGTATCACCAATCAAACAGGCAAAAACAGTAAGACATCCAAAAACGGCAAGACAGGCAAAGTCAGCGAATCAAGTCTTTCCAGAAGCTACACCCTCCAATTCTTGCAGGGCATCGACAGCATGCCCATACCTGCGAGCCGTCGCCCTTGGAACAGACACATCGATGTGAAAGGTGCCCGTATGAATAATTTGCGAGGCATCGACGTCGAGTTTCCGCTTAATGTGATGACTGTTGTCACGGGAGTAAGCGGATCGGGCAAGTCCACCCTTGTCAAAGGAATCCTCTATCCTGCACTCCGACGTCACATGGGCGATGCTTGCGATGCCCCTGGCGAATATGGAGGCCTGACTGGCGATGTGGATGCCATCAGCAGGGTTGAGTTCGTCGACCAGAACCCCATTGGCAAGTCGTCACGCTCCAATCCTGCCACTTACGTGAAGGCATATGATGCCATTCGCGATCTCTTTGCTGCACAGCCCTTGGCACAGCAGATGGGGTTCACTGCCCAGTACTTCTCTTTCAATACTGACGGAGGACGCTGTGATGAATGCAAGGGAGCTGGCACGATTACTGTCGAGATGCAGTTTATGGCCGACCTCGTGCTTGAGTGCGAGTCCTGCCACGGGCATCGTTTCAAGCGTGACATTCTGGATGTGCGTTTCCAGGGTAAGAACATCGACGACGTGCTGAATATGAGCATCTCTGAAGCATTGGAGTTCTTCACCCTGCACAACCAGAAGATTATCGTCAATCGTCTGAAACCACTTGAAGATGTCGGTCTTGGCTATATTAAGTTGGGTCAGAGTTCTTCGACGCTCTCTGGTGGAGAAAACCAGCGAGTAAAGCTTGCCTATTTCATCGGACAGGAGCGTCAGGAACCTACGCTCTTCATCTTCGACGAGCCCACCACAGGACTTCATTTCCATGATATCCGCCGCCTGCTGGATTCAATGAACGCGCTCATCGAGCGTGGGCATACCATATTAATTATCGAGCACAACCTTGATGTCATCTGTCAGGCCGACCATGTCATCGACCTCGGACCTGAAGGTGGCGACAGAGGAGGCAATCTGGTCTGCACAGGTACTCCTGAAGAGATTGCCAAGTGCAAGCAAAGCATCACTGGACAATACTTAAAACCAAAACTATGAAAGAGTTAAAACTACGGCCTTCCATCTTTCAGTGTACGATGGACGAACTCTCTAATGACGAGCAGCAACTGGTGCAACAGGCCATTGAAGCCACTTGCCGTTCTTATGCCAAGTACTCGCATTTCCATGTGGGAGCAGCGCTCATGCTCGAGGACGGTACCGTACTACCTGGTTGCAACCAGGAGAATGCTGCCTTTCCTGCAGGCCTATGCGCTGAGCGCTCAGCCATCTTCGCTGCTGGAGCCCAGCATCCTGATGTGGCACCTGTGATGCTGGCTATCGCAGCCCGTGATACTACAGGTCAGCTGACGGAAGAACCCGTGTCGCCCTGTGGTACCTGCCGGCAGGTGATGATCGAGACGGAGACACGCTATCAGAAACCGCTTCGCATACTGCTCTACGGACGCAATCACGTCTACGTCATGGATGGCATTCGCCACCTCATGCCTCTGTCGTTCACGGAGTTCTAAGGGATACTGATTTCTTGCCCATCGTAGGCCAGCTTCACGTCAGCGGGCAGCCTGTGCAGGTTCACCTCATTGTGTAGTCCGATGTCGTGGCACATGTGGGTTAGAAGCGTCTGCCGTGCTCCAACTTCATGTGCGAAGCGGATGGCGTCGTCCACCAGTTGGTGGGAGTGGTGGGGCTTGTCAAAACGCAGGGCATTGACAACGAGTACTTCCACACCCTTGAGCAGTTTCAGTTGTGACGGCTCAATGGATTTCATGTCAGTAATATAGGCAAAGCGCCCAAAGCGATAGCCCAGGATGGGCAGCTTGCCGTGCATCACCTCGATGGGCAGAATGTCGATGTCACCCAGGCGAAAAGCCTTGCCTGCATGTATTTCATGTAGTACTATGGCTGGTACGCCAGGATAGCGATGCTCGGCAAAGCAGTAGGGTAGCATCTGGAGCATGCCTTTACAGGCGATGGGGTCGGCATAGACATTGATCTCCCCAAACTGGCAGTAGGGACGGATGTCGTCCATCCCACCCACGTGGTCATAGTGTGAGTGTGTGATCAGTATGCCGTCGATGCGACGAAAGGGCTGGGGCAGGATCTGCTGACGGAAGTCAGGTCCGCAGTCCACCAGCAAGCGTGTGCCATCCGTCTCAACAAGGATGCTGCAGCGTAGCCGATGGTCCTTCTGGTCGCTACTCTGGCAGACCTCGCATTGGCAGCCTATGACGGGTACTCCGCACGATGTTCCAGTGCCTAAGAATGTGATCTTCATCATACGATATTCACTTCAGGGATGAGGTCGATACCAAACTGATGGGCTACGTCTCTACGGATGGCATCGCACAAGTCTACGATATCCTGGCCGCTGGCTCCGCCAAGGTTCACCAGCACCAGTGCCTGCTTGTCATGCACGGCTGCTCGTCCCAGCGAGCGTCCTTTCCATCCGCACTGCTCGATCATCCATCCTGCAGGAATCTTCTCGTGCTCCTCATCTATATAATAATGTGGCATCTGAGGATAGGCTGCTGCCAATTGATCGTACTTGTCGCGGCTGACGATGGGGTTGGTGAAGAAACTGCCAGCATTGCCTAGCTGCATGGGATCTGGCAACTTGCTGCGACGAATGTCGATGATAACTGCGCGCAGTTGTTGTGGGGTGGGGGAGGCGGTGCCTCGACGTTCCAGTTCGGCTCTGATGTTTCCGTATTCAATGTTCGGCTGAGTGCTGCGGCTCAGGCGATAGACGACATGCGTGATGAGCCACTGCTTGCTCCACTCATGCTTGAAACGGCTGTCGCGATAGGCATATCGGCATTCCTGGGCCTTGATGATTTGGCGCTGACCAGTTGCTATCTCTACGGCATGCACCTCTTCGATCAGCTGGCATACTTCTGAGCCATAGGCTCCAATGTTCTGCACGGCCGAAGCACCCACATCGCCAGGAATAAGCGAGAGGTTGACCATATCGGCAAATCCTCTTTCCACAGTCCAAGCTACCACGTCGTCCCAAGTTTCTCCGCTGCCGCATCTGAGCAGGGCTTCGCCGTTGTGCTCCATCAGGCTGATGCCACGAAGCGACGAGCGCACCACTATTCCTTCAAAGTCCTTGGTCAGCAGCAGATTGCTTCCTGCACCAATGATCAGAAAGGGGCATTCTGCCTCACGAAGCATTGATGCCACCATCTGGGCTTCGTCTACAGAGGCATATTCCACATAGCGCCGACAACGGGCGTCGATGCCGAATGTGTTGTGTGAAAGCAGGCTATAGTCTCGTTCGTCTCTCATCTTGCTACTGTGTCAGTCGTGTCAGTCTCCATTTCCCCCTTCTCTGCCGGAAGGTGAGTTCCAACTCTTGTCCATTGGATATGCCGCAGACGAAAAGGGTCTTCTCGCTGGACCTGTTGTTCAGCTTCGTATACACAATATTATAAATACTGTCCTGTGGAAGCTCAGGTGCGAAGGCTTCCCATGAGTCTGGAGTGATGAAACCCTCCATGCGGGCGAAGTCGTCGTCAGGGTCAGGACCTGAGAAAACGATCTCGCTGCTCAGGCTGTTCTGCTGAAAGGCAGAGTCGGTTGCGAAGGTGTGGAAGAATCCCAGGAAAGGTGCATTTGCGTTGTCTGACAGCTTCTGCTGCCTGAGGCCCTGCAGCATCCATCTGCCTTCATTACGGCAGAAGATGTACTGGCACACAGAATCAGCATCGAAGAATATCTTCTCCACCGTGACGACGTTCATCGTGCTGTCATTCAGTTGCTCACGCTGGTCTGGATTGTCGAGGATAAAGGTATACTCGCCCGTGGTCATGAATAGTGAGTCCATGCGCCACTGTTCCTCTTCCAGCAGGCTCTTGCCTCGACTGCTCTCCAATGTCAGCGGGAAGTTGATGCGTCGCCGTTGCAAATGCTCATTGCTGGCGAAATAGTAGGCGAAGTCATCGAACACCTCGTCGGCAGCCTTGGGCAGGTCGTCGTTCTCAAACCGCTCTGGCAGTGGCTCTTCTTCGCAGTACTCTTCCTCTGCAGATTTTGATGTCTTGCCGCCTGAGCAAGCCATCACAGCTAGGAGCACTGCTGCCAGCGCAAAATGCATTTTTTTCATTTTCTGGTTGTCGTATCGCTAATAAGCTCTGTTTTCAGCATGCAAAATTACAAATAATTCCGCAATAACAAAAAAATATCCACAAAAAACTTGCGGGAATGGAATTTTTTGTCTACCTTTGCACCCGCTTAGAGGAACAAGCAGAGGAGACGGACCCGTAGCTTAGCTGAATAGAGCGTCAGATTCCGGTTCTGAAGGTCAAGGGTTTGAATCCCTTCGGGTTCACAAAGAGCAAATTTAAAGAGATAGGAGCATAGCTCAGTTGGTTTAGAGCGCTTCAGTCACATTGAAGAGGTCTTGGGTTCGAGTCCCAATGTTCCTACAGGGTATTCAGGAGAGTCTGCAAGGGTTCTCCTGAATTCTTTTATTGCTTTTGTGTTAGAAAACTGTTAATTGTTCAACTATTCTTTCGTTAATTCATTTTTTTTGATTACCTTTGCAGCGAATAATCGTAAATCAGTAGAAACCACCAATGATAACATTAACGAATCTGGCCATCCAGTTTGGCAAGAAAACCCTGTACAAGGACGTTAACCTGAAGTTCACCAATGACAATATTTATGGTGTGATAGGTGCCAACGGTGCAGGCAAGTCTACGTTGCTGCGAGCCATCAGCGGCGATCTGGAGCCCAACAAAGGAACGATCGAGCTGGGGCCGGGCGAGCGTCTGAGCGTGCTGGAGCAGGACCACTTCAAGTATGATGAGTTTTCAGTGATGGACACCGTGCTCATGGGTCACCAGCCTCTGTGGACCAATATGAAGGAGCGCGAGGCTCTCTATGCCAAGGAGGAAATGACTGAAGAGGACGGCAACAAAGCCGCTGAGCTCGAGATGGCCTTTGCCGAGATGAATGGCTGGGAGGCTGAAAGCGAGGCTGCCCAACTGCTGCAGAACCTGGGTGTGAAGGAAGATCGCCACTATATGCAGATGGCCGACATGAGTAATAATGAGAAGGTACGCGTGATGCTGGCTAAGGCTCTCTTCGGACATCCTGACAACCTGTTGCTCGACGAGCCCACCAACGACCTCGACCTCGACACTGTGCAGTGGCTCGAGGAATACCTGAGCTCGCTGGAGCAGTGCGTGATGGTGGTGTCGCACGACCGTCACTTCCTCGATGCTGTCAGCACCCAGACCATCGACATCGACTTCGGCAAGGTGACTCTTTTCTCAGGCAACTACTCGTTCTGGTATGAGTCGTCACAGCTGGCTTTGCGTCAGGCTCAGAACCAGAAGCTGAAAGCTGAGGAGAAGCGCAAACAGCTTGAAGAGTTTATCCGTCGTTTCTCTGCCAACGTGGCAAAATCAAAGCAAACTACTTCTCGAAAGAAAATGCTCGAAAAACTTAATGTTGAGCAAATTACGCCATCTACGCGCAAGTACCCTGGCATTATCTTCCAGATGGACCGTGAGCCTGGTACGCAGATTCTCGAGGTGGAAGGTCTGAAGGCCCTCGATACAGATGGAACGGTGCTCTTCGACAACGTGAGCTTCACTATAGAGAAAGGACAGAAGACGGTGTTCCTCTCGCATAATCCGAAGGCGATGACGGCCCTCTTCGAGATCATCAATGGCAACAGGGAGGCTGATGCCGGCACCTACAAGTGGGGAGTGACGATTACGACAGCCTATCTGCCGCTCGACAATACTGAATTCTTCAAGAGCGAGATGAACCTGGTAGACTGGCTGTCGCAGTTCGGAAAGGGCAACGAGGTGCAGATGAAGTCGTTCCTGGGGCGCATGCTGTTCCGTGAGGAAGACGTGCTGAAGAAGGTCTGCGTGCTCTCAGGAGGTGAGAAGATGCGCTGTATGATTGCCCGTATGCAGCTGAAGAACGCTAACTGCTTGATTCTCGACACACCCACTAACCACCTCGACTTGGAATCGATTCAGGCTTTCAACAACAATCTGGTGCAGTTCAAGGGTAACATCCTCTTCGCATCGCACGACCACGAGTTCATTCAGACTGTTGCCGACCGCATCATCGAGCTGACGCCCAAGGGCACCATCGACAAGCTGATGCAGTACGACGACTACATCTACGATGAGCAGATCAAGGAGCAGAAAGCTCGCATGTACTCTTAAATCTCAAACCTAAATTCTATATGAAACAGACAATCTTAGTGACGGGTGGCACCGGCTTTATAGGGAGCCACACCACCGTAGAGCTGCAAGAGGCTGGCTATGAGGTGGTTATCATCGACAACCTGTCGAACAGTAATGCCAACGTGGTCGATGGCATTGAGAAGATTACTGGCGTGCGCCCTGCATTCGAGAAGGTCGACTGCTGCGATCTGGAGGCACTTGAAGGCGTCTTCCAGAAGTATCCGAAGATAGAGGGTATCATCCATTTCGCCGCTTCTAAGGCTGTGGGTGAGAGCGTCGAGAAGCCCCTGCTCTACTATCGCAACAATATCACTTCGCTCATCAATCTGCTCGAGCTGATGCCCAAGTACAACGTGAAGGGCATCATCTTCTCGTCGTCATGCACGGTCTATGGCCAGCCCACGGAGGAGAACCTGCCTGTGACTGAGAAAGCTCCCATCCAGAAGGCCCTCTCGCCCTACGGCAACACGAAGCAGATCAATGAGGAGATCATCCAGGACTATATACACAGTGGCGCTCCCATCAAGAGTATCATCCTGCGCTACTTCAATCCCATCGGCGCACATCCTACGGCACTCATCGGCGAGCTGCCCAACGGCGTGCCCATGAACCTCATCCCCTTCGTCACTCAGACGGCTATCGGCATCCGCAAGCAGCTGAAGATTTTCGGTAACGACTACAATACTCCCGATCATACCTGCATCCGCGACTATATTTATGTGGTAGACCTGGCCAAGGCTCACGTGAAGGCTATGGAGCGCGTGCTTGACAAGCCTGAGACCGACGCTGTTGAGGTGTTTAATATTGGTACGGGTCGTGGTCTGTCGACGCTCGAGGTTGTCGAGGGCTTCGAGAAAGCCACTGGCGTGAAGGTTAACTGGGAATATGCTCCCCGTCGCGAAGGCGACATCGAGAAAGTGTGGGGCAATGTCGACAAAGCCAACAAGGTGCTTGGTTGGAAGGCCGACACTCCCGTCGAAGACGTTCTCCGTTCGGCTTGGCGCTGGCAAGAGAAGCTCCGCGAAGACGGAGTGCAATAGAATCTGACTATAGATGAGATATACAGTCTCCTTATAGAGGCTGATTTTTGTGTTTGTGTTGTGTGGGTCTCCGATGTGATATCGGGGACCCATTTCAATGGTAATATTCTGTTTGTCCAAAAACGGGGCGCTTGCTCGTTGCGGACGTACTGCTCGCTCGTTGCGGACGGAGCGAATGCTAGTTGCGCACTAACCAAGCGCCCGACGCCGACTTTGCACTTGTTCCCACCGTGGGAACATATCATTCCCAGCATGGGAACGAACCATTCCCAGCGTGGGAATGATACCTCCGTCGCATTCGGCGCAGTGCTTTATCCGCTACGAGCGTTACGAAGAGTATAGCACGTTTTTTTATTGTTTATTGCTTTTTGTCCAAGACCTAACATGATATTTTGCTAAATGTCTATATGCCAATATGTTGCGTGATTTTATTCGGCCTCAAGAGGTAACATAAGACCTAACTTAGACCTAACTTAGACCTAACACAGACCTAACATGATACCTAACATTGGCGCAGAAACTGCTATGAGCGAGATGTTAGGTCTGACGTTACCTCTATGTTAGGTCTATGTTACCTCTAAGTTAGGTGTCAGAAGCATCATTTTTGTTGTAAACATCTAGAATTAAGGTTGTTATGAAAAATGAATGTTAGGTGTTAGGTCTTTTCGCTTAAAAACATTTTTTTTGTTTTCTCATGAACCTTCAAATCTTTCCATTTCTTCTTCTTTCGAAATAAAACTGGATAAAATCCGGCTCCCTGACTGCTGTTGAGCCATCCAAAAGACCGTAGGGGCATAGGTTGGCAGATTTTTTTGGATATTTTATATTTTGGCGGAGTGAAATATTCTCGAATATTCTTGCGTCCATGAGATTTTTTGTGTACCTTTGCACTCTCGAATATATTCAATACTTTTTATAATTAATACACAACTATGTCAAACAACAAAGAGAAACTCTTCACCGAGTTTACTGCGCCCACCACACAAGAGTGGCTGGACAAGATTGAGGTAGACTTGAAGGGTGCCGATTTCCAGAAGCGCCTTGTGTGGAGAACAAATGAAGGTTTTAACGTACAGCCTTTCTATCGCCGTGAGGACTTGAAGGACCTGAAGTCTGTGGACTCACTGCCTGGAGAGTTCCCGTATGTACGTGGTAACAAGAAGGACAACAACCTGTGGTTCGTGCGTCAGGACATTGACGCTGAGGATGCTAAGGCTGCCAACGCAAAGGCTCTTGACATCCTGAACAAGGGTGTTGATTCGCTCGGCTTCAAGTTTCCTGGCAAGTGCGTCAGCAAGGAGTTCGTGGCTACGCTGCTCGAAGGTATCCTTCCGCAGTATGTGGAGCTGAACTTCGTGACTTGCCAGCGCAGCAGCGTCGAGTTGGCTCAGGTGCTGGTGGAGTACTTCAAGGAGAAGAACTACCCGCTGGCCGAGCTGAAGGGTAGCATCAACTTCGACCCCATCAGCAAGATCCTGGTCAAGGGTAAGGACACGACGGCAGTGCTCGAGCAGGCCAAATCGCTCATCGAGGCCCTGAAGGAGCTGCCTGGCTACAAGTGCATCTGTGTGAACTCTGTGGCCCTGAACAATGCAGGTTCCTATATTTATCAGGAGCTGGGCTATGCTCTGGCCTGGGGCGCTGAGTACCTGAACCAGCTGACTGAGGCTGGTGTCGATGCCTGCGAAGCTGCCAAGCGCATGAAGTTTAACATGGGCGTCAGCGAGAACTACTTCATGGAGATTGCCAAGTTCCGTGCTGCCCGCATGCTCTGGGCACAGATCGTACGCCAGTTCGTAGGCGACAAGGCACTGAACTGCACCTGCTCGCAGATGCATGTCTGTGCTTATACTTCGGAATACAACCAGACGCTGTTCGACTCCTACGTCAACCTGCTGCGTTCGCAGACGGAGACCATGTCGGCTGCTTTGGCTAATGTAGAGTCGATCGTCGTAACTCCGTTTGATAAGCCTTACGAGCAGCCCACCGAGTTTGCCGAGCGCATTGCCCGCAACCAGCAGCTGCTGCTGAAGGAGGAGGCCCACTTCGACAAGCTGGTCGACGTGGCTGGTGGCTCTTACACCATCGAGCACCTCACCGATGCTCTGGCCAAGGAAGGCTGGAAGCTGTTCCTCGCTGTCGAGGAGGCTGGCGGTTTCCTGGCTGAGGCTCTGAAGGGCAACATCACCAACGCAGTGAACGCCTCTAACGACAAGCGTCATGCTGCTGCCGCCACTCGCCGCGAGTTCATCCTGGGCACTAACCAGTTCCCCAACTTCACGGAGACCTCTGAAGGCAAGCAGCCCGTCGGTCCTGTATGTTGCTGTACTACAGCAGCAAATGAGACGGAAGTGCAGCTGCCCGTTCTGAACAAGGAGCGCCTGGCCAGCGAGTTCGAGACGCTGCGCCTCTCTACTGAGAAGGCTGAGAAGCAGCCCATCGCATTCATGCTGACCATCGGCAATCTGGCCATGCGTCAGGCTCGTGCTCAGTTCTCGTGCAACTTCCTCGCAGCCGCCGGCTATAAGGTGATGGACAACCTCGGATTCAAGACCGTCGAGGAGGGTGTAGATGCCGCTCTCGAGGCCAAGGCCGACATCGTGGTCATCTGCAGCAGCGACGACGAGTATGCTGAGTATGCTGTTCCCGCTTTCAAGTACCTCGATGGCCGCGCCATGTTCGTAGTAGCTGGTGCTCCAGCCTGCTCTGAGGACCTGAAGGCTGCCGGTATTGAGAATTTCATCCACGTCAAGTCTAACCAGCTCGAAACGCTCAAGGCGTATAATGCTAAACTCGGAATCTAATTATGGCACGCAAGAATTTTAAAGATATAGATATCTACGCTGGCATTCAGCAGAAGGATGGCCAGCAGTGGCAGAAAGAGAATGGCATTACTGCTAGCTGGCGTACGCCTGAGCAGATTGACATTCAGCCTGTTTATACTAAGGAAGACCTCGAGGGCATGGAGCACCTGGACTTCACTGCAGGTATTCCTCCCTATCTGCGTGGTCCGTATTCGATGATGTATCCGTTCCGCCCGTGGACCATCCGCCAGTATGCCGGATTCTCCACCGCTGAGGAGTCGAATGCATTCTATCGTCGTAACCTGGCTTCTGGTCAGAAGGGACTCTCCGTTGCCTTTGACCTGCCTACACACCGTGGCTACGACCCCGACAACGCCCGTGTGGTGGGTGACGTGGGTAAGGCAGGTGTGAGCATCTGTAACGAGGAGAACATGAAGGTGCTCTTCTCGGGTATCCCCCTCAACAAGATGTCTGTCTCAATCCTGAAGGAGTTCATGGTGCGCAACACCTACATCTATCCGCCCGCATTCTCGATGAAGATCATCGCCGACATCTTCGAGTACACCTCGCAGAAGATGCCGAAGTTCAACTCGATCTCCATCTCCGGCTACCACATGCAGGAGGCTGGTGCTACAGCCGACATCGAGCTGGCCTACACGCTGGCCGACGGTATGGACTACCTGCGCACGGGTGTCAATGCCGGTATCGACGTCGATGCCTTCGCACCCCGCCTGAGCTTCTTCTGGGCCATCGGTATGAACCACTTCATGGAGATTGCCAAGATGCGCGCCGGACGTCTGCTCTGGGCCAAGATTGTGAAGTCGTTTGGAGCCAAGAACCCGAAGTCGCTGGCCCTGCGCACCCACTCGCAGACCTCCGGTTGGTCGCTCACTGAGCAGGATCCGTTCAACAACGTCGGCCGTACCTGTATCGAGGCTATGGCTGCTGTGCTGGGTCACACCCAGTCGCTGCATACCAACGCCCTCGACGAGGCTATCGCTCTGCCTACCGACTTCTCGGCTCGTATCGCACGTAATACGCAGATCTACATCCAGAACGAGACCAAGGTCTGCAAGCAGATTGACCCGTGGGCAGGTTCTTACTACGTTGAGACCCTGACCAATGAGCTGGTGCACAAGGCTTGGGAGCACATTCAGGAGATTGAGAAGCTTGGTGGCATGGCCAAGGCCATTGAGACCGGTCTGCCCAAGATGCGCATCGAGGAGGCTGCCGCCCGCACGCAGGCTCGCATCGACTCTGGCGTGCAGACCATCGTCGGCACCAACAAGTACCGTCTGGAGCACGAAGACCCCATCGACATCCTCGAGGTCGACAACACCGCCGTGCGCAAGCAGCAGGAGGAGAGCCTGAAGCAGGTGCGCGCCACCCGCGACGAGGCTGCCTGCCAGGCTGCCCTCAAGGCCATCACCGAGTGCGTACGCGACTTCAACGAAGGCCGCAAGTCGGAGAACAACCTGCTCGACCTGGCCGTCAAGGCTGCTCAGCTGCGTTGTACTCTGGGTGAGATTTCCGATGCCTGCGAAGAGATCGTAGGCCGTTATAAAGCAGTAATCAGAACAATTTCAGGCGTGTACAGTTCAGAATCAAAGAACGACAGCGACTTTGAGTTGGCTTGCAAGCTGACCGATGAGTTCGCTGAGAAGGAAGGTCGTCGTCCGCGTATCTTCATTGCCAAGATGGGGCAGGACGGTCACGACCGTGGTGCCAAAGTGGTGGCTACAGGTTATGCCGACTGCGGCTTCGACGTCGACATGGGTCCGCTGTTCCAGACTCCTGAGGAGGCTGCCCGTGAAGCTGTCGAGAACGATGTTCATGTGGTAGGTGCCTCATCGTTGGCTGCCGGTCACAAGACCCTCATCCCGCAGCTCATTGAGGAGCTGAAGAAGTTGGGTCGCGAGGACATCATGGTTATCGCCGGTGGTGTCATCCCTGCTCAGGACTATGACTTCCTCTACAAGGCAGGTGTCGCCGCCATCTTCGGTCCTGGCACGAGCGTTGCCAAGGCTGCCGTCGAGATGATGAAGATTCTTCTTGACAAAGAATAGTATCAACAGAGAACTGGGTCAGGGAATAGCTCTCTGGCCCAGTTTTTTTCATTTCAACAAATCTTTTTTCCTCCTTCCGCAAATCCAAATTCTCTCTCCGCATGAATCAGAAGTACAGCTACTACCAATTGCATGCCAAGATCGACGCTATGGCTAAGTTCCTGAATCTCGACAAGTATATTGAGGGCGACAAGAATTCCCTTGATCAGATACGGTCCTACTATCGCATCAATCACTGGGCCTATCGTCATTATCACTCTCAGGACGGATTCATGCATTTCCGTTTGTCGGAGAATGGATGCTTCACGGATGAGGATGTCTTCTTGCAGCCCGATTCCATAGCTGAATATATCCAGGATGGCAATGTGGTGTTGGAGCTGGGCTCGGGCCAGTGCTCCAATCTGATGTATCTGGCTCGCTGCTTCCCTCAGACGCAGTTCTATGGTGTAGATCTCTTTCCGCTGAAGCGCAAGGATCTGCCTTCGAATATCAAGTTGTTTGAGCAGGACTACAGCGACCTGTCACGTTTTGAGGACCAGTCTGTGGATGTGGCTTACGCTATCGAGACCATCGTCCATAACAGCGACAAGGAGAAGATATTCAAGGAGGTACGTCGTGTGTTGAAGCCCAATGGCGTGTTCATCATCTACGACTATGCCACTTGTGATGATTACGAGTCCTACGATCCTCATCTGCAAAAGGTCATCGCCTTGTTGTCGAAAGGTGGTGCAAGTGCCATGATTGAGTCTCTGCAGCAGATGAACACCCATTTCACCAATAGCGGACTGACGCTGGCCAAGTATACCGACTACTCGCAACAGACTTTGCCCGACCTGAAGCGCTTGGAGCGTAAGGCAGCTAAGATCCTGACGCATCCCTGGTTGTCGAAGCTGTTGTTTTGGGCCTTGCCCGATCAGTTCGTCACCAATATCATCATTGGTTATCTGGGCTATGATTCCTGCAATGCGCACATAGGCACCTATCAGGAATGGGTGTTGCGTAGGGTGGGGTAGTTGTACCCTCCCCACACAATAAATTACTCAAATATAGTCTATTGCCGCTTCTCCAACTTGATGAGAAGCAGGCCGATGGCTGTCCATATAAGTTCGCGCAGACGGACTAGCAGTGCCACGAAGATTCCTTCGCGTGCGCCAATGCTCAGTCCCTTGGCTGACAGCAGGAATCCTCCTTCGCGCCCTACTAGTTGCAGTGGAATGAAGAAGAGCATGTTGGCGAAGAGCGAAGTAAACGCCAGGATGAGGATGCATTGCAGATAGTTGGCCGACGGCATGATGACTAGCAGAATGAAGAATATCTCGAGCGCTGACACCACGCGGCAACTCAGCTCCAATAGCACTGCTGTAAAGAATGTGCGAGGATTCTGCCCGTGCAGGGCGGCTATCTGATGGTCGATTGTGGCCAGCTGCTCGGCATGGTTCTCGAAGAATCGCTTGGCCCATTTCTTCACGAAGGGCACATGACTCAGGATGCGCATTCCGCTGACGGCGATGCCACGCTTATAACCTTTAAGGAAGAACCAGATGGCAGTGAGACAAAAAGCTGCTACGCAGAGCAGTAGCAGTGCCATTGGCACGTTCATAGGCTGGGTCAGCACATAGAGCACACACGACAGCAGCCAAAACCAGAAATGCGAGAAGATATGGGTCATAACATAGAGCAGCACACTCGATGTAGCCCGCTCTGTGCCGATATAGGGCGACAGCGACATGATGCGGTAGGGCTCGCCGCCCATCAGCCCACCAGGAGTGGCATAGTTCAGGGCAAAACCTGAGACAGTTATCTTGTAGAGCCAGAGGTAGGAGAACGGCTTGGAGGGTACTGGTGCAGTCTGCTCAATGTCCTCCTTTGGTTCTGCTGTCTCTGCATCCTCTTTCAGTACGGTCGTTTTCGCGGTTTCTTTCTCACCACTTTTGATGATAACCCACCACGCGCCAGTATTAAAGATGTATAAGAACACCCACAGCAGTACTACTGCCAGAAACCAGTAGCCGGCACGTTGTATACCTTCCCAGACTTCCTTGAAGTCCAATTGGCTCACCATCAGTGCCAGTACTACTAGTCCGAAGATGAGGAATCCGTTCTGATATTTCTTCTTCACTCAGCCTCTTCGTTGATGTTGAATGCCTCACGGTCCTCTCTGTCCTCTCTTCTGCTCCTGGGAATGCTGAAGCGCACTTTCTCGCTGTCGTCGCGTTTCTCGTGATAGAGTTTCTGCAGTGGGTTGCCCATCGGCTCATCGTAGTTGTTGCGATTGCGCCAGATATCGATAGCCTCGAAGATGGCATGCCGCATTGAGTCGGCTTCCATGCGGTTCTGTCCGGCCAGATTGAAGCAGGCACCGTGGGCAGGAGCTGTGCGTACCAGCGCCAGTCCGGCCGTGACGCGCACGCCCTTATCATCACTAATCGAGGTGAGCGCCTTGAAGGGCGTCTGTCCCTGGTCGTGATACATGGCCAGCACGCCGTCGAACTGCGAGTAGCTGCCGTCGCCGAAGAAATCGTCAGCAGGGTAGGGACCGAATGCCTGAATGCTCTGAGCAGCCAGCTCCTCGATGGCAGGGCGGATGATCTCCAGCTCCTCGTCGCCCAGGGCACCGTCCTCACCTCCACGTGGATTCAGGGCGAGCACAGCAATGCGCGGGTTCGAGATACGCATGTCGCGGCGCAGGGCCTCATGGAATATCTTTGCTTTGTCCACAATCTTCTGCTTGCTGATGGTCTCTGCCACGTTCTTCAGCGAGACGTTATTCGTTACCAGTGCCACGCGCAAGTTGTCGCTTACCAGGATGGTCAGACCCTGACAGTTGTCGCCCAGGTGCTGGGTGAGGTACGACGTGTGGCCGTCGAAGCCACGTATGCTGTTCTTCGCCACAGGAGCCGTCACAAGCACGTCGAAGGCACCCTCCTTGAAATCGGCCAGTGCCCTGTCAAGTGCCTTTTTGGCTGCTTCGCCTGCCTCTGGTGTGGGTACGCCGAAGTCCACCTTCACCTCTTCCTCAAAGGTCATGAGCAGGTTAATCTTGTTCTCCTTGGCATCCGAGGCCTTGGTAATGATGGTGAACTGCGTGTCCAGACCAAGCGTCTTGCCGTGATAGGCTGCAAGCTTGGGCGAGCCGTAGATGATGGGCGTGCAGAGTTCCAGCATGCCGGGATCTTCGAATGCCTTGAATATTACTTCATAGCCCACGCCGTTGGTATCGCCGTGGGTGATTGCTACTCTTATCTTCTTGTTTTCCATTTCCGTAATATGGGTTTTATGTGGTTAATGTGATTTGTGTGCTGTAGACAACAATCCGCAGGCTGCCAGTATGTCCTGTCCGCGACTGGCTCGTATGGTTGCAAACACACCATGTGCAGTCAGGTAGTCGCGCAGCTGCTCCATGCGCTGTTCGTCAGTGGGAGGCAGGTCGGGAGCATCGGGGATGGCGTGGAAGCGAATCAGATTGATGCGGCATTCCAGTCCCTTGACCAGCTTGACTATCTCACGCCCATGAGCGAGTGAGTCGTTCAGCCCGCCAAAACAGATATATTCGAATGAACATCTACGCTGATGGGTGAAGTCATACTGCCGCAGCAGTTCCACCGTCTCGCTGATGGGCATGGCTTTCTCGGCTGGCATAAGACCGAGTCTCTGCTCGTGCAGTGGCGAGTGCATCGAAACGGCCACGTGGCACTGGCTCTCATCGAGAAATCTCTTCAGTTTCGACTTCACGCCCACCGTGCTCACCGTGATGCGCTTCGGACTCCATCCGTAGCCGTCACTGGCAGTCAGTATCTTGGTGGCTCGCAGCACGGCATCAAGGTTGTCCATCGGCTCTCCCTGACCCATGAATACGATATTAGTCAGACGGTCGCGCTCAGGCAGCGAGTATATCTGGTTGAGAATGTCGGCAGCCGTCAGATTGCCCTCGAAGCCCTGCTTGCCAGTCTGGCAGAAGTGGCAGTTCATCTTGCATCCCACCTGACAGCTTACGCAGAGCGTAGCCCGTTCATCGTCGGGTATGAACACGGTCTCCACGCATCTAGCCTCAGGAGCAGCAATGGCGTCGCAGTATTCAGAACATGTTACGGGGAAGAGATACTTCACCGTCCCGTCCACCGAGTGTTGGGCATGCAGCGGTGCTGCAGCACCGACGGCATAGCCCTCAGTCAGCATCCGTCGTGCAGCCTTCGAGAGGTTGGTCATCTCATGGATGTCGGCGACATGCTTCTCGTAGAGCCATTTCGCTATCTGTCCACCCGTGAAGGCAGGCAGGCCCAAAGCCGTGCAGAGTGCACGTAGTTCGCTCGTCGTGAGGCCCAAAAGTGGCTTCTTTCCGTCATTCATGCTGCAAAGGTACGAAATAATTATGAATTATGGATGGCGAATTATGAATTATTTCGTACCTTTGCAGCAGAAATCACATAATAAGAACCAAAGACAATGAAAAAACTATTCCTTTTTGCTCTGCTGGCATCTTTCTCATTGTGCTCAGCAGCTCAGTCGGGTCCTGCCATCCCTCGCGATGCGGCCATCGAGAAAAAGATTGAAAAGAAGTTAAGTCAAATGTCGCTCGACGAGAAAATCGGACAGATGCTCGAGCTCAATTTCGACATCATGGGCAAGTATGGCGCCGACGGCAAGTGGCAGCTCAACGAAACCGTGCTCGACACGCTCCTCTCCAAATGGAAGGTGGGCAGCATCCTCAATGCTCCCGGCACTCGTGCCCACACCGTCGACCAATGGCAGCAGTGGATTCGTCTCATCCAGGAGAAGTCGATGAAGTACCTCGGCATCCCCGACATCTATGGACTCGACCATAACCACGGTGTCACCTACACGCAGGCCGGCACACTCTTCCCGCAGCCTATCAATCTAGCTGCATCTTTTAATATTGAACTCGCGCGCACAGGAGCAGAAATCACTGCTTACGAGAGTCGTGCAGCCAACTGTCCCTGGGTCTACAATCCCGTTACCGACCTTGGGCGCGACCCGCGCTGGAGCCGCATCTGGGAAAGCTTTGGCGAGGATCCCATCGTCAATGCCCGCATGGCTGAGGCTGAGATCAAAGGCTATCAGGGCAACGATCCCAACCACCTCGGACAGTACAACGTAGCAGCCTGCATCAAACACTACTTCGCCTATGGTGCTCCCTTCACCGGCAAGGATCGCACGCCTGCCTACGTATCACCGCAGATGCTTCGCGAAAAGTATTTCGAGCCCTTCAAGGCAGCCTTCCAGGCAGGTGCACTGACGCTCATGGTCAATTCGGGCAGCATCAACGGTATGCCTGTTCATGCCAGCTACGAGTACCTGACAAAGTGGGTGAAGGAAGATCTCGGCTGGGACGGCATGATCGTCACAGACTGGGCCGACATCAACAATCTCTTCCAGCGCGAGCATGTGGCCAAGGACAAGAAAGATGCCATTCGCATCGCCATTAATGCCGGTGTCGACATGTCGATGGATCCCTATAGCGTCGACTTCTGCATCCTGCTGAAGGAGCTTGTTCAGGAAGGCAAGGTCAGCCAGGAGCGCATCGATGATGCTGTGCGCCGCATCCTTCGCGTGAAATATCGTCTTGGACTCTTCGACCGTCCCAACACAGGTGGCAAGGGCTACGAGAAGTTCGGATCGCAGGAGCATTCCGAGAAGGCTCTCCGCTCTGCCGAGGAGTGCGAGGTGCTGCTCAAGAACGAAGGAGGCATACTGCCGCTGGCCAAGGGTAAGAAGATTTTGCTTTGCGGACCAAATGCCAATCAGATGCGCTGTCTCAATGGCGGATGGAGTTACACCTGGCAGGGATCCAACGCCGAGGATCTTGCTGAGCAGTATAACACCATCTACGAAGCCCTCTGCCTGAAGTACGGTGCCGAGAACGTCACCCTTGAGCAGGGTGTCACCTACAACGAGCGCGGACAATATTGGGAGGAAAACCAGCCTCAGATTCAACGTGCCGTTAGCGCAGCTGCCAGTGCCGACGTCATTATCGCCTGCATCGGCGAGAACAGCTATTGTGAGACACCAGGTAACCTCACCGACCTCTGGCTCTCAGAGAATCAGCGCACATTGGTTAAGGAGCTTGCTAAGACCGGCAAGCCCGTCATCCTCGTGCTCAACGAAGGCCGTCCACGCCTCATCACCGACATCGAGCCGCTCGCCAAGGCCATCGTTCATGTGTTCCTGCCTGGCAACTTCGGTGCAGATGCTCTTGCAAACCTCCTTGCCGGCGATGTCAACTTCTCGGCAAAGATGCCCTACACCTATCCACGCGAGATCAACTCACTGGCCAACTACGACTACAAGGTCTCCGAGGAAGTTGGAACTATGGCCGGAGCCTACAACTACGATGCCAAGGTGTCGCTGCTCTGGCCCTTTGGTTACGGACTCAGTTACACTACCTTTGAGTATTCCAATCTCCGTGTCGACAAGACGCAGTTCACCGCCTCCGATGTGCTCACCGTGAAGGTCGATGTCAAGAACACCGGTAGTCGTGCCGGCAAGGAGTCCGTGCTGCTCTACACCAGTGATCTCGTAGCTTCGCTTACGCCCGACAATAAGCGTCTGCGCGACTTCCAGAAGGTAGCCCTCGAGCCCGGCCAGACCACTACCGTTACCTTCCTCCTTCCTGCCAAGAGCATGGCCTTTGTAGGAGCCGATGGCCGCTGGACCCTCGAGGAGGGCGACTTCGTGCTGCGTGCCGGAGGTCTGAAGACCACTGTCGCCTGCACTGCCACCAAGATTTGGGACGAGCCGAATATCTAGATCGTCATTATGCTTAGCTTTCGTAGTTGAGTCATGTGTTTATGAACTGGAAAGACCCTCAAAACGCGAAGTTTTGAGGGTCTTTTTGCGGAAAATTCCTGTATTTATTCCGTGAGTGAGAAATTGAGTGCGCCCTTTCAAGCGCCTTTAGTAGAACTTGAAATAGCGGCGTGCGTTGTTGTAGCTGATGTCCTCGACCATCTGTCCGAGCAGCTCACGGTCGTCGGGCAGGAGTCCGCGCTCGACGTCGTTGCCGAGAAGATTGCAGAGGATACGACGGAAATACTCGTGACGGGGGTAGGAGAGGAACGAGCGCGAATCGGTGAGCATGCCCACGAAGCGTGAGAGAAGACCGAGCACTGAGAGCGCGTTCATCTGCTTGATCATTCCGTCCATCTGGTCGTTGAACCACCATCCGGAGCCGAACTGAATCTTGCCGGGCTCTGAGCCGTCCTGGAAGTTGCCGAGCATGGTGGCGATAACTTCGTTGGCGCAGGGGTTGAGCGTGTAGATGATGGTGCGTGTGAGCTTGCCCTTCATGTTGAGGTTGTTGAGGAAGCGAGACATTGCCAGTGCGGTGTTGAACTCGCCGATACTGTCGAAGCCCGTATCGGGGCCGAGCTGCTGGTACATGGCGGTGTTGTTGTCGCGAATGGCACCATAGTGGAACTGCTGTGTCCATCCTGCATCGGCATCCATCTCGGCCATGACGGTGAGGAAACTGTTCTTGTACTGGCGTACCTCGGTGGTGGAGAGCTGCTGTCCGCGCATGGCTTTCTCGAAGATGGTCTCGATCTGTGAGTCGGTGTAGGGCTCGTCGTAGAACTCTTCGATGCCGTGGTCGGAAAGCTTGGATCCCTGCTGCTCGAAGAACTCGTGGCGCTTCTTCAGGGCATCGATCATGTCAGCGAAGCGGGTGATGGTGACGCCGCTGACCTGTGCGAGTTGCTCGATGTACTTGGGATACTCAGGCTTTTCGATGTTCATGGCCTTGTCGGGACGCCAGGCGGGAAGCATGATGGGATCCTCGGGTGCCCTGTTGCGGGCGTACTCGATGTGGTTGTGGAGGTCGTCGACGGGATCGTCGGTGGTGCAGACACACTCCACGTTGTAGTGCCTCATCAGTCCGCGTGCGGAGAACTCAGGCTGGCGCAGCTTCTCGTTGCACTCGTCGAAGATTTCGCGGGCGGTCTTGGGCGAGAGGAGCTTCTCGATGCCGAAGGCAGTCTTCAACTCGAGGTGAGTCCAGTGATAGAGTGGGTTGCGGAGGGTGTAGGGTACGGTCTCAGCCCATTTCTCGAACTTCTCCCAGTCTGAGGTGTCCTTGCCGGTGCAGTAGCGCTCGTCGACGCCGTTGGTGCGCATGGCACGCCACTTGTAGTGATCGCCGCCGAGCCAGAGCTCGGTGATGGACTTGAAGCGATGGTCGTTGGCCACCATCTCGGGGATGAGGTGGCAGTGGTAGTCGATGATGGGCATCTTGGCCGCATGGTTGTGGTAGAGGTCCTGTGCTACTTCGGTCTCGAGGACGAAGTTCTTGTCATTGAATTGTTTCATAAGTTTACTAGTTTTATAGTTGCTTTTAAGGTTTGATTCGCTTGTCACGGATGAGCTTTGTCTGGGTCAGCATCTCGTTGTAGTGGAGCTTGTCGATTCCTGATGCCTTCTGGCTGTTGAGCCAACTGTCGACCTTGTCGAGGTGCTGCAGCACGTAGAGCAGTGCATCGCTGTTGTCGAGGGGTGATGCGGTGGCGTTGGCAGCGGGGATGAGCAGCTTGCCCAGCTGAAGGATGTAGGCACGCTGCAGATGGCGGCGCTCCTTCTGCTGCCACTCTGAGCCGCTGATGGGCTTCCATACCTGTGCGAAGAGGTCATCGAGGTATTCTGCGACGGGGTAGTAGCCCTGGTCAGTGAGCGAGGTGAGCGTAGAGGCGGAGAGCAGCTGGGTGATGACGGCCTGCTGCATTGAGTTCTGGGCGCTGGTGGGATTGACGCCAACCTTATGGATGATGTTCTCGGGGTAGAGCCATTCAGGAGCCTCGAAGATGTTGCGTCCAAGGTATTCGAGTGCCTCTTTCTGGCGCTCTTTCGGGGTGAAGTCGACAGGCTCACGTCCGGGCATGTTGTTGTTCTCGACACCTGCGATGTTTCTCATCACATGGTTGCGATAGCGGTTGAACTGGTCGCTGACGGCACGATAGATCTCGCTGAGGTCTTCGTACTGGTCGTTGTCCTGCTTCGTCCACTTGGGAATGTTCTCCATGACGCGCTTGAGGTTCTTGAGACCATACTCGGATGCCTTCATCGAGTTGTCGCCGAGGTCCTCGGTCTGTGCGCGAGGATCGTTGCCATAGCCCTCACCTCCGAACCACAGACGGGGATTGTTGCGCAGGATCTTGGTAGTCTCGTTCATGAGCTTTTCTTTCTCCTCATACTCGTCCTTGAACTCAGGTCGCCACTGGTAGCCCCACTTGATAGCCCACTTGTCGTAGTCGTTGATGCGTGGGAAGAGTCCCTTGGGCGAGATGTTGTCCTCGGGCTGTGCCACATAGTTGAAGCGGGCATAGTCCATAATCGAGGCGGTGTGTCCGTGCTGCTCGACCCACTTCTTGTCGCGGAGCTTCTCAACGGGAGTGGCTGACGAGGCACCCATGTTGTGGCGCAGACCAAGCGTGTGGCCCACCTCATGGGAGGAAACGAAGCGGATGAGCTCGCCCATGAGCTTGTCGTCGAACTTCATTGTCTGTGCGCGTTTGTCGAGCGGTCCGCACTGTATCATGTACCACTTTGTGAGGAGGTTCATCACATTATGATACCAGCAGACGTGGGCTTCGATGATCTCGCCGGAGCGGGGGTCGACGATATGGGGTCCGTAGGCATTCTCGGTCTCGGAGGGCAGGTAGCGGATGGCACTGAAGCGGGCATCCTCAAGGCTGATGCTGCCATCCTCGGGTAGCTCCTTGGCCACGATGGCATTCTTGAATCCGGCTGCCTCGAAGGCTACGTTCCAGTCGTTGACACCCTGAATGAGGTAGGGCACCCACTGCTTGGGCGTAGCAGGGTCGATGTAGTAGACAATCTGCTTCATGGGCTCGACGAGCTCACCACGCAGGTAGCGCTCCTTGTCTTTGGGTACGAGGCGATAGCGGGCCACGATGGACTCGTGCTGAGTCTTGTGCTGGTCGTCGCTGAAACGCACGAAGTTGTCGACGAAATATCCCACGCGTTTGTCCCAAAGACGCTTGCGCATGGGTGTCTCGGGCAGAAGAACGATGCTGGTGTTGAAGCCCATGGTCATCGATCCGGTCTGTGCGGCAGGTGCTGAGCCTTGCTGTGCGCCATAGGTGCGGGTGGTGACCACTTCGATATTGGTGGGGAATACCTTCATTGTGTCAACGAAAGTGCGATCGGCCTGCAGGCCGCCCACCTTCAGCGCAGTCTTGGCATTGGAGGTGAGCGATGTCAGTTGGTTGTCGCCCTTGAAGAGTCCTGTCACCTCGACGAGGCTGCCGTTCTGCTCCTTATTACGGCCGATGATCTTGAACGACATGATCATGGGGTCGACGGTGGACTGCAGCAGTGTGCGGGTGATCTGGTCGCCAGGATCGCTCAGATGGCTCTGGACGTATTGGCGCAGGAGCAGCTGGGTGGTGTCGCGTTTCTCGAAGTAGACGGTTCCTTCGCTCACCTCCTCACCGGCGAACTTACCCAGGCTCTGTGGCACGGCCGTGAAGCGCGTTACGCAGAGCAGCATGCGTCCCAGCATGTCGTCGGGCACTTCGAAATAGTACTTGTCTTCTATGTGGCGAACGGTGAACAGACCTTCGGTGGTGACTCCGCCTTTTTTCAGCAGTTTCTCGTATTCAGTTTCCTTCTTCTCGGGCTTGCGGGTCTTGGCGGTGGTGTCGTTCTTCAGACTGTCGGTGACTGCAGGAATGCTGTCAGCCGGGATGCTGTCGGAGGGAATACTGTCATTGCACAACTGGATGTTGTGGCGGGCTTGGGCGCTCAGCATCATCATGATGCCAAGCAGGAAGATACTTGCTTTTTTCATGTCGTTTAAAAGATTAGAGCACAAAGGTACGAATAATTCACGAGTCCTGCAAGATTTTTCTACATTTATTTTCGGAAATGTTTGGAGGGTTCAGATTGTTTTCGTATCTTTGTGGCATCAAAAACGTAAACTTCAGCCTTATGAAGCGATTAGGAATATTGCTTGTGATCTGGTTTGTGTGCACTGCACTTCAGGCGCAGTCGATGGCGATGGTCAGCGGCAGGGTGGTGAGCAGCGCTACTGGCGAGCGCATCAGTGGTGCCAGCGTGATGTCCAAGGACCGGTCGGCCTCGGTGATCACTAATGAGGACGGTTTCTTCACACTTAAGACGAAGGAGAAAACGGCCGAGATTGTTGTGTCGCATCTGGGCTATCTCACTGAGCGCGTTTCGCTGGAAGGCCACAACGGGTCGGATCTGGTCATCCGTCTGCGTCCTGCCACCATCCAGCTGCAGGAACTGTTGGTGGTGTCGTCGAATCCGCGTGAGTTGGTGGAAGCAGCCATACGTCGCATTCCTGCCAACTATAGCCGTCAGCCGCAGCTCTATCACTGCTTCTATCGTGAAACGGCTATGAAGCGCCAGCACTTTATCACGGTAGCCGAGGGAGTTGTCGACATGTATAAGACATCGTACACGGCTATTACGGGTCGTGACCGTGTGGCCATACGCAAGGGCCGCCGACTGCTCAGCTCCAAGCAGAGCGACACGCTGAGCGTGAAGGTGTTGGGAGGACCCGTGGCAGCCGTGCAATTGGACGTGGTGAAGAACCTGGACTTCCTGCTTAATGCTGAGGAACTGAACTGCTATACGATGCAGATGGAGCCTCCGACGACCATCGGCGACAGGCGGCAGTTTGTGGTGAGCATCTTGCCGCAGTGTACCTTGGACTATGCCCTTCAGCATGGTAAGCTGTACATCGACCAGGAGACGCTGGCTTTCACCCGTGTAGAGCTCTCGCTCGACATGGCCGACCGTGACAAAGCCACTCGGGTGATGCTGGTGAAGAAACCCTTCGGAGTGCGCTTCCGCCCCAAGGAGCTGTCGTACATGATAGACTACAGGATGGACGACGACGGAGTAATGCACTTCATCTATATGCGCACTACCTTCCGCTTCAACTGCGACTGGCGCCGGCGACTGCTTGCCACATCGTTTGCCGCCACCTGTGAGATGGTAGTCACCAACCGTGAGCAGGCAGAGGACGTGCATCCCATCAGCGGCAGGGAGTCGTTTGACTCGCGTGATGCCTTCTTTGACAAGGTGGAATATTTCCGCGATCCTGACTTCTGGCTCGACTATAATATCATAGAACCAACAGAGTCGCTCGACAAAGCTGTGGAGCGACTGCTGAAGAAAAGGTAGTGAATGGGGGAATGACGGCGTCAGCCCTTCCGTGTGAAGGTCAGGGCAGCACCGATGGCTGTGCAGTACTCTGAGTACTTCGGAATGTGGAAACGCACGTTATAAAGCTTCTCAAGGGCAGGGAACACTTCCTTGCACTGGGGCAGCAACGAGAGGTTGCCGATGAGCACCATGTCGCGACAGCCGGTGCCCTGGGCAGCCAGCACAGCAGCAGAGCCTATGGACTGGAGCACCATCGAGATGATGCCACAGGCGATGTCCTCCTTAGTGGCATCATTCTGGGCACGGGCGAAAATGCTGGCCGTGGCTTCCATAGGCAGGCCTGGAAGCGGCTGGGCCGAAATGTCGCCGATGAGCAGATTAACGTGGCTGATATCACCTTGCATGGCCAATGCGGAAACTTGCTTGATATCACTGGTGTTCAGCATAATGCGTGACAATCCTTGAAGTGTTCCTCCACCTATTCCGATACCACCGATATGGTTGATCTCTTCGCCATTACACATGACGAAGGATGTGCCAGTGCCCATTGACACGACTATGGCATGGTCGAGGTGCGACTCGTAGCGGGCGCCTAGGGCGTCGGCCACAAATTCGTCGCAGCGGCTGGTGGGCACACCATAGACGTCGTTCTTCACATAGGCAGCACCTACTCCTGTGAGCATGACATGCTCGACGTTAGTGAGCTGGATATTGTTGTCGTGAAGATACTTGCCAAAAGCTCCGTAGAGGGAGGTGATGGGGTCGGCAGCAGTGATGCGGATGGGTGCTGACGGCTTTCCGTCGCGCAGTCCGACGATCTTAGTCGTTGAGATGCCTACATCAATTCCAATGATAATGCCCATGTTCTTTCTATTGTTTGTTGACTAATGCTTATCGAGCAGGTCAGGCCTGAGGCGACGGGTGCGCTCCATTGCCTGTTCGAGTTCCCAGTTACGTATCTTCGCCTCGTTCCCGCTGAGCAGGATCTCAGGAACTTTCCACCCTTTGTAGTCGGCCGGACGAGTGTAGATGGGAGCAGCCAGCAGATCGTCCTGGAAGCAGTCGGAGAGAGCGCTCTGCTCGTCGCCGATGACTCCCGGCACCACTCTGACGATGGCGTCGGCCATGATGGCAGCAGCCAGTTCTCCGCCCGTGAGGACATAGTCGCCGATGCTCACTTCGCGAGTAATAAGATGATCGCGCACGCGTTGGTCGATGCCTTTGTAGTGGCCGCAGAGAATAATGATGTTGCCTAGCAACGACAGCTCGTTGGCCATGTGCTGGTCGAAGCGCTCGCCATCGGGTGAAGTGAAGATCACTTCGTCGTACGAACGCTCAGCCTTCAGTGCAGAGATGCAGCGGTCGATAGGCTCACATTGCATGACCATGCCTGCCGATCCTCCATAGGGATAATCATCAACGCGACGCCACTTGTCTAAAGTGTAGTCGCGCAGATTATGGAGGCGTATCTCAGCCAGACCTTTCTTTTCAGCACGTGCCAGAATGCTTTCGTGGACAAAGCCCTCGATCATTTCCGGCAGTACGGTGATGATGTCAATTCTCAATTTTTAAATCTCAATCCTCAAATCTCTATCCTCAAATCTCAAATCACCCCAGATATTTCATCAGGATACGGGCATTGCCGGAGTCACGAAGCTTGGCAATGCTCTTCTCGCGAATCTGGCGCACACGCTCACGGGTCAGACCTAGCTGGTCGCCAATCTCCTCGAGACCCTTTTCGTGGCAGCCAATGCCAAAGCACTCGCGGATGATGGTGATCTCGCGCTCCTTCAGCACCTTCGTCAGGACGGTGTTCAGCTCCTGAGCCATCGACTCATGGTCGACCTGGCGATCAGTACGGGAATCTTCGCCAGAGGCCATCACATCGAGCATGCAGTTGTCCTCACCATCCTGGAACGGAGCGTCGATGCTCACGTGATGACCATCGGCCATCATCGACTGCCCAATCTTCTCCTCGTCCATATCAGTGACCTCAGCAAGCTCACTCACAGAGGGGTGACGCTGATTCTCCTGCTCGAACTTGTTGATCTCATGGCTGATCTTATTGAGTGAGCCAACTTGATTCAGAGGCAGACGCACGATGCGGCTCTGCTCGGCGATAGCCTGCAGAATGCTCTGGCGAATCCACCAGACAGCATACGAGATGAATTTGAAACCACGCGTCTCGTCGAATTTCTGGGCAGCCTTGATCAGACCGATATTGCCTTCGTCAATAAGGTCGGTGAGTGTCAGGCCCTGATGCTGATACTGCTTGGCTACTGACACTACGAAACGAAGGTTGGCCGTCACGAGCTTGTCCTTGGCACGCTCTCCCTCAAGGCCACCTTTACGAATCTTCTGAGCGAGCTCGATCTCCTCGTCAATGCTGATGAGGGGGGCACGCCCGATTTCTACAAGGTACTTGTCGAGTGCTTCGCTCGAACGATTGGTGATACTTTTCTGAATCTTAAGTTGTCTCATCTTTACTTCTTCTTTAAAAATATGGCTTAAACGCCTGAATTTTAGCAATATACGTATATTATCCCTTAAATGTGCTGCAAAGTTACGAAAAATATCAATAAGTTGTACGCGTACTTCTGACTTTTTTCGTTAAAAAATCCAAAAATATACGCTATTCTAGATTTATATTATGGTCGATGCAGGTGGGCAGTTCTTCTTTGTAATGCGTCACCATGATAAGTGTCTTGCAGGGTTGGGTGCAATATTCATCTATGATGTCCTTTGTCAGCTGTTGACGTTTCAGGTCCAGTCCATGCATGGGTTCGTCGAGGATGAGCAGGTCGGGGTTCTTGACAAATGCCCGGCAAACGAGAGCCAGTCGCTGTTCACCGCTAGATATTTCCATGAACGAACGATAGGCAAGTTCTTTGATGTCAAATCGTTGCATCCATTGTATACATTGGTTCTTCTCCTGCTCGTTATACTTGGAGTATAGGCCTACTGTGTCCTTCAGTCCGCTGGCGATGATACTGATGACGGGCAGGTTGCGCAGGTAGGAGCGATGCAGTTCGGGAGAGACGTAACCTATGCGCCTTTTGATTTCCCAGATGCTTTCGCCGCTTCCTCGCTGACGTCCGAAGAGCGAAATATTGCAAGCATAGGCCTGGGGATTGTCGCCGCAGATGAGTGAAAGGAGGGTCGACTTCCCGCTGCCGTTACGTCCCGACAGAGCCCAGTGCTCACCTTCGTTGACGGTCCATGACAGTTTTTTGAGAATGGTGCGCTGTCCATAGCGGATGCTGACATCTCGGAACTCGACGACAGGGTTGGGGGATGAAGGATTGTCGCCAGGCTTTGGAACAGTGACAGGTATTGCTGTCTCGATGAAAGATGACTGCGACGTTGTCCAAATGATCTCATCGGCGTAGGATGGTATCTCGCCTGGTCGTGAGATAGCGAGGTATATGACCATTCCCTGGTTGCGCAGCATCAGAAGCTGATCGCTGAGCATCTGACGCGCATGTATGTCAAGGCCGATAAAAGGATTGTCGAGAATAAGCACTGAGGGATGTGCCATGAGTGTCTTCACCAGCTGCATCTTGCGCAGTTCGCCGCTGGATAGTGTGATGACGTATTTGTCGAGCAGAGGACTCATACCAGTCAGTTCATACAGATACTGCTGGTGTTGGCGACGCTGGGGCGTGTCAGGACCCGACATAATGAATGAACGCTCCAGAGCGGCTCCTACAAGAGGCGTCTCCTCATCGATGTCGTGCTGATTCCAGCGCTGCTGAAGGTAGTAGCTGCGGTCGGTGGAAGTGCCGTACGTGTCGCAGAAAGCCACATAGCGTACGCTGTCGCTCTTCATCTCGCGTCGTAGTTTCTCCAATAGCGTTGTCTTGCCACTGGCATTCAGTCCTGCGACGACGATGACTCGTCCTTGTCTTTGGGTTTCTTGGGAGTCCATATCTTCTGCTGATTTTTGTTCATAAAGTCTTTCCATCCGCGATAGTGAGGCGCATCAGAGTTGGGACGGCCCATCTGCAGATAGTGGCAATAGGCTGCAGCGAGGGCATCGGTGGCATCCATGAAACGGCTCATCTCTTCCTGTGGAATTTTCATCAGCCGTTGCAGCATGCCTGCCACTTGCTCCTTGGAAGCACTGCCGTTGCCAGTGAGTGCCATCTTGATTTTCATCGGGGCATATTCATGGATGGGCACTCCACGCTCTATCGCAGCTGCGATGGCTACTCCCTGGGCGCGACCCAGCTTGAGCATCGACTGAACATTTTTTCCGAAGAAGGGAGCTTCGATAGCCATTTCGTCAGGCAGGAAGGATTGTATGATGCCTGTCACTCGCTCGAAGATGTGGCCCAGCTTCAGGTAGGCGTCCTCAAACTTTCGCAAATCGATGATTCCCATAGTCATCATCTCCACTTGCTGGCTTGGACGGCGTGATGTCGACGGTCCGCTGGTCACTTTCAGCACACCGTAGCCCATGATGTTTGTTCCAGGGTCAATGCCCAGTATGATCTTTTCCATAAACAGCGTGCAAAGTTACGAATAAGGATTGAAAAAAACAAATAAAAGGCAGCATTTATTCCTGCATATACGTCGCTGTCTTTTGTTAAAAAAACACAAAGCGGCAAATAATTATCGTTTCTGAGGCTCAATTCTCGGATTAAATGACTAATTTTGCATCCGATTTCAAAAAGACGCTTCCGTTCGTGAAGCGTATTCAATCACAATTCAGTATTTGAAGACCAAATTAAGGTTATACCGATTTTTATGTATACTAAAGAACAACTTGAACAAATGGAAGTTGCCCAGTTGCTGTCTGTTGCAGAACAGTTGGGCGTGAAGGTTTCTCAGAATGATGATCTGGAGAAGGTCATCTATGATATCTTGGACAAAGCTGCTATTGAGAGTGCTGCCACAGAGGCATCGTCAACCAAGCGTAAGCGTACTCGTATAGCGAAGAAAGATACCGACCATGTGTATTCCGTCAAAGGCAAGGAAGGCGAGAACTACGACACGAAAGCCCCAAAGGGCAAGGCCGTAGAGGCTCCGACGCTTTTCCCTGAGTTGCCTGAAGAAGAGAAGAAAAAAGGAAAGAAGACGAAGGTTGAATCAGATGCTGCCGACCCGTTGGCAGCTTTCCCCAAGCATCGTGGCAGGAAATCGAAGGCAGAGCTGGCAGCTATTGCCGCAGCAGAAGCTGCCAAGAAAGAGCAGGAGGTGGAAGAACCGGCTGAGCCTGTCGCTGTGGAAGAGGCCGTTCCTGAGGCCGCCATTCAGCCGATAGAGCCTGAAGAGGCTCCCGATCCTGAGATGTTTGAAAAACTTCAGGAGAAGATGTCGCATCACAGCGAAGATCAGGAGGAAGTGGATCCAGAGGAGATGCGTGACGATGACTATTATGAGGAGGATGACGTGTGGATGGACGATCCAGGCGACGGCACCGATTTCATTACCGTTGTCGACCTTCCCATCGAGGATCAGGCAGCCATTCCCACGCTTGACATGTTCGATCGTCCTGTGGTTGCCCGCCAGCCCGATCCTGTCTATCAGCCCGTGCAGCAGCCCATTAACAATGTAAACTATGATTTCTCCGATATCATCACTGGTAATGGCGTGCTCGAAATTCTTCAGGATGGCTATGGCTTCCTTCGTTCCAGTGACTACAACTATCTGTCGTCGCCCGATGATATCTATGTGTCGTCACAGCAGATCAAGAAATACTCGCTGAAGACTGGCGACGTGGTTGACTGCTCAGTGCGTCCTCCCCATGACAATGAGAAGTATTTTGCCATGTCGACCGTACATTCCATCAATGGGCGCAATCCGTCGGAGGTGCGCGATCGTGTCAGCTTTGAGCACCTGACTCCTCTCTTCCCTGAAGAGAAGTTCATCCTTTGCGGCGATCCTTCCACCACCAATCCTTCGACACGTATTGTCGATCTCTTCGCCCCCATAGGCAAGGGACAGCGTGCACTCATCGTGGCACAGCCAAAGACCGGTAAGACGATTCTCATGAAAGACATAGCCAACGCCATCGCTGCCAATCATCCTGAAGCCTATATCATGATGCTTCTCATCGATGAGCGTCCTGAGGAGGTGACCGATATGAGCCGCACGGTGAATGCCGAGGTGATCGCCTCTACTTTCGACGAGCCAGCCGACCGTCATGTGAAGATAGCAGGTATCGTGCTTGAGAAAGCCAAGAGAATGGTGGAATGCGGACATGATGTCGTTATTTTCCTTGACTCCATCACACGTCTGGCTCGTGCTTATAACACGGTTTCGCCTGCCAGTGGCAAGGTGCTTACTGGTGGTGTCGATGCCAATGCATTGCAAAAGCCCAAGCGCTTCTTCGGCGCTGCCCGAAAGATAGAGAATGGCGGCTCGCTGACCATTATCGCTACAGCTCTTGTCGATACGGGTTCGAAGATGGATGAGGTGATCTTCGAAGAGTTCAAGGGTACGGGTAACTCTGAGATTCAGCTCGACCGCATGCTGTCGAATAAGCGTATATTCCCATCGATGAACCTCGTTCAGTCAAGTACGCGCCGTGACGATCTCCTGCAGGATCAGACCACGCTCAACCGTATGTGGATTATCCGCAAGTTCATTGCTGAGATGAACCCGATCGAGGCTATGAATACGGTTTACGACAGACTGGTTCGAAGCTTGAACAACGAGGAGTTCCTCATGTCGATGAACGGATAAGTGATACAGTGATATGAGACGCTTGGTTTTAATATTGACGGTGTGCCTGATGGCCGTTGCTGGCTGTAAGGACAAGAAAACCGACAATTCCACTATCATCACTACGGATTATGAGGTGCCTAAGCCAACTGCTCCCATTTCGATGGGGGCAGTAAACGACGTTCAGAATGTGAACTGGGTGGATGGTCGCAGCTATACCGTTAAGATTGCGCGTCATGCTGTCGACTCTCTGCCTATGGTGTCCAACTCCAACGGTCAGAAATACATCGATAACTCCATTCTCCTGGAGGTGGCGCGTGCCGATAGTTCGCTGTTCTATAGCCATCGGTTTACGAAGGCGTCGTTTGCCAACTGGCTTTCGCCGGAATATCGAGATAAGGCTATTCTGCAGGGAATGAGCTTCCTTCAGGCCGATAGCTCTGCCCTGTCGTTCATCGCTTGGCTGAACTATCCTGACGCTGGGGATGATGAAGCTGTTGAGCTGATGCTTTCTATTGATCCACAAAGAAATATCTCTATTCAGCGGTTCTCCTATGACGATCGTGACGATCTGATAGAGATGGATAAGCAATAGCTGTTGTCAGTCTTCAGAAAGGTTGCTGGCCAGTGGCTCGTTTTCGAACAAGTGAGGCCACTGGCTGCTTAGCGCCGACATTTTGCTGATGATGACATCGGCCCCCTTATCCACAAAAATCTTATTGGGCAGGTTGCCTGTGTTGACACAGACGGTGAATGCCTGAGCAGCAACGGCAGCCTCTACGCCCAATGGGGCATTCTCAATGACGATAGTCTCCCAAGGCTGCAGCCCTCCTGCCTTTTTCATTCCCATGAGGTAGGGGTCGGGTTGTGGCTTTCCTCGTTTCACGTCATAAGCCGTTACGATGTGATCTCTGTCGAGGTATTTGCCAAAGTCACGCATCAGCCGTTGGATGAGAGGCAGTTGTCCGCTGCCCGTCACAACGCCAATTTTCAGGCCCGAACGGCTGATTTTTTCCATCAGCTTGAGCGTACCGTACATGATGCGTGGCTTGGGCATGGCATGAAACAGACGTGTCTTCTCGTTGTACATCTCCTGTGCTTCCTCCTGGCTGATGTCACGTCCCTGCTGCAGCTTCACCATCTGGCGGATGGTGTCCACGCCGCGTTGTCCCTCTGTGGCATAGGCATCTTCGTGAGTCATCTCGATGCCAAACTTCGCCATTGCGTTGTGCCAGGCTACGGCATGATTGGGCATGGAGTTGTAGAGCACGCCATCCATGTCGAAAAGCACAGCTTTGGGCGTGAAAGCCTCAAAGCCGTGCTTCTTCAGATAATGTCTGATTTTCTGCTCCATCTATGCTTCTTTCTGCAGCCTCACTTTGATGGCTTTCGACTCAGCCTCAAAGCCAGGCTTGTCGAGCAGGGCAAACATATTCTTCTTATAGGCTTCCACGCCAGGCTGGTTGAAGGGGTTCACACCCAGCACGTTGCCGCTGATGCCACAGCCGATCTCGAAGAAGTAGATGAGCTGTCCGATGTAGAATTCGTTCAGCTTGGGCACGCTGATGCGGATGTTGGGTACACCACCGTCGACGTGTGCCAGACGTGTGCCCAGCTCGGCCATCTTGTTCACTTCGTCCACACGCTTGCCAGCGAGGAAGTTCAGGCCGTCGAGGTTCTCCTCATCCTCAGGGAAGAGCAGTTTCTTCTCAGGCTCCTCGATGCTGATGACAGTCTCGAAGATGGTGCGCTCGCCATCCTGAATCCACTGACCCATCGAGTGAAGGTCGGTAGTGAAGTCGACGCTGGCAGGGAAGATACCCTTCTTGTCCTTGCCCTCGCTCTCGCCGTAAAGCTGTTTCCACCACTCCGACATGAAGTGCAGCTTGGGCTGGTAGTTCACCATGATTTCGATCTTCTTGCCTGCCTGGTAGAGGCCATTGCGTACGGCAGCATACTGAGCAGCGAGGTTCTCGCTGTAGGGAACGTCCTTGCCACAGGCTTTCTCCATCTGCTGGGCACCTTCCACAAGGGCCTTGATGTCGAAGCCGGCACATGCAATGGGGAGCAGACCCACTGGAGTGAGCACGGAGAAACGTCCGCCCACGTTGTCGGGGATGATGAAGCTCTTATAGCCCTCCTTGTCGGCACAGGTGCGTGCAGCGCCACGCTTGGCATCTGTGACAGCCACGATGACCTTCCTTGCCTCATCCTTGCCACGCTGGGCTTCGCACTGTTTCTTCAGCAGACGGAAGGTAAGGGCGGTCTCAGTAGTGGTTCCGCTCTTCGAAATGTTGATGACGCCGAATTTCTTGTCTTTCAGATACTCCGTTAGCTCCGAGAGATAATCCTCGCCGATGTTGTTGCCAGCGAAGAGAATCGTGGGGTTCTGCTTGTCCTGGATGAGCCATCCGAATGAATTGCTCAGGGCTTCGATGACGGCACGGGCACCCAGATAGCTGCCACCGATGCCTGCTACGACAACGGCTTCGCAATTCTCGCGCAGCACTTTTGCCGTTGCCTGAATCTCGTCGATGAATTCAGGGGTGATCTCTGTTGGCAGATGCAGCCAGCCTAAGAAGTCGTTACCTGGGCAAGTGCCATTCTCCAAGGCCTCTTGTGCAGCCTTCACTTGGGGCTCGAAAGCCTCCACAGCGCCAGCCTGAAGGAAACAGACGGCCTTTGTGATGTCTAAACTGATATTCTTCATTGTTTTCAAATTAGTTATTTGTCGTTTAACTTCTATCATTTCAAGCTGCCGTAGGTGGTCAGCATCTCGTCCATCTGCTGTTGTAGCTCACGGGCCTTGTTGCCTGCGATCTCAGCAAAATGATCGTCCTGTGAGGCATAGATGATGCCGCGTGACGAGTTCACCAGCAAGCCGCAGTCTTCGTTCATGCCATACTTGCAGACCTCTTCCAGCGATCCTCCCTGTGCTCCTACGCCTGGTACGAGGAGGAAATGACGGGGAGCCATGCGGCGAACGTCCTCGAACAGACGGCCCTGTGTCGCACCTACTACATACATCATGTTCTCGTCGTTGCCCCATTGCTGGCTGACACGCAGCACTTTCTCAAAGAGATGCTCAGGCTCTGGCGACATTGACACGGTCATCTGGAAGTCCTGGCTTCCCTTGTTCGAGGTCAGTGCCAGCAGGATGACCCACTTGCCCTCGTACTGGAGGAACGGCGTCACTGAGTCCTCGCCCATGTAGGGGGCAACGGTCAGCGCATCGACATCATACTCCTCGAAGAAGGTACGCGCATACATCTGGCTGGTGTTGCCAATGTCGCCACGCTTGGCATCGGCTATGATGAGGTGGTGGGGATGCTTCTCCTTCAGGTACTTCACCGTCTTGACGAAGCTCTCCATGCCTTTCAGTCCATAGGCTTCGTAGAAGGCCAGGTTGGGCTTATAGGCCACGCAGTAGGGAGCCGTAGCGTCGATGATGGCTTTATTGAACTCAAACACGGGGTCGTGCAGGTCGAAGATGCATTGTGGCATCTTCTTCGGGTCGGTATCGAGACCTACGCAGAGGAAACTTCTCTTCTGCCTGATCTGCTCTATCAGTTCTTGTCGCTTCATGTTTCTCCTTTATTTATAGTTCACTCTCTTTCATTCTTTCAGCATTCTCAGCCACGGTCAGCGCATCGATCATGGGCTGGATGTCGCCTCCGAGGAATCCCTGCAGGTCGTGGGTGGTGAAACCAATGCGGTGGTCAGTCACGCGGCCCTGAGGGAAGTTATAGGTACGGATCTTTGCCGAGCGGTCGCCAGTCGAGACGAGTGTCTTTCGCCGTGAGGCTATATCATCGACATACTTCTGGTGCTCCTTGTCATATATAAAAGTGTACAGGCGCGAGAGGGCACGCTCCTTGTTCTTAGGCTGGTCGCGCGTCTCCGTACACTCGATGAGTATCTCCTCCGTCTCGCCCGTATTGGGGTTCTTCCACATGTAGCGCAGACGCACGCCCGACTCCACCTTGTTCACATTCTGTCCACCTGCACCACTGCTGCGGAAGGTGTCCCACTTGATTTCGCCCTCGTTGATGTGCACCTCGAACTTGTCGGCCTCAGGCAGCACAGCGACAGTAGCCGCAGATGTGTGCATGCGGCCCTGCGTCTCAGTGGCAGGCACACGCTGCACACGGTGTACGCCACTCTCATATTTCAGCGTGCCATAGACGTCGACTCCAGACACGGCGAAGTCAATCTCCTTGTAGCCACCCACGGCACCCTCGCTGACATCAGTGACGCTCAACTGCCAGCCTTTCGAGTCGCAGAAGCTCTTGTACATCTTAAACAGATCACCTGCGAAGAGGCAGGCCTCGTCGCCACCCGTGCCGGCACGTATCTCCATCTGGACGTTCTTGGCATCCTCCGGATCCTTGGGTATCAGGGCTATCTTTATCTCCTCCTCAAGTTTGGGCTGCAGCTCCTCGTTCATGGCCAGCTCCTCGCGAGCCATTTCCTTCATCTCAGGGTCGTCCTCATTGGCCAGGATGTCCTTGGCCTCCTTGATGCCGTTCAGACAGGCTATGTATCGCTTGCGGGCATCCATGATGTCGCTGAGGTCCTTGTATTCCTTTGTCAGCTTGACAAAACGCTGCTGATCGCCTATCACATTGGGGTCGGTAATCAGGGTCGACACCTCCTCAAAGCGGCTTTCCAGGCCGTCGAGCTTTTCCAAAATGCTATTCGTTGTTTCTGCCATTGTCTTACTCTTTGCTAATTTGGTTGCAAAGATAGCAAAAAAAAACGATATAGCGAAATAAAAGGCATGAAAAGTATGCGCTTTCCTGCCACTTCATGGCCTTTCTCGAAATCAATTGAAGAAATTCCAGGAGATGCCCAGATGGAGGACGGAGCGGTTGAGGGGATAGTGAGGCGTGAGGAACGACATGCGGTCGAAGTCCTTGCCCAGCACATTCGTCATCATGATGAAGAATCGGGCATGCTTCAGATGCAGGTTGGCATAGACGTCGACAAAGGGGAAGTTGCCCAGCTCTACGCGGCTGTCATTGTTCTCCTGCACGGCATATTGGTTGAGCTGTGGCAGGAAGTCGGGAGCGTAGTACTTGGTGAACCATGTCCCTGATGCTCCCAGCTCCACTCGCAGCACGCGTGCTACCATGAACTGCAGGTAGAGGTTAGTAAACACATTCAGCTTTGGCAAGGGGAGCACGTCTTTGTCGTTGACGGTCTGCAGGGTGACGATGTTGTCCCAGTGCAGGGGTCCGAGGCTAAGCCGCTGATCGAGCTGTGCCGTGAGGACCGTGAGCGATGCGTCGTGCTGTCTGTAGGCTGCCGTGAGTGCCGTGCGTGCCTCGTCGGCAAGTGTGTAGTCCATTGCCAGGTAGGTGTAGTTCTCTATCTCGTCGAGTGCCACACGCAGCGTGGTGCCCGTCTTGGCGAAGCCTAGCTTTCCCTCGAGATGCGTCCTCGTCTCTTTGCTCAGGTCGTTGTCCCACCATAGGTGCTTGGAGTGGTAGTGACGTTGCAGGAATACAGGGTTGAGCCTGTGGAGATAAGCCTTGGCATCGAAGCGGACCGTATCGCCTAGGAACGGTATGTTGAGGTCGGCTGTAGCATCGAGCTTCAGCTGTCCTGCATCTTCACCAGCGATCCACGCCTCGGCAGTGAGGTCGTAGTGGAGCGTGTTGCCCTGTGCCTTCACCAGCTGTCCGCCCACGCTGATGCTGTGCTCTGTCCAGCGTTCCATGTAGGTAGAGTCGTCGCCGGCTATGCTTGGCATGTCGAATCGTCGCAGGTCGTGCGCTGCAAAGGCTTTGAGCCCTGCAGGCGCATATTTGTTGAATCCCTCGAGCAGTGAGATGGCCAGCGTGTTGCGCAGGCCCAGGTATTTCGTCTGGTCGCTGATAGAGTCTCCTCCGTGTGTGCCCTTCGGACTGCGGTTGAAGAAGGTGTCGGCATAGTAGTCCTGGGGCGAGTAGTATGCCAGGTAGGTACGGTTGTGATGGGTGAGTTCGGCAGTATGGATAAAACTGGTGACGGGCACGAACTCACGCTTGGTATACAGGCTGGCGCTGTCGACGGGCTCAGCAGCTATCAGGCTGTCGGCCATCGCCTTGGAGTCGACGGTGATACGTCCGCTGTCGACAGGAACCTCCAGCGAGTCTTTCACTATTTCGTCGCCTGCTATGACAGCGTCGTCAGGTCGTCCCTTAGGGACGTCTTTCTTGGCTTCTTCAGCCTTCGCTGCCTCATCAGCCTCCTTCTGTGCCTTGATTTCCTCCTCCGTCATAGGCACCTTGCGATAGAATCCCACTGAATAGCGATGGGTGAGGAACAGATGCTGGTGGTCGTTGCGATTCCAGTTATACTCCAGCACGGTGGGTATTTCGTTGTCAGAGTAGCTCTCCGTATACGACTCAGGATGGGTGATGTATTCATCCGTCTGAACACCACCGTTTTCCGTTGCCTTCTGATGGTAGTTCTGAAATAGCAGGTGCATCTGATATCGTTCGCCAAGATGCGTGACGAAGAACGACGAGCCGAAATGCGAATTGTTCTGGCTCGAGAAGTAGCCACGGGCATAGCGGTAGTCGAGGTCGAATCCCAGTCCAGTGTGCTTGCCAGCGTTGACTGCAAAGCGAGCGTCGATAAGGTCCTCGCCGTTGGTCTTGTCGCCACAGCTGCCGTAGCTGAGGTTCGTGATGGGCGAAAGCGTATTGGTGAAGTGCCACTCGTCGGGCTGCTTGAGTATCTGGTCGTAGGCATCGGTGAAAGGCGTCTGGCTGACGGCCTTGCGGTTGGCGAAGATGCGCGACAGACGTGCAGTGTAGTTCGACCCGGTGGTATTATAGTCCCCATACATGCCTGGGGCCATAGTGGACTGCGGATAGAGGTGAGGCATCGTGTCGACGTCCGTTTTGTGCATGTCGCCAAAACGTCGGTCTACGGTCCATACATAGATGCCCTTGGGCACCGTCTTCTGCTGTGTGGTGTCGCGATTGTGTGGGTTGAAGTTCTGGTTCTCATTGCGCTGTGTGATATTGCCACTCTCGTCCATCTCATTGAAAGTCTGAGCATGGGCAAGGATTGGCAACAAAAGAGACAATGCGATGAGCAGCAGGTACTTGTGACTTTCCACTTCGATAGTTATATCTTAAAGATGCGTAGGAATAATTCGACGAACTTGAACACAAGTGATACCAGCAGGATCCACTTGGCCATGTTGTGGTCGACATTGAAATAGATGATCAAGCCGGCAATGGCTCCCACCATGAAGATCACATTGAGCCACAGGCGCAGCACCCTGGTGCGGCTGCTGTCGCGGAATGGCTCCAGGTTGTGGCGGCTGGGCCTCTTGGCCATTGCCTCCTCCACGTTTTTGTTTAGCTCTTCGTCTGTCATTTGGTCAGTGCGATGGTGAACTTCTCAAACAGGTAGTCTTTGCGGTCGATGGTCTTGCGGCGGAACTTTCCGCTGACTCGTGCGAGCTTGGTCTTCTTCTTGTTCAGGCCATAGCGGTCGGTGATCCACTCGTTGGCATAGTATGTCTGCGGATCGCGCTCCTCGTCGTAGAGGTAGACGATGCGAGTCATCTTCACCGTGGCCTCACCGTCGCGGCAGTCCACGAAGAGATGGTAGAACAGGCGTGTGCGATCGAGGTTGAGAGGCTTGTTCTTGAACACCAGCCACTCCTGGTAGTTGCCCACGATCTGCAGCTGGTCGGCATTCTGCAGCGTCACGCTGCTCTGCTCAAACTGCTCCGGGCCCTGCGTGAGCTGCTGCAGCTGGTTGAGCATGATGTCGTAGATCTGCTTGCCCGTCTTGCCGGGTGCCTTGATCGTGGTCTCGAACACCACCTGCCCGTCGACCACGGGCACGGCTCCTTCGAGGTATTTCTGGTCGGCGTTGGCAGTAGTCGTCACTGCTGCTTTTTCCCAGGTGTTGTCTTGTGCTGCGGCAGCCAGTGGCAGCCCCATCAGCATGGCTATCAATAGTCTTTTCATCATTGCTAGATCATTATTTTATACTTTACGAGTGCAAAATTACAAAATAAATCATAATTCGCCATTCATAATTCACAATTATTTCGTATCTTTGCAAAAATTTGCAACTGTGAGAGTCGTCACGATACGCTTAATGGGAGCAGTTGCGCTTCTCTGCTCCGTGCTGACATCCTGGGCTCAGGATGCCGGCGATGGCATCAGGCATGCAGAGCAAGTGTTCCGTTGGATGCTTGAAAATGAGGCGGATAGCCTTTACGAGAGCATGGCTAAGGACATGCAGAAGATGGTGCAGCGCGACCAGCTGAAAGGCGCGATGACCCAGGCAGAGGCGATGGCAGGGCCCTATCAGGAGCATGGTGAATGGACAAGCCAGCAGGCCGATAGTCTCACCGTCTATGCGTCGACAGTCACCTTTGAGCATGCTCAGCTTCGCTTTGTCGTCACCTTCGACAGCCAGTGGCGTGTGCATGGTGTGCGCCTGCTGCCCATGCCGGCCAGGGAGAGCATTCACAAGCTGCCTCCGGATGCCGTGGAGCTGACCGATACCTTGCGCACAGGCGACATTGCCCTGCCTTGCATACTCACCATGAGCGGGCGGACGGACAATCCTCCTGTCGTGGTGATGGTGCATGGCTCAGGGGCGCTGGATCGCGACGAGACAGTGATGGCCAACAAGACTTTCCGCGACCTCGCATGTCAGCTGGCTGCCTGTGGCATCAGCTCCCTTCGCTACGACAAGCGCACCTTCGTCTATCAGCAGCCCGTCACGTCGATGGACGAAGAGACCATTCTCGATGCCCTCTCAGCCGTCGGCCTCGCGCGTACATATTTTAATAATGTGTTTCTGCTTGGCCATAGCCTGGGAGCCATGCTGGCCCCTGCCATCGCATCCAGGGCCGAGCTCGATGGCGTGATCATGATGGCAGCCCCGGCACGCGACCTGAAGGATGTGGTCACAGAGCAGATCGACTATCTCTCGCCGCCAGAGACCACTCAAGCCGAGAAGGAAGAGGCCGTCGAGCAGATGCGCCAGCAGGTTCCCCACTATTTCGAGTCGCAGCATCAGGTCGCCACGGCCCTGTCGCTCCACACGCCCCTGCTCATCCTTCAGGGAGAACGCGACTATCAAGTGACGATGACCGAATACCGCCTGTGGCAGGAGGCACTCCACGAGAGGCCACAGGCAGAGCTGCACTCCTATCCGCGCCTGAATCATCTTTTCCTGGAAGGCGAAGGCCCCTCCACGCCACAGGAATACATGCGCGAGGGCACTATACCCAAGGAGGTGGTCGACGACATCGCACGATTCATCAAACGACACTATACCGATAAATAACCATGCATATAGCAGTAGCAGGAAACATAGGAAGCGGAAAATCCACGCTCACAAAGATGCTGGCAAAGCACTATGGGTGGGAGGCCAAGTTCGAGACCGTAGTCGGCAATCCATACCTGGAGGACTACTATCGCGACCTTCACCGCTGGTCGTTCAATCTCGAGGTCTTTTTCCTGAAAGAGCGATTCCGCGACCTGATCGACATCTCCAAGGCCGACCACACCGTCATACAGGATCGCACCATCTTCGAGGGCGTCTATGTCTTCATGGCCAACAACAAGGCCATGGGCCACCTCTCCGATCGCGACTACGACACCTTCATGGAGCTCTTCCAGCAGATGATGACCGTGGTGCGCGTGCCCGACCTGCTCATCTACCTGCGGGCTTCAGTGGCACATCTCGTGGGAAACATCCAGAAACGCGGGCGCGACTATGAGCAGCAGATACAGCTGGAATACCTGCAGAACCTGAACGACCGCTACGAGGACTTCATACAGCATAAATACCCCGGACGCGTGATGGTGATAGAGAAGGACCAGCTCGACTTCCAGCACAATCCCAAGGACTTCGCACTCATCGTCGACCGCATCGACCGCACCCTCTTCGGACTCTTCCCCGATATCAGCAACAACGACGACAAACATTAAAACAATACATACAGTTATGCATATAGCTATAGCAGGAAACATTGGCAGTGGCAAGACCACCCTCACACGGCTCCTGGCCCACAGATACGGCTGGACGCCACGTTACGAACCAGTAGACGACAACCCCTATCTGGCCGACTTCTATGCCGATATGCCGCGTTGGTCGTTCAACCTGCAGGTGTACTTCCTCAACAAGCGTTTCAAGGAGGTGGTCGAGATATCGAAGAGCAAGGAGACCATCATCCAGGATCGCACCATCTTCGAGGATGCCTGCATCTTCGCTCCCAACCTGCATGGGCAGGGCATGATGAGCGACCGTGACTTCGCCAACTATCGCGACCTCTTCGACCTGATGATGTCGCTCGTGAAGCTGCCCGACCTGATGATCTATATCCGTTCGAGCATTCCCACGCTGGTGGCACAGATCCAGAAGCGGGGTAGGGAGTACGAGCAGACCATGCGCCTCGACTATCTGCAAGGTCTGGAGAAGCGCTACGAGGAGTGGATAGCAGGCTACAAGGGACAGCTCATCATCGTCGATGGCGACCATTGCAAGTTTGGCGACAACCCCGACCATCTGAAGCAGGTCACCGACATGATCGACGCCAAGCTCTACGGTCTGTTCCCCATGGAGAATCTGTAAAGTGAAGAGTGAAGAGTGAAGAGTGAAGAATCTGTTGAGTGAAGAGTTTAGATTTTAGAGTGTAGAGTTTAGAGTGTAGAGTTTGCTTCCGCGATACCTTCTGCAGCTGGTATATGCCTGAAGCAAGCTCTACAATGATCCTAGAACGGTCCGCTGCCCTTTAGAGTCCCTTGCTAAGGGCGGCTATAATGCGGGGATATAGCCCATACATGAAACCGTCGTGAGTGCCGTTAGGAAGGCCGTCAATGCCGCTATCAGCGCCTCCGCCAACCTGTTCTTCAGTCGTTCTTTCATTGTGTTTTCTCCTTTCTTGATTATAGGTCGTTTACGCTCAAAATTGAAAAAATTGAAGCAAAAATTTTAAGGAAAAATTAAATGAACCCGTCGGAATTTCGATTAATTTTCTTTTTAATTTTTGTTTTAATTTTGAGCGAAGCGACCCCTTAAGTCATCCGAGCGGTAGCAAATTCTTCACTCTTCACTCTTCACTCTTCACTTCCTACGGACGTGGCTCGTCGTCGCCTCCGCTGTTGCCTCCGCTGCCGGAATTCTCGTCCTGCATACCGCTACCCTGCACATCGGCAGTGAGCTCGAAGCGGATGTCGCGGAGCATGGTGGCGGGGTGGTCGAAGACCTGCTGCTGCGTCTCGACCATGGTGGCCACGCCGTTGATCATGCGGGCACGCTGCACGTCGACGACACCCTTGAGCACGGCGGTCGTCTCGGGCTGGAAATTGACGCGGCTCTTCTTCACCAGCGAGGCAGTGCAGCCCGCCTCGGTGTCGCTGGCGGCGCTGGATATGCCGACCTTGAAGATGCCGATGCCCTCGAGCTTCACCTTCTGACCCAGCTCAAAGTAGTGCTTCATGGCGCTGCCCAGCTCCTCGAGCACGGCACGGATGTCACTCTTCTTCACGGTGCACTGCGTCTGGATATACTCTGCCAGGCCGTCGGTGCTGATGAACTGCTTGTCGTATACGGGTCGCACATAGTACTTCCCGAACGTCTTCGACAGCTCATTGGTGTTACGATACTTCTGTACTTTCTGACTCATTTTGTTTTTCTCCTTTCATTGTCTTAGCCCCTAAGTCAGGGACCTTTTGGTCTGCCCAAGCGTACATCAGACCGGTTGTGTGTTTTTCTTTACATAGCACCTGCGCTTGTCCAGGCACTTTCTTCTCCCCTCTTCTTGCTCCCCTCCCTTGGAGATGGGGGGCTTCTGCTCCATCGTGGGGTGGGAGGCTCCGCTTCATCGCGGGCGGGCGCTTACCTCGTCATAAACGGACGATCGCTTTGTCAATGGCTGGCACCGGCTCGTGGCCTTTGAGCGTCGGTACTTGTCGCTTGACACCGTTCAGAGCGTTGGCTTCGCACCCCTGTGATGCCTCTTGTCGCATCTGTTTTTGCTGGTGCAAAGTTACTAAATTTTTCTGACATATGCAAGAGTTTCCCCCATAAAATTACATTAGAGAGCATTTTTTTTTCAGACAACAGATCAGCACCTATTGAGGCATTGAGGCATTGAGGCATTTCGAAAATTCATTTTTCAGGTTTCGCGGCATCTACGCTCTATATTATTTTATATATTATATATATTATTATAATAATATA
>ONLL01000050.1 GCA_900318685.1 uncultured Prevotellaceae bacterium | reverse complement strand
GCTGAAGGTGCTTTGCACGAATCGGATATAGTATTTCTGTCCTGTCTTGGGATAGTAGTCAACCAGTTCCAGCTCATCGTCGGTGGCGGTAAGACTTCCAGATGCCACCACAGGCGAATTGTCGGTGCGCACCTTCTGTGCGCGCATCACCAAGTCCTGGTCGGTGTCATCGGCGTTCAGCACACGCAGCTTGGGTCGTGCGCGGTCGCTGTAGTAGATGCGGAAAGGCGTGGCCAGCGCGGCATCGTCGGTGGTCTTGAATTGGGTGCCGTCCAAGTAGATGTAATGCCCTTGCAGGTTGCACAGATATTTGCCATCCACCCATTGCCACAGCCGGTTCTTGGCCGCAGCGGTGGTAGTATTCGTGTTCTTGCCCCTGATGGTCATGGTCAGCGTATTGCCAACGCCATTGTCGGTGACTACATGAAATTTCCCTACGCCTGGTTCGGTACGATTGGTGAAGCGGATATAGAATACATCGGTCTCCGTCTGGGCCGTCGCTTCCGTCAAGGAAAACACGGCCATCATCAGCAAGAGTAGTTTTAGAAGTATATGTCTTGGTAGCGTCATTGCCTGTTACGTGTTCTATATTTTGAAGATATTATAATCGAACTCATACTCAAGCCCCTCCAGCCTGACTTTTAAGGTGATGGTAACCTGACCGGTCTTGCCTTCGGCATTGTCCAGCTTTCCCACGATATCTCCCGAAGGCAACTGGGAGAAATATTGTCCCGCCTCGAAAATCTGCAGGTCGCCAGTCAGAATGAGTCCAGTGTCTGTTTCGCTGTCAACACATTCGGCGGCGCCAGTAGTGGTATTTGTGGTATAGGAGCTGACCAACTTAAAGACTACGTCGCTGTCGTCGAAGCTGCGCCAAATGCCCTCAGGGTCGGTATCTTTGCGGAACATGGGACGCAGGAAGATATATCCACCGGTGTTGAAGGTGATGCTAAGCGCATCGGCCGACACCACGCGCGACTGGAAGCCGGCGATGGGCGGGAAGGGCAAAGTCTCTACACGGAAGCTCCAGTCGCGAAACAGGATAGGTAGTTTAATCCAGTCATTGCGGCGGATATAGTCGAAACCCGACGAGGCGCTGTTGACGGTGAAACCATAGCGATACTCCTCCACCGACATGTTACGCCGCACCTTCAGGCGGATGGAATACTGATTGTGGGTTGCAGTAGCGGTGGCATTAGTCTCGTTGACGTAGCACCAAGTGGTACCTGTGCCACCGTGTCCTGTCTCAGAGTTGATGGGAGTAAGGGTGATGGCAGTTTCCGAAAAATCAACCGTATATGCGACCGAGTCGGTGGTGGCAATGTTTTTCGGCTGGGCTGGCTCGAACAAGCTCACATTGGTTTTGGTGAGCGGGTATATCTCATAGCCCAGAATGTCGATTTGCTGGCCAGAGAGATTTTCAAAATCGAGCTGAATCTTCGCCATCGCGCGCACCAGCTCCACCTCGAACGACTGATTTTCCACTTCTGCTACCGTCACCGTCTGTCCTTGGACGTTGTTGCTCATTGGGATATCGTTGGTCCATCCGTTGGTGGTAGCAAGCGTCTTGGAACTTAGGTCGGTGGGCAGCGCAGCCCCCTTGCGGATGTTGAGCGAATTGAAGTCGAGGTTGGCGAAAGCATACACAGTGTAAGTGCCGGGCGGTAAAAAGAAGCGGAACGTGTCTTCCTCCTTGCCATCGATTCCGCACGAGCCAGACACCAGCTCTTTAACGATGCCCGACTGGTTGACGAAGACCACCCAATAGTCGTGGATGAGTTCCTTGCTGGAAATCGGGTCGAGCCAGTCGCCAGTAGCGCGTGTAGCACGCTGATAGGGCGCTGAGAGATGTATCTCTAAACGCGTCATGCCATCAAGTTGTGGATTGTCGGACTCACTGCATGCGCTCATCGCCAACAAGGCGAGAAGGACTGCTACACAGGCAATGGCGTATTTTATTCTCATTACTATTATCACTCTTTTCACTCCTAACAAAACTCTCTCAACGATTAAATCCTTATTTCCAGCTCATTCTAATTCATCAATATCGGGGGGTGCTCTACGAGCAACCACTTTCTTACAAAGATACGCGCTTTCAACTCCTCAGGATGGCGGTAGTCGGGTGTGGGTGTTCCGGGACCAGTTGAGGGCAAGAGCGTGAAAGTATAGACATTATTGCGCACGATGCCGAACTCCATGGTGTTGTGAATCACGGCCACATTGTTCGAATGGCGCATGTAAGCAAAATAATAGCAGACACCACCTTCGTATTTCACCACCTTGCAGAAATGCTTGCGGGCAGTATTGGCGGCATAAGCTTCAGCATCGGCCTGGTTCTTGAAATAGAGGCGGTCGGCCTCGCTTATCGTGGGCTGGTTAGGTTCCACCATATAGAACGTTTCGTCCAGGGTATAGGTTCCTTCGGTGAAGGTTTCTTCGCCTGTTGTAGGATTGACTTCGTAACCTATATAATAATTGTGTAGAGGCTCAAAGCGGCACTTGAACGCCACTCCAGTGGTATAAGCCGAGTTCGCCATCTCGGGGGCATAGGTATTCTCGTTGACATATCCCAGGATAACCGACTGCCCGACCGATGTCAGACTGGGTGCTGGTGTGTTTTGCAGCAGTTGTTCCACTTTGCCGATACGAGTATCGCCGTAGAGGTCGGTGAGCAGCTCTGTGTTGGTGGTGTTGTCGGCCGTCTTTTGGGCAGAATAGGGATCGATGACCACATTCGTGGCAATACCGCGTGGTGTGGGTGTCTCGTCGCCTAGATAGACAAGATTGGATCCACTTATATTGCTAGCCACACGCTTGATGTAGAACGACGGCTTCTGGCAGGCGTTCACAATGGCCATCTTGTCGATGTAAAGCCGTGCTAAGGTAGCAGAGCCAGATTTGACGCTGTAAAACAACTGACCGTCATTTAGTTCGGCACCTGAGGGATTGTAGTCGATGCGAGCCGCCATGCGCTCAATGGTGACGTGCATCCTGATGGGGTTTTCCTTAGAACCCACACCACTACCATAATACTCGTCGTTTTCGTTGGTCATGACGAAACGTTCTGCCACTCCGCTGCTTCCCACCGTCCAAGTGGCATCTGGCTGATCATCGCGCAGTTGGCCTAGAGTGGTAAAGCGATCTGTCAGGTCTCCCTTGTTGGCGATGACGATGAAACGGAACGATTCTGGCGTTGTCTCTTTGGGCAGATAGCTAACAATGGGGATGGTGAAGTCATAAGTAAGAACCTCCTTCCAGACATCGTAACCTTTCAACTTCAAGTTTTCGATGCGGGATTGTACTTCTGCCACTTCCTCGTCGCTGAAATATCGGCTGCCGATTAGACGAGTGCTGGCTGGCGAATTGACATTATTATTGTTGTCAAGTACAAAGACTGTGAAATTGTGTAGCTTGTTCTCATTTTCCAGTCCATATTGCCATCCGTCGCCCTCTTCACCGCCATTGGGCACATCAGCTCGCGTAGAGCCACCATCTTCCCCTTGCACGTTGACCGAGAGAGAAACGTGCAGGACATACCCTTCTTCTTCTTCATTCTCGTCCACATTATAGGAACCGTTATTCACGCATGCCCCCAAAAATGACGCCAACACTGTCAGAAGCATAAGGGTCATAATGTTATATGTAACCTTGTTTCGATTCATAACCTGCAAAGTTACGAATAAATAACGAAAACAGAACATTTTAAGGCCAAAAACAACAAAAACGTCTCATTATTTTAACTTTTTTAATATTACACTATCCAAAAATCATAATATTTCACGCATTATAAATCACACAATTGACACAAAAGACATTAAAAAAGAGAATGGCTCTATCCACCTCAAATGAGGGAAAATATCCCATGAATGGCATCAAGCAGTCAGTCTTGTCTCACTCGTCCGCGATGGAGCGATCGCTCCATCCCCAACTAACAAACGCTCCATCCGCAACTAGCAGCCGCTCCGTCCGCAACTAATAACCGCTCCGTTCGCAAAGAGCGAGACTGGGTGACATCTGTCACAAATCGCAAATGCCAGCCACGGCTAATTACGGTAATGTATGTATACAATTTTCAAAATAAAAGAAAAAATTGACTTTTTTCTTTGCATTTCGCCCGATTTATGCTATCTTTGCAGCGTCTATGAAGAAGGCGCTGAAGTGGACGGGGATTGTGCTGCTGTGCCCCGTCCTGCTGATACTCATCCTGGCAGCACTGCTCTATGTGCCCCCCATACAGAATTGGGTGGCGCAACGAGTGGCGGCTTATGCCTCGGAAGCTACGGGGATGGAGATCACGGTGGAGCATGTGGACCTCGACTTTCCCTTGAATCTGGGAGTGGACGGCGTGCGCATCGTGAACCAGGGAGACACCATTGCCGACATCAGGCGTGCAGTGGTCGACGTGCAGCTTTGGCCATTGCTGAAGGACAAGGTGGTGATAGACGCACTTGAGCTGAACGACGCGAAGGTGAACACCACCGACTTCATAGGCGACATGCGCCTGCAAGGGACTATCGGACAGCTCACTTTCTCGTCGCCAGGCATCCACCTGAACACGATGGAGATGGAACTGGCCCGCCCCACACTGAGAAACAGCGACCTGACCGTATACATGAGCGACACTGCTGCGGTAGACACCTCGGGTGTAGGATGGCGCATACGTTTCGACCGCTTCAACCTCGACCGCTCGCGCATCGCCATTGTCATCGACTCGGCCGCCCTCTTCCCCGACTCCGCCACACATATCCAAGCCACGATGGGGCAGGCAAGCATCGCAGACGGTGACATAGACCTGGGCTTGGGTCGTTATGCCTTCGGAAAGGTGGACTGGAAGGACGGCGCACTGAGCTACAACGACCTCTTTGCCATGAGCCAGCTGAACCTCGGCATCGACTCGCTCTACTCCTACGGTGATGAGCTGCGCGTAGGCATCAGTCATGCCAGCCTGCAAGAAGATTCGACAGGACTTGCCGTGGAACAGCTGCAAGGCACGCTGGCGATGGACGGGGAACGGCTGCACGTGGGCAACCTCAAGGCACGCACGCCTTACTCTGCCGTCAATGCCGACGCAGAGATAGACTTTGCCTCGCCCCTCACCCCTCAACTGAAGATCGACGCCCTGCTGGGTAAGGAGGATATCAAGCTGCTGAAGCCTGACCTACCCACGACGCTATGGCCTGACCTGCCGCTGACACTGCGCGCCAACATCAGCAGCAAGGACCAACAAATGAATGTAGAGCACCTGAGCATCATCCTGCCCACCATCATTCAAGCTGAAGCCAGCGGAACGCTGAACAACGTTACAGCCCTCGACGACCTGATAGCTCAGCTCGACATAAAGGCGGAGGCCGTGAACGTGGACCCGCTGCTGCGGCACTTCGACATACTGCCTGCCGACTATCGTCTGCCACGCGGCATCTCTATGGCTGGCAGCGTGAAGAGTCAAGGCCAGCAATACACCATAGACCTTACAGCCAACCAAGGAAGGGGTACTATCAAGCTCAACGGCACGACCAACCTGCAAAACGAAAGCTATGACCTGCGGTCGGAGATACGCCAGCTGAACCTGCGACATTTCATGCCCAAGGACTCGTTGGGACTACTGTCGGCCGACATCAGCGCCAAGGGAAGGGGCTTCGACATCTTCGATCCTGCCACAAAACTAGATGCCGACCTGCGCCTGCACCATCTGGACTATGGCTCATGGCAGCTGGACAGCCTTCAGGGTAAGGCTACCATCGCCCAAGGGCACGCCCTCATCAATGCCCGAAGCACCAACAAGAGCCTGAACGGCGACATTGACATCGATGCACAACTGGCTCGCAACCATGTGAAAGCTACCGTCGAAACCCGTCTGCCACAGATAGACTTGCAAGCCTTGGGATTGGCGACGTCGCCCACCACCATCGGTTTCAGTGGCAGCATCGACCTGGACAGCGACATGAAGCAGACCCACAAGCTGTCGGCACTGGTAAGTGACATTTACATTCGCGACACCACTACCACACATCGTCCTGAGAACCTGGGCGTGCTTATCAAGATCGCTGTCGACACCACCGTACTGCGCATACAGAGCGGTGACCTTATTATGAAGCTGGACGCCAGCGAGAACTACGAACAGCTGGCCTCATCGCTGACCACCATCGCCGACAGCCTCAGTGCACAGGTGAAGAGCCGCACCATCGACCAAGCCGTGCTCAAGGAACTGCTGCCTACAGCACGGATGACAATAACCAGCAAGCGCAACAATCCCTTGGCCGACATCTTGAGAGCTTCGACGGGCATAGACTTTAAGGACCTGAGCGTCAATCTCACCACCTCGCCCACCAACGGTCTTAACGGTGAGGCGCGCCTAATGGCACTCAACCTAGGCGGCACACCCATCGACACCATACGCCTTTCGCTGGTGGACAAAGGCCCCGGACGGGGACAGACATTCAACGGACAGATTACCAACAACCGCCGCAACCCGCTGGCTACGTTCAATATTCTCTTCGACGGACGACTCCAGGAACATGGTGCCAGCATCGGCCTGCGTTACTTCGACGAGCAAGGACGCCAGAACATTCGCATTGGTTCGAAAGCCGAGATGGTCAGCGACGGGCTGCGCTTCCAGCTCATCCCCTCGCGTCCCACGCTGGGATATAAGGAGTTTGAGCTTAATGACGACAACTACCTCCTGCTGCACGACAACCTTAAACTGGAAGCCAATGTCGACCTGAGAGCTGAAGATGGCACCCAGATCAAGGTCTACTCTGAAGACCAGGATTCCACGCTGCTACAAGACCTCACCATCAGCGCCAGCCGCCTGGATCTGGGCGAGCTGACGGAAGGCGTGGCCATACTACCCAAGATTGCAGGCAAAGTCACTGGCGACTACCACTTGATGATGGACCAGCAGCGCAACATCTCCGTAGCCAGCGACATGCACGTCGACGATCTGTCCTATGAGGGCAGCCCCATAGGCAACCTGGGATCGGAATTCGTATATCTGCTGCGTGAGGACGACACCCATGTCGTCGATGCCACCCTCACCCTCGACGACCAGCCCATAGGAACCCTGCAAGGAAGCTACCTCAGCGGCAAACGTCTCGATGCCACCCTCGAGCTAGCCGACATGCCGCTGTCTATCGTCAACGGTTTCATGCCCGACCAGATTCTAGGTTTCGAAGGCACCGCCAACGGCACACTCAGCGTCAAAGGGCCTTTGTCGGGTCTCCTCACAGACGGCGAGCTGCGATTCTCCAACGGATATCTAGTGAGCAATCCTTACGGCATGCGCATGCGATTCGGCAACACCCCCGTAAAGATCGAGCGGTCGAGATTGCTCTTTGACGATTTTGCTCTCTATTCCTACAACGACAACCCGCTGAGCATATCGGGCAGCGTGAACTTCAACGAGCCCAGCGACTCGGCCGTGAACCTGCGGCTGAGGGCACGCAACTTCCAGCTCATCAATGCCAAGCAGAAGAAAGAGTCGGTGGCTTACGGAAGGATGTTCGTCAACTTCTTCGCACGGCTCAACGGCAACCTCGACCAGCTGAACATGCGAGGCCGGCTCGACGTGCTGGGCACTACCGACCTGAACTATATCCTCCTCGACTCGCCCCTCTCTACTGACAACCAGATGGACGAGCTGGTGCATTTCACTGACTTCACCGATACAATACCCACTGTAGTGCAACGCCCTGAGAGCGATGCCCTGGCTATGGACATGCAACTCAGTATCGACCAGGGGGCACACGTACGCTGCGCTCTTAATGCCGACCAGTCGAACTATGTCGACCTGCTGGGAGGCGGCGACTTGCGTATGCGGATGAATGCAGACGGGCTGAACCTCACAGGACGTTATACCATCAGCAACGGCACGATGAAATACTCGTTGCCCGTCATCCCGCTGAAAACCTTTACCCTGCATGAGGGCAGCTACGTAGAGTTCACTGGACAGCCCGACAATCCCACACTGAACATCACAGCTACGGAGCGCACACGAGCATCAGTTGCTACCAACGACGGGCAGAGCCGCAACGTAAACTTCGACTGCGGTGTGGTCATCACCCGCACGCTGTCAGACATGGGCCTGCAGTTCACCATCTCCTCGCCCGAAGACATGCAGTTGCAAAACGAGCTGGCATCGATGAGCAGCGAGCAGCGGGGCAAGCTGGCCGTAACGATGCTCACGACAGGCATGTACCTCGCCGACGGCAATACCAGCGCCTTCTCCATGAACTCGGCATTGAGCTCTTTCCTGCAAAGCGAGATCAACAATATCACCAGTAGCGCACTACGTACCGTAGACCTGCAGTTGGGCCTCGACAACACTACCGATGCCACCGGACAGATGCACACCGACTACTCGTTTAAGTTTGCCAAGCGTTTCTGGAACAACAGGCTCAACGTGCAGATCGGCGGCAAGGTATCAACAGGCGCGGAGGTGCAGGGACAGAACCAGTCGTTCTTCGACAATGTCACGATGGAATATCGTCTCTCGCCTACATCCAACCAGTATCTGAAGCTCTTCTACAAGCAGAACGTCTACGACTGGCTGGAAGGATATACCGGCGAATACGGAGGTGGCTTTGTGTGGAAGCGAAAACTCGACAAGCTGCTCGACATATTCCGTCCCAATGCCGGCACGACGACCATGCCTCAACGAATGACTACACGCAGCGACACCTTGACCTCGCCCCAGCGACTGACGACAAGTAGCGACACCATCAATGTAAAGCCCAATGACAGCCAAAGATAAGAAAAGCATAACAGGAATGATGACGGCACGGCTGGCACTCTGCCAGCTATGGTGTCTCTGCGCCCTCCTCTGCGCCTGCTCCACCACGAAATACCTGCCTGACGACGAACAGCTGTTCATCGGGCTGGAGAAGATCACTTATGCCGACTATGAGCGCAACGATCATGCCATACAGACGCAGGAGGAGCTAGAGGCAGCACTGGCCACCGCTCCCAACGGAGCACTCTTCGGGTCGAGCTACTACCGCACACCTTTCCCCTACGGTCTGTGGATATGGAATGCCACGTCGAACGCCAAGACTAAGTTTGGCAAATGGCTCAACCACTCATTCGGCAAGGCCCCAGTGCTGATGAGCCAGGTGAACCCCGCCTTACGGGCACAGGTAGCACGCCAGGTGCTAAGGACCAACGGATACCTGCATGGCGACGTCACCTATGCCGAGGTGCCACAGAAGAACCCCAAGAAGATGAAGATAGCCTATACCGTGCACATGGACACCCTGTTCCGCGTTGACAGTATGAGCTATGTCAACTTCCCTGCTCCGATGGAGTATCTCATCGACTCCACACGGCAGGAAGCCTACTTGAAGCAGGGCACTCCATTCAGCGTGGCCAACCTCGATGCTGAGCGTACCAGGCTGAGCCAGCTCTTCCGAAACAACGGATACTACTATTACCAGACGGGCTATGCCTCCTACCTGGCTGACACCTTCAACGTGGCCAACCGTGCTTTGCTGCGTCTGCAGATGGCAGACTCACTACCCGACGAGGCCCTACGCCCCTGGTACATAGGAACGACCAGCGTACAACTGCGGCGCTCCTTTGCCGAACGAAGTGACACCACCACCGTCAGACGCAGCCTGCGAGTGGCATTCAAGGGCAAGCACGCTCCCATCCGCCCGGGTGTCATCCTGCGCAACATGAAGCTGCGTCCCCGCCAGCTGTTCAGCTACGACAACTACATGGAGTCGATGCAGAAAGTGAACGCCACAGGTGTGTTCAGCAATGTCGACTTCCAGTTCACACCCCGCGACCGTGACACCCTCGACCTGCAACTCAACTGCGTCTTCGACAAACCCTATGATTTCTACGTTGAAACGAACTTCATCAACCGCACCATTGGACGTCTGGGACCTGAGGTGAAAGTGGGTGTCACACGTCGCAATGCCTTCCGGGGAGGCGAGAAGCTCGACATCAACCTGCACGGCTCATACGAATGGCAGACCAACAGTCAGGGCAGCGACATGAACAGCTATCAATATGGTGCTGACGCCTCCATCGAGTTCCCACGCACCGTCTTCCCACGGTTCAAGACCAGAAGAAGTGTCCCAGGTCAGCGTTTGCGCCGACGCCGTTTCTATACCACACCCTGGACCATTGCCAAGGTCTCTACCGACATCGTGCGCCGTCCCAGCTATTATAAGATGCACATCGTAAGCGGAGAGTGGACCTACCGTTGGCAACCCTCCCAGACCAGCCGCCATGAGCTGTCGCCGCTGACGGTGAAGTATCAGTTCATGAACAGCCACACAGAGGACTTCGATACGCTGATGATGTTGAATCCCTATTTGTCGGCTACCATGAGCGACTACTTCATTCCCAAAATGCGATACACCTACACCTACGTCTCACCTCCATCCCTCCACAACCCCATCCGCTGGGAGACGACCGTAGAGGAGAGCGGCAACATCACGGCTCTCTACGACGTGCTCATACAAGGCAACGGATGGAACCAGAAAGACAAGACCCTCTTCAAGAACCCCTATTCGCAGTTCTTAAAAGTAGAGACCGACCTCACCAAGACCTGGACGCTCAGTCCGCAGTCGAAACTGGTGGGACACCTGAACTTCGGACTGATGTGGAGCTATGGCAACAGCAATAGCGGTCCCTTCAGCGAGCTTTTCTATGCCGGTGGTGCCAACAGCATCCGTGCCTTCCCCGTGCGCTCCATCGGTCCTGGCGGATTTCAGGGGCTGGGCGGCAACAACCAGTTCTCCTATCTCATGCAAAACGGTGACACGAAGCTCATCATGAACCTAGAGCTGCGCCAACGGCTCTTCGGCAGTCTCTATGGTGCCGTCTTCTTTGATGCGGGCAATGTGTGGAGCTCTGAGGACTGGATGATTCACGATGAGGACATCTATGGTGACGAAGAGGACTTGCAAGAATTCGCCTCTGCCTGGAATGCTATCTTCAGCAACACAAAAATACGCCTTAAGAATTTCTTCAAACAGATGGCTACCGGCACGGGCGTCGGCCTGCGCTACGACCTCGACTTTCTTGTATTGCGTTTGGACTGGGGCTTTGGACTGCATCTGCCTTACGACACAGGGCATTCCGGCTATTTCAACATACGGAAATTCAAGGACATGCACACCCTGCACATCGCCATTGGATATCCTTTCTAAAGATAAGGGCTAAAGATTTATCCCACGGTCCCCTCAAGCGAGACGCTGAGCAGTTTCTGAGCCTCGACGGCAAACTCCATGGGCAACTTCTGCAGCACCTCCTTGGCATAGCCGTTGACAATGAGTCCTACGGCCTGCTCAGTGGGGATGCCGCGCTGGTTACAGTAGAAGAGCTGGTCCTCTGAGATCTTGCTGGTGGTAGCCTCATGCTCGACGATGGCCGAGGAATTGTGGATGTCCATGTAAGGGAAGGTGTGAGCTCCACAGTCGCTGCCCAGCAACAGAGAGTCGCACGACGAATAGTTGCGGGCATTCTCAGCGGTGGCAGCTGCACGCACCAGTCCTCGATAGGAGTTCTGTGAATGGCCTGCCGAGATACCTTTCGAGATAATGGTAGAACGGGTGTTTCGCCCCAGGTGGATCATCTTCGTGCCTGTGTCGGCCTCCTGATAGTTGTTGGTGACTGCTACGCTATAGAACTCGGCCTGAGAATTGTCACCTCTTAATATACACGACGGATATTTCCAAGTGATGGCACTGCCCGTCTCGACCTGTGTCCACGAGAGTTTCGAGCCCTCACCACGCAGGTCACCGCGTTTCGTTACAAGGTTGAGCACACCGCCACGTCCCTGTTCATCGCCAGGATACCAGTTTTGCACAGTAGAGTATTTCACCTCAGCGCGGTCCATCACAATAATCTCTACGATAGCAGCATGCAACTGATTCTCATCGCGCATGGGAGCCGTACAGCCCTCCAGATAGGATACGTACGAGTCGTCGTCGGCCACGATGAGCGTGCGCTCAAATTGTCCGGTATTACGCGCATTGATACGGAAGTAGCTACTCAACTCCATAGGGCATCGCACGCCCTTGGGAATATACACAAAACTGCCGTCGCTGAAGACTGCCGAGTTCAAGGCAGCAAAGAAATTATCACGATAAGGTACGACTGTGCCTAGATACTGCCGCACAAGGTCGCCATGTTCCTTGATTGCTTCACCGATAGAGCAGAAGATGACGCCCTTCTCACGCAGTTTCTCCTTGAACGTAGTCTTCACGCTCACCGAGTCCATGATAGCATCTACGGCGGTATTGCCGCTCAGTGCCAAGCGCTCTTCAAGGGGAATGCCCAACTTGTCGAAGGTCTTCTCCAACTCAGGGTCTATTTTCCCATCGCCTTTAGGCCTTTTTGCCATCGGGTCGGCATAATAGCTGATAGCCTGATAGTCGATGGGCGGCACATGGACATGCCCCCATGTAGGCTCCCGCTGATCCTTCCAATAGCGGAAAGCCTTCAGCCGGAAATCCAACATCCAGTCGGGCTCACCTTTCTTTGCAGAGATGAGCCGAACGACGTCCTCGTTCAGCCCTTTCTCGATAATTTCAGTTTGTACATCGGTAGTAAAGCCAAACTCATACTTCTGCTCGGCTACCTGACGTACATACTCATTATTAGAAGAGTTCATGGTCCAATCTCTCAACCCTCAACTCTAAACTTTCAACTTCAAACTCTCAACTTCAAACTCTACAGCTTCTGCTGCACCTCGATCTCGGCGAAGGTCTCGATGATGTCGCCCACCTGAATGTCGTTGAAGTTGACCAGCGAGATACCGCACTCGAAGTTGGTGGCCACCTCCTTCACGTCGTCCTTGTAGCGCTTCAGGGCATTGATAGCACCAGTATGCACCACAATACCGTCGCGCACCAGGCGTGCCTTGTCTGAGCGGTGCACCTTGCCCTCGACAACCATTGCTCCGGCAACGGTACCCACCTTCGAGATCTTGTAGACCTCGCGCACCTCAACCTGGGCGGTGATCTCCTCCTTGATAACCTTATCGAGCATACCCTCCATAGTGGAACGAACATCCTCGATGGCATCATAGATAATACTGTAGGTGTTGATCTCCACGCCCTCGGTATCGGCCAGCTTACGCGCAGCTGACGAAGGACGCACCTGGAAGCCGATGATGACAGCCTTCGAGGCCGATGCCAGCATGACATCGTTCTCTGAAATCTGACCCACGGCCTTCGCAATGACATTGACCTGCACCTTCTCGGTACTGAGCTTGATGAACGAGTCGGCGAGAGCCTCGATAGATCCGTCGGTATCGCCCTTCACCACGATGTTCAGTTCGTGGAACTCGCCCAATGCGATGCGGTGACTGATATCGTCGAGACCGATGGTGCGCTGTGTGCGCAGTCCCTGCTCGCGCTGCAGCTGCTCGCGCTTGTTGGCAATGTCGCGGGCCTCCTGCTCGGTATCCATCACGTTGAAAGCGTCACCGGCCGTCGGAGCACCGTTCAGACCAAGGATAATAGCGGGCTGAGCAGGCTTGGCTTCCTGTATGCGCTCGTTACGCTCGTTGAACATAGCCTTGATCTTACCATGACTCGAACCGGCTATCACCACATCGCCTACCTTCAGCGTACCATTGCTGACCAGCACGGTAGATACATAACCACGGCCTTTGTCCAGGCTCGACTCGATGATCGAGCCCGTAGCCTTACGGTTGGGATTGGCCTTCAGGTCGAGCATCTCGGCCTCAAGCAGCACCTTCTCCAGCAGGTCCTCTACACCGATACCTTTCTTCGCACTGATTTCCTGACACTGGTATTTGCCACCCCAGTCCTCGACGAGGAGGTTCATATTGGCCAGGTCCTCACGTATCTTGTCGGGGTTAGCTCCCGGCTTATCAATCTTGTTGATGGCAAACACCATCGGCACGTTGGCTGCCTGGGCATGAGCGATGGCCTCCTTGGTAGTAGGCATCACCGAGTCGTCGGCAGCAACAATGATAATGGCAATATCGGTCACCTGGGCACCACGGGCACGCATAGCCGTAAAGGCCTCGTGACCAGGAGTGTCGAGGAACGTAATCTGGCGGCCATCAGCCAACGTCACGCTATAGGCACCGATGTGCTGGGTGATACCTCCTGCCTCACCGGCGATGACATTGGTCTTACGGATATAGTCGAGCAGCGAAGTCTTACCGTGATCCACATGTCCCATGACGGTCACGATAGGAGCGCGTGGCAACAGGTCGTTCTCGTCGTCCTCTTCCTCATGGATGGCGTTCTGCACCTCAGCGCTGACATATTCGGTCTTGAAGCCGAACTCGTCAGCAACGATATTGATGGTCTCAGCGTCGAGGCGCTGGTTGATACTCACCATGATGCCGATGGACATACAGGTACCGATGACCTTCACCACGGGCACATTCATCATCGTTGCCAACTCAGAGACTGTAACGAACTCGGTGAGCTTCAGTGTCTTGCTCTTTGCTGCCTCTGCAGCAATCTCCTCACTCAGGCGCTCAGCCACAGCGTCGCGCTTCTCCTTGCGATACTTGGCACCTTTCTTGTTCTGATTGGTCTTCGAAGTGAGACGAGCCAGTGTCTCTTTTACCTGACGGGCCACATCCTCCTCGTTCACCTCAATGGGCTTCACGGCTTGACGGCCCTTCTTCTTGCCCTTGCCACCCTGCTGAGGCTGGTCGTTGAAGTTCTGGTTGCCACCCTTGTTCTTTTTCTTGCCGGCATTCTGCTGCGACTGCTGTTGCTGCTGCTTGGCAGCCTCCTCAATATCTACCTTGCCAGAACGGATGCGCTCGCGCTTTTTCTTCTCGCCCCCCTGACCAGTAGTGGCCTGGCGCTGCTGGGCGGCCTTCTCTTCACGCTGCTTGCGCTTCTCCTCCTTCGACTTCTTCTTCGGACGAGTGCTCTGGTTGATGGCCGAGAGGTCGATCTTTCCGAGGACATTGACCTTGGGAGCCAGCTTCTCCTCGCTCTTCAGGGTGAAGATTTCTGGCTGAGGGGCACTGGCGGCAGGCTGAGCTGCGGGAGCAGGCTCAACGGCAGGCTGCTCAGCAGACTGTTCTACGGGCTGCTCCACCTTCTTCTCCTCCACAACGGGAGCAGCAGGCTTTGCTGCTTCTACTGGAGCCACGACGGGCTCTTCTTTCGGAGCTTCCTTCGGCTTGGCAGGCTCCACCACAGATGTCGACGGCTGGGGAGCAGCCTTGGCAGGGCTCTCCGCAGGTTTCTGAGCCGGGCTCACGGCAGCAGCCTTAGGCTCTGGTTTTGTTGCTGGGCTACCAGACGACTGCGCAGACTTGGGCTTGTTCAAGCTGTCCAGGTCAATCTTACCCAGTGGCTTGAACTGCTGGCGCTGCAGAATCTCTTCCTCAGTCTTTGTCTTCACCGGCTGCTCCGGCTTCTTCTCTTTCTTCTTGGGGAAGAGTTTGTCGGCTTGCGTTTTCACGGCTTTGTCACTACTGAATTCATGTACCAACGCCTCATACTGCTCGTCGGTAATCTTAGTGTTCGTGGTGACGTCGTCGCGAATTTCGCCCACGCTCTTCTTGTTCTTTAGGAAATCAACTGCCGTTTGAAGTCCTATGTTCAGTTCTGTTAATACTTTGTTTAATCTGATACCCATTCTTCTGAGCCCCCTAAGTTAGGGGGTTGGGGGTCTGAACACCCCTTTTAAGTTAATGATTTGTGTTTATGATGCCCTAATAGATAGGAGGCTGGTTTGTTCAGACCCCAGTCCCCTAACTCAGGGGCTAAGACTGCTCAAACTCTGCCTTCAGCACCTCGAGCAGATGGTCGACGGTCTCCTCCTCCAGGTCTGCCTTCTCGATGAGCAGCTCACGGGGAGCGTTGAGCACTTCCTTCGCCGTGTCATAGCCCAGAGCCTTGATGGCGTCGATGACCCACTGGTCGACCTCATCGGCAAACTCGTCGAGGTAGATGTCCTCGTCAGTCTCGTTCTCGTTGACTACACGGAACACGTCGATGGTGTACTCCGTAAGCATCGAGGCCAGCTTGATGTTCATACCTCCCTTACCGATGGCTAGGCTCACCTCCTCGGGCTGCAGATATACCTCAGCCTTGTGGTTCTCCTGGTCGAGCGAGATACTGCTCACCTTGGCGGGCGACAGAGCACGCTGGATGAAGAGCTGGATGTTCGACGAATAGTTAATCACGTCGATGTTCTCATTGCCCAGCTCGCGCACGATGCCGTGCACGCGACTGCCCTTCACGCCGACGCAGGCGCCCACGGGGTCGATGCGGTCATCGAAGCTCTCTACTGCCACCTTTGCACGCTCACCCGGCATTCGGGCCACGCGGCGGATAGCGATGAGACCGTCGCTGATCTCAGGCACCTCGGCCTCCAGCAGTCGCTTCAGGAAGTCAGGGCTGGTGCGGCTCAGCAGGATGCGAGGGTTATTGTTCTCGTTGGTCACCTCTTTCACCAGAGCCCTCACGGTCTCACCCTTGTGGTACGAGTCGTTGGGAATCTGGTCACCTTTCATCAGGTGGAGCTCATTGCCCTCGTCATCCATGAGGAGCACCTCGCGCTTCCACATCTGGTAGACCTCAGCCGAGACGATAGTGCCCACCTTGTCCTTGTACTTCTGGTAGAGCGCATCGTGGTCAAGCTCCAGGATCTTTGAAGCCAGCGTCTGACGCAGGTTCAGAATGGCACGACGACCAAACTTGGTGAAGTCCACCTCCTCACTGACCTCCTCGCCCACCTCATAGTCGGGCTCAATCTTCAGCGCGTCCTTCAGCTCAATCTCCTTGTTCTCATCCACCACCGTGCCGTCTTCTACGACGATGCGATGCCGATGGATCTCGAAGTCTCCCTTGTCGGGATTCACAATCACATCAAAGTTCTCGTCACTGCCGAACATCTTCGCAAGAACATTGCGGAAGCTCTCCTCAAGAACGCTCACCAGCGTCGTGCGGTCGATGTTCTTCGTTTCCTTGAACTCCTGGAAGGTCTCAAACATGCTTGGGCCCTTCGCGGTTTTCTTTATTGCCATCTTATATTTCGTTATTATTAATTGTCGAATCTGAGGATACGCCTGTCCTTATTTGAAGGCCAGCAGGTAGCGTGTGCTCTTCACATCGTCCATGGAGTACTCGCGATCCACGTCCACCTTCACCGGACGCTTCTTGCCCTCAGGCACCTGCTTCTCCTGGGTCGACACCACAAACGAGCGGCCGTCGACGCTCTTCAGCACGCCAGTCACCTTCTTGCCGTCGGCGGTGACCACCTCAACCTGGTCGCCCACGTGGTTCACGTATTGCTGCTCCACTTTGAACGGCTGGCCCAGGCCGGCACTGCCCACCTCCAGCTCATAGTCGCCCAGTTCCTCGCCAACGCGCTCCTGCAGGAAGCGACTCAGCTCGGCACAGTCTTCTATCCACACGCCGTCGGCACAGTCTATCTCGATCACGATGCGGTCGTCGGCGCCATCCATCTGAATGTCTACCAGGAAGTAGTCGCCTTTCTGAAGCCACTCTTCCACCAGGGTTTTAATTGTTTCTTTCGTTATCATCCAAACTACTTTTTATAAAAGAATGAGGAGCCTTGCGGCCCCTCATTCCACTGAACGGGTGCAAAGGTACGCATTTTTTCTGGTTCCACCAAATATTTTCCCCAAAAACTTACGAATTATTACTGGGGAGTAAGTATTTGGCGATATTCGGCAGGTGCTTTCAGCAGGCGCTCGGCCTCGCGCAGCTGCTTGTCATAGTTCAGGCCGGCCTCTATCGAACCTCCCTGATAATAGTAGGCAGCGATGATCTCTAGCTCCACCATCTGCTGTATAATCTCACGATGCTTGTCGAGCTCGCTCGACAGGTCGTGCTTCAGCCGCTGTCCCAGGGCGTCGAAGGCATCGCGAGCCTCGTCGTAGTAGCCCTCGAACTTCGCTGTCTTCACCAGCTCGTCAAACTGCTTGCGGCTCATGTCGTCGTAGGTGAATCCGCTGTCCACCACACGCTGGCGGAACTCCTGCCAGTCGGCATCCGTCAGGTGGAACTGGGCGGCAGGGGCTATCTGCTCGTGGCGGCTGATGTAGTCCACCACATAGTCGAACATCACCTCGGTCGAGTCCAGGCCTCCTGCCGAGAGGTAGTACACGATGTTGGGCATCGTGTCGTTCTTCAGCTCTACGTCGGGCTTGATGCCACCGCCGTCGCGCACCTCTCGTCCGCCACGTGTGTAGAAAACATGCGTCAGCGAGTCGGGTATACGCTCTTTGTAGGCTGCCCCAGATTCACGGTTGTAGTTGATGGCCTGTATGCAGCGGCCCGAGGGAATGTAGTATTTCGATGTCGTGATCTTCACGTTGGCATGATAGGGCAGATCCAGTGGCACTTGCACGAGGCCTTTCCCGTATGTGCGCGTACCTAATATTATCGCGCGATCCATGTCCTGCAGTGCACCGCTGGTAATCTCGCTGGCCGAGGCTGTCTCGTCGTTCACGAGCACCACGATGGGCATCAGCGTGTCGACGGGCTCCAGGCGCGTCTTATAGATGCGGTTGGCCTGAGGCACCTTGCCGCGGTTCTCCACCACTACCTGCTCCTGAGGCACCCAGATGTTAACGATGTTCACCGCCTCCAGCTCCGAGCCGCCGCCATTGTTACGCAGGTCGAACACCAGACCTTTCGCACCCTGCTGCTTCAGCTCGACGAAAGCACGACGCACCTCCTTCGAACAGTCCTCCGTAAACTGGTTCAGGTTGATATAGCCTATGGAGTCAGGGCGCATGCCGTAGTAGGGCAGCTCAGGCAGTTTGATGTTACGACGCGTTATCTTGAACGTCATCTCCTTGCCTGTCGACGGACGCAGCACCTTCAGCGCAAATGTCGTGCCGGGGTCGCCGCGCAGACGGCTACTCACGTAGTTCACGGCCTTGTCAGTCATCACCGAGTCGTCGATGCTCAGGATGATGTCACCCTTCTTCACGCCGGCCTCAGCAGCTGGCATGCCTTCGTATGGCTCGTCTATCACCACACGCTTCAGCCGTGTGTGGTACTTCACCAATGCTCCCATGCCGGCATACTTGCCCGTGAGCATCATCTCCAGCGTCTTCGTTTCCTCCTCCGGATAGTACTCCGTATAGGGGTCCAGCGAGCGCAGCATGCCCTTGATGCCAGCCGTCATCGTCTGCCCGGGGTTGAGCGAGTCAACGTAGAAAAGGTCTATCTGACTATAGAGCGCATTGAAGATCTCGAGGTTCTTCCCCACCTCGAGGTTATGGTTTTGTGCACCTGCAGGAATCAATGACAAATGGCTGATGACAACCGTCAAAGCCATCATCACCAAGCGTCTGCAACTGAATGTTCTGTCGTTTCTGTTCATACCGGCTGCAAAGGTATAAAGAATTAAGCAAATAGCCAAAAAAACAGCCCTGCTTTTTTCATTTTCACTCTTTTCTGCATCCTCCACGCTCCAGCCCCAGTATGACAAAAGAGCGAAAGGAAGGTTAATAATACTATTTGAATTGTCTTCTAAAATAGAAAAGCCACGTCAAGAAAATTGGTCAAAAATAGGGTTCCCCAGACTTTGCATTCTAGAAAGCGAAACAAGGCAAATGGACATCTGCCGCCCCTCATTTTATTCAAAACAGGCAGGAAGTACCCAAAAGCGAGATTGCAACCAATGGTTACGGACATTGCAGTCGCCAGTATGGCACTTTGCGATTGCTAGTATGGCACTTCGTGGTTGCTAGTATGGCACTTTGCATACGTTCCCCCCGTGGGAATAATACATTCCCTGCGTGGGAACAAAACCTGAGCACATACAAAATAGTCCGCCCCGCATCACCATCAGTGACACGGGGCGAACTCAGATAAAAAAGAAGGCGGCCTCCTACTCTCCCGCATTGCATTGCAGTACCATCGGCGCAGGCGGGCTTAACTTCTCTGTTCGGAATGGGAAGAGG
>ONLL01000006.1 GCA_900318685.1 uncultured Prevotellaceae bacterium | reverse complement strand
AAGGTTAAGGCTGATGCTATTATTACCAGAAATGGTGATGATTTTGAGAATTCGAAAATTCCCGTAATGTCAGCAAAGGAATTTCTTTCAACAGCAGATCAATAATTCCACAATAAATTGTGAATACGGAGTTTTATTCAACAACCGATTCGGAATAGTCTTTACAAATGCCCTTGCGAGAAGGGGCTTCTTGCGATTTTGTGACCGTTTGGTCGTAAATGAGCGAGTTTTGAGGGGTTTGCAAGTAACTGAGAATGAGGGTGTTGTGGATTTTTGTAGGCTTGAGAACCCTCGAAAAGGGCTGAAAATTGGCATTTTGAGGGGCTGAAATGGCGATTTTGGAAAGCTTTTTTGGCGAGAAAAATGACTGCCAGACGGGAAAATGAGGTCGAAAGTAGGCGAGTTTGGTCACGCTAGTTGCGGAGTTTGGTCACGCTAGTTACGGAGCTTGCTATCATTCCCACGGTGGGAACGTGTTATTCCCACCGTGGGAACGTATGCAAAGTGCCATACTAGCGACCCCAAAGTGCCATACTAGCAACCGCAACGTCCGTAACTAGCGACTGCAAACTCGCTTTTGTGTACTTTCGAAGCCGTTTTGGCTCAAATGAGGGGTGTCAGACCTCAATCTGCCTTGAGTCGTTTTCTAGAATGCAAAGTCCGTGAGACCCGTTTTTTGACCAATTTTCTTTACGTAGCCTTTCTATTTTAGGAGACATCTTTGTGTATGAACGCAAGACTTCATGAAGTTTCACAAAGTACCACTCAGCGTCGCTTCACCACCACACGTCCCTGGGTGATGTAGAGTCCGGGACGTGTGGCGTCGGCTACTGGCTGGCCGCTGAGCGTGAAGAGCGACTGGTCTGTGGCAGTCGGTGCGGGCAGAGGACTGATCGCTGCCGACTCGCTGCTGAGCAGGCTGACGAGTTGGGCGACGATGCCCTTATTCTGCAGGTTGCCATAGCCGCCCAGCATGAGGTCGCAGGCCAGGGTGCCGTTGCTGTAGTGATTGTGGTCGGTGAAGCACTTGATGATGGCCTGTGCGGCAGCATCTGGCGAGGCATAGCCGTTGGCGGCATAGTCGCTGACGTAGAGGTTGAAGATGGCATCAGCATTCTTTCCTATCTCCACAAATCCAATGTAGTTGGGATCGTTCTTCGCACGCTGTTCGGCCACACGGCGGATGACGGTCTCGTAGCTGTCCTTGCGGTAGCTGTTGAAGGTGTGGGTGGATGAGTTGTAGCCGCTGCTGTAGTTGGACACGGCGCCGTGGGGCGTGTACGAGTTGAGGATGACCTTGGCTCCCAGTGCCTCAGCGGCATCGAGATAGTAGTTGACGTCAGCCTCGAAGCTCTTGCCCATACCGTTGGTGCCCATGTTGCCCAGCATCAAGATGTCGCCGGGATAGATGTCGGCGAGGACGTTGGCCAGCTTGCCCTGGGTGTAGTAGGTGGAGAGGTTGCGACCTCCGGCACCGTCGTTGTGGAACTGGCAGAGGGCAGCCAGCTCAGCATAGGCGCTGCTGATGATGTTCTTCAGACGATATGCCCACGAGCCGTTGTTAGCTGATGTGGAGTCGCCGATGTGGTGCACCACGCGCTTGCTGCGTGCCTTGCGCGGAGCGTTCTTGCTGATGATGATTTTAGCCAAGCGTGCGGCAGTACCGTTGGCATCGGCCAGATGCAGGTCGATGGCACCACGTGTAGCCGGCAGAGTGAAGGTCTTCGTGGCTAAGCTGTTGTGAGTAGCCAACTCATAGCCTGCCAGGTCAGCATTGATGTGGGCGGTGGTGAGCACACCCTGGAAGGTGACCTCGACGGTGTAGAATGCACCCTTTTCGGCCTTGAAGTCGAACTGCATAGCTCCCTGCAGGTAGTCGGAGTCGGCATTGGTGGCCGAGGCTATTCCGCCTACTGTGACACTGCCCGAGACGATGCCGAAGCCAGCAGCATCGCTATAGGCGGTGGTGGGACCGACGGCCGTGAAGCCGTCAGCGACGCCGTCGTCGTTGGTGAAGCCGAAGTCGAATCTCAGTCCGTTGAGGCTTACGCTGACACTGCGGCTGAGCTCTTCGCCCTGGCTGCTGCGGGCAGTAGCGCGGATGGTGAACCGTGTGGGTGCAGCATTACTCGAGACGGTGAGCACGCCAGTGGCAGCATCGAAGCTGACACCTGTGCCGAAGGTATAGGGCAGTTTGCCGTTGCGATCGTAGGCTGCCAGCGTCACAGGAGTGTTGACGGTGCGCCCCTCGCCGTCGATGACAATGGCGGCATAGGTGGCGCTGACGGTCTGGCCTTCATCAAGTGGAATATTGATGCTCGTGGTGCTCTGAGTGAACCTGATGCCCTCGCCGTCGGCAGTGAGGGTGAGCTGCACGCTCTTTGTGCTGCCACCGATGCTCACCTGCACAGTCGCGGTACCAGCCTGGGCAGTGGGCGAAAGACTGACGGTGGCCACGTGAGAGTCGGCAGCGTCGGGAGTGATGACGACCGACTGCTGCATGTCAGGCTCGAGCACGCTCCAGATAGCCTGCTGCGTGACAGGAAGCCCGTCGACGTCGGTAAGGGTGGCCGTGAGGCGGGCGGTCTCATCCTGCGGGATGGAGAGGGTGGTCTTATCGGCAGTAAGCGTATAGCTGTCAGCGGCTATGGTTGGCTTATAGGCCTCGCAGGCCGACATATCGACCGAGCCCGTGTTACTATTGTCCATACCCAGGCTGAAGAACTTGGGATTGCAGGACTCGGCCCAGGCGATCACACTTGTCTGGCCGAGCAGCTCGCCCTGCTGATCGTAGACACGAGCGTAGCAGCACTCACTGCTCTTGTCGGCTGAGAGCACTACGCGATACCACTTGCCGGTGGTGAAGCTGGCGACTGAGCCTTCGGGCGTGGTCAGCGCGGTGCCGTTGAGGGCCAGAGCGTTGCCGCTAAAGCTGAGCATGACGGGGCAGCTGTAGTTAGTGGATGTCCAGAAGGGGTTGCCGCTGGTGAAGGTGAGCGTGGCGCCGGCATTATTGAAGCGCAGCATCGTACTGAAGATGAGCTGCGAACTGGGTGTGTCGAGGGCGTGGGTGATGACGTGCGACTTCTTCTGTGTGAGCGATGTGAGGCGCACGAACTTCTTTCCGTCGGCATCCGTCATGAGCGTCGCATTGTGATTGTCGCTGCCGGCCACGCACCATCCGCCGAGTATGGGGTCGGACTGGGCGCCGTAGGTATCCTTGGTCACGACGTAGCCCTTCAGCGCATCAGGGTAGGTGCTGAAGTTGACGGGATAGCCCGCCAGAGGAAGCACCTGTGTGGACGGATGCGAGAGGTCGCCCAAGGCGACAACGTACTTCTCGGCCCGGGTGGTGGTGCCGTTGTAGCGGATGGTGGCAGTGAGCCGGCCGTAGAAGTTCATGGGCACATCGCGCAGCAGGAAACTGGTTCTAACACTTGCCTCACCATTGGCAGAGAACGAGCCGTAGCTGTCGCAATACTGTCCTTCGGTGTCGTTAATGGTGCGGAAACCCTCGATGTCCCACGTCACCTGAAAGTCCTGCACTTTCGGGTCGAGATTCTGCTCAGTTATAGTGGTGCCTTCTTCGCCGATGAGACTGACGGTGAACTCGTTGGCGTATGGGGTATCGGTGTCAGGACCGAAGGTCATGCGCTCCGGGCCTTTGATGACGGCGCTGGCTATGGGCTCGATGTAGTTGGGGTCGATGACGGTTCGCTCAGTGGTGACCTTGATGTTGTCGACGGCATAGCAGCGGTCGGTGTTCTCAACGGTCGACGAGATGGTCATCTTTGCAATGTCCTTCTTCAGCCCGTTTACGGAGCCATTCACCTTTTTCACTGTAGAACCGCCTTTGGCGAAGATGGCGGTGACAACTCCCTCGGGCGAGAGCGAGATGGTGATGTGGGGATTGTTGTTGGCGGAGTATGGCTTGCCATTGCCGCTGAAGCCGTTGGCACCCTGCAGGGCAAAAGCCTGGAAGCCCGCCACAGCCTGGCCGCCTATTCTGACCGCGGTGACCTGGCAGCTCTGGCTGCTGTAGTCGTAGCTGACGATAGACTGGCCGTCGCTGTTGAGCAGTGAAACACTGCTGCTGCGGCTGTTGCCGAAGTATCCATGAAAAGCGTCGTACTCGACGGTGACAATGTGGTCTTCTCCTGCGACCACAGGCTGGCCGAAACGTGTGATAGCGCCCTCGGCAGTAGACTTGCATACGGCGAGGACGGTGCCGAAGCCATTCAGTCCGCTGTCAAAGAGGAACGGTGTGCCAGCGGCCCCCTGCGTGGTAGTGACGCCGAAGATGTTGGTAGACCCCGAGAAGTCCTCGGTGAGGACTGTCGTCTGGGCGGCTGCCCGCTTGGCTCCTGTTGCCATAAGCAGCAAAGTGAACAGTGGTAGTAGTAGTTTGTTGTAGTTTTGCATTTTGATGATGTTTTAGTAGTGTAGAAGTCAAAATAGTTGGGACTGCAGACGATGTGCAAACAAAGAAACCCCGAAGCGCCGAGTGGCACTACGGGGATTCGATATAGTCACAAAATTACAGAATGGTCTTTACGGCTTCAAGCATGCCACGATCCTCGATGAGGTCAAGGTACTGCTTGACGAGGGCATTGAGACCTTCTACCTTGTTGAGATCCTCCTGCCAGATAAACTCGGCAGCGAGCACTCCGTCGGCCACCTTCTGTGTGTCGCCCGTAGCCCACAGCTGCTGCAGGAGCTCGATGATCTTCGGGTCGTCATTGGGTGTGATCTCTGCACCGTCTTGAGCACGCTTACCACCCTTATAGTAGGTGATGATGGCAGCGAGTCCGAAGACGAGGCCCTTGGGCAGCTCGCCCTTGCGCTCGAGGTAGGTCTTCACGCCGGGCAGGTCGCGTGCCTGGAACTTGGGGAAGGAGTTGAGCATGATGCTCGTCACCTGATGGTCGACGAAAGGATTGTCGAAGCGCTCGAGCACGTCGGCTGCAAACTTCTCAAGCTCCTCGATGGGCAGATCGAGGGTTTGCATCAGCTCGTCGAACTGCACCTTGTGGATGTACTTGCCGATGACCTCATGCTGGCAGGCATCACGCACGATGTTGACGCCGCTGAGGTAGGCAACAGGTGAAAGCACGGTGTGGGGACCGTTGAGCAGGGTGACCTTGCGCTTGTGATAAGGCTCCTCCGAAGGAACGAACAACACGTGCAGCCCGGCTTTGTCGGCAGGGAATTCCTTAGCCACTTCTCTTGGAGCCTCAATCACCCAGAGGTGGAAGTTCTCGGCCTGCACGACGAGGTTGTCGCGATAGCCAATCTTCTCCTGTATCTGTGCAATCTCCTTGCGGGGGAAACCGGGCACGATGCGGTCGACGAGTGTGGCATAGACGCCGCAGCAGTTCTCAAACCACTGACGGAAACTCTCGGGCAGCTCCCAGAGGTCGATGTACTTGCGGATGCAGTCCTTCAGCACATGCCCGTTGAGGAAGATGAGCTCGCAGGGGAAGATGATGAGTCCCTTGGTGGGGTCGCCGTTGAAAGTCTGGAAGCGGCGATAGAGCAGCTGCACCAGCTTGCCGGGATAGGACGAAGCGGGTTTGTCGTCGAGCTTGCAGGCAGGGTCGAAGGCGATGCCGGCCTCTGTGGTGTTGGAGATGACGAAGCGCATCTCGGGCTGGTCGGCGAGTGCCAAGAAGGCATCATTCTGTGAGTAAGGATTCAGGCAACGGCTGATGACGTCGATGCGCTCGAGGGTGTTTACGGGCTTGCCGTTCTCCCGTCCCTGCAGGTTGACGTGATAGAGACAGTCCTGACCGTTGAGCCAGTCGACCATACCTCCTGCGAGGGGCTGTACGACGACGACGGAGCCGTTGAAGTTGGTCTTCTGGTCCATGTTCCAGATGATCCAGTCTACGAATGCGCGAAGGAAGTTTCCTTCACCAAATTGGATGACTTTCTCAGGCATCACGCTCTTCGGAGCGAAGTGTTTGTTTAATGGTTTCAACATATTGCAAATGTTTTTAAGAATAATTGTTATAAGTAGTTATCTTGCAGTCACATATTTGTGGAGCGTCTGGCGCACGGCACCTGGGCCAGCGAAGAGCTCGCGCACCATGCCTTCGATCTGCTCACCGAGGCCTGCCTCATAGAGGTCAAGGCCGAAAACATCCTTGCGGCTATAGAGTTGCTTCAGGCAGCTCCAGTCTTGGTCGGCCTTGCCAATCTCGAGCGGAGCAACGATGGCCTGCAGCTCGTCGAGCATGGGGTCGGGGGAACAATCGAAGGGCGTTCCGTCGTCCTTGATGCCCTTCAGGTAGCGGGCATAGCCGGCCAGCGTGAGGGGTATGAGCACGAGGTTCGACATGTCGAGGCCTCTGGCAATGTATTTCTTGATGGTCTCGCCGAAGCGGATGGGCAGCTTTTGCGAAGTGTCCATCGCGATGCGCTGAGGAGCGTCGGGCATGAAGGGATTGGGCAGTCGGCGGTTGATGACGGCTCCGATGAACTCGTAGGGGTTCAGCACACCAGGATCCGTGACAACGGGCATTGCCTCGATGTATCCCAGCTTCTGGACGAAAGGACGCAGGTCCTCGTCGGCCATCTCAGCGCTGATGAGCGTATAGCCGAGCATGCAACCATAGATTGACATTGCCGTGTGAAGCGGGTTCAGACAGGTGGTCACCTTCATCGTCTCGACCTTGTCGACAGTCTCGCGAGTGGTGTAGAGCGCTCCACCGAGGTCGAGTGGGGGACGGCCATTGGTGTAATTGTCCTCAATGACCAGATACTGCACTTCCTCAGCGTTGACGAAGGGTGCCGTGAATGTATGGCGCTCGGTCTCAATATAGTCATTGTCCTCAAATCCGTCCTTTGCCAGCAGCTCTTTCACTTTCTCATGTGGGCGTGGCGTGATCTTGTCGATCATCGACCAGGGGAAGGTCACCTTCGTCTCGTCCTTCAGGTAGTCGAGGAATGCTGCAGGCACGAGTCCGTCGGCAGCCCAGCGCTCGGCATAGGCCATAATGCCGTTCTTGGCACGGTCGCCATTGTGCGAACAGTTGTCCATCGACTGCACGGTGAGAGGCAGCTTGCCAGCCTTCCAGCGTTCGTAGAGCAAGGCGCACACCTTACCCATAGCGAACATCGGCTGCAGGCCTCGGGCGAGGTCGGCATCGTTCCAGGTATAGCCTTTCTCAGTGATGGTGAACGAGATCATCTGCAGGCTGGGCTTGCGGAAAATCTCTACCAGTCGCTGCCAGTCGGCAAACTGATAGTCGGCTTTCAGCGCTTCGGTGACGCTGGCGATGACGGTCTTCTCGATGGTGCCCGACGACTGGAGGCTGACGGATAGCGAGAGGTTGCTGTAGGGAGCGTAAGCCTTGTCGATGACTTCGAAATCGAAGGTCTCGGCTACGATGACACCACGATCGTACTTGCCTGTGTTCAGCGCCTCATTGAGGATGGCTGCAGGAAAAGCCCGGAAGATGTTGCCGCCTCCGAAGTGCACCCATGTAGGCTCTTCAGCAGTCTTCTGCCGTACTTTTGCGATGTCGAACTTGGGGAGCTGGTAGCCTTTGGCTTCCCATTCTGCGGCATTCAGCTGGCCGCTCATTATGTCATTCAGTTTCATTGTTTTGGTATTTGTTTTGAGTTCCAAGTTGCAAAATTACAAAATAAATCCCAAACGAGCAAATTTTTCCGACTCTTTATGATAATCGTCTATCGATTCCGTTCTTTCTCAAACGTTATGTCCTGATAAAGCTCGGGTCTTCCCTTCTCACTCTCAGGCAGAAAATGAAGACGTACTCCACGGATGTGTTTCTTGGCTCGGAACTGCTCAGGTCTGTCCACTTTGTCGCTCTCAATCTCGAGTTTCATCAGGCCCCATCTTTCAAGACGCACCTTGTCTCCGTTGCGCAGATGACTGCTGATTACGCTCGAAAGTCCCAGCATCACACCAAGTACACCGCCCTCAGAGATGCCCATGCGCTTGGCCACCTCTTCTATAATCTGGTTGGTTTCCACTTCACCGTTATACACGGTCTTTGCCTTGTACTTGCCGAAGGTTTTAAGTGTCGGCTTGGTTTCTTTTACGATCTTGTATCTCATGTAGGGTGTTTAGTATAATAATGTGTCTATATCCGTCCAAACATGGTCTGTTCTCTTTACTTATCAGCAAAAACTATGCCACATTCAGATGGATTCTCGAGAGAATTTCGCGCTAAAGTCCGTACTTTGCATTCATAAAGTGCGTTCTAACGTTCAAATTCTCTCGAGAATTCATCTGCCTACTATAGGCTTTAACCTCATAGAATCCTTCCTTCAACTGTTTCCCCTCCGTTCAAAAAAAGGATTCGCATACCTGCCATCCTTCTGTTGCCTCTGTCACCATCAATAACAAGGTGTGCATCCACAGAGGGTGTCGTTATTCTGTCAATCTGACATCTACTACTCAAAATAACTATTAGATAATTTGTGAGATTCTCACTGTCCGTACCACGACGAACGCTAATAGAAGCCATTTTCCCGCCTTTTGGAATCTCATGATTCATCCCAGCAAACTTTTTCTTCCCATTTTATGTGTTTTTAGCAGTTCGATATTTGTGAATTGAACTTTTTTGTGTAATTTTGCCGACGCAATCCGAAAGGAACGCAAGACATATTGCTCAATAGACTTCTAATCACCACCTAGAGATAGAGCAATTACACATTATTGGGTGCCAGCCTCTATGGCGCAGGCATTCCCATATATGTGTAATGGTTGTGGTGACCAAGAAGTCGTATGGTGAAAGTCTGCGTCTTTTGTATGGGATTAAGTCTAATTAAAAATATGTACAATTATGAAGAAGCTAATAACACTTATCGCATTGTTATTGCCCATTAGCACATTTGCTTTGGGGCTTGTCACCAATTTTGAATGGCTTGAGCCAAATAACAAAGTTGAAGTAGTGATAGGTGAACCCTATCAACTGCAATTCTCTAGTTCTGATAATAGCCTTGTATTCACAAGTGCATATGCAGACTCATGGGTGCACATTGATTTTACGGGCGGACAACACGTCGTGGATCCACCCACAGGTTATTCTATTGACGAAAAAGGAGTTATCACTGGAATTGCTGCAGGCTCATACGCTCTTCATCCTACTGGATGGGTTCAAACAAAAAGCGGAGTTGACAAGTGGCTCTACATAACAGTAGTGTCAGAAAGGTCAGAGAAGGAATCTAACAATACACTTGATACGGCCAATGATATTAAGACAAAAATACGTTTCGGACTTTACAACACTTCTGACCTTGATTATTTCAGGTTTACGAATCGTAACCTTAAATGGGGTGACTATGTGACTTTCAAGATTCATTACTATGGTTCTCGCGAAAATCCCTTTGGCTACAAATGGGCTACTTTCTGTGGAGGAGACATGGTTGGTGGCGGCTCGCTAATGAGTCAAGACCAAGAGTGCCAAGCTTTAGTAACTTCTGGCAATACCGTTTATCTTGAAGTGTATTATGATCAAAGCCGCTCCCAGTACTTCAATTATGGTGAAGAGTTCGTGGCTGAAGTTTTTATCAATGGTATTCCTGCTAGTGAGTATGGTAATGATAAGCCTGACGACCAGACTAATATAATTAACGGTCATGAATATGTTGATTTAGGTTTGCCATCAGGTAAATTATGGGCAAAAACAAACTATGGCGCATCGTCAGAGGGCGATTATGGAATATACATAGATTGGACTTCAAGGAATATTATTCAGTCAGTATGGGGTAATGAATGGTCAACTCCTACTCACAGCGACTTTTTAGAATTGTATAATCAATGTACGTTTACATGGGATTATAATGCAAATTCTGTATATGGTTGCAGGGTAACCGGACCAAATGGAAATTCGATTTTCCTACCTGCAGCTGGATTTAAAATTCAAGGAACCTCTCAGATGGTTGGCTCAGATATTTATTATTGGAGTGACAATGAATTTGAATCAGGTTTTGCATATGCTTTACAGGGATCAGCAGGTGGTGGTATCTCTGTTTATCAAACTTGGAACATCGAATATGCAATGTTCCCAATCCGTCCAATAGCCAACAATAATGGATCAAATGGTGAGGATGAGAAAACTCATGATTTCGTTGATCTTGCTCTCCCAAGTGGTCTGCTATGGGCTACTACAAATGTTGGTGCAAATCGTCCAGAAGAATGTGGCTCGTTTTTTGCATGGGGAGAGACAAAGCCAAAGAGTGAATATAGTTGGGCTACGTACAAATATGCAAATGGTTCTGAAACGACTTTAACCAAATACTGTAATGATTCATCTTACGGCAATGTTGATAATAAAGAAGTCTTGGAGGAACAGGATGATGCGGCTACAGCAAATTGGGGTAAGCCTTGGCGAACACCGACGTTAGGTGAAACTCAGGAACTCATTAATTATTGTTCATGGACATTAACTACCCAAAATGGTATTAGTGGCTATAAGGTGACTGGAGCCAATGGCAATTCTATATTCCTTCCCGCTGGCGGTGTAATGCAGTACGATTGGAGTTATTTTACAGAGCGTTCTGTTGTTATGAGTGCAACCACCTTTCAATATTGTACATCAGCAAGTGTGTTAAACTGTCAAGATGGTGCTCCATATTGGTGGTATGGATGGAACAGATGCTGGGGGTATAATGTACGTCCTGTATCGAGTGTTAATCCAAGCGGAATCTTAATCCCGATTGTTGATAGCTCAGAGGAAGTTATTGGTATTTATGACTTGCAAGGTCATAAAATTGATGATTTTGGTAAAGGCATCAATATAATAAAATACAAGAATGGATCCTCAAAGAAAGTCGTGAGATAGAGAGTAGACAATTAACTTCTTTATAACTTCGGGAGACCGACTCTGCTGATTGCTAGCATCGGCCTCCCGAAGCAATTATCGGCGAAAATATTGCAGTTTCATCATTTTTCTCTCCTCTTTGTAAGTAATCTGAAAAAACTTTTGTAACTTTGCACACAAATTGCAAAGAATGATGACTCAGCTTACAAACGAAGAACGTAAGAAGCTGATGGCTGACATGAAAGCCTTCGATGAACAGATGCCCTGTATCGGTATCTTCTGGTACGACCTAAAGGACAAATCTTTCTTTGGCGTTCGCAAAAAAGAGATAACGCCGAAAATGGTAGAGGAAGCTGCTGACAGGGGACTCCCCTTCATTAATTACCCTCTTTTGGACATGAGGGAATACTTCAAAGCTCAGGCCAAACATGAGGATACCAAATTTAAAGGTGACTATACTCAGGTGTCAAGAGGACGAGTGGCTTGGAACATCGATAAGTTCATAGTCCTTGTAGGCCATTGGGCAGAACCCATATTAGATGAACTCACGGCTCTTATAGAAGACGAGTTCTCCCTCCCATATTTCGAGTTCGTTTATGATGAGCACTGGGACCTGGGGCATGGTTGGTCAGGTGATATGTAACAAAAACAGAAAAGGCACATTATCCGTGCCTTTTCTGGTATAATAAAAAAGAGCTGATTCCTTAATCAAAGAAACCGGGCTGTTTGTATTCGATGCCCAGCTCGCGGTCGACAGTGGCGAGAATGCCCTGCACCTGTCCGAGGGCGAACATACGGCCGAGGAGAGTGTAGCCGGCATTGTGGCCGTGACTGCTCTCATCCATGATGCCTCCAGGTTCGTCGGTGAATGTCATACCGTGATCCACACGCATAGGCAGCTGTGGGTTCTCCTGCTCGAAGATACGACACAGCTCGATGATGTCGGCACGTCCTCCGAGATGAGAAGCTTCAGTGAAATCGCCGTTGGGGAAGATATGACAGGAGCGCAGGTGCACGAAATGTGTGCGTGGGGCAAACTCACGAGCCATCTCCACCACATTGTTGTAGGTGCCAGCCGAAAGACTGCCGGCGCAGAAGGTCAGGCCGTTGCGGCGGTTGGGCACAGCATTGAGGAACCAGCGGATGTCGTCGACGGTTCGCACGATGCGTGGCAATCCGAGAATCTCGATGGGAGGATCGTCAGGATGAACGCACATCAGCATGTCGCACTCCTCGCAGGTGGGCATGATGGCCTCAAGGAAATATTTCATGTTCTCGCGCAATTGCTTCTTGTCGATACCCTTGTACAGGTCGAGGAACTCGCGGAACTTCTGGACGGGTGCCTCATCGTTCTCGCTGAAGTTGCCTGAGACGAAGCCCTGCGTCTTAATGACGATGTTCTCCACCAGCTTATGTTCTTTCTCGGGTGTCATCGACTTGGCCAGCTCATCAACCTCAGCCAGGATGTCGCGCTCGATTTTCTCTCCCTTCTCGTTTCTCAGCTCGAGGGCAGCCCATTCCTCACGCGCGCCTGCGCGCTTGAGAATGAAAATGTCGAAATAGGCAAATTCAGCATAGTTGAAATAGAGGTTCGTCGAGCCGTTGGGATTAATATGCAGCAGGTCGGTGCGCGCCCAGTCGAGCACAGGCATGAAGTTGTAGCAGATGCAGTGGATGCCTTCGGCCGAGAGGTTGCGCAGGCTTTCCTTGTATACTTCAATCTGGTGGTCGCGGTCGGGACCGCCGTATTTGATAGTCTCCACCACAGGAAGACTCTCCACCACGCTCCATCGCATGCCGTAGCTCTCGATGTACTGGCGCAGATCACGAATCTTTTCGCGTGTCCATACTTCGCCCAGAGGCACGTCGTGAAGGGCTGTTACGATGCCCTCTACGCCGATTTGTCTAAGCATGGCAAGTGTGATTTTGTCTTTCTTGCCAAACCATCTCCATGTTCTTTCCATAGTTTCCCTTGTTTCGTAGATGTGAATGAATGTTGTTTTGCCTGCAAAAGTACAAAGAAATCTTCAAATAAACGAATTTTTCAGCGATAATTCTTCGTCAAACTAAAAAAAATGCGTACCTTTGCACCTTCAAAAACAAGCAAGAGAAATTATGGCAAAAAGATTCGCAGAATACACAGGTTTGAACCTGACACAGGTGAACAAGGAGATGCTGGAGAAGTGGATGCAGGAAGACATCTTCCACCGCTCTGTCGACGAGCGTGAGGGATGTCCGCAATTTGTGTTCTTCGAGGGTCCTCCCTCGGCCAACGGTCATCCCGGCATTCACCATGTGCTGGGTCGTGCCTTGAAAGATACCTTCAACCGCTATCGTACGATGCAGGGCTTCCAGGTGAAGCGCAAGGCTGGCTGGGACACCCACGGTCTGCCTGTGGAGCTGAGTGTGGAGAAGGCACTCGGCATCACCAAGGCCGACATCGACAATCCTGAGTCACCTCGTTACATCTCGACGGAGGATTACAACCAGAAGTGTCGCGAGAACGTGATGACCTACACGAAGGAGTGGCGCGACCTGACGGAGCGTATGGGATACTTCGTCGACCTGGATCATCCTTACATTACTTATGACAATAAGTACATTGAGACCCTCTGGTGGCTGCTGAAACAGTTCTATCAGAAAGGACTGCTCTACAAGGGCTACACCATACAGCCCTATTCACCTGCTGCTGGTACAGGATTGTCGAGTCACGAGCTGAACCAGCCGGGATGCTATCGTGACGTGAAGGACACGACGTGCACGGCACTGTTTAAGATGAAGAACCCCAAGCCTGAGATGACAGGGTGGGGTACAGCCTATTTCCTTGCCTGGACGACTACGCCTTGGACACTGGCTGCCAACTCGGCACTCTGCGTAGGTCCGAAGATCGACTATGTGGCTGTAAACACATATAATCCCTACACCGCCAAACCCATTACCATTGTGCTGGCTGAAGCTCGTCTGAACGCCTATCTGGCTCCAGAGGGTAATATCACCGATGGCGGCGAGATGCCCGAATATAAGAAAGGAGAGAAATTCATGCCCTTCCGCATCGTGGGACGCTATAAGGGCACTGACCTCGTGGGAATGGAGTACGAGCAGCTGATGCCTGCCATCAAGCCCATGGGTGATGCCTTCCGCGTCATCCCCGGTGACTATGTCACTACAGAGGACGGTGCCGGTATCGTGCATATCGCGCCCAACTTCGGTGCCGACGACGCATTTGTGGCCAAGCAGGCTGGCATATGTCCTATCGTGCTCATCGACAAGAAGGGTAATGAGCGTCCTGTGGTTGACCTGCAGGGTAAGTACTATCTCATTGAAGACCTCGACCCCGACTTCGTGGCTAAATATGTCAACGTCGACGAATGGCAGAAGTTTGCTGGTCGCTACGTGAAGAATGCCTATGACGAGAACCTTACGGATAAGGACGAGACGCTCGACATAAGCATCTGCATGGATCTGAAGGCTCAGGATAAGGCCTATAAGATCGAGAAGCATGTGCATAACTATCCTCATTGCTGGCGTACTGACAAACCTGTGCTCTACTATCCTCTCGACTCTTGGTTCATCAAGAGCTCGTCGATGAAAGAGCGCATGAGCGAACTGAACAAGACCATAGGCTGGCATCCAGAGTCGACGGGCAGTGGGCGTTTTGGCAACTGGCTCGATAACCTGAATGACTGGAACCTGTCGCGCTCGCGTTTCTGGGGCACACCTCTGCCCATCTGGCGCAGCGAAGACGGCGAAGAAATCTGCATCGGCAGCCTCGAAGAGCTCTACAACGAGATAGAGAAGGCCGTAGCAGCAGGCGTTATGGACAAGAACCCTCTGAAGGAGAACGGTTTCGTGCCAGGCGACATGAGTCAGGAGAACTACGATCGCATCGACGTGCATCGTCCCTATGTCGACTATATTAAATTGGTGTCGCCAAGCGGCAAGCCCATGAAGAGAGAGAGCGACCTGATTGACGTTTGGTTCGACTCTGGCTCTATGCCTTATGCTCAGCTGCACTACCCGTTTGAGAACAAGGAACTCATCGATGAGCGCAAGTTCTATCCCGCTGACTATATCAACGAGGGTGTCGACCAGACACGCGGTTGGTTCTTCACCCTTCATGCCATTGCAACGATGATCTTCGACTCGGTAGCATTCAAGAACGTAGTCAGCACTGGCCTCGTACTCGATGCCAAGGGCGACAAGATGTCGAAGCACAAGGGCAACGTGGTGAATCCTTTCGAGATGATCGAGAAGTATGGATCGGATGCCGTGCGTTTCTATATGATGACCAACTCCGAGCCTTGGGATAACCTCAAGTTCGACCCCGCAGGAGTAGCTGAAGTGCGAGGAAAGTTCTTTGGAACGCTCTATAACACCTATTCGCTCTTTGCTATGTATGCCAACGTCGACAACTTCGACCCAGCCACACCGCAGATTCCTGTGGCTGAGCGTCCTGAGTTCGACCGCTGGATCCTCTCTTGCCTGAACACGCTGGTGAAGAATGTCACTGAGGAGCTGGATAACTTCAATCCTACACGTGCAGGGCGCATGATTGATAATTTCGTCGATACGGAACTTTCGAACTGGTTCGTGCGACTGAACAAGAAACGCTTCTGGGGTAAGGAGATGGACAATGACAAACTGGCTGCCTACCAGACGCTTTATGAGTGTCTGCTCACTGTGTCGAAGCTCCTGGCACCGATGGCTCCCTTCTTTGCCGACCGGCTCTATCGTGACCTCGGCGGCAAGTGTGACTCCGTACACCTGGACTTCTTCCCGAAGGCTGACCTGACATTAGTAAATGTTGATCTGGAGAAGCGCATGGACATTGCCCAGCGCATCACGTCGATCGTACTGGCACTGCGCCGCAAGGAAGGTATCAAGGTGAAGCAGCCCCTGCAGACGCTGATGGTTCCTCCTGTGGATGCTCAGCAGCGAGAAGATATTGAGACTGTGAAGCACATCATCCTCCAGGAGGTGAATGTGAAGGAGCTGAAGTTTGTGGAGGGTCAAGGCATCTTGGTGAAGAAGGTAAAGTGCAACTTCCGCGTCATGGGCAAGAAGTTCGGTAAACTGATGAAGGGCGTTGCCGCAGCGATGGATGCATTGTCGCAGGAGCAGATTGCCCTGCTGGAGCAGCAAGGCACCCTTACCGTAGAGGTGGAAGGACAGCAACTCACCGTTGAGGCTGCCGATATGGAAATTATCAGCGAGGATATTCCTGGATGGCTCGTCGGCAATGATGGTAACCTCACCGTTGCCCTCGACATCACGCAGACTGATGAGCTGCGGGCAGAGGGTATGGCTCGAGAGCTGGTGAACCGTATTCAGAACATGCGCAAGAGCAGCGGACTGATCATCACCGACCATATCAACGTCAGCATTGAGCCAAATGATGCTGTAACCAAGGCTGTCGATGCCTTTGGTGATTACATCGCACGGCAGGTGCTGGCCGACAGCATTGTCCTGGAGGCCAATGACGGACAAGAAACAGAATTTGACGACTTTAAACTAAACATCAAAATTACTAAATCCTAATAATTATGTCAGAGAAAACACGCTACACTGATGAGGAACTTGAGGAGTTCCGTCAGATTATCTTGGAGAAACTGGCGCTAGCCAAGCGAGACTACGACCAGATGATGGACTCGCTGACCAATCGTGACTCAAACGATGTCGACGATACGTCGCCTACCTACAAAGCTTTGGAGGAAGGCAGCGAGACCCAGTCGAAGGAAGATTTGATGGAGTTTGCTGCCCGTCAGCAGAAGTTCATTCAGGGACTGAAAGCTGCATTGGTGCGCATAGACAACAAGACCTACGGCATTGACCGCATCACAGGCAAACTCATTCCTGCAGAGCGGCTGCGTGCTGTGCCCCATGCTACGCTGAGCGTGGAGTCTAAAGAACTCGAGAAGCGACGCAGGTGAACAATCGGCTGATAACTCGTGGGCGGATGGCGGTGATACTCATTATTGCCATCCTGCTCGTCGACCAGGTCATCAAAGTCTTGGTGAAGACCAATATGGCGCTTCATGAAAGTATCAGGGTGACTGACTGGTTCTACATTACCTTCATCGAGAATAACGGCATGGCCTACGGCATGCAGATAGGCTCAAAGCTGGCGCTGTCACTTTTCCGTGTGGTGGCCATAGGTTTCCTGAGCTATTACATCTGGCTGCAGGCGCGCCAGAAGGCTAGATGGGGATATGTCGTATGTCTGTCGATGGTGCTGGCAGGAGCAGCTGGCAACCTGATTGACTGCATGTTCTATGGTCTGGGCTTTGAGACATCCACACCGTTGCATGTCAGCCAATGGGTCGGTATGGGCAATGGCTATGCCGGATTCCTTATGGGAAAGGTTGTCGACATGTTCTACTTCCCCATCATACAGACCACCTGGCCACAATGGATGCCTTTCTGGGGTGGGGAGGAGTTCATATTCTTCAGCCCAGTGTTTAACTTCGCAGACTCGAGCATATCAGTAGGTGTGGTGGTACTGCTGCTCTTCTATAGAAAAGAATTGGCAAAGCTATCGCTGAAACGTGAATAGAACAGGCGCATTGACAGTCGTTGGCATATTCCTGATGCTGGCTGCATGCAAGCCGGGAACGCCAAGTAAGTATATCCAACCCGGTGATATGGAGGATATACTCGTCGACTATTATATGGCCAAAGCGATGGCTCAGCAGGACAAGTTCTCCTATGAAGAACGCGAGTACAATACGGCACTCTATACAGAGGCAGTACTCAAACGACATGGGGTGACCCAGGCCGAATTCGATTCATCGCTGGTGTATTATTATACCCGTGCCGACCGCTTCGATCCCATCTTCCAGCGGGTGTCGGAGAGGCTTGACGAGCAGGCATTGGTGCTTGGAGCATCAGAAGGTGAGATAGGCAAGTATGCCCGCTTCAATGCTACTGGTGACACTGCCAATGTCTGGTCGGACAGGGCGACAGCCTTATTGTTGCCCATGCCTCCCTACAACAGGTGGGAGTTTCACGTAGAAAGTGATTCCACTTATAGGCATGGTGACGAGCTGATGCTGATGTTCATGAGTGACTATATGTATCAGACGGGCAACAAGAACGGTATGGCTTACATTTCGGTGGACTATGGTGATACGGTGGTGAGCCGTAATCTGCATTTCTCCACTTCAGGGGTGAGCCAACTGAGGGTGCCTGGCGATACGACGAGGGTCATCAAAACTGTGAAGGGATTCTTCTATCTGGATAACGCCTTCGAGTCGTCGACGTCCACGCGACTGCTGTTCTTGAGCAATGTTCAACTTATTCGTTTCCATACACAAGATGAAAAGACTACGACGGATCGCCTCTCACGAGACGATTCTGGAGAACGGGACATGCCAGACCCTCTCAGTGATAGAGATGCAGGAGGGGAAGGTGGTCAGCTGCTACCCCTTGACAGAGGAGCTGCCCCAGACCGAGTGGATGGCGGGGCAGATAGTATTGCGCCGTGATGACGATGGCATCTTGCGCGCGTACCATAATAATAGAATCATTAACTAAAAACTATCGGAGATATGAATTTGAAAGTGCGCTTATCAATCATGAACTTCCTGGAGTTTGCTGTCTGGGGAGCTTATTTGACTTGTATGGGTCGTTACCTGTCGAACCTCGGCTTTGGCGACAACATCGGGTGGTTCTACTCGGTTCAGGGCTTTGTGTCCATCTTCATGCCTGCCCTCATTGGCATCATTGCCGACCGCTGGGTGCAGGCACAGAAAATGCTGGGCATCTGCCACCTTCTGGCCGGACTCTTTATGATGGCCGCTGCTTGGTACGGCTATTCTAATGGTGCCGAAACCCAGTTTGGTCCCTTGTTTACGCTTTACTCCTTTAGCGTGGCCTTCTTCATGCCCACTATTGCACTTGCCAATTCAGTTGCTTTCAATGGATTGACACAGGCTGGAATGGACACCGTCAAGGATTTCCCGCCTATTCGCGTCTTTGGTACCGTAGGCTTTATCCTGATGATGCTTTTCGTCGATATTATGGGCTTCCAGGATAACCAGAACCAGTTCCTGGCTTCCGGACTTCTTAGCATCGTCCTCTTCGGTTATTCTTTTACGCTGCCTGTATGTCCTGTGAAGAAGAGTCAGGAGAAGCAGTCGCTTTCCGATGCTCTGGGACTTAAGGCATTCAGCTTGTTCCGCCAGAAGGAGATGGCCATCTTCTTCATCTTCTCGCTGCTGCTTGGTGTATGCCTGCAAATCTCCAACGGCTATGCCAATGTGTTCATCAACAGCTTTGGCTCTGACCCGCAGTATGCTGATACCTTCGGCGTGCAGCACACCAACATCCTGATTTCGCTTTCGCAGATTAGTGAGACTGCTTGTATCCTGCTCATACCCTTCTTCATGAAGCGCTTCGGCATCAAGAAGGTGATGCTCATCGCTATGTTCGGATGGGTGTTCCGCTTTGCCTTCTTCGGACTGGGTAATCCTGGCAGTGGCATCTGGCTCTTTATTCTCTCGATGATTGTCTATGGCGTTGCCTTCGACTTCTTCAATATCTCAGGTTCGCTCTTCGTCGAGAGCCGTACGGATGAGACCATCCGTTCCAGTGCTCAGGGTCTCTTTATGCTGATGACCAATGGCGTGGGAGCTTCCCTGGGTATGATTGCTGCTCAGACGGTGGTCAACAACGCCAGCAGCTGGCAGTCGGCATGGTATATCTTTGCTGCCTACGCCTGCGTAATAGGTGTTGCCTTCGCATTGTTGTTTAAACCAGAAAACAAATAACGAATCATCATGGATCGCGTACTACTGAGATTCGAAAACCTGCAGCAAATTGTAGGGGGCGAAGACTTGTCGGTCATCTTGTTGACAGATGAGACTCGTCAGCGTGCACTCTCAGTAGTATGCGATGCTGATATGACTCATCAGCTGATTACGCGTCTTCGTGGCAAGCGCGATGTCGTCAAGACGATGCTGCCCGAGGTGCTGGTGCAACTGCTACCCTCCGATTTAGAGATGCTGATTGTTGGTGTCTATGAAGGGCAGTATCAGGTGATGCTGATGAATATGGGTGACGGCAATTGTATTCGTATTCGGATGAGTGATGCTATTCTGCTGTCGATAATCTCCAAGGTTCCTCTTTACATCGAGAGCCGTCTGATGAAGCGGCAAAGCATACCATTCGATGAGAATGCGACGGGTGTGGCTATCCCCATCAACTCTATGGAGACCGAACGGCTGAGGATAGCCTTGAAGAATGCCGTGGAAGAAGAGAACTACGAGTTGGCCTCCCAGCTTCGTGACGAAATCAAACGTAGGAAGCCATGAAGGAAGAGCGCTTTTTCTATGTTCCGCAGGCAGCTGTCGTTCATGAACTGCCTGAGGAGGAAGCAGCGCATGCCGTGCGAGTGCTTCGTCTGAAGGAAGGCGACGAGATGATGCTGATGGATGGCGAGGGTACGTTCTTCCGTGCACTTGTCACTATCGCCAGCAACAAGCATTGCGGCTACGAGATACAGGAAGTACTGCCTCAGGAGCGACCTTGGGCGTCGCACCTTCATCTGGCTATCGCTCCCACCAAGATGATGGAACGCATGGAGTGGTTGGCTGAGAAGGCCACAGAGATAGGTTTCGATGAGTTATCATTGCTCGACTGTCGCTTTTCTGAACGCCGTGTGGTGAAGGAACCACGATTGGAGAAGATTATCATCTCAGCTATGAAGCAGAGCCGGAAAGCCTGGAAGCCAGTGCTGAATGGTATGCAAGACTTCAAATCGTTTATAGCCCAACATACGACTGGTGCCAGATACATCGCTCATTGTTATGACGAGGTGCCTAGAGTCAACCTCTTTGAACAGCTGAAAGGACAATCGGCGTTGGTGCTGGTGGGACCTGAAGGCGATTTCTCTATCGACGAAGTACGTATGGCTGTTGAGGCCGGCTTCGTTTCAGTAGATTTGGGACGTAGCCGTTTGCGTACTGAGACAGCCGGTCTGGCTGCAGTGATGATGATGCAACTTTCACAGCAACATGGATAAGATACAGTTCATCAACGTTCTTCCTCGTGTGTTCAGTACGATATCCGCCACGCTGGAGTCGGATGTATGGCAGCGTGAAGTGTCCTTCATGCGAGGCCAGCGCTACCTGATTGAGGCAGACAGCGGCAAGGGCAAGAGCACCTTCTGCAGTTATGTGATGGGATATCGTCATGACTATACCGGACAGGTGCTGATGGATGGGAAGGACAGTCGCGAATACTCCCTTGCTGCGTGGAGCATGTTGCGTCGTCAGACTGTCAGTTGCCTGTTTCAGGAGTTGCGCCTCTTTCCTGGGCTCACGGCTTACGAGAATGTGGCCATCAAGAACCGCCTGACCCATTTCAAGACTCGCCAGCAGATAGAGCAGTGGTTTGAGATGCTGGGGATAGCTGACAAGCTTAAGGCGAAGGTGGGCCTGCTGTCTTTCGGCCAGCAGCAGCGTGTGGCCTTGATGCGAGCTTTGGTGCAGCCGTTTGATTTCCTGCTGGCTGACGAGCCTATCAGTCATCTGGATGAGGGAAATGCTCAGATTATGGCCGAACTCATCAGCAGGGAGGCCGAGAGCCAAGGAGCATGCATCATCACTACCAGTATTGGCAAGCATTTGCCATTGGATTACGATATCACACTACAATTATGAGACAATTAATCATCGCGGCCTGCTTGGCGCTTTCTCCATTTGTCTGTTCTGCCCAGGAACCTACGATAGCAGCTCTCTTTAAGGAGATGCCCGATTCTCTGATGCCTTACCTGACGAAGAACAATCGTCTGGATATGCTGGACTTCATGGAAGCCCGCATGAAGGCTGAAGTTACAAATCTGTTTGATGGGAAAAGCGAGATGACTGCGCTCACAGCCGACAGTCTCACAATAAAGATGAGCCCTGTGCTTACCGTCTCCTTGAAGTTGGTGAAGGTGCAGGAACCCATTGATAGCAGCAACGTGACGATCAGCATGAAGCGCACGTATGTCCTAAACGAAAGTCAGGCAGCGAGTGTTGTCGATGTTTACACTGCTGCCTGGCGTCTGTTGTCGTCACGTGTGGACCATTCCACTATTCTCAAGCGTGACGATGATGTTTTCTCACGTCCTCACCTCTGAGGTCTCTGTGGGCGTTGCCACTGGCCGTTCTGCTGTTGCTGGGGCCACTGCCTGTTCTGCTGCTGGCCTTGTCTGTTCTGCTGGGGCCATTGGCCGAACTGACCGAATTGTCCTCCAAATTGTCCGAACTGTCCGCCTCCTCTGCCCCAGTCCCTCATCATGTGCCGGTAGAATCTCTGCTCTGCCTGCATGATGTCGTAAAGCTTTGAGGCCGAGAGCATACTGATGAAGCGCTTGTGATAGTTTTGCTGGATGCGTTTCAACTCGAGGTCTATTTCATCGCTCTCCTTGATGACATTCAGGCAACCCTGCTCGTCGGATGGCTTCACATTGGCCAGTTCCCGCTGACGTGCAAACAGCTTCCGCTGCTTGTCCTGCATCTCTTTGTAGAGCGGGAAGAACTTGGCTGCATCCTCCGGAGTCAGCTTAGCTTCCTTTGTGATGAACTCCTGCATCTGAGCCTCAAACTTCTCGGGTGAGAATTGCTGCTCTCCTTGCGGTGGCCTTTGCCAACGACCTTGCCCTCTGCCTTGGCCTTGGGCTTGGACGCTCATGGCAATTACTGCCAGCAGGAGAATGGAAAACAGTTTCTTCATAGGTGCTGAAATCTTTAATACATGTCGGCTAGCAAGTAGGAGTAGATCTCCTGACTGTCGATCATTGCGTAGTCGGCAGCTTCGTCAATATAGCTGTCGCTGTAGTAGTTTACGTTTTCCTGGCCCATGTTAGCCATTTGCTGCTGGCCCTGCAGATCTTCAGTCTGCTGGTTGAAAGCTACGGCGGCGACGAATACGCCAACGCAGACGCACGCAGCGGCATAGAGCCAAGGACGCAGTCGCTTCATAACGGCCACCTTTGCGGGCTTCTTCTCTGGCAGTCGGTCCATGACCTGTGCCGTGAGCTGCTCAAAGTAGCCTTCCGGGACGGTAAAGGGATTCTTTGTCCCCATCCTGCTTCTGAGATATTCTTCTTCGTTCATCATAGTCTTTGTTCCTTTCTGCTTTATAGACGGAAGTGCTAGTTAAAGGTTTAATCGTGTCGATGAAAAAATTCTGTAATTTTTTTCACGGCTATGTGGTAGGATGCTTTCAGACCTCCTTCCGACGTTCCGAGTATCTTGCTTATCTCGCTGTACTTCATTTCGTCGTAGTAACGGAGCTGGAAAACAGTACGTTGCACATCAGGCAGGCTGGCAATTGCTTCTTGCAGCTGCGCCTCTGTCTCGTCGCCATCAAAATAGCGGTCGGCCATGAGCTGATTGGCCAGTCCCAGGTCGGCATCATCTGTGCTCAGGGTGGGCCTGTTTTTCTGCCGGCGGGTGAAGTCGAGGGCTTCATTGATGGCGATGCGCGTGAGCCATGTGATGAGCTTTGAGTCGCCTTTGAAGGTGTCGATAGAGCTCCAGGCTTTCAAGAAAGCATTTTGGAGCACGTCGTTCGAGTCTTCGTGAGTAATGACGATGCGTCGCACCTGCCAGTACATCTGTTCGCTGTACTGTCTGACCATTGCCTCAAATCCCTTCCTTTGTGTGGCGGGGTTCTTCAGCATGTCTTTCAACTGCAGGTCGTCGTAGGTCTCCATTACTTCTTATTATTTCTGACGATGTCAGGGGAGATAGGGTTTAATGGCTTTCAGCACGATGTTGTCGTAGCCATAAGGGTCTCCCCAAGTGTTCAGCTCTCCCGTTTTCGGGTTAGGATAGAGGGTGTAGTAGTCGATCAAGACTGGCACCTTGGGCTCTACGCTTTGGTTATTGATCAGTCGGATGGCACCGCTGTGCTGTCGCTTGTATTCACGTCCTTGTTCTGTCTTGGGCTGAAGGTCCATCGACAGGCGCATCTTGTCGAGTGTCCAGGCGTCAGCCTCAGGCAACACAAACTCTGCTATTTCGAAGGGTCTCTGCAGGCGCACGCATCCGTGTGATATGGTACGCGTGTCACGATTGAAGGCACTAGGCGACGATGTGTCGTGCAGGTAGACGGAGAACTTGTTGGGGAACCGGAAGATGATGCGTCCCAATGAGTTGCCTGCTCCGCTGCGCTGTCTGACGGCATAGCGTCCGCTTCCCAGTTGCGAGGCTGTCAGCGTGGCGGGATTCACCCGCTGGCCTGAGCTGTTGGTGATGTAGTAGTTGCGCCGTGCGAAATAGGCTGAGTCGCCGGCATGATAGCTCACCTCGTTTCGGATGATGCTTTGTGGGATTCCCCATTCGGGGTTCACTTCCACGCGGTTGATCTCGCTGGATAGCAGGGGCGTCTTCGTGGCAGGCTTTCCACAGCAGATGCGCATGTTGATGACGCTGTCGGGGGCGATGGCCCATACCTGTTGCGAAGCGATGTTGACGAAGATGTAGCGGTCGGCATCTTTGGCATGCTTGGCATCGCGCCAGCGCAGTCGTTCCATGTTGCAAAGGATGCGATTGCGGGCTTCAGGTGTGCTGTCGATTTTTAGCTGTCGCTTGAGGCGGTGGTAGGCGCTGTCGGCAGGTTCGGCCTGTGCCAGGAATTCGAGCATCCTTCGTTTGCTCCTCAGCTGAGTCAGAGCCTTGGCGATAAAGGCGCTGTCCGCCTGTTCCACTTCGATGTCGTAGTTGCCCTTGCTGAACAGCTTGCTGGGAGTAGTGAACCCATAGCGCTGTCCTACAGCATAGTTAAGGTAGGCTCTGGTGAGGTCATGCTCCATCTGGGCCATCGTCACGGGCAGTCCGTTGACGGAGTCAGGCTGGCGCATGAGCTTTAGGCCATCGTCGATTTCTTTCAGTCGGAACGTCTCCTCTTTGAAGCCCATCGCAGGCACCTCTTTGTGCAAGAGACTGTCCAGAGCGTCGCACAATTCCATCTGCTCTGGTTCGCCCATCCACAGCCATCGTCCTCCCAACTGATAATAATAGTGGGCCAGACGGTCGGCAAAAGTGGTATCGGTCGATGATGAGATGATGACGTCCAGCTGCTGCTGAGCATCTAGAGCATGATCACTATAAAGCTGCGCTATGTGCTTGGCAGCTTCATCTTCGGGCGTGTCGGCATATGTCTGCCTACATGCTAAAATGTTGAGGGCGAGGATAATGCTCCCAATAATGATTATCGCACGGTGACTTTGCGCACCACCTTGCCAACTTTCAAAATGTAGCACCCCTTTGGCAGATTAAGTTCAATACGCTGGGCCGGCCCTTCAATCTTGTAGGTTGCCACAGCCCTTCCTGTCAGCGACACAACCTCGAGATTCATGCCGCTGGCGTCCTTCACGCTGACAGTGTTGCCTTCGACGCTGAGCGTGGGAGCTTGCTCGTCGATTTGCTCAGCCACACCCATCTCCGTCGTCATATTCATGGCGCGGGTCGGCAGTGCCAGCGTGAGCATCGCTGCACAAGTGATAATGATTAAACTTTTCCTATTCATGCATGCATATTTTGTAATTACAGCGCAAAAATACGGAAAAAATCCGATTCCACCAAACAATTTTCGATAAAAAACACTATTTAACGTCGAAAATGTCCATTTCGTTCGTCAAATAGCTGTTGTCGAACACTTTTTTCGCTTCTTCCAGCAAGATGTTCTCGTCGGCATAGCGGGCGCTGTAGTGGCCCAGCAGCAGCTTGCCTGCATGCGCATCGCGGGCCACCTGGGCAGCCTGTGCGGCAGTAGAATGACAGTACTTCGCAGCGCTCTCGAGCTTGTCGTGTGCGTAGGTGCTCTCGTGATAGAGCGTGTCCACGCCGCTGATCATCTCGTGCAGGCGGGGCATGTAGCGAGTGTCCGAGCAGTAGGCATAGCTGCGCGGCTTGTCGGCTTCCGTCACCAGCCGTTCATGCTCGATGTAAGTGCCGTCGGGTAGTGTGTATCCCAGTCCGCTCTTGATGTTATTGATCTGCGAAATGGGTATCTCGTACATGTCGATCATGTCGCGACGGATGTGGGGCAGCGTAGGCTTCTCGCGGAAGAGGAACCCGCAGCAGGGCATGCGGTGCTCCAAGGGGATGCTTTCCACAGTCAGCGAGCGGTCCTCGTAGATGACCTGCTGCTGAGTGGTGTCGACGGGATGGAACTCCACTTTATAGCCGATGTCGTAATTGAAGAAAAGGTCGAGCTGTGCCTGGAGCATAGGCTGGAGCTCTGCAGGAGCATGCACGTTGAGGGTGGCTGTACGACCCAGCAGTCCGAAGGTGCTGATCAGTCCGATGAGTCCGAAGCAGTGGTCGCCGTGTATATGAGATATGAAAATGTGGCCCAGACGCTCGAACGACAGGCCCGAGCGACGTATCTGCAGCTGGGCGCCCTCGCCGCAGTCTATCATAAACAGCTTTCCCCGGCACTCCACGACCTGCATCGACGAGAAGTGGCGCAAGGTGGGCAGCGCGCTGCCGCATCCTAATATGTGAATTTTAAATGGCTCCATAACTCCTAATTCCTAACTCCTAACTCCTCACTCCTCACTCCTTTTCGCCTCTTCCCAAAGGGCTTCCATCTCGTCGAGCGTCATCTCGGTCAGGGGACGGCCGGCACGGATGCTGTGCTGCTCGATGTAGTTGAAGCGGCGGATGAACTTCGCGTTAGTGCGCTCAAGGGCATTGTCGGGGTTGAGCTTGTAGAGGCGGGCAGCGTTGATCACGGCGAAGAGGAAGTCGCCCAGCTCGCTGGTGGCTTTCTCCTTGTCATCCTTTTCCAGTTCAACCTGTAGCTCGTCCATCTCCTCGCGTACTTTATCCCAGACGTCCTCTCTTCTTTGCCAATCGAAGCCCACATTACGGGCTTTGTCTTGTATGCGATAGGCCTTGATGACTGAAGGTAGTGCTGCAGGGACTCCTGACAGCACGGTCTTGTTGCCGTCCTTCTCCTTCAATTTTATCTGTTCCCAGTTCTGGAGTACTTCCTCCGAGGTTTTCGCCTGCGAAAACTCCCTCTCCTCCGTCGTCTCGCCGTAGGGTAGGGGAAGGGGATTGTCGGCCCCCACCTGCGATGGATGGTAGATGTGCGGATGTCTGAAGATGAGCTTATCGGCCTGATTGCGCAGCACGTCGTAGATGTCAAAGGCTCCTTGCTCGCTGCCTATCTTTGCATAGAAGCAGAGGTGCATCATCACGTCACCCAGCTCCTTCATCGTGTCGTGCTGGTCGCCGCGTGCAAGCGCGTCGCATAGCTCGTAGGTCTCCTCTATCGTGTTGGGCCTCAGGCTCTCGTTGGTCTGTTTGCGGTCCCAAGGGCACTTCTCGCGCAGCTGGTCGAGTACGTCCAGCAGTCGTCCGAAGGCCTGCATTTGTTCTTCTCTTGTATGCATAGTTTTCTATTACTTGTCAGCAGATTCTAGTGGCATAATTCGATTCCCTCTGTTTCAACATTCTCATGAAACGGTGTTAGCTGACGAAGTCTCCAGTCGTTGAACGTGTAGAGCACAGGAGAAACCTGCTCATTGTTCTTCCATCCATACTCAATCAGCGAATAGGCATAGGTGTCAAAGTCAGAGCGGCTGATTTTCTCCTTGTTGAGAAGAATCAGCAAATCCCAGTCAGACTCATCGTCAGCGTCGCCACGAGCCTGAGAGCCGAAAAGGACGACACGTGTTCCATTCGGCATTATCTGCTTGCTATGGTTTTTGATACCAATGAGAAATTGTTCTTTCAACATACCATTTTTATATTTGCTGCAAAATAACCACTTTTTTTCGGATTATGCAAATTTTTAATCTGTTTTTTGTCCTTTCTTATTTATTTTGTATCTTTGTAGCGACTAATGTGGCCTCTATGAGCTTTATCATTGCCATAATATAATTGCTATGATTTACAGGATATGATATGTGTCTTTATTTAACAAGTAGTTTTGAATAGTCTTTACAAATGCCCTTGCGAGAAGGGGCTTCTTGCGATTTTGTGACCGTTTGGTCGTAAATGAGCGAGTTTCGAGGGGATTGCAAGTTACTGAAAATGAAGATGTTGCGGATTTAGGTAGGCTTGGGCACCCTCGAAAAAGGCTGAAAATGGGCGTTTTGAGGGGCTGAAATGGCATTTTTGGTGAGTGTTTTTGGCGAGAAAAATGACAGCCAGACGAAAAAATGAGGTCGAAAGTAGGAGAGTTTGGGCACGCTAGTTGCGGAGTTTGGTCACGCTAGTTACGGAGTTTGCTATCATTCCCACGGTGGGAACGTGTTATTCCCACCGTGGGAACGTATGCAAAGTGCCATACTAGCGACCCCAAAGTGCCATACTAGCAACCGCAAAGTGCCATACTAGCAACCGCAAAGTGCCATACTAACGACTGCAAAGTCCCTTTTGCGTACTTTCGAAGCCGTTTTAGCTCAAATGAGGGGTGTCAGACCTCAATCTGCGTTGTGTCGCTTTCTAGAATGCAAAGTCCAGAGAACCCTATTTTTGACCAATTTTCTTTACGTTGGATAGTTGTTTTGTTTTACTGAAATTGTTAGGTTCCCTGTCTGCATACGTACCGCAGCCGCTTTGTGGAGCGGCTGTGCATAGAGAGGCGTATGCAGAGCTTGCAGAACTTGAATGTTTTTATTGTTTATAGACAATAAATCTCGCAGGAAATTAACTTTTATTGTCTATAGGTGATGGATTCTCTGCTTCATGGAGGGGAGCAAGCCCCATCTCACGTCCTTTCTCCAGGAGGAGCTGCATGAGGGGTTCGCGCTCGTTCTCTACACGGTTGTCGAGCACGGCATCCTTCAGGGTCTGCTTCAGCTGGCCTACCTCTCGCGAGGGCTTGAGGCCGAAGAGCTGCATGATCTCGTTGCCGTCGATGCAGGGCTGGAGGAGTCGCTTGTAGTCTTTCTCGACAAGGTCGGCCAGCTTCTCGCGCACCATGCGGAAGTTCTCGAGGAAGATGCGCTTCTTCACCTCGTTCTTCGACGTGATGTCGGCCTCGCAGAGGGTCATCAGATCGTCGATGTCGTCGCCGGCATCGTTGAGCAGTCGGCGGACGGCAGAGTCGGTCACTTCATCGTCGGCGATGGCCTGGGGACGCATGTGCAGCTCGACGAGCTTCTCCACGTAGTGCATCTCCGCGCCCAGAGGCAGCTTCAGCCGACGGAAGAGCGGCTCCACCATCTTCATTCCCACGTAGTTGTGGCTGTGGAAGGTCCATCCTACTGCTGGGTCCCAGCGCTTGGTCTTCGTCTTGCCGATATCGTGGAGCAGGGCGGCCCAGCGGAGCCAGAGAGAAGCCCCACCCCCGACCCCTCCCTCGGGGGGGAGGGGAGTAGATACTTCTTCCGATGATTTTTCGCCTTCAGGGTAATTACTCCCCTCTCCTTCGCGAGAGGGGGCGGGGGTGAGGCTTACGTTGTCGAGCACCTCGAGGGTGTGGTAGAAGTTGTTCTTGTGGGCCCGTCCGTTGTGCTGTTCCACGATGTCGAGGGCAGCTACCTCGGGCATGATGATCTGCAGGAGGCCTGAGCGCTGCAGCTCGACGAATCCCAGGCTGGGGACGGGTGAGAGCATGATTTTGTTGAGCTCGACGGCGATGCGCTCGGCGCTGATGATCTTGATGCGTTCGGCCATTCGCTCGAGGGCTTCGAAGGTGACATCCTCGATCCTGAACTTTAGCTGCGTGGCAAAACGGATGCAGCGCATCATGCGCAGGGGATCGTCGCTGAAGGTCACCTCTGGATCGAGGGGCGTAGCGATGATGCCATCCTCAAGGTCAGCCAGCCCGTTGAAGGGGTCGACGAGCTCTCCGAAACGTCCTTTGTTGAGGCAGATGGCCATCGCGTTGATGGTGAAGTCGCGCCGGTTCTGGTCGTCCTCCAGCGTGCCGTCCTCCACGATGGGCTTGCGCGAGTCGTGGCTGTAGCTCTCGCGGCGGGCACCGACGAACTCTATTTCTAGTTGAGAGTTTAGAGTGGTTCTCCACTCTCCGCTCACCTTCACCTGTGCCGTCCCGAAGTTGCGGAAGACGCTGAGATGAGCCTTGCGGCCCAGTTGCTGCTTCAGGCGTGTGGCCACCTCGATGCCTGAGCCAACGACGACGACATCGATGTCGTCGGACGGACGCTCTAGGAAGATGTCGCGCACGTAGCCTCCTACGACATAGCACTCCACGTTGATCTCGTCGGCCACCTGGCCTATCTTGCGGAAGATGGGTTTGTCTAGTATTTGAGCCAGTTCCTGGTCACTATATAGCTTCATTCGTGATGTTTTTTCTGAAATCGGGTGCAAAGGTACAAAAAAGTTAGGAGTTAGGAGTTAGGAGTTAGGATTTTTTTGTAACTTTGCAACCGTTTATGAAACGATTATTGATAATTTTGCTCTGCGGGACTGCTCTGACGGCCTGCACGAGCAGCCTGAAGAAAGAGAACGAGGCCCTGCGTGAGGAGATTGACGAGCGTCGCGAGGCCTTGAGAGAGAAACAGCAGAGCGAGCTGGCCGATGCCCGTGAACAGCTTGCCCTGACCGACAGTCTGCTGACAGAAGCCCAGCGTGAGCATGATGCGCTGCACGAGTGGGTGATGAGCCACAGCACCCAGCTCAACGAGCGTTCGCCTGAGGTGCAGCGCCTGAATGAGCTTCGTGCCCGTCGCGACTCGCTGCATGTGGCTTTCGAGACCTGGGCCCACAAAGTGAAGTTCTTCCTCCGCCAGACAGAGGGCAATGCCGATGCCGAAGACGATGCTGATGCCGACGTTGACTCTGCTGGCGACGATGCTGCAGACGCTGCTGAAACCGAGAAGAGCGAAAGGGAGTGAAAAGGGTAGGGGACTGGAGACCGAAACGAGCCGTTAAAAAGCGTTAAGGCAAAAGCAATAACTCCCCACTCTCACTCCAAACTCCTAACTTTTTCGTACCTTTGCACCCTGTTATGGATAAATTCGAAAAGACCAACGCCCAGTTTGAGGCAGCTGTGAAGGAGTGCCGCCAGCTGTTCGAGCAGAAGTTGCACGACTATCGTGCCTCCTGGCGCCTGCTGCGCCCGCAGTCGCTCACCGACCAGCTCCTGATCAAGGCTCGCCGCATACGCCAGCTTGAGGTCACGGGCCTGTCGCTCGTGGGCGAAGGCATCCGGCCTGAGTTCATCGGACTGGTCAACTACGGCATCGTGGGGCTCATACAGCTTGAGCGGGGCTTCTCCGACACAGTCGACGTGACCAACGACGAGGCCCTCAGCCTCTACGACCACTACGCCCAGGAGGCCCTGTCGCTGATGAAGCGCAAGAACCACGATTACGACGAGGCGTGGCGCTCGATGCGCGTCAGCTCCTATACCGACCTCATCCTCACCAAGCTTGAGCGCATCAAGGAGATTGAGGACCTGCAGGGCCAGACGCTGGTCAGCGAGGGCATCGATGCCAACTATATGGACATCATCAACTACTCGGTCTTCGGACTGATAAAGCTGAGCCGAAGTGAAGAGACTGCTAGTCAATAGCTGCCGGCTGGTGCTGGCGCTGACGTTCATCCTCTCAGGATTCGTCAAGGCCGTCGACCCGCTGGGCACACAATATAAGATAGAGGACTACCTCGAGGCGATGCATCTCGGAGGGCTGCTGCCCGATGTGGCCACGCTCCTGCTGTCGGTAGGACAGGCAGCGCTGGAGTTCTGCCTGGGCATCTTCCTCCTCTTCGCCATCCGGCGGAGGCTCACGTCGCGGCTGGTGCTCATCGTCATGCTCGTGATGACACCGCTGACGCTCTGGCTGGCGATAGCCAATCCTATCAGCGACTGCGGATGCTTTGGCGACGCCATCGTGCTCACCAACTGGCAGACCTTCTGGAAGAACGTCGTGCTGCTGCTGATGGCCGTCATCGTGGCGTGGAATCCGAAGGAGATGTTCCGCTTTGTCAGCAAGTCCAACCAATGGATAGTCATCAACTACTCGATACTGTTCATACTGGCAGTCAGCGGATGGAGCCTCTACGACCTGCCGCAGTTCGACTTCCGCCCCTACCACATCGGGGCCGACATCAAGAAGGGCATGGAGATGCCCGAGGGCGCCGAGCAGCCCCAGTTTGAGACAACATTCATCCTCGAGAAGGACGGTGTGCAGCGGGAGTTCACCCTCGACGACTACCCCGACTCCACGTGGACGTTCATCGACTCGCGGACCGTGCAGACGAGCGAGGGCTACGTGCCCCCCATCCACGACTTCTCGATGACCACAGCCGAGGGCGACGACGTCACCTACGACGTGCTCGACAACGAGGGCTACTCGTTCCTGCTCATCTCGCCTTACCTCGAGAAGGCCGACGACTCGCGCTTCGACCTCATCAACGAGCTCTACGAGTACAGCCAGGAGCACGGCTATCCCTTCTACTGCCTCACGGCAAGCAGCGAGCGCGAACAGCAGCTGTGGAGCGAGAAGACAGGTGCCGAGTACCCCTTCTGCACCACCGACGGCATCACGCTGAAGACCATCATACGCAGCAATCCGGGCCTCGTGCTGCTCCGCAATGGTGTCGTCACGGGCAAGTGGAGCCACAACCGCCTGCCGCAGTTAGAGCCCGAGCAGACCTCGCTGCCGCTGGAGCAGTTGCCCATGGGACAGATGCCCGGGGACTCCGTGCCTGGCAAGATTCTCAAGCTCCTGCTGTGGTTCGTGCTGCCGCTGGCATTGCTCACCATCGCTGACCGCCTCTGGGCTTGGACCAAATGGCTGCGCCGACGTAAGACGACATCTCAGGAAGAACAACAACAGACAACAGATACAACAATTATCAACAACAAAGAAGAAAAAACAATGAGAAAGAAAATCGTAGCAGGTAACTGGAAGATGAACATGAATCTCCAGGATGGTATCGCTCTGGCAAAAGAGCTCAACGACACACTCAAGGCTGACCAGCCCAACTGCGGCGTGGTCATCTGCACTCCTTTCATCCACTTGGCCAGCATCGCCCAGTTCCTCGATCAGTCGGTCGTCGCCCTGGGTGCCGAGAACTGCGCCGACAAGGAGAAGGGTGCCTTCACCGGTGAGGTGAGCGCCGAGATGGTCAAGTCGACCGGAGCACAGTATGTCATCCTCGGTCACTCCGAGCGTCGCGAGTATTACAAGGAGACTCCCGAGATCCTCCGCGAGAAGGTGCTCCTCGCTCAGAAGAACGACCTCAAGGTGATCTTCTGCATCGGTGAGAGCCTGGCCGAGCGTGAGGCTGGCAAGCAGAACGAGGTGGTCAAGGCCGAGCTCGAGGGCAGCGTCTTCAACCTCAGCGAAGAGGACTTCCGCAAGATCGTCATCGCCTACGAGCCCATCTGGGCCATCGGAACAGGCAAGACCGCCAGCGCCGAGCAGGCTGAGGAGATCCACGCCTACATCCGCTCCATCATCGCCGAGAAGTACGGACAGGCTGTTGCCGACGACACCACCATCCTCTATGGCGGCTCGTGCAAGGCCAGCAACGCTCCTGAGCTCTTCGCCAAGCCCGACATCGACGGCGGACTCATCGGAGGCGCATCGCTCAAGGCTGCCGACTTCAAGGGCATCATCGATGCTTGGAAGAAGTAAAAGCAATGCAATCGAGCAAGTATGATAAATGACAAGTGATAAATCTATGCAGAACAGATTCAACAGCGACAACAGAAAACGACGGATGATGATGATTTGTCTATCATTTATCATTTGTCATTTGTCATTCTGCCCGGTGGCAGCACAGACGTTCACCCAGCGCGTGCAGAAGGAATATGCCGGAGCAGGCAAGGTGACCATCCATCAGGATGCTGCCATCGAGGAACTCGTCAACGGCAAGAAGCCCGTCGCCACGCCTCCCCGTCAGAACAACAACGAGGGACAGGCACAGCGGCGTACGAATAATGCCAACGACAACAACCGTCAGACGGAGCGCAACGACCGTCAGACGGAGCGCACAGAGCGTCAGGAGACCCAGCCCGAGCGCGAGACAGCTGCCAACGACACTACTGCCGTGCAGCAGCCCCGTCGCATGCGCAAGGCTACGGGCTACCGCATTCAGGTGTTCGTGGGCGGAAAGACACGTGCCGACCACAACCGTGCCGAGCAGCTCGGAGCCACGCTTCGCACCCTCTTCCCCATGCACAAGGTCTACGTGAAGTTCTACTCACCCCGCTGGACATGCCGCATGGGCGACTTCCGCACCATAGCCGAGGCCCGCGAGGTCTACAACGAGGTAGTGAAGATGGGCTACGACACCGCCACCATCGTGCGCGGGCAGATATATGTGCCATATTAACTTTAAACCATACGAATGAATCCCGAAACAGAATATCGTGAAGGACTGGAGCAGCTGGCCGAACACTACCGCCAGGTGCTCACCCTGCTGGGCGAAGACCCCGAGCGCGACGGGCTGCTGAAGACTCCCATGCGCGTGGCCAAGGCCATGCAAGTACTCACGCGAGGCTATGAGATGGATGCCCACAAGGTGCTCACCGACGCCCTGTTCAAGGAGGACTACTCCCACATGGTCATCGTCAAGGACATCGACTTCTTCTCGCTCTGCGAGCACCATCTGCTGCCCTTCTACGGCAAGGTGCACGTGGCCTATATCCCCAACGGCTACATCACGGGCCTGTCGAAGATAGCGCGTGTTGTCGACATCTTCAGTCACCGCCTGCAGGTGCAGGAGCGCATGACCATGCAGATACGCCAATGCATCGACGAGACCCTTCATCCGCTGGGCGTGATGGTCGTGGTCGAGGCCCGGCACATGTGCATGCAGATGCGAGGCGTAGAGAAGCAGAACTCCATCACCACTACCAGCGAGTTCAGCGGAGCCTTCAACCAGGCTAAGACGCGTCAGGAATTCATGAATCTGATCTCGCATTAAGACCCACCCCCTGCCCCTCCCGAGGGGAGGGGAGTTTTGTTACTGAAGACCCTTTTGCCGACGAGGGGCATTTTTTTTACCAACCTTACCAATACTGGACCATTATGAAGAGAACGATACTTTGGATAGGAGCACTCGTGGTGGGTGCCGTGCTGGGACTGCTGGGCCTGCATTGGCTCGACCAGCTGATGGAGTTCATCGCTATCATTTATACGCGCCTGTTCCAGCTGCTAGCAGTACCTACGATCATGCTGGCGGTCATCAGCACTTTTGCCACATTCGGGAGCCAAGGGTCGGGCCGTATCTTCGGGCGCACGCTCACCTTCACCCTCCTCACCACCCTTGCCGCAGCCGTCGTGGGAGCTGTGCTCTACCTGATCATCGCTCCTTCCAGCCTTCCCCAGCTGGGTGAGGCCAACGTCGTGGAGATGCTGCCCGAAGAGGCACAGGAGCTCCTCCCGCAGTCGGACAAGCCCGGATGGATGATGCACATCCTCCGCGTCATCCCCAACAACGTCGTCAAGCCCATCCTCGAAGGCAACGTGCTGTCGCTTCTGCTGTTGGCCTTCGCCATAGGCATCGGCATCTCGAAGCTGCCCGATTCCGACCGTAAGGAGATCGTGGTCAAGGGGCTGCTCGGACTGCAGGACCTGCTGTTCCTGCTCATCCGTTGGCTCATCTGGACGCTGCCCCTCGGCATCGTGGCCTTCTCGGCCCAGCTCTCGGCCCAGGTCAGCGCAGGCGTCGTAGCCGGCTCCCTAGGCAAGTACGTGCTGGTAGTCCTGGGCGGCAACGTCCTCCAGTTCTTCGTCGTGCTGCCTCTCTTCCTCCTGGCCCGAGGCCTGAATCCCCTCCACGTGCTGAGCCGCATGATGCCTGCCGTGCTCATGGCCCTCTTCACCAAGAGCAGCGCAGCCACCCTGCCTGTCACGATGGAGTCGGCCGAGCAGCGCCTGGGCGTGCGTCCCTCCGTGGCCCGCTTCGTGCTGCCCATCTGCACCACCATCAACATGAACGGCTGTGCCGCCTTCATCCTCATCACCTCCCTCTTCGTCATGCAGCAGGGAGGCATGCCCATCACCACAGGCACCATCCTCCTCTGGACGCTCATCTCCGTCGTCTCGGCAGTAGGCAATGCCGGTGTCCCGATGGGTTGCTATTTCCTCACCCTCTCGCTCATGTCCGGCATCGGAGCCCCCGTAGCGTTGATGGGCCTCATCCTCCCCATCTACACCATCATCGATATGGTCGAGACCGCCGTCAACGTCTGGTCCGACAGCTGCGTCTGTGCGATGGTAGATGCTCACCCCCATCCCCGACGGCCTTCTTGATGTGCTTCGGCGGCCTCTTTACAAGTTCCTCTACGGCTTCCTTCATATACTCCCATGCCATCCAGGCACTTCAAGAAGGCTGTCCGGGCGCTACTTCCAAGCCCTCCTGGATGCCCTCCTCCAAGAGACATACGCTCCTATATTGCAATATTGCATATTGCGTGCAATGTTTGTAGGTAGGGAGTTTGTAAAAGTAGTAGTATAATTATATAACTTATTAATAATCAATAATATATATAATAATATTAATATAAATTAACTCTTTCTCTTTCCTTATAGAAAAAAAAACGAATGCAATATGCAATATTGCAATATAGCTCTGAGAGGAGATGAACTAAAATCGCTTCTATGAAGACTTTTCCATCAGGGCATGACAAAAGACCCCCCGAAACTCCTGTGATGGAATCTCGGGGGATGATAATACTCCTAGATCGTTTTTCTACATGCAGCCTTATTTATAGACCGTGCAGTTACATTCCGAACCATTAATAGCGCTGGTCGTAGTGTATACCATATATCCATTACCAAGCGAGACACTCGTAGTTCCTACTAAGCCTGATGCGCTCCTGATCATGGGCAAGCATCCTTCAGGCAACAGGATAACGGCCTGCTGCTGGCTGATGGCACTCAGATCCAGCGTCTCGGGTATCTCAGCCAATGAGGACTTGTACTGAGCGCCGTTAGCTGTGGTGTAATTGTCTGCCGTCACCTCCTCCGTTCCTACGGAATAGTAGAACTTCGGTTCGGGCACGGCATTCAGAATGAGGTCCACAACTGCTACGGCATCAGCGATAGTGATGTCACCATCGTTGTTGACGTCTCCCGTCTTTGGCTGATATGTGATAACTTGGGTTGCCACATCAGAGTTTACGTAGCCTTCCTTCGTAGTGTAAACACTAACGGTGTATGTAGGTGTTAAAATCGGCAGGAGGACTTCATTCCCTGAATCGGATTGGTCTCCCTTCATACTGATATTGTATTTGAACTCCACGCCTTCTGTCTCACATTCAAATGTCAGCTTTCCGTTGTCAAAAGCGATGGTGGGGGTGGCGCATTTAAGGGGTATTATACTTATAAGATAATTAAAATTATCCCAATCTATTACCCTTAATTTGCCATTTTCTGTGATGTAATTCTGGACATCAACAAGTTGTACACCATAATCGCCATAAGTTATTTGATCGGGAACCTTTATCATAAATGATGCTATTATGCCGTCAGTTTCATTTATTGCTGCATTTGTTTGTGAGGGAGAAAGCGTGAAATGACAGGAATTTTGCGAACGCTCTTCTTGCGTTAAAGTCATATTACTAGCACGTTCACCAAGCTCATACACAACTTTCCCGTTGCTGTCTTTCACAAATTCAAAGCCTTGAGGCAATGTTAGCAAGAAGGCACAACCATTTGATGGAAGAGTTGTATTTTTCATCATTACATCAACCCTTGTTGTAAATCCTGGACTAGCAGTCAGAGAATTCGCATAAATAGCATCATCGAGTTGGGTAATATCAGACGGTTCAAATTTTGGAAGGTAGAACTTGGCAGCATTTTCAATCATGTTGTTATCTTTGTTGATGAGTAGGGCTACTATTGCTACCTTTCCATTTTTTACGGCTTGCAGCAATTCGCTTTTTGTAGGCATGCTGAGTGTGTAGGTATTCTCGACTACCTGACCAGCTGTCAGATCGCCGGGAGCTGTGGTCTGCGTCTGCTTGGCTACGGCGATGGCCACATCGTTGAAGACGGTGAAATAGCTCGAACCGAGACCTGGCAGGAATGCCAAGTCGGCAGGTAGCTGGTCGGGAGTGTACTGCGTGTAGTAGTTGCTCTGCTTCCAGGCATTGGTGGTTCCTGTTAGGCCGTCAGCAATGAGCACATACTCAATGGCATACTCACCATCGACAAGTGCCTCGATTTCAGCCTTAGCAGTGATCTTGGTGGAGTCGGCATTCCACTCGCCGCTGACTGCCACGCCAACCTTAGCCGGAATGGCCATAGCAGCACGGAAGTCGTCGAACACATCATTGCCACTGCCGTAGTACGGGTCAATCTCAGGACCGCGGTTGAGGCGGCAAGAGGGAGCTCCGTTGAAGCTGACCTGGTTGTAGGCGCTGATGTACATAGGATCTGTACTGTTGTAATTACGGACGTCAATGCCCACGAAGGCATCACCAAACTCCTTACGCATCTTCTCCATACCGACAAGCCCACGCGGACACCATCCGCAGCCGGTGCCAGTGAATCTCTCAACAGCAATCCCACGCGGCACTTTTTTCAGCAAGGTGGTAAAGGTGAAGCTGACGCTGTTACTTTCGGCCTCATTAGGCTGACCATTAACCTTCGTGATGGTCAGTGTCTTTTCTTCCGACCCAACCACAGAGCCTGTCTGGATAGGAATCTGGAATGTGGCAGAAGCACCATAATAGGGGAATGCCTCAGGCAGGTCGTAGTGCTGCTCAGCGCCTGTGCCCTGAGTATCACTTATGATGTAGTCAATGGTGGTGATGGCAGCCGAACCCTCATTGGTGAAGGGGATGCTGACCATAGCTTCGCTACCCATCGCTGCAATGAGTTCGCCGGGCGAGCTGGGGCTGACGGCATTCTGACTGAACTCTCCCTCGAGGAGCACCTTCAGGCCGAGAGGACCGTAGGATTGACCCGCCTCCCATTGTGAACCATACTTGAGGTATGAACTGCCAGTGACACCTTCCTCATCGCACAGCACGATAGGTTTCTGACCTGACTCAGCTGCGACAGAAGTGACGGTGAAAGAATAGCCCACATAGACGTTGCGGCTGGAGGTCATGGTGTAGGGTGTGTTCAGCTCTACCACATTAGGCAGACCGTTGAAATCTTCACTCTCGTCACCTCCCTGCATGGTGCTAAGGTCGACGTCCTGTACAAGGATATTGGCTTTGTCGGCTGATGTTGGCAGCGTTGACGAAATCCACACTTTCAAATCTTTGATGTCGTTGGTGCTGCGCAGATAGAAGCGAACAGCTTTGAGGGTCTTGCCCACTACTGCCGAGTTGGACTTCGACAGGAGGATGCACTGATTCATCGTTCCAACCGATCCTGTACCTAAACCGTGACGCTTGGTATTGTCCTTAATGTACCCCCACCAAGCATTTGTGCCATCAGAGTCCAATACTCCATCTGACTTTTGAACCTCAGGCATTGTCAAACAATAGTTAAAGGAAGGCAAGCCTTCTGTTAATTGAGCTGCATTCAGCACCATAGGCAGTAGCAGCATTAAGGATAGTAGTTGCTTTTTCATAATGATTTGTATTTTTATAATTGTTGTTTGTTCGATTTGGATAAGCACAAAAGAAAAACGTGAGCAATTACTTCGCTTACGTCATCCAGGTATCGCCAAACACCCAATCATCTTAAACGAGTAAAGGCCCACGCCGTGAGGCGTGAACCGTCTACTATTGTTCTTGATGATTTTCAAATTTGGCGAATTTGGATGACAAGAATCAAAGCGGACGCTTCAACGTGTATGTTTTGTTTTCTATCTTAGCCCATAGGCATTGTCGGGGTTTTAAGGGTTCAACATTAGTGGTTTGTCAGTGTCTCTATTGCTGCGATGAAATTGGCGGCAATTTCAATGCCTTCGAGGATGTCCTGCTCGGTTACGGTATCATGCGCCCGTTCCAGCTCCTTGTGGACGAGTAATGTCCTTTCTTCTTCATTCAGACTCATAGCAGCACCAGTTTGTCGTGTTCAACGTTCTTGTAGAATGGCGTATAGTGATAGTCACTCCACTCATTCTTCGAGTAGACCTGTGGATTGATTTCCTCGCCCAGATCCCATCCCAGTTCGCGGAACGGATAGCCCACGCTGTAGTCGTTGAATGAAATGGTGGGCTTGTCAAGCAATATGAGTACGTCCCAGTCGGATCCCTCACGCGAGTCGCCACGAGCACGCGATCCATAGAGAAGCAGACTGCTGTTGGGTGGTAGCGTCTGTTGCCCAGTTTGCTTGATTCGGCTGAGTACGTATTTGTTCCTATTGGTCATTTTGTCGTGCCATTCTATAATTCGACTGCAAATATAATGGATTTTTCTGAAAGTTCCAAGTATTTCCTGATTTTTCTGCATTTCCCCTTGTCTGTCGCAATCATGCAAGGGCGCTTTCACGGCGATTCCTTACACCTGACAGCTGACAGTTTTAAAAATGTACCGACCCCACCCCTGCCCCTCCCCTGCGATGGGAGGGGAGTGGCTGCGCATGCAAAAATTAAACTGTCAGGTGTAAGATCTCTCAGTCCGTCGGAGTGCGTGTCGGGGACCTTGCCTGTTTGGTCGTTGTTGCTGTGCTGCGAGCGACTAGCGGATGAAGAGGAGCTCGCGGTACTTGGGAAGCGTCCAGAGGCCGTCCTCTACGATCATCTCCAGGTGGTCGGCCTCGTCGCGGATGGAGGCCATGTGGGGACAGACGGTGTCGTGATAGGCTATGGCACGCTGGTGGATGTCGGGGATGCGGTTGGCCAGACGACGGGCCTCGGTGAGCTCCTCCACAAGCTGTTCGATGCGCTCGGTGCGCTCGGCTATCTCCTCGATGAGCTTCATGTTGCGGGCGCTGAGACGGCAGGCCTTGTCTTCGTCGAAGACGCTCTTCATGCCCTGCACGTTCTTGATGAGCTGGCTCTGGTAGTGTGTGGAGACGGGTATGATGTGGTTCATGGCGAGGTCGCCTAGCACGCGTGCCTCTATCTGCACGGTCTTGACATACATCTCCCATTTCACCTCGTTGCGGGCTATGAGCTCCTTGCGGTTCATCACCTTCATGCTCTCGAACATGTTGACGGAGGACTCGTCGAGGTAGTGCTCGATGATGACGGGGCACGACTTCTCGACGTCGAGGCCACGGCGGGCAGCCTCCTGCACCCACTCGTCGCTGTATCCGTTGCCGTCGAAGCGTACGGGCTTGCAGGTCTTGATGTCGTCGCGCAGCACGTCGATAATGGCGTGGTACTTGGCCGTATGGTCGGCGCTGAGGGCGTATTCGGGACGTACGGCATACTCGGCCATGCGCTCGTCGACACGGCGCTTGAACGATGTGAGTGCCTCGGCCATAGCGGCATTGAGGGCTATCATCGCCGAGGCGCAGTTGACGCTGGAGCCGGGAGCGCGGAACTCGAAGCGGTTGCCGGTGAATGCAAAGGGCGAGGTGCGGTTGCGGTCGGTATTGTCGACGATAATGTCGGGAATCTGGGGGATGTCGATTTCCCGTTGGAGATTTGAGGTTTGAGATTTGAGGTTTGAGGTTTGCTCAATGGTGTCGAGCAACTCCGAGACATACTGGCCCAGGAAGGAGCTGATGATGCTGGGAGGGGCCTCGTTGCCGCCCAGTCGGTGGGCATTGGTGGCGCTCATGATGCTGGCCTTGATGAGCCCGTTGTGACGGTAGACGGCCATGAGTGTCTCGACGATGAACGCCACGAAGCGCAGGGTCTCGTTGGCTGTGGCGGCGGGGTCGGCGCTGTTGCTCTTGCCTGGTGCGTGCAGCAGTACGCCGTTGTCGGCTGTGAGGCTCCAGTTGTTGTGCTTGCCGCTGCCGTTGATGCCGTCGAAGGGCTTTTCGTGCAGCAGGACGCGGAACCCGTGCTTGCGTGCCACTCGCTTCATGAGCGACATCAGGAGCATGTTGTGGTCGACGGCGAGGTTGCACTCCTCATAGATGGGCGCGAGCTCAAACTGATTGGGAGCCACCTCGTTGTGACGTGTCTTGACGGGAATGGCGAGCTCGAGGGCCTGCACTTCGAGGTCCTTCATGAAGGCCTGCACGCGGTCGGGGATGGTGCCGAAGTAGTGGTCGTCCATCTGCTGGTTCTTGGCGCTCTCGTGGCCCATGAGGGTGCGTCCGGTGAGCATGAGGTCGGGGCGTGCCGAGTAGAGTCCCTCGTCGACGAGGAAGTACTCCTGCTCCCAACCTAAGTTGACGGTCACCTTGCGCACGTCGTCGTAGAAGAGCGAGCAGACGTCAGTGGCAGCCTTGCCCACGGCGTGGAGGGCTCTGAGGAGGGGTGCCTTGTAGTCGAGCGCCTCGCCGGTATAGGCGATGAAGATGGTGGGTATGCAGAGGGTGTCGTCGATGATGAAGACGGGCGAGGTGGGGTCCCAGGCCGAATATCCGCGTGCCTCGAACGTGTTGCGTATGCCGCCGTTGGGGAAGGAGCTGGCATCGGGCTCTTGCTGTACGAGCAGCTTGCCCGAGAACTTCTCCATCATGCCTCCCTTGCCGTCGTGCTCCACGAAGGCATCGTGCTTCTCGGCTGTGCCTTCGGTAAGGGGCTGGAACCAATGGGTATAGTGCGTAGCGCCCATCTCCTGTGCCCATTGCTTCATGCCTGTGGCTACGGCGTCGGCAATGGAGCGGTCGAGGCGTGCGCCGTTGTCGATGACATCGATGAGTTTGACGTAGATCTCCTTCGGCAGGTATTTGAACATCTTCTCGCGGGTGAACACGTACTTGCCGAAGTACTCGGAGGGGCGCTCCTTGGGTGGCTGGATGTCGAGAGGGCGCTTCTTGAATGCCTCCTCCACGACCTGGAATCTGAGATTATTGGCCATCTGTCTGTTATTTTATTCGTAAGTCTATTATTCAGTCTATATAGCGGCGAATGATGTCGGTGTAGGCATCGATGCGACGGTCGCGGAGGAAAGGCCACCAGCGACGCACCTGCTCCGAGCGACGGAGGTCGATGTCGACGATGATGCTCTCTTCCTCATCCTCTGCCGACTCGTAGATGAGTTCGCCCTGAGGGCCGCAGACGAAGCTGGTGCCCCAGAAGAAAGGGGCCCCCTCCAACCTCCCCCGACTGGGGGAGGCTTCTTCTGCTGTTGGGGTGGGTTCTTCGCCTACGCGGTTTACGGCGATGACGGGGAGGCCGTTGGCTACGGCGTGACCTCGCATTACCGTCTGCCAGGCTCGGCGCTGACGCTGCTGCTCGTCGGGAGTATCGTTGGGGTCGTAGCCAATGGCGGTAGGGTAGATGAGGAGCTCGGCTCCCTGCAGGGCCATGAGGCGTGCTGCCTCGGGATACCATTGGTCCCAGCAGACGAGCACTCCGAGGCGTCCGACGGAGGTCTGGATGGGATGGAAGCCCAGGTCGCCTGGCGTGAAGTAGAACTTCTCGTAGTAGCCCGGATCGTCGGGTATGTGCATCTTGCGGTAGATGCCTGCTATCGATCCGTCGCGCTCGAGTACGACGGCAGTATTGTGGTAGAGCCCGGGTGCACGTCGTTCGAAGAGTGATGTGACGATGACTACCTGCAGCTCCTTGGCCAACTGTGAATAGAGGTTGGTGCTGGGGCCAGGGATGGGCTCGGCGAGGTCGAAGTTGTTGACATCTTCCACTTGGCAGAAATAGAGCAAGTTGTGCAGCTCCTGTAGTACGATGAGCTCTGCTCCGCGCTTGGCGAGGTCGCGTATGCCGTCGCAGAGTCGCTCGATGTTGTTGACGATGTCGGCAGTATTATGCTGCTGTAGGTAGGCTATTTTCATTGTCGTGATAAATGGGGGTTGGTTGGTGAGTTATAGCGTGAGTACGCCCGTGGGATACTGCATGGTGCAGCAATGCAGGGAGCCGTGTTGCTGGATGAGTGAGCGGCAGTCGATGCCTACGATCTCGCGTCCGGGGAATGCCTCGCCGATGACGCTCAGCGCCTCGCTGTCGAGGTCGGGCTGGGCATAGGTGGGGCAGAGCACGGCGTCGTTGACCACAAGGAAATTGGCATAGGTGGCAGGAAGGCGGCAGCCTTCGTCGTCGTAGATGGGGCGGGGCATGGGTAGCGGCAGGCGGCGATAGGGCCGGCCGTCGAGGGTGCGGAAGGTGCGCAGCTGCTCCTCCATCAGTCGCAGTTCCTCGTACTGCTCATCGTCGGGGTCGCTGCACCTTATATATAATAATGTGTCGTTGGGGGCTATGCGCACCAACGTATCGATATGCCCGTCGGTATCGTCGCCCGTGAGCTGTCCGTGGTCTATCCAGAGGATGCGCTCGGCATAGAGGTATTGCTTCAGGCGCTCTTCAATCTGGCTCTTGCTGAGTGGCTGGTTGCGATGAGGGGCGAGCAGGCAGCACGAGGTGGTGAAGATGGTGCCCTGTCCGTCGCTTTCGATAGAGCCCCCTTCGAGCACGAAGTCGAGATGGTCGACATACTCTCCCCTGACCGAACCGTCGTCATAGAGGCGCCGGTTGATGGCATTGTCGAGCTCGGCAGGGAATTTCTCGCCCCAGCCGTTGAAGCAAAAATCTAGCAGGAGAGCCTCATCTCCAGCCCCATTCGCGGAGGAGAGAGGAGTAGATTGCTCTTCCTTGATCAGGGTGATGAACCCATGATCGCGTGCCCAGGTGTCGTTGGTGGGCGGTCCCACGATGAGCAGGGGCTCGCGCTTGCGTATCTCGCGGGCCATCTCTTCATAGGTCTTTGTCACCTCGTCGAGCATCGGAGCCCAATCGGTGCCGGCATGCGGCCAGGTGAGCTGTACGCCGCTTTGTGGCTCCCACTCGGCAGGCAGTCTGTATCTTTTGTTTGCAAACATGGTGCAAAGGTAGTAAAAAAAACAAAAAAACAAAGCATGATTCATAATTATTTCGTATCTTTGTGCCCGAAATGAGCGGAACTAGACGTAGACAGTCCTTCGGGCGCATACTGCTGGCGCTTTATGCGACGCTTCTGCTGGCGATGTCGGTGCATGTGCATGGCGACAGGTCGGTATGGAGTGCTGACAGCTGTTATGAGTGTGCCAACCATATGCCTCATAGCGGGCATCTGACGTCGGCCGCGCAGCTGATGCACGACTGTGTGCTGTGTCAGTTGCAGTCTGCTGCCTATGTTGTGCCTCTCGCTATTACGCTGTTGCTGCCCCTGAGGTTTTGCAGCAGGCGGGTGGATGAGGTAGAAAAACAGTATGTGCAGCAGGGGCTGGGTATCCGCCTGTCGCGTGCGCCTCCCTTTGCTTGATTCTGAGATTTCGAGAAACAAGCATTATATCCTAACACATTATTTAAAAATACAGATGAATCGATATTATATATCGTGCCTTCTGTTGTGTGGAATCGTCGGCACAGCAGAGGCACAGACGGCGCACGACAGTACGGACGTGTTTTACAAGCATTTGGAAATCAATGAGGTTACAGTAACAGGACTCACGGGTCAGAGCCGCATCAAGGAGATGCCTGCCCCCGTAAGCATCATCACAGAGCGCGAGCTGCAGGCCACCGCCTCGACTAATATCATCGACGCCATAGCCCGTCAGCCGGGCGTCAGTCAGATTACGACAGGCAGCGGTATCTCGAAGCCCGTCATCCGAGGACTGGGCTTCAACCGCGTGGCTGTGGTCAGCGATGGCATTCGGCAGGAAGGGCAGCAATGGGGCGACGAGCACGGAGTGGAGGTCGATGGTCAAGCCGTAGGTCAGGTTGAGATTCTGAAAGGTCCTGCCAGTCTGATGTACGGCTCCGACGCTATGGCTGGTGTGCTCATCCTCCATCCGCAGCATGCCGTCCCCCTCGGAGAGATGCATGCCAATGTGAGTACAGAGTATCAGACCAACAACGGGTTGATGGGCTACTCGGCCAATTTTGCCGGCAACCGCCAGGGACTGCTCTGGGACGGGCGTTGGAGCCAGAAGCAGGCTCACGCCTATAAGAACCCACGCGACGGCTACGTGCCGGGTTCGCAGTTTGCCGAGCAGTCGGCACGTCTGAAGCTGGGCATAAGCAAAGGGTGGGGAACGAGCTGGCTGACAGGCTCATACTATCATCTCACTCCCAGCATCGTCGAGGGAGAGCGCGACGAGACGACTGGTGAACTGCTCTGTGAGGACGACGTGAAGAGCTATTCGAAGGCGCTGCCCTTCCAGCAGGTATATCACTACAAGCTGATCTGCGACAACATGCTGCGCCTGGGCCACGACGACCAGCTGAAACTGATACTGGGCTACCAGCAGAACCGCAGGCAGGAATATGAAGAGAGCCCTGAGGACTACGGGCTGTACTTCCAGCTGCACACGATGAACTACGACCTGCGCTACCAGAAGTCGATGGATGGAGGATGGAAACTGGCTGCAGGAGTGGCAGGAATGTGGCAGCGGTCGCAGAACAAAGGCGAGGAGTATCTCATTCCCTCCTATGTGCTCTTCGACGCAGGAGTCTTTGCCACAGCCAGCCGACAAATGGACATGTGGAACATCACAGGCGGACTGCGATTCGACCGCCGAGGGCTGCACAGCTACGCCTTGGAAGACGAGGGTGAGCTGCGTTTCGAGGACTTTCACCGTCATTTCGAAGGGCTGTCGGCCAGTCTAGGTGTCGTTTGCAACCTCACGTCGCAGTTCGACCTGCGTGCCAATATCTCACGGGGCTTCCGCGCTCCCAACATGAGTGAGCTGGGCAGCAATGGTGTGCACGAAGGTACCGTGCGCTATGAGGTGGGCAATCATCAGCTCAAGCCTGAACATAGTCTTCAGCTGGACTTGGGCTTCGACTATTCGTCGCACTTCTTCTCGGCACAGCTGGCTCTCTTTGCCAGTCGCATCGACAATTATATCTACTTGCATCGCACAGGTGAGGTGCTCGACGATGACTATGCCACCTATCGATATGATGCCGGTGATGCACGCCTGATGGGTTTTGAGGCTATGGTCGACATACACCCCATGCATCGCATTCACTTCGAAAACACCTTCTCGATGGTCGATGCCGTGCAGCTGCATCAGCCGAGAGAGACGAAATACCTGCCTTTCACGCCGGCGCCTCGCTGGACTTCGGAACTCAAGTACGAGATCACGCATAAAGGCCGTGTGCTGAACAATGCCTATGCGGCGCTCGCCCTTGAATGCTACTTGCGGCAAGGCCACTACTACATGGCTGACGATACCGAGACGGCAACGCCCAGCTACACGCTGCTCAACATGGAGGCCGGCACGGACATCAACATCAGGGGGCGGCATGTGGCTTCGCTCTATCTCACGGCAAGTAACCTGCTGAACCGTGCCTACCAGAATCATCTCAGCCGACTGAAATATACGGATGTGAACGTCGTCACAGGCAGGCAGGGCATCTGCAACATGGGCCGCAACATAGCCTTGAAACTCGTGGTGCCCATGCGATTGTAGGATAACATTTGGCAATGACATAGCACTTGGCTCTCTGAGCGCAACAGCTGTAAGTAAAAAACAGCACCCTTTTCAGATTTTTTAATCAAAGAAAGGCGTGCTGTTTAACGTTTTTTTTGTAATTTTGTACCCAGAAATGTTAGAACTGAACGATGTATTACTGGAAGGCGAGAGAAGCACACTTTCGCTGATGGCTCGCGAGGGGCAGCTCACCTGTCTCGTGCCTCGTCCGTCGGCGTCGGCGGAGTCCTCTTTGCGTTGGTTGTATGCCTTGCTGGGCTTTGAGCATGTGGTGTGCGGATATATCAGCATCGACGGCGAACCGCTGACTCCAGCATCGGCACCTGCCATGCGACGGATGATGAGCTTTGCCCCTAGCAGTCTGGACCCTGTGGGGCAGATAGAAGTGTATGAGGCGCCCGAGGTGCAGGATGTCTTCGCGCTCAAGGCCAATCGTGAGCTGTCGATTTCCAACGGCCTGCTGTCGGAGGAGATGAAGCGAACGGGCACGACAGGAATCCGCGCACGCCTGCTGGCTGTGGCTGTGCTGCTGAAGCGTCCCATCCTGCTTGTCGACCATCCCGATGCTTCTTCTGCCGACTATCTGCGTCAGCAGGCTCAGCAGGGGCGCATTGTGATTGTGCTCAGCGATGACCAGACCGTCATCTGGGCATCAGACAATGTGGTGGAACTGCCTTCGTAATCAAAAACCAAAACGTGATAAGCATGTATCAGATGGAATATTCAATATTGGGAATACTGTTGGTGCTGATGGTATTGGCATTGGCGCTGGCATTGTTGTGGGTGGTCGACCAGCGATTGATGCGCAAGATGTTCAGCCTGCGCCCGCACGTGCCCTCTCTGACCAAGTGGTTGTGGCTGGTGACGGCAGTATCAGTATTGGTCGGAAGTAGTGCGACGGCAGCATGCCTGTCGTTGTTCTTCACAACGTCAACGTTCTGGCCACTCTGGGGGGCTATGGCGCTCTTCCTGCTTATCTCTACGCCCAAGGCTATGGAGACCTATCTTCTTGCCCTGAAACGGACAGAGGCACATCGTCGCTATCTGATGGCCAGCGGCGCTACTCACTTGGAGTCGGTAGTGCCCTGTGCCCGTCGCTCACTTCGTGCTGCTGCCCTGCCTCTGCTTTGGCAGCGCCGTTCGCCGATGGTGGTTGCTATGCCCCTGATGTTCCTAGTGATGCTGGCCTTTGGCACAACGATAGCGACAGCCCTGCTGTCGACGTTGTTGACCTGGGCTGTCGCTGTTGCTGCTGCGCTGCTCTCTTGTGTGCTGGCTTTATGGCTGGCCGACTACAAGCTGTTTGATAAGCGTGGCAATCTTATTGTTCCATCAAAAAAGCCTTGAAAGCTTTGAAGTCGGCGGACATAGGCACACTTTGCTTCTCGCCCTTCATGAAGTTGGCCAGACGTTCGGGTATCTCTACGTCGATACCAAGGATGTCGTCTACCTTTTCCTTGAACTTTGCCGGATGAGCCGTCTCGCAGAAAATGCCTGTCTCGCCATCCTTTAGCTGCTCCTCGAGGGCACGATAACCGCAGGCTCCGTGAGGATCGAGGATGTATCCAGTTTCCTTGTAGCATTGGCGCATCGTCTCCTTGATCTCCTCGTCGCTGTAGGTAGCACCGCTGATAAGGCTGGTGATGCGTTGGTGCGTCTCTTCGGGCGACAGCTTCCCACCTTCAGAATAGAGGTCGATGATGCGTGCGAAGTTGGAGGGATCGCCCACGTCCATCGCATTGGCCAGCGTCTGGATAGAAGGCTGAGGATTGTACGTCCCCGTCTGCAAGTAATTGTAGAACACGTCATTGGCATTGTTGGCTGCGATGAAACGCTTGACGGGCAGTCCCATCTGATGCCCGAAGAGGGCAGCACAGATATTGCCGAAGTTGCCGCTGGGAACGCAGATTACGGGGGCGTCGACCATGCCGAGGGCCTTCAGGCGAGCAACAGCATTGAAATAATAGAATGCCTGGGGCAGGAAACGTGCCACGTTGATGCTGTTGGCAGAGGTGAGCATCATGTGCTCATTGAGCTCGGAGTCCATGAAAGCCGACTTCACCAGCCGCTGGCAGTCGTCGAACACGCCGTCGACTTCTACGGCTGTAATGTTCTGCCCCAGAGTGGTGAACTGACATTCCTGGATGGGCGATACCTTGCCTTTGGGGTAGAGTACATAAACGTGGATGCCCTCAACGCCCAGAAAACCGTTGGCTACTGCTGAGCCCGTGTCGCCGCTGGTGGCTACCAGCACGTTCACCAGCTTGTTTTCGTGCTCTTGTGCTCCTTCTGTTGAAAAATCGTCGGACATTCCTCTTCTTTCTTCCCTGATGTAGTATTGCAGCAGGCGGGCCATAAAGCGTGCGCCAACATCCTTGAAGGCGAGGGTAGGGCCATGAAACAGCTCCAGACTGTAGATGTTCTCCTTGACTTTCACAATGGGGCAGTCGAACGACAGCGTGTCGTAGACCAGGTTTTGAAGACCGTCGAGGTCGACGTCCTCACCAAAGAAGGCGCTTGCCACGTTGTAGGCAATGTCCTGGAAACGCATCTTGCTGAAGTCATCGAAGAAAGCCTTCGGCAGATGGTGAATCTCTTCTGGCATATAAAGACCGCGATCTTCGGCTAAGCCTTTGACTACGGCCTTGCGCAAGTCGGCCACAGGGGCCTGATGGTTGGTACTGTAGTAGTTCATATTGGTGGCGTATGCTAATTTTCTGCAAAGGTAATCATATTTTTCCATATCACCATCGTTTGGAGGTTGTTTTTCAGAAAAAGTATCGAAAATCGTCTGATTATCCTTCCCATTTGTTTCATTTTTTTTCCGTCTTGTAACAGAAGTGGTAATTGGTAACATCTACGTTTGGCAGTCTGTCAATTATTCACTATCTTTGCGTACATTTTTCACACAAAACAAAGGTTATGAAAGCAAAAGCAATTTTGATGGCTGTAGCGATAGGGGCTCCGCTGTTTGTGACAGCTCAGAACCCCATCATTCGCGATCAGTTTACAGCCGACCCTACCGCGCGCGTGTTTAATAACAAGGTGTACTTGTATCCATCGCACGACATCAAGCCTCCCGTCGGACAGCGACAGGACTGGTTCTGCATGGAGGACTATCACGTGTTTTCATCTGAAAACCTGACTGACTGGACGGATCATGGTATGATTGTCACTCAGAACAAAGTGCCTTGGGTGCGACCAAACTCCTATTCCATGTGGGCGCCTGACTGTGTCTACAGGAACGGAAAGTACTATTTCTACTTCCCCTCCGCTCCTGCTGCAGGTGGCGGCTTTGCTGTGGGTGTGGCTATAGCCGACAACCCAGAGGGACCTTTCATTCCCGAGCCGGAACCCATCAAGGGCATCAACGGCATCGACCCGTGTGTACTTCAGGCTTCCGACGGCAATGCCTACATCTTCTGGGGTAATGGACGTTGTGCCAAGCTTAAGCCCAACATGAAGGAGCTTGCTGACGATAATCCAAAGTCAACAGTCAAATGGGGCAACCGTGAGATGGAGATGATTGGCGTCAACTGTCTTGAAGGCCTGCCCAACCGTCAGGCTGAAGGTCCGTTCGCCTTCGAGTATAACGGCAATTATTATCTTACCTATCCTTACGTAAGAGAGAATACCGAGGTCCTCGGCTATGCCATGAGTAAGAACCCGATGGGACCCTACGAATACAAGGGACTGATTATGGCTGAGCAACCCAATGGCTGCTGGACCAACCACCACAGCATCGTCAACTATAAGGGTCAATGGTATCTTTTCTATCATCACAACTACTTCTCACCTCGTGACGACAAACGCCGTTCGGCCTGTATCGAGAAGCTGTTCTTCAATCCCGATGGTACCATCCAGGAGGTGAAGCAGACCATGCGCGGCGTAGGTATCAACAAGGCTACTGAGAAGATTCAGATCGACCGCTACAGCAGCGCCAGCGAAGGTGTGACCTCTGAGCTTATCGATACCGTCAACACCTTCCGCAGCTATATGGCCACCCTGCCTACGAAAGGCAGCTGGCTGCAGTATAACGATGTGGACTTCAGCGTCATCTCTGATGGCTATCTGATCATGAGCGTCAAGGCCAGCGACGATACTGAGTTCTGCATTCGCGAGAAGAACCCAAAGGGCAAGGTCCTGGCTCGCATCAAGATGACAGTCAGACCACCGGTGCCCCCTGCTGGCGGTCAAGGAGGTGGCATGCCGATGATGCGCTTCAACCGTGACCAGCGCAACCAGTGGCTCACTCAGACTGCTATGCTGGAATATGTTCCTAATGGCGTGACCGACCTCGTGATTACCAACGAGGGTGAGGGCGCTCTTAGCGTTGACTATGTTTTGTTCAAGAACCGTCCGAAGTACTTCTCGCCTGTCACCACACCATCGGCTCAGCCCGATGACGAAGGCTTCATCCACCGCTGGCTGCTTTTGGAACCCATCGACAAGCCTAATAGTGGCAATACCGTCTTTACAGACTCTTATCTGCGTGAGCATTTCAACAGAGAATACTTCAAGGGCCAGCAGACCATCGTGCCGAAGGACGGACAGAAAGTGAAGGCCGTGTTCCAGCAGGAACAGGCTCCCGCAGGCTTCGGTCGCGGTATGCAGCAGATGCCTGAAGGACCTCAGGTGAAGACTGTTACCCAGAACCTCACCTGGCATGCCCTTGACAGCGAGAACATGAACGTGAAACTCTTCCGCTTTGCCGAGAAGTGGGGTGAGAAGGTCTATGGCGTGCTCTTCTGGGCTGTCACGATTATCGACTGCGACGAGGATATCGAAAATGTCCGTCTGGCCGTCGGTTCCAACTCAGCCTCCATGTGGTGGCTCAACGGCGAGGAGACGCTGTTGCTCTCCGGCGACCGTCGTATGGTGAGGGACGATGCCATGTCGAATCGTATCACCCTCAAGAAAGGCCGTAACATCCTGCGTGGAGCTATTATCAACGGACCGGGCATGAGCGACTTCTGCGTTCGCTTCCTCGATGAGAAAGGCAATCCTGTTAAGAACTATACCATCAATTTAAATCAGAAATAAAGATGAAAAGAATATATAGCATCCTTGCGGCAATGACGCTTGCCTCAGCCGCAAACGCGCAGATTGGCGCACCCTTTATCCACGATCCCTCGACCATCGCCGAGTGCGAGGGCAAATACTATACCTTCGGTACGGGAGGTGGAGGCATTATCTCTGAAGACGGCTGGACCTGGAATGGCGGTGCCGAGCGTCCTGGAGGCGGTGCTGCTCCCGACATGATTAAGATAGGTGACCGTTACCTCTGCATCTATGGTGCGACAGGCGGTGGCCTCGGTGGCGGTCATGCTGGACGTATCCTCACGATGTGGAATAAGACCCTCGATCCCAAGTCACCCGACTTCAAATGGTCTGAGGCTGTCGAGGTGTGTTTCTCCGATGGCTTGGAAGATCAGGATGCCATCGACCCGGGTATCATGCTTGATCCCACCACAGGACGTCTGTGGGTGAGCTACGGCACATATTTCGGCACCATCCGCTTGATTGAGCTCGATCCTACAACCGGCTTCCGCAAGAGCGGCAACAAGGAGAAGGATATCGCTATCGACTGTGAGGCTTCCGACCTCATCTACAATGATGGCTGGTACTATCTGCTTGGTACTCACGGCACCTGCTGCGACGGTGTGAACTCTACCTATAACATTGTGGTAGGCCGTTCGAAGAGCGTCGAGGGTCCCTATATAGATAATGTGGGACGCGACATGTATCACGGAGGAGGTAAGATGGTGATTGCCGCAGGCGACCGTAAGACGGGTGCCGGACATTTCGGACGTACCATCATCGACGAGGGTGTTGAGGTGATGTCGTTCCATTGGGAGGCTGATTTCGACATGGGTGGACGTTCAACATTGGCCATCCGTCCGCTGCTTTGGAAGAACGGTTGGCCCGTAGGTGGCGATCAGTTCAAGGGTGGTACCTTTGAGATTGAGAGTGAGCGTCGTGGCTATGCCCTTGAGCTGGCAGTTGACTTCGTGCGTATGAACGTGGCTCGTGGTGGATTCGGCGGCTTCGGAAGACCCCAGCAGAATGCGGCTCCTCCCCAGCCTGTAGCTAATCAGACATTGGCTGATGTAATCGGAACTTGGCCCGAAGGTAATATTCCTGCTCGTATCGGCGACTATATGTTCCGTCCCCACCAGCGCTGGACCATTACTCCCGCTGAGGGTAAGGGTGGCTACCTTGGTGGCCCATACTTCAAGATCGTGATCGAAGGTACAGAGCGTGCACTCGCCGCTACTGCCGACAAGGAAGTAACTACCGTTCCAGCCTATACAGGTGACGACGATCAGCTCTGGCGCATTGAGCAGCTCATTGACGGTACATTCCGCATCATGCCGAAGGTCATTCCCGGACAGGAAGGCCTCAACAAGAAGTACTGTCTCTATTCCGCAGGCGACAGCACACCGACGTTGGCTGAGTACGACTTCAAGAGTGATAACTCGAAGTGGAACTTCCGCAATCATTGATTTAACGCTACCATTCTTTATGACTCCCCTGCCAGCCTCTATAGGGGTAGGGGAGTCAAACTAACCTATTATTCATCGTTTTACCTGGAATTAACATGAGAACCAAACTACGCTATTGTCTACTGGGCGCAATCATCGCCATTCCTGTGGCCCTTCCTTCACAGATCCGAGTGAATCAGGTGGGCATGTATCCCCATCAGGAGAAAACCGCAGTCATAGAAGGTAAAGTCAAAGCGGGCAAAGTGTCTATTGTCAGTGATGCCACCGGGAAGAAGGCTGTCAAACCACGCTTGCTGCGAACCGCCGTCTCTCCTTGGTCAAAGAAAGAGCGCACGGTGATTGATTTCTCGTCGCTGACGCAGCCAGGCACCTATACTATCCGCTGTGGCAGTCATTCGGCAAGCTTTACTATCGCTGCTGACGCCCTTCACAACGTTACGGAAGCTACTCTTAAGGCTTTCTACCTTATTCGGTCGGGTATGCCTATCGAACAGCGCTATGCCGGTAACTATGCCCGTCCGCTTGGACATCCTGATACCCAAGTGCTTATTCATCCCTCTGCAGCGTCCGTCGGCCGACCTGCCGGTAGCGTGATTTCCTCGCCAGGAGGATGGTACGATGCAGGCGACTACAACAAGTACATAGTCAACTCTGCCTTTTCCGTTGGTATCATGCTTTGCAGCTATGAACAGAACCGCAAGTACTATGACGGACTCAGCGTCAATATCCCGGAAAGCAGCAACCGTACTGCTGACATCCTCGACGAGCTTTACTACAATCTCGCCTGGATGCTGACGATGCAGGATCCCTATGACGGAGGTGTATACCATAAGCTCACCACGCCCAACTTCGAAGGTTTCGTCATGCCTAAAGACTGCCATCAGCAGCGCTATGTAGTACAGAAAACCACGACAGCAACGCTCGATTTCGCAGCTGTGATGGCTCAGGCTGCCCGCATCTTCAAAGGAAATACTGACTATCCCGATTTCTCGCGACAGGCTGCCAATGCTGCTCTTGCTGCCTATGGATGGGCAGAGCGCAATCCGCGTGTGCTCTACCAGCAGGAGCGTATGAGTCAGCAGTTTAAGCCTGCAGTCTCTACGGGAGCCTATGGCGATTTCAACACCTCCGATGAGCTCTTCTGGGCAGCTACCGAACTCTATCTGCTCACAGAAGACCCGCTGTTTGCCAATCTTGCAGAGCAACACCAGCCGCAGCGGTTCTCAGCTCCTACGTGGGGCAACGTTGCTTCGCTCGGCACTTTCGACTGCCTGAGTCATCCGTCGAAGATGCAGGATGTCTTGAAGACACAGCTTCTGAACTATTGCGACAGCCTTGTAGCCACTACGTCTGCTTCTTCGTTCCAAACACCTTGTGGCAACAGCCGCCGTGACTTTGGCTGGGGATGCCTGGCCGAGGCCTTTGGTGCTAATGGTGTTGCCTTGCTTTATGCTCATCGCCTGACAGGTCAGCAACAATATCTGACGGCAGCACAGCAGAATGCCGACTACGTACTTGGCAGAAATGCCACAGGCTACTGCTTCGTTACTGGGTTTGGTTCGCTGAGCCCACAACATCCTCATCATCGTATCAGCGAGGCTGACGGCATCGATGCTCCCTTCCCCGGACTCTTGGCAGGTGGCCCCAATCCAGGCCAGCAGGACAAGGCCGACGGCAATCTTACCTACCCTTCAAACCAGCCCGACGAATCCTATATTGACGCAATGCAGTCCTATGCCAGCAACGAGATTGCCATCAACTGGAATGCGTCGTTGGTGGCTCTTCTGGGCTGGCTTGAAGCAGTCAGTAAATAGTACTTCAAATAGACGGGCTGTCTATACTCCCGTGACGATTCCCTCAATATATGTCTTGAGGATATGGATGCCCGTCTTGTTCTCGCCACCCCAGGGAATAATGAGGTCGGCAAACTTCTTGGTAGGCTCGATGAACTGCTCGTGCATGGGCTTGAGCACCTTTTCATAGCGGTCAAGCACCATGTCAACAGTACGTCCTCGCTCCACTACATCGCGGCGTATGTTTCGTATGAGACGTACGTCGCTATCAGTATCTACAAAGATCTTCAGATCCATCATGTCGCGTAGCCGCTTGTAATGAAGGGTCATAATGCCCTCAATGATGATGACGGGCTTGGGCTCGACGTGGATGGTCTCTTTCAGACGGTTGCTCTCGATGTATGAGTAGGTGGGCTGTTCGATAGCCTCGCCATTCTTCAGCATACGTATCTGCTCGCTTAACAGTTTCCAGTCGAAAGCATCAGGATGGTCGAAGTTGATGGCCTTTCGTTCCTCGGGTGTGAGGTTGGTGGTATCGTTGTAGTATGAGTCAAGGGGGACAACAGCTACGCAATGCGGCGGAAGAGCCTGTGCGATATGCTTGACAACTGTGGTCTTTCCAGAACCCGTCCCGCCTGCTATTCCTATGATGGTCATTGATATAAATGGTTTGAGGTTTGTTTATTTTGCTTCCTTGACTACATAGACCACGGTTGGCAGGTGGTCGCTATAGCCGTCGAGCCATGCTCCGCCGGCATGTGTGCGCAAGGTGTTGCCTTTGTATCTGCCTTCACGCTGGAACAGATAGTCACGGCGGAATATCTGATGACGGTAGTATTTCAGGGTGGAGCAGTCAATCTTGCTGAGTTCCACATCCTTGCCGTCCTTCATGTGCTTGAGGTCGAGCAGAGAGCGCGAAAGGATAATCTGGTCGAAGAGGTTCCAGCCACCGTCATACTGCAGGGTGCCAGTGCCTGAAGCGAGGACATCCCACCAGGGATTCCACAGCCCGCCTTCCTCCACCTTTTTCATCTTGCGACGAGCTCCCAGAGCTTCAGCCATCGACTTGTCTTGTGGGTCGTCGTTCATGTCGCCCATGATAAAGATCTTCACATTGGGGTCTTCTGCCAGCAGTTTTTGCTTAACTTCGAAGATCTGCCGTCCGCCCTCCTCACGGTAGAAGGAGCCGGCAAAACGTGAAGGCAGGTGGTTGACGATGACGGCAACATGCTCGCCGGCCATCGTGCCGCTGACAGTGAGGAAACCACGAGTGGCTCGCAGCGAGTCTTCTGGCTTCACATAGATATAAGGATAGAGCTTGACGTCACGTACCTGGAAGAGCTGCGGATTGTAGATCAGGGCGCAGTCGACGCCTCGCTGGTCAGGCCCCTCGATATGCACGAACTGCATATTGCGTGCTTTCAGTGGCTCTTGATTACAGAGGTCGGTGAGGCATTTGGCGTTCTCTACCTCACTCACTCCGATGAAGGCACAGCCTATGGGAATGCGGTCGGTGCCCATTTCTGCCAGCACGCGAGCCATATTGCGCAACTTGTGCGTATACTTCAGACCAGTCCACTTGTTGGTTCCGTCGGGCAGGTACTCGTAGTCGTTGTGACCTTCGTCGTGACAAGTGTCAAACAGGTTCTCGAGGTTGTAGAATCCCACGCCATACAACTGGTAGCGCTTGTCCTGTGCATGGGAGCTGCATACTCCAATGAGGAGCATGAGCATGATGAGTGAAAGGGTCTTTTTCATATTAGGTCAGAGTATTTATGGTGCAAAGATACGAAATATTTGTGAAATATGAATGATGAATGGCTTTTTTTTTGTAACTTTGCACTCGAAATTAGGCAAATGTGCATTTTTATCTATGGTTTACAACATATTCAAGGGCTTAGGAATAGCCTTGGTGACACCATTTAAGCAGAACGGAGAGGTTGATTACGAGTCTTTGCTCCGTTTGGTTGAATATCAGTTGGAGAATGGTGCCGATTTCTTCTGCATCCTCGCCACGACGGGTGAGACTCCGACGTTGACGGCCTCTGAGCGACAACTTATCAAGGACTTGGTAGTAGAGAAGGTACAGGCTCGGGTCCCTATTCTAATGGGATGTGGAGGCAATAATACGGCTGCTGTAGTACAGGAGCTGAAGAATGGCGACTTCAAGGGCATCGACGGTGTGCTAAGTGTGTGCCCTTACTATAACAAACCTTCACAAGAAGGCTTGTATCAACACTTTAAGGCGATAGCTGCCGCTACTCAGTTGCCTGTTGTCCTTTATAATGTTCCTGGTCGTACAGGAGTCAACTTGCAGGCTGCGACCACCGTCCGTCTGGCTCGCGACTGCCAGAATATCGTGGCTATCAAGGAGGCCAGCGGCAATCTGGAGCAGGTGGATGAGATCATTAAGAACAAACCTCGTGACTTCGACGTCATCTCCGGTGACGATGCGCTTACCTTCCCTATGGTGTCATGTGGAGCAGTGGGTGTTATCTCCGTCATTGGCAATGCGCTGCCGCGTGAGTTCTCGAAGATGATTCGTCTGCAGATGCGAGGCGAGTATGAGCCTGCACGCAAGATCCATCATCGTTTCACCGATTTGTTCTCCCTTCTTTTCGTTGATGGCAACCCAGCTGGAGTGAAGGCCATGCTTCATGAGATGGGCTTCATCGAGAATGTGCTTCGTTTGCCTCTTGTTCCCACACGTATCTCCACGCTCCAGCGTATGAGTGAGATCATGAAGGAACTAAAGATTTGAGAACATCAATGCGATGAGCGGTATTGTCACTACTGATAATATGGTAGTGATGAATGTCGTTTCAGTGATAAGAGTCGTATCTCGTCCTAGTTTCAGGCAGAGGATAGTGCTGTAGGTAGCTACCGGCATCGCTATCACCACGGTGTTGATGTTCACCACGAGTGGGCTGAACCCCATTACCGAGAAAAGCAGGAACAATCCCAGCGGTATGACTGCCAGACGGAAAACGGCAGTGGCATAGACCGTTCGGCTGCCCAGCATGGTCTTCAGAGAGAGTTGCGACATCGACGAGCCGATAATCAGCAATGCTGCAGGAACGGTAATGTTGCCTATCAGGGTCAGCGGCTGGCTGATGACTGCCGGTATTCCGTCGATGCCAAAGGCTACGATGAGCATGGCCAGATAAGCTGCCATCATGGGCGAGCTATAGAGCACTTTCGGACGGAAGGCAGCACTTTTGTTTACTTCATTTCCTTGGAGCAGCATGGTGCCGACGGTGAAGACGGCAAAGGTGTTGACCACGTTCAGTACGGCGGCATAGAATACAGCCTGATGTCCGAAGATAGAGGCCACGACAGGATAGCCTATGAACCCCACGTTGCCGAACATCAATGCGAAGCCCACAATGCCCTCTTCGTCTTTATTGTGAGTGAGAAACCGGGGAAGAGCCAGTGCAATGATAGTCAACAGGATATAGGTGAGTAGGCTGATGCTGAGCAAAGGCAGGATGAACTGACGCTCAGGCAGTGTGCCTCCCATCGTTGATGAAAGAATCAGCGCAGGACACGTGATGTCGATGACAATGTTCGACAGACGCTTGTCGAAGTCACCTCCCATATAGCCCAGCTTGCCTGCAGCAAAGCCTACAAGTACGATGACAAACAGTGTCATCATGATTACAATGTTGCTCACGATGCCTCCTTACTGTGTTTCGTGATTTCCTGCAGATAATTGTCAATGCGCTCCAGCACCTTCTCACGGTTCAGCATCCAGTCGATTGTCCAGACACGGATGAGGTTCCATTGCAGGCCTTTCAGCACGCTGGGCTGCACCACCTCGCGGTCACGTTCCGTTTTAGTGTCATAATAGCTTTCGCCGTCGCAGAGTATTCCCAGTATGTACTTGTCGTGGTTGTCAGGATCGACGATGGCCAGGTCGATCTTGAACTTGCTGCGGCCCACCTTTGTGTCAACCAGATATCCCTTTTTGCGCAGTTCATCGGCAAGGAGGTTTACCAGGCTGTCGGCAAGTGGCGAGCCCTTTATCTGCCCAGGAGTGATGGCCATACGTCCGCTCTTGGCGAACTCGAGGAATCGCTTCAGTCCCTCCACGCCACGGGCATTTGAGCGATTGAGGTCTACTTGTTCAGGCTGTAGGGTGGAGAATACCACCATCTCCTTCCTGGCACGACTCACGGCAACGTTCAGGCGGCGCTCGCCACCACGGTTGTTCAGCGGACCGAAGTTCATCGACACCTTCCCGCTCTTGTCGGGGCCATAGCCGATGGAGAAGAGGATGATGTCGCGCTCGTCGCCTTGCACGTTTTCCAGGTTCTTCACGAAGATGGGCTCGCTGGCATCATAGGCCATCTTTTCGAGTTCGGGATGCTTGGCCAGCTCGTCGGTCAGCAAGTCCTCGATGAGGTTCTGCTGTACTTTACTGAATGCCACGATGCCAATTGATGCTCCTTGGGGCAGGCGTTGCAAAGTCTCCTTGACGATGGCCTCTGCCTCAGCACGGTTGCTGCGAGTGCGCCCATGATCGTAGACTCCTTCCACGGGTACGAAGCGCACTTTTGACTCTCGATCATCGACTGAGGGGAAGGTGAGCAGCCGTCCGTCGTAGTATTGTGAGTTGCTGAAAGCGATGAGGCTCTCGTGGCGTGAGCGATAGTGCCAGGAGAGGTAATGCTCAGGCAGTGAGAGCGTGATGCAGTCGTCGAGTATGCTTTCCATGTCGTCCACATCAGCTTCGGTCTCGTCTACTGCGCTGACATTGAAGAAACTGGTAGGAGGCATTTGCTTGGGGTCGCCTACCACGATGAGGTTCTTTCCTCTTGCGATGGCTCCCACTGCCTCGCTGGTAGGCATCTGTGAGGCCTCGTCGAAGATGACAAGGTCGAAAGGCGGCTGGTTCAGATCGATGAACTGAGCCACCGAGATGGGGCTCATCAGCATGCATGGACAGAGTTGCGGCAGCAGCGTGGGCAGCTGATCCATGATGCGACGGATGGTGACTCCTCGTCCTCCCGATGACAACCATCGTTTGAGCTGTGCCAGCTCAGTGTTGCCAACGATGTCTTCGGCTTTCCAGGGAAGACGCTTCACCAGTTGGTGATAGAGCATCTCCTTGGTGAGCTGCTGGAACTCAGTCGACAATTCGCGGTATCGTTTGACCACATCGTCGAAGAGAATGCCGTTGAACATTGCCAGACTGGGATCGGCATCGATGATGTCCAAGGCCAGACGCTTATAGGCACCACGCAACATGCGCTCGGCAGTCTCGTTTCCAGTGACCTGCGAACCTTCCATGTGCTGAATGGCAAAGTTCAGTTTCTGCTCTCTCAACGCAGGCATTCGCATGCACCAGTGAGTCCACTCCCTGCAGCGTTCCATGTGCTGCATCCAAACGTCAATGCGGCTTGAGAGGATCGACAGGGCAGGGTCGTCGCCAAGGTTGAAGCTGCATGTCTTGGGCCATAGCCGGCAGATGGTGTTATACAACTGCTTGCAGGCCTTGCTGTGTGCTGCACTGACAATGGCTTGCTTCTCGTAGCCACAGTCCTGGGCTTTCTGCTGACAGTCCTCCAAGTCGGCGAGAAGGGTCGGCAGGTCGCTGGCCTGGAAATCGGCCTTGAAGGCGCGCATCTTCTTGACGAACGACCGCTTGGCGAAGAACCTGGGCAAGAACCATTTTTGTCCGATCATTTGCCACTCGCCGCTAAGCTGACGAGGATGCAGTGTGAGCACTTGGTCGGTGTAGAGTGACAGCAACGACTCTTGCGCCTGTATGAGTCCCATGTGGTTCTGCAGTCCTTTGAAGGTCAGTGTCTTGTCATTAGAGGTATTAAGCGTTTCTTCGACCTGTTGACGCAGTATGGGCAGTTCGTCGATGAGCTGCTGACGGGCTTTTTCCGAGGCATCGTTGATCTCCAGTCCCAATAGCGGATGCCCATAGGGATGTCCGGATATTTGAATGACGGTGTCCAGCTGGCGCAGTGATTCTTCAGCGGTTCGCAGCTTTTCCTCAGTTAGTTCTTTTACGAAATCAGAAGAGGGTGACAAAGGATCAATACCGTCGAGTGCCTCGTAGCGGGTGATGCAGTCGTGCAGCGACAGCCCACAGGAGCGTCGCTGATGGAGCTTCTCGACATAGTCAAGCAGTTCCTGACGGCATTTCATCAGGTCGTCGGCCTTTTGTGCGTATTCCTTGCTGCTTTTCGTCTGGGCAAGATCCAGCACAGCCTGCAGCTGGTGCAGCAGGTGACTCTTCGTCATTTTGTTGGAGTGCATCTCCAGACAGAAGGGTGCCACTCCTATTTTCTCCATTCGTGCCTGCACCACTTGCAGGGCAGCCATCTTCTCAGCAACGAACAGTACGCGCTTGCCGTGATAGAGGGCATTGGATATGATATTCGTGATGGTCTGACTCTTGCCGGTACCCGGAGGGCCATAGAGGATGAAGCTTCGTTCCAGCCCTGACTCTATGACAGCTTCCAGCTGTGAAGAGTCCACGTCGACAGGCAGGGCAAATGCCGTAGGATGGAGCGAGCGGTCGGCCTTGCGCACGTCCAGCGGCTCTTCCGACGACGGCTGTCGCTGGAACTGCTTCTGTAGCAGCGCATCTACGATATGATTGCGCCGCATGAGCTGAGAGTTGCTGTGGATGTCGTTCCACATCACAAACTTACTGAAGGAGAACAGACCCAGCAGGGCCTCTTCTACGACATCCCAGCGGGCGTGCTCCTTGATGTGAGCCCTGACGATCGAGAAGATGGCGCGCAGGTCTACGCCGCTGTTGTCCTTGGGCAGCGGCAGCAGCCCGTTGAAGGTCAGTCCGAACTGCTGTCGCAGCATCTCCACGAGGGTGGTGTTGAACGTTGTCTCCTCCTCTCGCATGCGCAGCACATAGCTGCCGGCACTTTTCCTCACCAGTCTGACGGGCAGCATCACCAGTGGGGCATAGCGTGGCATGATGCTCTTCTCGGTCTCATACCATTTCAGCATTCCCAATGTCAGGAACAGTGTGTCGGCACCGTTCTCCTCCATTGCTGTGCGCGAATCGCGGTAGAGTGTCTTGACGGCATTTGGCAGTTCGTTGTCGTTGAGATAGGAGTATAGCTGATTCTGCTTCAGAGCCTGTGTCACCACAGCCTCCAGCTCGATAGAATGCAGGCGTGAGAGGTAATAGGCGCCTTCATCGGGCTGTATCTTTTCTTTCGTGGGCGATGACAATAATTCAAAACTGTCGCCGGCCTGCAGCTGGTCTTCCAGCACGTCGAGGTCGAACGAGATGAAGGGCACAGCCTTCTTGGTGATGCGCAGGTTCAGCAGGCTGTTGCGCATGCTGAAGTCGAGCAGCTTGCGCTCCCATATTTGCAGGCGGTCGGCAGGGGTCTCGTCGTTGGCATCACTCACGTTGACGGTGGTCTGATGAGCGATGTCGAGGATGTCCTTGGTCTCTTTGTGCTGCAGCCCGTCTACTTGCAGCGTGCCGTCGCTTTTCAGGGGTAGCGGGCGGATGCCTTCCAGACGGCAGCGATACACGTCGATGAACATTCTGAAGTCATCAGGTTTCGACAGCAGGCGTTTTTCTGCCTGGTCTACGGCCGTCTCGAAACTGATGCTCTCTGTGTGGGTGAGCGATGTCGATTCGAACAGCACCATCTCATTGATGCCGTCGGCAGCCGACTTCAGCAGCAGCGAGGCATCATCGCCCACCGTGTGCTGGTAGTATTTATTAGTCAGCCAGCATCCCACCATCGCATGCCCTTTCAGCAGGAGAATCAGCGGATGCAGTCCGCATGCTTCCAGGCATGAGGCTGCAAGCAGCGAGAGGTCGAGGCATGTCCCGATCTTCTGCTCGAGTACCTTCGGAGCCAGTCGCACACGCTGTCCTGTCTGTTCGAAACTTGATGGGGGAGCACTGTAGACGAGTCCTTGCTGGCACAAGGCGGCATAGATGCTTGCCACCTGTGCCCGGACGCGATTGGGATCCTGTGTCTGGTAGTCGTCAAGGGCGGCCGACCCCGTGAGCTGTTCCATCAGTGTGGCGGCCTTCACCAGTATGGGCGACAGCTGCTCGCTGTTGGGAGTGACAAACGAGGCCAGTATCTCGGGACTCGTCTGCCCGCCAGTCCATTCGTCGAAGGCCAGCAGCCGCAGTTCGTAGTGTTGCTCGTGAATGGCGGTCTCACCTGTGGAGACTGTCAGGGCGAAGTGAGTCACTACGCTCTCTGTCAGCTTGCGGAGCATGTCGATGTCGGGCATGAGGTGCAGCTGGGTGATTCTGACGGCCTGCTTCCTGGGGATCAGCTCGATGTGCTCTTCGCAGGATTCCACTAGTTCGCCGCTGAGGCTGATGGTCACGTCGGCCCAGTCCTCGTCGGAGGGATTATATATCTCGATACGTCGCAGGCAGCGCTCACCGTGCAGCTGCATGGCGTAGTTCAGTTGTGGCAGGTAGTCTACTTTCAGTATTTGCGGCTCGTTGGCTTTGTCTCCCATTGTCTTTGTCTTCATTCGATTAGTAGTGTTTGCTTCTTAGAAAGGCTGACGCCAGGTGCAGCCGTTCTTCCATTCCGAACAGCCGTAGGCGGTCTTGCCCTTGATGATATGACCCTTGCCACAGAGCGGACAGGGCCTGCCTACGAGCCCGTCGGCTGCCGTGCTGGCAGGGGCTGCAGTGGCGGCTTGAGGTGATGGCGTGCCGGCAGCTTTCCCGGCATTTGAAGCGGTCGGGGTGGCAGCTTTGCCGGCTTTGGGCGTGGTCTTACGAGGCTTCTTAGGTGCTTTGCCCTGTGCAGGTGCCGGCGGAGGAGTGACATCGGTGGTCACGGTGACATGACGGTTGCTGCCGTCGGCCATCACCTGGTTGACAATCTCGGTGACCTGCTGCTTCAGCTCGTCGATGAACTGCTGGGCATCGTACTTCTTGTGCTCAATGTCGCGCAGTTTCTTCTCCCAGATGCCGGTGAGCTCACAGCTCTTGAGCAGTTCCTCGTGTATGAGGTCGATGAGCTCGATGCCAGTGGGGGTGGCGAGCAGTCGTTTGCGGTCGCGGCGGATATAATGGCGCTTGAAGAGGGTCTCGATAATGGATGCCCTGCTGGAGGGACGACCTATGCCGTTCTCCTTCATGGCCGCACGCAGTGTCTCGTCCTCGACGAACTTGCCGGCAGTCTCCATCGCCCGCAGCAGTGAGGCCTCGTTGTAATAGGGTGGGGGTGTGGTCCATTTTTCAGTGAGCGTAGGCTTGTGGGGTCCGCTCTCGCCCTTGACGAAGGTGGGGATAGCCCCCCCTACGGCCCCCGAGGGGGCTTCATTGCCTGAATCATTTGTGTCACCCTCAGGGGACGAGGATGACGGCAGTACCACTCGCCATCCTGGATCGAGAATCTCCTTGCCGGTGACCTTGAACTCAATGGGAGCCCCCACTACGGCCCCCGAGGGGGCTTCATTTGTCTTGACATTGGTGTCCCCCTCGGGGGACGACGGGGGGGCTACCTCGCCCAGCACGGTCGTGGTAGAGAATCGGCAGTCGGGCAGGAATACACCGATGAAGCGGCGGGCCACAAGGTCGAAGACGCGCTGCTCGGCATCGCTCAGTCCCTGTGGAATGACGCCGGTGGGAATGATGGCATGGTGGTCGGTGACCTTCGATGTGTCGAACACCCGCTTGCTCTTTTTCAGCGGTTTCCCTCCGATGGGCCTGATGAGCTCTGCATAGGGAGCCACGCCTGCAAACTTGGTCTGATAGAGGCCGTTGAGGGTCTGCGGGCACTTGGCGTAGATGTCGTCGGAGAGGTATTGCGTGTCGACACGGGGATAGGTGGTGAACTTCTTCTCGTAGAGGCTCTGGATGATGTTCAGCGTCATCTCGGCCGAGAAGCCGAACTTACGGTTGCAGTCCACCTGCAGCGAGGTGAGGTCGTAGAGCTGAGGGGGCTGCTCCTTGCCTTCTTTCTTCTCCACCTTCGTCACTTCGAAAGGCTGCCCTTCGATGAGCGAGAAAGCCCGCTCGCCCTCTTCCTTCGAGGTGAATTTGCCCTTCGTAGCCGTAAACGTCACATCCCTGTAGATGGTGGCCAGCACCCAGTAGGGCTCGGGCTTGAAATTGTCGATCTCCTTCTGACGGTTGACGATGAGGGCGAGGGTGGGCGTCTGCACACGGCCGATGCTGAGCACCTGCCGGTTCTGGCCGTACTTCAGGGTGTAGAGACGGGTGGCGTTCATGCCCAGCAGCCAGTCGCCGATGGCCCGGCTCATGCCGGCCATGTAGAGCGGCTGGTAGTCGGCCTGGTCTTTCAGGTTGGCAAAGCCCTCGCGGATGGCCTCGTCGGTCATCGACGAGATCCACAGCCGCTTCACGGGACACTTGGCCTGCGCCTTCTGCATCACCCAGCGCTGGATGAGCTCTCCCTCCTGACCGGCATCACCGCAGTTGACGATGGCATCAGCCTGCTGCATCAGCCGCTCGATGACGGCAAACTGCTTCGTGATATGTTCCTCGGGTATGAGCTTGATGCCGAAGCGCTGAGGAATCATGGGCAGCTGTGTCAGTGCCCACGGGCGCCAGGCCTGAGTATAGTCGCCAGGCTCTTTCAGCGTGCACAGGTGTCCGAAGGTCCATGTCACCTGATAGCCGTTTCCTTCCATATATCCGTCGTGGGAGGCCGTAGCTCCGATGATACGTGCTATGTCGCGGGCCACGCTCGGTTTCTCTGCTATGCAAACAACCATCTTTGGGATTTACGATTTTCGATTTTTACGTTCTGAAGATTTTCTATTTAAAATGCAAAGGTAGCCCTTTTTTGGCCTTTCAACGAAAAAAACACCGTCCTTTAACTCCCTTTAACTCCTTTGTCTCCCTCTCTCCCCCAAAATATGGCACCTTTGGCTGCGCCGAAGGTACTTTCGTTCGACAATAAAAATTAAAAAATAGATTTTTATTTTGTATTGTTCTCACTTATTTGTACCTTTGCACGCGAAAAATTATAATGTGAATCGAAAATAAGTAAATCGAAATAAAAAATTATGGCACAAGAAGACGTTTTTAAGAAGATTGTGAGTCACTGCAAGGAGTATGGTTTCGTGTTTCCCAGCAGTGAGATCTATGATGGCCTGGGCGCCGTCTATGACTACGGCCAGATGGGCGTAGAACTGAAGAACAACATCAAGCAGTACTGGTGGAAGGCCATGACGATGCTGCACGATAACATCGTGGGCATCGACAGCGCCATCTTTATGCACCCCACCATCTGGAAGGCCTCCGGTCACGTGGATGCATTCAATGATCCCCTCATCGACAACCGCGACTCGAAGAAGCGCTATCGCGCCGACGTGCTCATCGAGGATCAGATAGCCAAGTACGACGAAAAGATACAGAAGGAAGTGGAGAAGGCCCGCAAGCGTTTCAAGGAAGCCTTCAACGAGGAGCAGTACCTGGCCACCAGCCCCCGTGTGCTCGAGCTGAAGGAGAAGCGCGATGCCCTCCACGCCCGCTATGCTGCAGCCATGCAGGGTCCCGACCTTGAAGAGCTGCGTCAGATCATCCTCGACGAGGAGATCGTCTGCCCCATCAGCGGCACTAAGAACTGGACCGACGTGCGTCAGTTCAACCTGATGTTCTCCACCGAGATGGGATCGACGGCCGACGGCTCGATGAAGATCTACCTGCGTCCGGAGACGGCTCAGGGCATCTTCGTCAACTACCTCAACGTGCAGAAGACGGGCCGCATGAAGATTCCCTTCGGCATCGCACAGATAGGCAAGGCTTTCCGCAACGAGATCGTGGCCCGCCAGTTTATCTTCCGCATGCGCGAGTTCGAGCAGATGGAGATGCAGTTCTTCGTCAAGCCCGGCACCGAGCTGGAGTGGTTTGCCAAGTGGAAGGAGACGCGCATGAAGTGGCACCAGAACCTGGGCTTCGGCGCTGAGAACTATCGTTTCCACGACCACGACAAGCTGGCCCACTATGCCAACGCTGCCACCGACATCGAGTTCCACATGCCCTTCGGGTTCAAGGAGGTCGAGGGCATCCACTCACGCACCAACTTCGACCTGTCGCAGCACGAGAAGTTCAGCGGCAAGCAGATCAAGTACTTCGACCCGGCCACCAACGAGAGCTACACCCCGTTTGTCATCGAGACATCCATCGGCGTCGACCGTATGTTCCTCTCCATCATGTGCCACGCCTTCTGCGAAGAGCAGCTCGAGGGCGGCGAGACACGCACCGTGCTCCGCCTGCCGGCAGCCCTGGCTCCTGTCAAGCTCGCCGTCATGCCGCTGGTGAAGAAGGACGGACTGCCCGAGAAGGCCCGCGAGATCATCGACCAGCTGAAGTTCCACTTCAACTGCCAGTACGACGAGAAGGACTCCATCGGCAAGCGCTACCGCCGTCAGGATGCCATCGGCACACCCTACTGCGTCACCGTCGACCACGACACGCTCGTGGACGGCTGCGTCACCCTCCGCTTCCGCGATACGATGGAGCAGGAGCGCGTGCGCATCGAGGATCTCAACAGCATCATCGAGGACAAGGTGAGCATCACCTCGCTGCTGAAGAAACTTTAGCGGTTTGCGGCTATCCGCAAACTAAAATGAAAAATGAGAAATGAGAAATGAGAATGAGAAATAGTAGCAGGATGTCAGTACGATGGATGCAGATGATAGGTTTGTCATTTATCATTTGTCATTTGTCGTTTAGCCTAAGCGCTTGCACCAAGGAGGAGACCGAGGTCGAAGAGTTCGACAACTGGCAGTGGCGCAACGAGACCTTCTTCGCCTCGCTGCAGGACTCGCTGCGCTCCAACCCTGCACAGTGGAAGCGCTTCAAGAACTACTCGCTCAATCCCGACATCGAAGGACCGTCGTCAGAGTATATCTACGTCAAAGTGATCGAGCAGGGAGACGATGGCGACAGCCCCTTCTACACCGACTCCGTGCGCCTCGTCTATCGTGGACGGCTCATCCCCTCGGCCACCTATCCTGAGGGCTACGTCTTCGACCAGACCATGAGCGGCACCTTCTCCGTGCACACCGCCGCCACCTATGCCAAGAGCCTCGCCGTCTTCGTCGACGGTATGGCCACCGCCCTGCAGCACATGCACCGCGGTGACTACTGGCGCGTCTACATTCCCAGTGCACTGGGCTATGGCGTTGAGGGCGACGAGGTCATACCCAGTCACAGCACCCTCATCTTCGACCTGGTGCTCATCGACTTCTGTCACAGCGGCGAGGGCATGCCTGCGTGGAGCAGCCGCCAGCGCCGATAATTCCTGTCGGCGGTGCCTGACTTACGGGGCACCGCCGGCAGTCTTTTCCTTAAAAGCCTAAAACGTATGAAACGCACCTGTCTGCTACGACCATTGCTATTGCTGGCTCTCCTCGTGATGACCGTCACCCTGGGGGCCCAGATACCCGCCGGCTACTACAATAACGCCGAAGGAAAGACCGGCGATGCACTCAAAGTGGCATTACACAATATTATTAAAGGGCATACAAAGGTGGGCTACGACGGCCTGCTCGATGCCTATCCCGACACCGACTGCGACGCCAACGGCAAGATCATCGATATCTATTCCAACAAGCAATGGAGTCCTTATAGCGGCCAGTGCGGCTCGTATAAGAAGGAGGGCGACTGCTGGAACCGCGAGCATACCTGGCCGCAGAGCTGGTTCAACGAGCAGTCCACCCCCAGGTGCGACCTCTTCCACGTTTATCCCACCGACGGCTATGTCAACAACCGGCGCTCCAGCTATCCCTATGGCGAAGTAGGCTCCGCCAGCTATACCTCCGGCAACGGCTCGAAGCTGGGCACCTGCAAGACACCGGGCTATACCGACAAAGTATTCGAGCCCATCGACGAGTATAAAGGCGACATCGCCCGCGGATTCTTCTACATGAGCGTGCGCTATTACAGTGAGGACAGCAACTGGGATTCCAGCGACATGACCAATAAGTCGGTCATCAAGGACTGGGCCATGAAGATGCTGCTCCGCTGGCACGAACAGGATCCCGTCAGCCAGAAGGAGATCGACCGCAACAATGTCGTCTATTCGAAATATCAGCACAACCGCAATCCCTTCATCGACCATCCTGAGTATGCCCGCATGATCTGGGACGAGAACTGGACACCGGCTCCCACCTATGCCATCGCCTGTGCCACGGGCCTGCAGCATGGCAGCATAGCCGCTCCTGCCACAGCCAGCGAGGGCACCACGGTGGCGATCACGGCCACGCCCGACCCGGGCTATGCCGTCGACACCTACAGCGTTTGGAAGACTGGCGACACGGGCACGACCGTCAGCGTGACCAGCAACGGCACGTTCACCATGCCCGCCTATGCTGTCACCGTCAGCGCCACCTTCAAGGAGAACACCACCTACTACGACATCGCCGTGGTACAGACTCCCAACGGCACCGTCACGGCCAGTGCCGCCACCGCTCTTCCCGGCACCTTGGTCACCGTGACATCCACTCCCGCCGCAGGCTATGCCCTGGCAGCGCTCCACGTCTTTGAGACGGCCACGAATGTCCCGGTCGAAATGGCCGGTATCAATCAGTTCGTCATGCCCGCCTACGATGTCACCATTGCTGCCGTCTTCGCCGAGCCTGGCGACTATGCCTATCAGAAGGTAGAGCAGGCGCTCAGCGACTGGAGCGGACAGTATCTCATCGTCTATGAAGAGGGGTCAAAGGCGTTTAATGGTGGGCTGTCTGCATTGGATGCAACGGGGAATAATATCTCAGTGACCATCAGTAATAACCGTATCGCCGTCAGTAGCACTACTGATGCGGCTTCGTTTACGATTGCTAAGTCGGGCAGCAGTTATTCCATTAAGTCGGCCAGCGGATATTATATCGGTCAGACAAGCAATGCTAATGGATTGTCGGCAAATGCATCAACGGCTTACTCTAATTCCATCTCCTATAATGCCGACAATGTCGACATTGTCTCTTCGGGCGGAGCATACCTGAGATTCAACAGCGGCGACAATCGTTTCCGGTATTATAAGTCTGGCACATACGCAAGTCAGAAAGCCATCCAACTCTACAAGAAAGTGGGCGAGCCCGTCAGCGTCGCGCATATCATCACCTTCCACAACGGCACGGAGACCACGACTCAGACGGTGAACGACTTCGAAGCTTCTGTGCTCGACGCCTGCACCTTCACCCGCGACGGCTATGTCTTCGCCGGATGGAACACCAAGGCCGACGGCACAGGCGACTACTATGCCGACGAGGCCACGGTCACCCTCTTCGCCGACCTCGACCTCTATGCCCAGTGGGATCAGCTCTTCGCAGTCACCTGTCTCACGTCGCCCTACGGCACCATCACCGCCACTCCCGCCGAGGCCACCGAGGACACGCCCATCATCCTCACGGCCCAGCCACAGCCCGGCTACCAGCTCCGTTCATGGTCGGTGAGCGATGCCTATGGCAACGACATCCCCGTGATGGAGAACTCGTTCGACATGCCCGCCAGCAATGTACAGGTGTCAGCCAGCTGGCTGCCCGAAGGCGATGTCAACGACGACGGCAAGGTCACCATCGCCGATGCCGTGGCCCTGGTCGCCTATCTCCTAGGCCATCCTTCCGAGCCCTTCCTAGAGCAGGCCGCCGACATCGATGGCGTTGAAGGCATCACCATCGGCGATGCTGTAGAGATAGTGAATAGGATTTTGGCCTCCCCCTAGCCCCCTCCAACTGGAGGGGGATCGTGAAGGAAGGGGCCTCCCCCTAGCCCCCTCCAACTGGAGGGGGGATCGTGAAGGGTGGATGGAGGATGGTGGATGGAGAAATGATTTTCCGTTGACTCATGCGCCGTGGTCGCTCGTGGCCGACGAGCCGCCGCTCCGTCCGCGATGAGCCGCTGCTTCGTCCGCGATGAGCCGCTGCTTCGTCCGCGATGAGCCGCTGCTTCGTCCGCGACGAGCCGCTGCTTCGTCCGCGATGAGCCGCTGCTCCGTCCGCAACGAGCCATCGCTTCGTCCGCGATGAGCCGCCGCTTCGTCCGCAACGAGCAACTCCCCTCCCTTCAAGGCAATCGCGAGGAGGGAGCGATTGCCTTGAGGGGAGGGGAAAGGCTACGGGTAGGCGAGCGTAGCTCGGGAATGCGGCTGCAGCCTGAGTCAGCGGAAGGTCATTTCTCCATCCACCATCCACCCTTCACCAGTTCCCCCTCCAGTCGGAGGGGGGGTGGGGGAGGCAAGACCGGCCCTTAACGATTACTTGCGTACTTGCGTACTTGCGTACTTAGCGCGTCCGCGCCCCTGATCCCCTCCTTCGGAGGGGCCTCCCCTCTCCAGTTGGAGAGGGGTCGGGGGAGAGGCCGAACCCCATCCCGTTCTCCCTGTCATTCGCCTTGTACGAGAGCTTCATCAGCCATCCGCCTTCCTTCTGGCGGCGGACGTCTATCTGGTGCCACGACCGGCCGGTGCGGTAGAAGGTGTACATCACCTGATAGAGGAACAGCAGCAGGCAGAAGTCGGTGCGGAACGTCAGGTGACAACAGTACTCACTCATGCTCTTGACGCTGTAGATGGTGGGATCGTGGCGCTCGAGCTTCTCCAGGTAGTTTGCCATGATATAAGGCTTGCGTGGTGTCGTGCTCATGCTGTTGCTCCTTTCTTCCTGTACTTTCCGTGACTCGTCCGCTCCAGCAGGCCCGCCGCCAGCCAGCGGCGCAGCTGGGCGCTGGCACCTCCCTTCGACACCTTCATCATGTCGATGACGGCCTTCGTGTCGAACTCCTGCGGCAGGCGGGCATACACCTCGTCGTTCACCGTCCTTCGCACGCGGGGCTTGTTGTCGTTCTCGGCGTTCTGCCACGAGTCCTCGAGCATGCGGCCGAAGAGGCGGTCCTGCCAGTAGAGCACGGCGTCGTAGATGAGCGTGGCAAACTGCAGGTCGCTGTCGTCCACCTCCACCTCGCCCGTCTTCTCGTACTGCTTCCACTGGCGGGCATAGATGCGGGGTATGGTGAACCAGATGGCGTAGAACACGGCGCGCTTGCGCAGCATGTCGAGCACGCGGTCGCCCGAGGCCTCGGCCGTCCATGTCGCCTCCTGGCAGAGGTTGTAGACGTGGTCCACGAGCCGCCCTATCTTCAGCTCGCCCTTCATCTTGTCGAAGCGGAAGGCCCACTGCTTGATCTTGCACTCCTGGGCGTGGTTGCGCAGGCGGTTGCCGCGGGCTATCATGTGGAACCCGTCGTCCTTCATCTTGAAGAAGGCGATGCGCGAGCACAGGCCGTCGTTCACGTTGCGTATGTTGATCTTGCGCTGCAGCGACAGCGGCGTGCCGGTGCACACCGTGTTGTAGTAGACGGGGAAGATGCCGTTCGACGAGTCGGGGTTCGAGTAGTCCACGCCCGTGCACTCGTTGTGGAAGGCCTTCAGCTCGATGTCGTGCTTGTCTATCCACGACCCGCCGCGCTGTGCCGCCGTGTTGGCGTCGAGCTCCGAGTCGAAGGTATAGATGTGCAGGTGCATCTCCTTGCCGTCGACCATCTCGCGGGCGTTCTCCAGGCGGTGGAAGAGCACGTGGTTCGAGGTCTTCGAAGGGCAGTAGCGTATCATCACCTCGGGCTTCTTCAGCGGCTCGCCCTTGGCGGCCTTCGACGAGGTCTGGCGCTCCTTCAGCTTGCGCTTGTACTCGGCTTCGGCCTCGCGTCCGATGGCGTCGGCGGCCTTCATCGGTCCCATGATGATGTTGTCGAGCTTGTCGGCGAAGCTCTTGCCGGCGGCGGGCATGCCGATGATGTACACCTGGGGGTTGAGCCGCTGCTCCATGCCGTCGAAGTGCTCATACCAGCAGCGCGTCATCAGCGTGCAGTACATCGCTCCTGCCGCGAACACCGCTCCCAGCTTGTTCTCGTCCTCCGTCAGCGAGCAGGCCACGTCGTAGGGTGGGGCAAGCAGCGGCTGAAGGCGTTGCCAGAAGGAGCCCCATCTGTCCCCCCGAAGGGGGGAAGACCCGTCTTCACGAAGCCCCCCTCCGGCTCCCCCGAGGGGGAGGGATTTCGTGGCGCCCAGCTCTTCGAGGATTGCGTTGAAGTTGCGGGGGATGCTCATGTAGAGCTTGCGGTCGCAGACATCTTCGCAGGCGTGTGTCACCTCGTCCTCGCCGCGTTCCCTGACGATGTCCTGCACGAAGGGTGCCAGCATCACCCACTGCTTCAGTCTCACGGGGTCGTTCTCGCAGATGTAGCGCAGGTCGCCAGCCAGCCGCAGCATGGTCAGGTGACGGGTCCCCTCTGCCGGCACTCCTCGCTCCTCGATCCATTTGTCGATGATGGTCTGGGCGGGTACACCTCCAAACCCACCCCCTAACCCCTCCCGAGGGGAGGGGAGATTGGAATGACCTTCCGCTGACTCATGCGCAGCCACCTCTCCCCCTCGGGGGGAGCTGGAGGGGGTTTCATGCGCAGCCACCTCTCCCCCTTTGGGGGAGCGGGAGGGGGTTCTATACAGCTCTCCAAACCTCCTGTCATACTCCTCATTCTCATACGTAAAGATCAGGTCATTAATATAAATAATGTCATCCGTAGTCACGGCGAACGACAGGCGGTCGGCGTTCTTCACCGAAGGGTCACATTCCGTGTTGAGCAGGCGGGCGATGTGCTGCTGGTTCTGGGCAATGTTGCCGCGCTGCACGTCAGCCATCGTCACCAGCCTCAGACCGTCGCCGGAGGGCGTCACGCCTGCATAGAGCAGGGCGAAGGGGCACGACTTGTCGTCCTTCATCCATTCAGGGATGCGGGCGTAGAGCTCGCGGGGCGTGAGCCCCTTCTCGCCCAGGTGGTCGAAGTCGTGCATGATCATTCCAGTCAGCTTCGCTGCCGACTGCAGGTGCCACAGGCCTCGCGGCCGATTGCCCTTCTTGCCGTTGTTGGGCATGAAGTTGGCCATGAAGACGAAGCTGGGCAGCTTCAGCTTCAGGTCGCTGTACTTTTTGGTGAAGCCTGCGGCGCGGGCTGCGCGGGCAGCGCGGATGGTGTCCGCCACTTCAGGTGAATTACTTACCTCGTAGAAGAGGTCGCGAGTGCATGCTTGAGTTTCGATACCGACTCCTCGTTGTAGTGTAAACATTTATTGATCTCCGTCATAATCTCGTAAAATTTTTTGATGTAATCTGCATTCTCTCTCAGGTCGATTTTCACGCCTATCTCCAGGCTTCCCTTAGCGTTGAGGCGCACTTCGACACCGTCTTTTTTCATTAGCCTGCGACCCTTCGCAACAGGCATCTTGCCTGTTGGCGGCAGGGCTTTCAGCACTTTTTCCAGCTGCTCGCGCAGGTCGGCGGCAGGGTCGACAGCGTCGGCTGGCACCTTCAGGTGGGCTACCAGCGACTGCGTCTTCTCGCCTGTAGTACGCATGAGAGCGCTGGTCGCGGTGGTCTTCAGCTTCTCGTACTGAGGCTGGCCCGTGCCGTGAGGAGTGAACACCAGCTTGTCCTCGGGCAGGTACTCCATCGTGCCTCGTACCTTCTTTGTTTTCAGTTCATTAGTTGCCATTTCATTGCTCCTTTCAAGTGCGCAAGTGCGCAAGTACGCAAGTAAGCGTTAAGCCATCTTTCTCATCTATGTTCTGTCGTCATTTGCTCTATCTGTTTTTGAATATTATATATTATATTTATATAATATATATATTCACATCATCCTTTTGTCTCTTAACGATTACTTGCGCATTTGCGTACTTGCGTACTTTCGCGACTGCCTATTTGTCAAGTTCCTTTACTCTCGACTCATAGTCCGTCCTAAGCCACCGCTGCACGTCGAAGCACGGGCAGGCCCTGGCTGCAAACTCATAGTGGCCGTGGACGGTGGCCTGGGGGAATGCCTCGAGCAGCATCGCCACCAGCCGCGCCATCGCGTCCTTCTGCTCCTCGGTGCGGGTGTCGCCCCATTCCCAGGTGCCGTCCTCCTTGATATGGCGGCCGCCGATGTAGCAGATGCCGATGGAGTGCGAGTTGTGGTCTTCGCCATTGCGGCCTATGCAGTGAGCGCCGGCCTTCTCCAGCGGCCGTCCCAGTTCGATGGTGCCGTCGAGGCGTATGACGTAGTGGTAGCCTATGTCGCGCCAGCCGCGTCCGCCTTTCTCTTTCGGTGTGGTATGCCAGCTGCGGATGTCCTTCGCTGTCACGTCGCAGCCTTCCTGTGTGTCGCTGCAGTGAATGATAATCTCATTGATCTTTCGCATGTTCGTTTGTTCCTTTCTTTTTTCGTTTTCGTTTTCGTTTTCGTTATCGTTTTAGAGTCTTTGGTCGGGCTTCGCCCTCAAAATTAAAACAAAAATTATTTTTAAAAATTTAAAGAACTCATCCGGTGCTCGATTAATTTTCTTATAAATTTTTGTTTTAACATTCTTGCGTCCCTTTGGTAGCAAGCGAGCAAAGCTCGAGCGGAGCGAAGCGACCATTTACTTTTTGCTGATGAACGGAATCATGATCTCTTCCGTCTTTGCCATCCGGTGAAGCATCTTGCGGCCCCGCTCCGTCCACACCAGATATATCCGCGTGCTGCTGTTGCCCTCGCTGTCGACATGATAGTGCGTGCGGCTGCGGGCGTAGCCCTTGCGGGCATAGTCGGCATAGAGCATGTACTGCCCTGACTGGCGGTACATCACGCGGCGGGAGAGCAGCAGCTGCGTCAGGTCGTGCACCGTCATGCCCATCTCCTTCGCTATCTGCGTCGTGGTGTAGCAGCTGACGGAGTCGAGCACCTCGTCGACATACTCCGCCTTCGGAGCCATCTCCTTGATCAGCTTGTGCTGCTCCTCGATGGTGCGCTCCTGGATCTTAAATGCCAGGCACACGACCTCGAGGTCAGTCAGCTTCCGCCCCTTGGCATCCTTCGTCGGGATGTAGCCGCCCGTCTTCCTGATGGCCGGCAGCACCACCGACGTCACCCAGTGCTTGAACACCCTAGCCTGCGGCAGCTTCGACGAGAGCACCAGGGCATAGAGGCCGCTCTCGTTGATGATGGTCATCTGCTGGGTTCCTCCAAGGGTGTCACGTTTCGTTACCCCCTTGTCCTCGTCATTTACATGATCATGCAAAGCCTTTCGTGGGTTGGCATACCCCAGCGCCTCAGCTACGTCCTTCCCTACGAAGAAGGTCTCGCCCTGCTCATTGGTCATGGTCCGGATATCACCGAACAGCTCGTGGTGGAAAACTTGAATGTTGTTCATCATTTGTTTTGTTCCTTTCTTTGTCATTTTAGTGTTACGTGTGCGGACGTGATTCTCGTTGAGCGCTCATGCATCCCAGTCTGCCCGCATCGCAACTGGAATGCGACGGCAAAGGTAAGAACAAAATCTTATAGCCAGATGTTTTAGAAAACACCCGGCTACTGATTTCTACTAATTTCTACTAATATCTACTAATATCTACTAATATCTACTGATTGCTACTTATAAACACAAAAAAAGCACCGGAAACCGGCGCTTCCGATGCTTGACTATCAGTCTGCAGAATGAGTTACCGTTTGGATGCAGCATAGCATTTCGAGAAATACTTTTCGCCGAAGCCCTCGCCATCAGGCATCCCCATCCTGACGAGCTCCTTATACGCAACGCCAGGATTTTGCGGCAGCAGGATCTTCTTCTCATCGGCCATCTTCTGCAAGTAGAGACATATTTCTTGTACGCCCTGGCGCTTCACTAGTTTTTTTATCTCGTCGTGCACCTTCATTTCATCATCGCCACTCAATGTGGGATGGACGAAACGGCACAGCTCCTCGGCAGGAACGAACGGGCTGCTGTCACTGCCATCGGCCGCAGCCATACCCGCTTCATTACTCTCGTTGCCGACGTTCTTCTCATGGATCATGTTACCATTGTTCACCGTCTGCTCGTTGCCCTGCCCTCCGATATATACGGGAGCCTCAAACGTGATTTCATTGGCAAAAAAATTGCCCGGACTATTGACGTTTATCGTAAAGTCGCTTTTGTCTTTATTCTTATCCATTGCCATTACCATTATTGATTGTTTTACCTATAAAGTTTCCTGGACTATTAACGTTCATACCCGACTGTGCCGCCGGCATAAACTGATAGACGTTGGGGGCAGTAGCCTTCGCACGAGCCAGCTCGAGCTGCTCAAGGCGCTCGCGCTCCTCGGCAAAGACGATCTCGGCGCCAGCCTTCACCTCAGGCCAAAACGGCAGCCCCGACAGCAGCCGCTCCATTCCCTCAAAATCGTGGATAGTGGCCTCCAGACCCCTAGTCTTTATCGACACCCTCAGGCGCTCTACAATAATTTCTGCAGAGGTGATGTACGTCGGCTGGGGGTTCAGGCTGTTCATGATATGAACGATGTATGCTGTTGTAAAAAATGAGTTGGAGAAAATCGTTTAGTGAAAATGTCGGCCGCAGCATCGGTGTGTCAGCCGCTGGAAGTGCGGCGACCTTCAGACCAACGTGGTCTTTCAACCGTTTGTTGTGTACTCTTCCTCCCTTCATTGTAAAGAAAATTCGACCGGCTGCCACCAACGGCTGCAAATCACTCTGCAAAGATAGTAAAAAAAGTGCGCCCGACAATGAGTCTAGCGCATTTTTTTTGTGTTAAATATAGTCAACGGGCCATTACTCGTGCTTGCCGTTTAGGGGGTCGTTATTGTATAACTTCCCAATGACCTGTTTTGTCAGAGCCTATGCGGCGGATGAATTCGCAGCTTTGCAGGGTTTTGATGGTACGGGCAATCGTAGGACGTGAGAGCTTGCAGCATGCAGCCAACTTCTCGTAAGAATAATCGGGATACGAACTTATCGCATACAAGACGGTTTGCTCAGTCTTTGAAAGCTGGGACGCACCAACTTTTACAGTATCATTTACAGTATCATTTACAGTATCATTTACAGTATCATCGTCTTCCCGCATTAGCCTGAGCAAGTCGAGTTGGGTGGCTATTACACGATCTGCAATAAAGTCGGTGAACACCTCGGGACGAGTGTGGGAAGACTCTAACGAATAGATGTATTCATGACGCAGGACAGCAGGGATGATGGCGATGGTAAAGCCATTGCGAAGCAAGGCGAGATTCATCAGCAGACGAGCTACACGCCCGTTTCCATCCACAAAAGGATGGATGAACACGAAACGCTGATGCAGGGTGGCTGCCAGCTCTACAGGGTGCAGTTTCTTCTCGTTCTCGTTATACCATTTCACCAGTTTCTGTATCTCTGCAGGAATCCTGGAGACTGACGACACTGCAAAGCGACTGCCACTGATATACACTTTTACGTCACGGTATTTCCCTGCTTTTTCAGCATCAATCTGCTGATAGAACAGGCGATGAAGGTAAAGAATGTCTTCTTCCGCAAGACCTTCCTTTTCGGTAATCTGGTAGATATGGTCGTAGGCCTTGGCATGTCCGACAGCCTCGTAATGGTCGCGCAGGGGCTTGCCCTCAATCGTCAGTCCGTCTTCAATGACAACTTTGGTTTCTGACTCTGTCAGGCTGTTGCCTTCAAGGGCATTACTCGTATAGGTCAGTCCCACACGGTAGTATTCGCGCAACGACTTCAGTGTTTCGGGCGGCAGAGGCCTGTATGCTGACAGCAAACGGTTGTTTTCGTCGGCTTTCTTGAACTTTTCTGTTATCTCGATCATATTTTAATTCCGCTGGTTAATCAGATCTGCTACTACCTTTCCCATAGCATCCTTCTCTTCCGTTCGGCTGCAAATCACTCTGCAAAGATAGTAAAAAAAGTGCGCCCGGCAATAAGTCTAGCGCATTTTTTTTGTGTTAAATATAGTCAACGGGCTCAAGCCGGACTAGCGCACCTTCGTATCTCTGAAACCAAATGTATTTGTATTCTAAAAAAGGATTGTGTAAATAAGTGCATCGCTCCGAAAAAAAATGTTCAAAAAAGGCACATAATAAAAAAATAATTAGTAATTTTGCACACTCAAACATACGCATATATATTAATAAACTTAAAATAACAAATGTATGAAACAGACAGTTTTTAAACAGTTACTATTGCTGGCGGTATTCTTGTTCGCCGGCATCGGGAGTGCGTTCGGACAGGACGAAACTTATTACCAAGTCACAGCCAATCTGTTGGATGCAGAAGGAAATCCTTATCCCGAAGATTTTAACCAAGTGCTAGTTGAATTCTTCCATGAGGATGGTTCCTGTTATATTGTTCAACCAAGTTGTATTATGCCAGGAGGGTATAGTTATCGGATTCATATATACAATTCGGCCCCTGATATATATACCGTAACGTCAATTAAGGTTGATGATACGTCGTATGATCCTGGACAATATGTAAATTCTGAAAATTTGATTGAAATCCCTGAACTTAAAAGTGATATTACCGTCACACTTACCATAGCTAAGGCTCCTACGAAGATTGTCAAAGTATTTAGAGATCGTAATTTGTCATATATTTATTTACATTGTGAAAAGAACGAAGGTAACTGGAGACGGATTTATTCAATAACATCAGATGAAGAGAAAGAAGAGTATGAGGTCTTGTTAGGTTCATCTTGTCTATTAGAAGTCAATCCATATAATCGATTAATATATACAGTCGCTTCAGTCAGCGTAGGTGATGAAGATGTTACAGAAGAAATTAACAGGAATAGACGTGTCGTAATCCCCTCCATCAATGATGATATAGATGTGAATGTGGTGGTATCTAAAATTGGTGATACAAAAACCATCAGTCTGTCAATGGAACCTAATGGCGACTATGGCTGGGAACATGGCTATGTGAGATTTTTTGATCCGTCAAGGTATGAAGAAGCGTATTATTATAATGATGCTAATGCAGAACTTCTCGTCGGTTCTACCACTCAGATGATAATTGAGACCGACCTTGGATGGAAGGTAAAAACATTGAAGATTGATGGCACGGATGTTACAGAAACATATAACAGTCAGGGCTATTATGAGTTCAAGAATCTTAATGCAGACCATTCGGTAGCAGTAGAGTTGGGAGAAGCGAAAACATACACAATTACAGTCGATAGAGACCGAATACCTGATGGTGTTTGGGTTTGGGCTTCTCTTGAGAATTGGGGGTCAGTTGCATTTGGTGAAGCATATGGGTTTAATGAGGGATCGTTTGTTACCCTGGAAGTACCAGCCTTCGTGTGGGATGAAGATGATAAGCAATATAGGATGAGGATTTTGGATAATGATGCTGAAATAACACCTGATTGTCCTGATGAATGGAACTATTATTATACGATCAGCAACCTTTCAAGTAATCATGTGATTTCTCTGGACTATGAAAAATTGCCCTCGGTCACTGTTAATTGTATCTATAACGGTGAAGACTATAATGATTTTTTGTATTATACGCTCAATGACATGAATAATGGGCTTGGACGGCCTTGTCAGTTTGTCAAAGGCACTGATGTGACTTTTTCTTTGAGGGAGATTCCTGAAGGCAAAGTAGTGAAGTCAATAAAGATTGATGATAATGACATCACATCAAAGTTTAATGGCTCATATCTAATCAGCAACTTGACAGAGAACCATGTGATAACTGTAACATTGAGCGACGCAGAAGAGACTTATCAACTTTGTGCATATTTCTATGATTCGTCTGCAGGTACTATCTATTTTAAGCCTGCTATGGCAGAAAAAACAGAAAGAAATTGTCTGCGGTTTCCAAAGGAATCGGTCGTGACCCTAATTGTCAAGGCTCCAATAGGCCATGAGGTGTCAAAGATCCATCTTTCAATGTCTGAAGTCCGCAATGAAAATGGAGAGGTTGTGAGTAGTCGAAGAGAAGAGGATGCCGAAATCCACTATAATCCTGCCACCAAAGAGTATTATTGTGACATAACAATCACTGCTCGTACTGATGCAGGAATTACAACGCAAAAGAAACCAAGCGACGGCACAACGGAAATAGCCTATACACTAGATGCTTCGGGCATGGCGACCTTCTGCAGTGAATACGACCTCGACTTCTCTACAGAGGCAACCAAGGATATCGCAGCTTATGTAGCCATAGGATACAATTCGGAGACTAAAAAAGTGACGATGCTGAGAGTGACGGAAGTGCAAAGTGGTACGGGACTGCTCATCGTCGGCAAACCTGGATCGTATACCATTCCCGTGAAGGCTACATCGCGCAACTATAATAATATGCTGACGGCTGTTGGTGAGGAAACCACTTTGTCAGATACAGATTGCTATGATATCTGTTACGATAATTATCTGCTGTCAGGCAGTGTATTCACCAAAGCGGACGAAACGCCGATCCCTGCCTATCAGGCCTACCTGAAGCTGGCACAAATTATGGCTCATACTCCAGAGTCCGTCTCCCTTGAATTTATAGACATGGGCGACATGAATAGTGATGCGAAAATCACCATCACCGACGCCGTCATGATTGTGGATAAGATCCTGAACGAGCAATAACCGCCCGCTATCAGAAAACCCAGAGGGGGGACAGGCCACGTGATCGGACCTGTCCCCCTCTCTTCTTTCCAAATTTTCCCTGTCCATGCAAAAAAGTAGCGATTTTTCTTTGTTATGCTCCCGATTTTTTGTACCTTTGCAAGCAATATAACACAAATAACACAACATCATGAAGACAAAAAGGTTACTAACTCGGCTATCAGCACTATTGTGCCTGCTGATGACAACGGTGACTGGCACCGCCCAGACGACAGTGGAAGAGAACGACTTGGATTTCTTGCTTTCCATTTCTTCCACGGGCAGTCAGGCTTTCAACACGCATTACACCCACAAGGCCAACACCCGCGTGGAAATGGACTGCGAAGTGACAAAAAATAGTCAGAGCAACTGGGAGGCCCTGTTTGGTGCCCGTCTGAGTGACTTTCAGCACAATGCTTTCTGCTTCTTCTCGCGACACTGGAATCAAGTCAGCTCCCCTCAAGATAACCCTTGCTTCAATCGCACTGGCCAAGAGAAGAATGGCACTGGTTTTGTATACGACGAGCGTATTAAGCTGGTGTGCGAGGGTCAGACAGCCAAATGGTACAGGCCTTTTGATCCGAATACGGTGGTTGGCAGCGTGACCACCACGGGAACAGCCGACGACGGCAAAACGCCTATGCTGTTTTTCAACCTGAACACTTCTTCAACTGAGGGGGGCGTACAGAAAGACACATCTCCCTCGGTGATGAAGCTCTACGGCTGCAAGATCTACGAAGGCTCGACGCTGAAATGCGATTTTGTGCCGGCCAGCTACAATGGTACGATAGGACTCTACGACCGCGTGAACCATACGTTTGATAGCTCTATCACCAGCACGTCTTTCACAAGCGTAGACGCTGACATGGCGTACGACTATTATCGGGCACTCAACACTATCGAGGATGGCCAGAGCTACCGTGTGTTCACAATGTACAACAACCAGAAGTACTATGTCACCGCCAACGGCCGCTTGTCGACCAACCTGGATGAAGCCCCATTATTCGAATTCATCAAGGTCCCTGGCGGCGAGTATGAATACGGCTTCAAACTGAAGAATGGCAAGATTCATTTCACCAATCCCAAAGAGCTTGACGAGGATTACCTGACAATAGGGTATCTGAACTATACGGACAGGTCTGACCCCCGCGATTTATGGGAGGCACAGGTGCTTTTCCTCAACACAGAGGGCAAGTATGCCATCCGCTCAACAAACTCCTACTCCAGCAATGATCATACTAATTGGGGCTGGGTAGGCAAGGCCTTCTGGACGGTCAACGAGGGGACGAGTGGTCCCTTGGCCGAGTACAGTTGGGACATGAACTACGTTTGGCAGATTGAGAAGTGGATTGACCCCTCCAATACCATCGACTTGTCAACGCTCACTGGCGACTGCGTGGTGCCCGACAATACGAGGCTTACCGGCACACTGAAAGGATTCTACAAGGTGAGCATCGCCGACGGAGCAACCGTGTCGTTCCGCGATGTGAACATCAACATAGACCCCAGCGGATACGATGAAGTATGGGATACCCAATACCGTTGGGCAGGTATCACCTGCGAGGGTAATGCTACCATCTTCCTCGAAAACACAAACACCGTGAAGGGATTCTGCAATGAATTCCCTGGCATCTACGTGCCCGAAGGCAAGACGCTCCTCATCTATGGTAGCGGCACGCTCAACGCCATCAGCGGTGGCAATCCCGATCCTAACAGCAAATATTCTCTCATGGCTACAGGCATCGGTGGCGGCTTTAATATGTCATGCGGCAACATCATCATTAATGAAGGCACCATCACAGCAACAGGTGGAGACTTCTCAGCCGGCATCGGCAGTGGTAGGTCCTATGATGGCAATCCTGTATCTTGTGGCAACATCACCATCAATGGCGGCACCGTCACGGCAACAAGTGAACATGGTGGTGCCGGCATCGGTAGTGGTACGGGCTATAATGGGACGTCGACCTGCGGCGACATCACCATCACCGGCGGTACTGTCACGGCAACAGGTGGATTATATAGTGCCGGCATCGGCAGCGGCTTTGCCTATTACGCGTCGTCTGGCTACGGCGACATCACCATCAGCGGCGGTACTGTCACGGCTACGAGCGGAACTTACGCAGCAGCCATAGGCACCGGCTTTTTTAATCATGGTGTTTCTTCTTACTGCGGTGACATCACCATCACCGATGGCATCGAGAAGGTAGTGGCTATAACAGACTATAATTTTGTTGGCGAGGGAATGCAAGGCACCTGCGGCAACGTCACCTTTGGCGACAACTTGGGTTATGATGCAAAAAAGCTTGATAATACATATTACATCTGCACGATTCAGGCCGCAGATAAAATTACATATCCCGTCTGGATAGGCGAGACGCAGGTGACATACCTGAATAAGGATGATATTCTTGGCGATGGAAAGGCCAGCTATATACCTGACTATACTGGAGGCACCCTAACCTTCACGGGAACACCTGCCATCAGCGGCTATCACGAATATGCACGCATCTATGCCAAAGACTACGATCTGACCATCAACTTCCCCAAGGATGGCCTTACTCTCAATTCGGAATACGAGGGCATCCACATAGAAGGCAATAAAGAACTGGTCATCAACGGCGATGTAACATTGACCTCCACCAGCTCCACTATCATCAACGGGAATGGCAATGTCACCGTCAACGATAAGCTCACCCTTAACTCAACTTCTAATGGCGCCTGGATAGATGGCGATTTCACCATCAACGGCGAAGTGGAAATTGAGCAGGCTTATATAGGCATCAATGCCGACAATGTCACTGTCAATGGTTTACTTAATGCACAAAACAATAAGAACAGAGGCATCAATGCCAATGGTGATGTCACAGTGGTTTCCGGCACCGTGATGCTCAACGGAGATGTAGCTGCCATGCAAGCCAAGGGTACGATCACCATTCCTTTGACCCACAAAGTGATTAAACCCTGGGATGGTCAGGTGAAGAAGATAGATAACTTCTCATACATCGTAGACAAAGAAAACAATACCATTGCTAAAGAAGTGTTCATTGAGTTGAAGGACTGCGATGTCAACAGCGACGGTAGTGTCACCATAGCCGACGCCCTGTGCATCGTGAACCATGTCCTGGGCAATACACCGGAAGGTTTCAGTTGGCCAAAATACGAGTTGAACGGCGACGGTAACATCACCATCGCTGACGCCGTGGTAGTAGTCAACATGATCTTGAGTGGTCTCGCCAAATAAGAAGTGCGCAAGTACGCAAGTGCGCAAGTAATCGTTAAGGCCCCCGAAAACATGGTTTTTCGAGGGCCTTTTTCTGAAACTTCACGTAAATCCGTGCCTCATCACCATCTCCGATGCCCTCGCCATCGTAAATATGTGCATCGCTCCATAAAAATAATGCTCAAAAATGACTCATAATTGAAATATAATTAGTAATTTTGCACATTCAATCATAATAAGCCTAATATTATTGACTAATAAAAGATTAAATGTATGAAACAGGCAGTTTTTAAACAGCTAACTCGGCTGTCAGCAGTATTGTGCCTGCTGATGACAACGGTGACGGGCGCTGCCCAGACGACGGTGGACGAGAGCCAGGTAACGATCTTGACCTCCATCTCGTCGACCGGACAGCAAGCCTTCAACACCGGCTACACCCACAAGGCCAACACCCGCGTGGTGATGGACTGCAATGTGACGCAAAACAGCCGGAGAACCTGGGAGGCACTTTTGGGTGGCCGCAAGGGTAGCTATCAGTCGAATGCATTCTGCTTCTTCTCGCGCACTGACGGCAACGACATTCCCTGCTTCAACCGCTCGGGCCATGAGCCTCGCGGTACAGGCTTCGTCTATGGCGAGCGCATCATCCTGACATGTGAGGGGCAGACCGCCACCTGGGTGCGTTATTCCGACCAAAACACGGTGGCGGGCAGCGTGACCACCACGGGAACGGCCGACGACGGCAAGACCCCCATGTTCTTGTTCGACCTGAACACCTCGAACACCGAGGGCGGCTTGCAGGAGGATAACTCCAAGTCGGTGATGACGCTCTACGGCTGCCAGATCTATGAGGGGACGACGCTGAAATGTGACTTCGTGCCTGCCAAATATAATAATGTGGTGGGACTTTACGACCGCGTGAACCACACGTTCAGCGGATCTATCACCGGTTCGTCATTTGATGAAGGCTCCACCAAGATGGAGAACTATGAACGGGCAATTAACACTATCGTGGATGGACAGCATTACTATGTGTTCACCATGTATAATGGTCAGAAGTACTATCTTACCGCCGACGGCTATTTATCCAGCAACAATGCTGATGCCCAACTGTTCTGCTTCGTCAAGGCCAGAGGTAAGGAGTACGAATTCGGCTTCATGCTTCAGAACGGCTTCACCTATTTCACGAACCCTGTGGAAGAATCGGATGCTGCCTTGACGAAAGGACATCTGAATACCACCGACGAGAACTCCCGCCACAATTGGGAAGCGCAGGTGTTTTTCCTCAATAGCGACGGCAAATATGCTATCCGCTCGACTAATGCTGCCAGTGGCACTACAGGATGGAACAGGATAGGCAGCGCATTCTGGACGGTCAACCCAGGGGCCAGCGGCCCTCTGGCTGAGTACAGCTTTGACATGAACTACGTCTGGCAGCTAGAGACCGGATCCAGCTCCATTCCCATCCCCAGCCAAGAGCTGCTCACCAATGGCCAGTGCGATGGCACATACAACGGTTGGACGAAGACAGACGGCGGTAGCGGTTGGGCTATCGACACTAACGACGGGGTTTCCTACTGGAAATCTTCTCACCAAACCTGTACACTCTCCCAGACCGTCACATTGGCCGATCATCAAATCAGCGCCGAGAGCGTGGACAATGGGGAAGTTTGGTGTTCTATATCAGCAGAAATGAAATCCTCGTCTGAGAAAAACGGCGATGGTGCCAGAGTATGCAAGGTGACCGTCGATATGCTCGACGGCAACGATAATTCATTGGGCATTGTAACCGTGCTCAACGACAATTCTTATTACTCAGTGTGGGAAATCTTCAGGACCGCCCCGTTCATATTGAAGAGCGGAACACGCAAACTGACATATCGGGTGTCGGCACAGGATGCCCCAAACTGGGCAGGTCAATTTGGCCCATGCTTCAAAAATCTCTCGCTCAAGGCTATTGTTGGCTCCGGCGATGACATCACGTCCAACTATTTACGGGCACTTAACACCATTGAGCATGGCGAGTGCTACCGGGTGTTCACCATGTACAACGGCCAGAAGTACTATGTCACCGCCGACGGCCACTTGTCGTCCAACGTAGATGACGCTCCATTATTCGGATTCATCAAGGTCGCTGGTGAAGAGTACGACTACGGCTTCAAGCTGAAGAATGGCGACACTTATTTCACGAATCCCGCAGAACTCAACGAGAGTGCCCTGACAAACGGCCATCTGAACACCACTACCAAGGACTCTCGTAATACATGGGAAGCGCAGGTGTTCTTCCTCAACACGCAGGGCAAGTATGCCATCCGCTCAACCAATGCCCAATCCAGCACCGACCATAGTAAATGGGCCTGGATAGGCAGTGCCTACTGGACGGTCGACGAGGGAACGGAAGGGCCCCTCGCCCAGTACAGTTGGGACATGAACTACGTCTGGCAGATTGAGAAAGGAGAGAACGATGCCTTGTTACCCGTCTGGATAGGCTCCAAGCAGGTGAGCCTCTATATCAAGGACGATGTGCTGGGCGACGGCAAGGTGCGCTACACTCCCGGCGAGGGCAGCGGCACGCTGACCTTCACTACGTCGACACCCACCATCGACGGCGTTCACTCGTGGTCGGAGGTACTTAGCGACGGAAGGGAATATCAGTTCAGTTCGAAAATCTATGCCGAGGGCATCGACCTGACCGTCAACGCCCCAACCGGGTTGACCCTTTCAGCTACTGGAGAGGAATACGGCATTTATGTAGGTAACGAGGGCGACCTGACCATCAACGGCAACTTCAGCATGACCGCAGGCGGTAGTGCAATCTGTGTGGACAAAGGCGACCTGACCATCAATGGCAATTTCAATAGCACAACCAGTAAGGTGGGAATCACCGTAAGAGAGGGCAATGTAAGAGCCACCGGCGATGTCTATGTCAAAAACACCAGTCAGTATACTACCAGCATAGCACTCAATAACGGGTACTTGTATCTCGGACCCGGTAAGTGGGAAATCGATGCGGCTGGAACGGCTGTCTTTGTTGAAAAACAAGAGACAGACCGCCTCTGGGGAGGTATCGTGATGCCCTTCACCCACGAAATATGCAACCCGGCATATACCTCGGGGGAGACAAAAATCGGTGACGACAATAAGACTATCATGTTTTGGGATGGCAACAGTAAGTGGGAAATCGCCAGGCACGTGATCATCCAAAAGAAGGAGAATTGGATTGCCCCCTCCAATACCATCGACCTGTCAACGCTCACTGCCGACTGCGTGGTGCCCGACAATACGAGGCTTACCGGCACACTGAACGGCTTCTACAAGGTGAGCATCGCCGACGGAGCTACCGTGTCGTTCTACGACGTGAACATCAACATAGACCCCAGTGGCTACGACGAGGTGTGGGATACCCAATACCGTTGGGCAGGTATCACCTGCGAGGGCAATGCTACCATCTTCCTCGAAAACACAAACACCGTGAAGGGATTCTGTAATGAATTTCCCGGCATCTACGTGCCCGAAGGCAAGACGCTCCTCATCTATGGCAGTGGCACGCTCAACGCCATCAGCGGTGGCAATCCAAACGGTGACGGTTATTATCTCATTGCTTCAGGCATTGGTGGCGGATATAATTTGTCATGCGGCAACATCATCATTAATGAAGGCACGGTCACAGCAACAGGTGGTAATAGTTGCGCCGGCATCGGTGGAGGCTGGTCCGAAGAAGGCGTGTCTGTCCGTTGTGGCAACATTACTATCAATGGTGGCACCGTCACGGCAACAACTGGAAATTATGGTGCCGGCATCGGTAGTGGTTTGAGCTATAATGAAACGTCGACCTGCGGCAACATTACCATCACCGGCGGCACTGTCACGGCAACAGGTGGATTTTATGGTGCCGGCATCGGCAGCGGCACAGCCTATGAGACATCGTCTGGCTGCGGCGACATCACCATCAGCGGCGGTACTGTCACGGCAAAGAGCGGAAGTTTTGCAGCAGCCATCGGTACCGGCTTATCTTTTTATTCTGCTTCTTCCTACTGCGGCGACATCACCATCACCAATGACATCGAGAAGGTAGTGGCTATGACAGACTATCGATTTGTCGGCGCGGGCGATCAAGGCACTTGTGGCACCATCACCATTGGCGACAACTTGGGTTCAGAGGAGAAAGAGGTTGATGGCGGATATTCCTGCAGCACGATTCAGGCTAAAGAGAAGATTAAATATTCCCTCTGGATAGGCGAGACGCAGGTGACATACCTGAATAAGGGTGATATTCTTGGCAATGGATCGGTCAGCTATAAACCTTACTATACTAGTGGCACCCTGACCTTCACGGGAACACCTGCCATCAGCGGCTATCACGAAAATGCACGCATCTATGCGAAGGACATCAGTCTGACCATCAAATCCCCAGAGAATGGCCTTACTCTCAATTCTGAACACGATGGCATACACATAGAAGGCAATAAGGAACTGATCATCGACGGCGATGTGACAATTAACTCCTCCAGCTCCGTTTGCATCAAGGGGACAGGCAATGTTACCGTCAATGGCAAACTCATCCTTAAATCGGAAATGGATGCTATCTGGCTGACAGATGGCGATGTCACCATCAACGGCACAGTGGAAATTGAGCAGGCTTATACAGGCATCGATGCCGACAATGTCATCGTTAAGGGTTCTTTTAATGCACAAAATAATAAGAATCGAGGCATTCGTGCCAATGGCAATGTGACCATCGATGGCGACATCATAGCAACGGCAACGGGCGGAAGTGAACCGGTAGCCATATATTGCATGGGCGACATCACCATAGTTTCTGGCGAGGTGTACCTCACTGGAGATGTAGCTGCCTTGCAAGCCAAGGGTACAATCACTATACCTGTTACCTCCAGAGTGATCACTCCCTGGAATGGTCGGGTGAAGAAGATGGGCAACTTCTCATATATCTTTGCAGAAGAAGGCACTAATCCTGCCACGGAAGTGTCCATTAGGTTGAAGGACTGCGATGTCAACCACGACGGAAGTGTCAACATCGCCGATGCCCTGTGCATTGTGAACTATGTCCTGGGCAATACACCGGACAACTTCGATTGGAATAGGTATGAATTGAACGGCGACCACAAAATCACCATCGCAGACGCCGCCGTAGTAGTCGAGATGATCTTGAGTGGTCTCGCCAAGTAAAAAGTACGCAAGTACACAAGTAATCGTTAAGGCCCCCGAAAACATGGTTTTTCGAGGGTCTTTTTTCGTAAATGCCTGTGTCTGCCTCCTTAATTCGGTTAGATTGTTTAACAAAATATTCTACTGATAATCAATTGGTTGGGTATATATTTTGGCCTTCCTCTTGCACAGAATTGAAAATCTTAGTACCTTTGCCGTCGCAAAACTGGTTGTGACAGCGCCTGATGGCCACAGGCGCGACCCCAAGCCGGCGAGCAAACATTGTTTAATTAAAAATCAACAAGAGAGGAGACAATCTACATGTCGCAAAAAGTACAAAAGTATCGTAACACCAATGAGCTGTCGAAGACGTTCGGGAAGTACTACGTGCGCCCCGTCTACGACAAGGCTTTCATCACCACCGCTGAGCTGGCCGACTTCATCCAGACGCAGTGCACGGTGAAGCGCTCGGACATCAAGGCCACGCTCGACGAGCTGGGCGCCGCCTTCAAGCACTACTTCGAGCTGGGGCAGAAGATCAAGCTCGACAGCATCGGCATCTTCAAGGTGGGCATCAGCTCGGCAGCTGCCGATACCGAGGACGGCTGCACCGCCTCGCTGGTCAAGCGCTGCCGCGTGAACTTCCAGCCCGAGACCACGTCGGTGCTCAAGGGCGTGTCGGAGGTGCAGCGTGCCCGCATCGTCAACGGCGTGGCCACCCTCGTGACCACTCAGCAGCAGGTGTTCGACCATCCCGCCACGATGCTCAAGGACGTGCGCTTCGAGCTCACCAACGACCTGCAGGGCAGCGGCATCGAGCCAGGTGATTCCGGAAACTCCGGAAATTCCGGAAACTCCGGCGACGACGAGCCACGTCCGTAGGAAGTGAAGAGTGAAGAATGGTCGCTTCGCTCAAAATTAAAACAAAAATTATATTTAAAAATTTAAGAACTCACCAGATGCTCGATTAATTTTCTTATAAATTTTTGCTTCAATTTTGAGCGTAAGCGACCTAAACAATCAAAAGGAGGAACTGAACAATGAAATGGAAAATGTCTGAGAGACTGAAGAACCGGCTGATGGAGGGCCTCATTGCTGCTATCACGGCATTCATCGCGGCCATCACCACCACCTCGTGTATGGGCCGCGGCCCCCTATTCTAACCAAACTCCCCTCCCCTCGGGAGGGGATGGGGGTGGGTATGCCTAGGCCGCGGCCCATTCTGGTAAAGTGCGCAAGTACGCAAGTACGCAAGTAATCGTTAAGGCCCCCGAAAACATGGTTTTTCGAGGGCCTTTTGTTCGTAAACGCCTGTGTTTATAATACCGTTTTACTTCTTCCTTACAGGGTCGCAGGTGAGCTCGCAGCCTAGCTTCTTGAAGATCTTGCGGTCGACCTCGCTGAGCATGACGGTGGAGTGGACCTGACAGCCACGGAGCTGGGGGAGCTGGGCCAGAGCACGACGGCATTGGTCGTCGTCCTGTGAGATGACGCTGAGGGCAACGAGCACCTCGTCGGTGTGCAGGCGTGGGTTGCGGGCTCCCAGATACTCGGTCTTCGTCTTCTGGATGGGCTCGATGAGACTCTGGGGTATGAGCCGCGTCTCATGGTCGATGCCGGCGAGGTGCTTGGTGGCATTGATGAGCAGGGCAGCGCTGCAGCCGAGCAGGGGCGATGACTTGGCGGTGATGATGGTGCCGTCGCTGAGCTCCATGGCGGCAGCGGTATGGCCGGTGAGCTCCTGCTTGGCAGCTGCGGCCACGGTGACACGGCGGTAGGCTGTGGTGATCTTGGCCTGGTTGAAGAGAAGGAGTATTTTCTGCACCTCACGCTCGTTGTCGGCACCGTCGGCGAGCTTGTTGGTGGCGGCATAGTAGCGGCGTATGATCTCCTCGCGCGATGCCTGGCAGCACACCTCGTCGTCGCTGATGCAGAAGCCGATCATGTTGACTCCCATATCGGTGGGCGACTTGTAGGGGCTGCCGCCATAGATTCCTTCGAAGAGGGCGTTGAGGACGGGGAAGATCTCGATGTCGCGGTTGTAGTTGACGGCAATCTTGTCGTAGGCCTCGAGATGGAAGGGGTCGATCATGTTGACGTCGTTGAGGTCGGCAGTGGCGGCCTCGTAGGCGATGTTGACGGGATGCTTCAGGGGGAGGCTCCATACGGGGAAGGTCTCGAACTTGGCATAGCCGGCGCGTATGCCCCGCTTGTTCTCGTTGTAGAGCTGCGAGAGGCAGGTGGCCATCTTGCCGCTGCCGGGGCCGGGTGCGGTGACGATGACGAGTGGCCGTGAGGTCTCGACATAGTCGTTTTTGCCGAAACCGTCGTCGCTGGCTATGAGCTTTACATTATGCGGATAGCCGTCGATGGGGTAGTGGATGTAGGAGCGGATGCCCATGCGCTCGAGGCGATGGCGGAACTGGTCGGCGGCATGCTGGCCGTTGTAGTGGGTGATGACGACGGAGCCCACCATGAACTCTCGCTGCTGGAACTCCTCACGCAGGCGCAGCACGTCCTCGTCGTAGGTGATGCCGAGGTCGGCGCGCACTTTGTTCTTCTCGATGTCGTCGGCGCTGACGACGATGATGATCTCAATCTGTGAGCGCAGCTGGGCCAGCATGCGCAGCTTGGAGTCGGGCTTGAAGCCGGGCAGCACGCGGGCGGCATGGTGGTCGTCGAAGAGCTTGCCTCCCAGCTCCATGTATAGCTTGCCGTCAAACTGTGCGATGCGCTCGCGTATGTGCTCTGACTGAATGCGGAGGTATTTCTCGTTGTCGAATCCTATCTTCATCATTTCTTTGCAGGTTTTGAAGTGTTGTTGTTCTTTCCTTCATACCACTTCTGGAGGATATAGAAGGCTTTCTTCTTCTCGCCGTTGTCGGAGAAGAGTCCCTTGCGGTTGTAGTAGTCCTGTATGCCGTCGAGGACACGGCGCGGCGAGCGGAAGTCCTTGAGGATCCAGGGCGTGGTGCCGCAGAGTCCGTCGATCTTGTCGAGCATGGCGGTGTTCTGGATGTAGAGGTTCTCCTGGAACTCCTCGGTCCAGCGCTGGTTGACGGCTCCGTGGAGGCCGTACTTGGCTCCTCCTCCGAACTCGCTGACGATGACGGGCTTGTCGTAGGGTATTTCCCACTCCATCTTCGGAGCATCGTTGACGTCGCGGTACCATCCGATGTACTGGTTGAAGCTGACCACGTCGACGAACTCATGCATGTTGTCGTGGAGGCGGTTCTTATAGTTGGAGGCACCGGTGACCTCCATGGCCATGGAGATGAGGCGGCTCTGGTCGAGACTGCGGGCATGCTGTGCGAGACGTCCGAGGAACTGGTCGCGCTCGGCGGAGTGGGGTGTCTCGTTGGCTATGGACCATATGATAATGTTCGCGCGATTCTGGTCGCGGAGTATCATGTCGGTGAGCTGCCGCTGCGCGTTGGCATAGGTGTCGGGATTGGTCCAGGCGATGGTCCAGTAGCAGGGAATCTCGCTCCACACCATGATGCCCATGCGCTCGGCCTCGCGCACGGCATACTCGTTGTGGGGATAGTGGGCCAGACGCACGAAGTTGCATCCTAGCTCGCTTGCCCAGCTGAGCAGCTCGTGGGCGTCGGCAGTGCTGTTGGCGCGTCCGCCGCCATGTGCTTTCTCCTCGTGGATGCTGATGCCCTTGAGGAAGATGGGCTCGCCGTTGAGCAGGATCTGCTTGCCGCGTGTCTCGATGGTGCGGAAGCCGATATCGTCGGAGATGACGTCGCCGGGAAGGGTGCCGGCGTCATGGAGCCGCAGTGCCACGCGATAGAGCTTGGGATTGTCTGGCGACCAGAGGGATAGCTTCTTGGCGGGCACCTTGACCGAGGCGCTGGCATGTCCCTTGTCGTCGGTGACGAGGGGCATGCTCACGTTCAGCTCAGGAATCAGCAGCGTCAGCTGGCGACCTTCTGCGGGCTTGTTGAGCTGGGCGGTGACGGTGATCTCGCGCTGCTTGGCCTTGGCGTCGGCCTTCAGCAGCTCTAGCTTGTAGTTCTCGATGTAGGTCTCGGGCACGTCGACGAGCAGCACGTCGCGAGTGATGCCGCCGTAGTTCCACCAGTCGAAGATCTGCGTGGGCACGGCCTCGGCCTTGCGCTTGTTGTCGACCTTGACGATGACCACGTTCTCGCCGTCGCGCAGTTGGTCGGTGATGTCAGCATTGAAAGCTGTGAAACCTCCGATGTGGGTGCACACCTTCGTACCGTTGATGTAGACGATGGCCTCGTAGTTGACGGCGCCGAAGTAGATCAGGGTGCGCCATCCTGACTTTCGCTGATGCTGGAAGGACTTCTTGAACCACACCGTGCCCTCGTAGAAGAAGAGACGGTCGTCCTGGGTGTTCCAGTCGCCGGGTATGCGCATCGTGGCGGCCTTGTCGAAGTCGTACTCGATGAGATCCTCGGGGCGCTGTGGCTTGGCATTGCGGAAGAATCCCGAGCGGGTGGGGTTCATGCGATAGTCGTAGTATCCCTCTTCCTGTACGTCGATGATGTAGTGCCAGTCGCCGTTGAGCGATGTCGTCTGTCGCGCCATGATGTTGCCCAGGAGTGGCACCTCCCTGGCCTGTGCCATCATCGTGACGGCTGCCATGAAGAGCGTGGAAAGCAATAGTCGTTTCATGTTTGCTGGTTTGTGAAAACAAAAATTTCTGCAAAGGTAACGATAAAATTTGGAATAAGCGCGAAAAAAAAGAAATAAATGTGAAAAAAAGAGCAAACCCCTTCCCCGGTGGAGGGGCAGGGGTTTGAAATATCAGACGATGACTGCTCATTCAGCTGAGCCGCGTTTACTCTATCACGAGCACGGTGATGGAGTAGGGGGCGAGGGTGATGGGGAAGCGCTTGCCGACCTTCTGCACTGACTCCTGCGGCACGATGTTGCGGGGATTGTCGATGGAGTTGGTGTCGTCGGGACGGGGAGCCTTCAGCTCGATCTTGCGGGCCTTCGACTTCACCTTCTTGGCACCGTCGAGGGCAATGGTGAGTTTCTGGGCATCGCCGACGGCATTGGTGAGCTTGAGGAAGATCTTGCCCGTGGCGGCATCGGTGGTGGCAGTGTAGAACACGGCGTCAGCCTCGTCGTTGCGGTCGAGCTTCTGGCGTGGCATAGCCGCAGCATCGACAGGCACGATGCGGTCGCCCAGGTTGCCGGCGAACATCACCTGTGCCCAGTAGGACGGAGAGCCGTAGGCATGGAGCACATCGTAGCCGATGAGGTCGCTGGACCACTGCATGGCTCCTGGCTCGACATTGACGAAGAGGGGCGCATAGCACGACATGATGCAGATGTCGGAGTTGCGCTCCATGCAGCTCATCCATGCGGCATCGCCCAGGGCGGCATTCATGTTGGGCGTGGGCGATCCTTCGCGTGTGGCCCACTCGCCGCAGAAGATCTTGGGCCCAGTGCGATCGTAGCGGTCATACTGATAGGCATTGCGGTACATATCCTGCGCATTACGGTAGTAGTGCTCGTCGATGACGTCGACAACGGGGTTGGGGATGGCCGCCGACTTCAGGGCATCGTAGCCCACGGTGGAGATGATCTGCAGCTGAGGATAACGAGCCTTGATGGCCTCGTAGAACATCTTGAAACGGTTGGGATAGCTGCCGCTGCGGTCGAAGAAATCCTCGTTGCCTATCTCGACATAGTGGAGGGGGAAGGGCTGCGGATGGCCGTCGCGGGCTCGAACGGCACCCCATTTGGTGGTCTGTGCGTCGCCCATGATATACTCGATTTCGTCGAGGGCATCCTGGATGAAGGGTTTGATGTAGTCGCCGTCGAGATGGTCGCCGTTGAGCACATAGCCGGCGAAGACTCCCACGACAGGCTCGCCGCCAACATCCTCGGCCCACTGCAGGAACTCGAGCAGTCCGAGACCGTCGGTGGAACGGTAGCCCCAGGGACTCTGGTGGCCGGGACGGAGGTCAGGGTCGCCGATGGTCTGCTTCCAGTCGAAGCGGTTGGCGAAGTTGTTGCCCTCGAGGTAGTTGCCTCCGGGGAAGCGCAGGAACTTGGGATTCATGTCGGCCATCATCTGCATGAGGTCGGGGCGCAGGCCGTTCTTGCGATCCTTGAAGCTGGGGGCAAAGAGAGTGACACGTGTGAGCTCGATGCTGCCGGCCTGGTCGGCGATGATGAAAAGGCGGGCATCCTTCGTGTCGGCCTGGCTGTCGGAGGTGGCGAGCTGATAGTCGATCTTCTTCCAACTGCTAGTGAAGCCGCTCACCTTGGTCTGGGCATAGGTGGTGGTGCCGTCGGCACTCTTCAGGGCGATGGTGAGCGAGCGCACGGGCTGGGCGGCATCGTTGTTGTTGCGTGCTGCTGGCTGACGGACATAGAGCGCTCCTTTGAAAGTGGTGCTCTTACGGATGGGGAATCCCCAGTAGCCCTCGCTGACGATGCCTAGTCCGGCCTCAGGAAAGTTGACGATGAGCGAGGTGGGGTTGGCATCGTTGATGCCTCCCTGCCGGTTCTGGCGCACACGCACCTTCACCGTGTCGGTGAGCTGCCAGCGGTCGGGGCGCACAGTCATGCGAGGGGTGTCGGGATTGTTCTGCCGACCTCCGCGCCGTCCGCCACGAGGATTGAACATGTCGGCGAAAGCGGGATTGGCCACGAGCTGGGTGTAGAGTCCGCCTTCATAGGCATAGTTGATCTCTTCGGTCATCAGTCCGTAGAGCATGGGGCTCACTGGGGTCTGGGCCTTGTCGAGATGAAGGGTGAGTTGCTGTGCCTGGAGTGTCAGTGCACTTGCACTGAGCAGGGCTGCGATGGCGAGTAGTTTTTTCATACGCTTTATGTTTTAGTTAAATAGTTGAGTTGAATTCAATGATGTGCAAAGATACAAACAAAAGTTCAATATACGCTCGATTTAGATATTTTTAACTAAATCGTCCGTCCTCTGGCCAAAATCTGACTGCTGTAGCGGGAGGCAAAGGCAATAAAAAGGCTTTAAGGACGTTATTCTATAGTATGCGACGTTTATGCTACATATTATATATGGTCATGACGGTGCTGCTCGTGTCGTGCGGTGCCGACGTTGCCATGAAGAAAGGCGACAAGTTCTTCGCCCTGGGCGAATACTATGATGCTGCGGCAATGTATAAGAAGGCCTATTCGCAGACGCCTGCCAAGGAGCGCCCGCTGCGTGGTGTGCGTTCGCTGAAGATGGCCGACTGCTACCGTCGTATCAACCAGACGCAGCGAGCCATTGCCGCCTATAACAATGCCGTGCGATTCAAGCAGGCCGACACGATTGCCCTGCTGCATCTGGCTCAGCTGCAGCTCAAGAACGCCAGCTACAAGGATGCCGAGAAGACCTTCCTGCAGCTGCTCGACAGCTTGGGCACCAGCGAGGCGCAGCTCAAAAGGCAGAAATCCAACCCCAACTCTCAACTCTCAACTCTCAACTCTCAAATTCTGGTGGGTCTTGAGTCGGCACGCATGGCTCCAAAGTGGAAGGCTGAGGCCGAGTATTCGGGCTACACGGTGAAGAAGCAGGAGCTGTTTAACTCGCGACGTGCGGAGTATTCGCCGGCACTGGCAGGCGACGACAGCGACCAGCTGTACTTCAGCAGCACCCGCAACCAGGCCAAAGGCGACGAGCTGAGCGGCATCACAGGTACGAAGAATGCCGACATCTTCTTCTCGCAGAAGGACGATAAAGGAAAATGGTCGAAGCCTGAGCCTATCGAGAGCGACCTGAACAGCGAGGAGGATGAGGGTGCCTGCACCTTCAGCCCCGACTTCAAGACGATGTATCTCACCATCTGCAAGACCGACCCCTCTTATCCTCGCTATGCCCAGATAGCTACCTCGCAGCGCAGTGATGCCTCATGGGGCAAGGCTACGGTGATGGATATCTCGAAGGACACCCTCTCGGCCTTTGCCCATCCCTGCGTCTCACCCGACGGCATGTGGCTGTATTTCGTGAGCAACATGCCCGGTGGCCTGGGAGGCTATGACATCTGGCGAGCCGAGTTGTCGACGAAGGGCGTGGTGAGTATCGAGAACGTGGGCGAGCCTATCAACACGCCTGGCGACGAGCTGTTTCCTACGTTCCGCCCCAATGGCGACCTCTATTTCAGCAGCAATGGCCATCCGGGATTCGGAGGACTGGATATCTACTATGTAGAGATAGAAAAGTTTATTACTGATAGTTTAGAGCTCGCTACCGCAAAAGGGAAAACTGCCCAGAAAGACAGTACGGTAGCAAGACCGGCACTCTTCACTTGGCCCTCTACACTAAAAATCGAGCATCCCGGATACCCGCTCAACTCATCGGGCGACGACTTCGGCATGACCTTCGAGGGGCTGCACAACAGGGGCTACTTCAGCTCAAACCGTGGTGATGCCCGTGGATGGGACCATATATTCTCGTTTGAGAAGTCGGAGGTGATACAAACCGTGAAAGGATGGGTATACGAACAGGACGGCTACGAGCTGCCACAGGGACTGGTGTACATGGTGGGCAATGACGGCACGAACAAGAAGATCAGCGTGAGAGGCGACGGATCGTTTGTCGAGGAGATCAAGCCCGGGGTCGACTACGTCTTCCTGGGCACGTGCAAGGGATTCCTCAATCACAAGGAGGAGCTGCGCGTAGAGCCCGTGCTGGAGTCGGAGGAGTATGTGCTGCAGTTCCCGCTGGCATCGATCACGGCGCCTGTGCTCATCGACAATATCTTCTACGACTTCGACAAGGCCACGCTGCGTCCGGAGTCGGAGGAGGCCCTCGACAATCTCATCGCCCTGCTCAATGAGAATCCCAACGTCACCATTGAGTTGTCGGCACACACCGACAACCGCGGATCGGATGCCTACAATGAGCGCCTCAGTCAGCGACGTGCAGAGAGTGTGGTGAACTATCTCATCGAGCACGGCATCGCTGCAGACAGGCTGTCGCCGGTGGGATATGGCGAAAAGAAACCGAAGGTGATCAAGCGTAAGCTCACGGAAAAGTACGACTGGCTGAAGGCCGACGATGTGCTCACTGAGGAGTTTATCAATGGCCTCGACGATGAAGAGAAACAGGAGGTGTGCCATCAGTTGAACCGCCGCACGGAGTTCATCGTGCTGCGCACCACCTACGGCATGTTCGACGCGGAAGGCAAGGTGAAGGAACAGCCTGCCAAGCCTGTCAAGGAAGAGACACCACAACAGGATGATGATCTATGGTGACACTACCCGAGGCATTTGTTGAGTCCACACGGGCGCTGATGGGCGAGGAGCGCTTCCGGCGCTATCTGGCAGCTTTCGACGAAGAGCCGCCTGTCAGTATCCGGCTGAATCCGAGGAAGGGGTTAGAGTGGAAAGTGGAGAATGGAGAGTTTGCTACCGCTATAGGTTGGTGTCCCTTGGGCTATTATCTCGCTGAGCGACCGAACTTCACCTTCGACCCGCTGCTGCATGCAGGCTGCTACTATGTGCAGGAGGCGGCCTCGATGTTTATCCACCATATTCTTACCAGTCCGTCGATCATGGCTGATGATCCTTCACCACTCACCGTGCTCGACCTCTGCGCCGCTCCTGGCGGGAAGTCGACATGTGCCATCGCTGCCCTGAAGGAAGACTCGCGTCTGTGGTCGAACGAGCCCATACGCCAGCGGGCCAGTATTCTCAGCGAGAACATTCAGAAGTGGGGCTATCCCTCGTGCATCGTTACTAATAATTATCCTGGCGACTATGTGAGGTCGGGACTGATGTTCGACATCATCATCTGCGACGTGCCCTGTTCGGGTGAAGGCATGTTCCGAAAAGACCCGATGACCATCGGCGAGTGGAGTTCTCAGAACGTAGAGAAATGCTGGCGCCTGCAGCGCGAGATTGTCAGCGATGCCTGGCAGTGCCTCAAGCCGGGCGGTCTGCTGATCTACAGCACCTGTACGTTTAACACGAAGGAGAATGAGGAGAACGTGCGCTGGATGCAGGAAACCTTTGACGCCGAGCTGCTCCCTGTGGCGACGCTGCCTGAGTGGAATATCATGGGCTCGCTGTTGCCTGGCTTCGACGGTCCTGTCTATCGTTTCATCCCCGGCATTACTCGTTCCGAGGGCCTGTTCGTCTGTGTGCTGCGGAAAAGTGGAAAGGGGAGAGTGGAGAGTGGAAAGTGGAAAGAGGAAAGGGGAGAGAAGAAAGTGGAAAGAGGAAAGAGAAAAGAGGAGAGAGGGAAGGGCCTTCATGTCGTTTTTGATGGCAGCGGGCCTCTTGATGAGGTGGTTGCGAGCTGTGACCTGAGCTATGCTGATGCCATCCGCTATCTCCGTGGCGAGGCCATTATGCTGCCTGCTGACACACCTCGGGGTCTGGTCATGGTGACCTTCATGGGCCATCCGCTGGGGCCTGTAAAGAACATCGGCACACGCGCCAACAACCTCTATCCAAAGGAGTGGCGCATTAAATCGACACATATACCTACAGCATATGAAGCAATACTTAGACATACTTGACCGCATCCTGACCGAGGGCGCTCAGAAGGGCGACCGCACCGGTACGGGTACACTGAGCATCTTCGGTACTCAGAGCCGATACAACCTTGCAGAGGGCTTCCCGCTGCTCACTACGAAGAAACTGCACCTGAAGAGCATCATCTATGAGTTGCTGTGGTTTCTCAAGGGCGATACAAACGTGAAGTATCTTCAGGAACATGGCGTGCGCATCTGGAATGAGTGGGCCGACGAATGCGGTGAGCTTGGCCCTGTCTATGGTCATCAGTGGCGCTCGTGGCCTGACTATAACGGAGGTACCATCGACCAGATTCAGCTGGTGCTCGACCAACTCAGAAATAACCCCGATTCACGCCGGATGATTGTCTCGGCTTGGAATGTGGCTGAGGTCAACAAGATGGCTTTGCCTCCCTGTCACACCATCTTCCAGTTCTATACCTCACCCTGTGCCGAAGATGGAGGCAAGACCCGTCGCTTGTCGCTGCAGCTCTACCAGCGCTCGGCCGACACGTTCCTCGGTGTGCCCTTTAACATCGCCTCTTATGCGTTGCTGTGCATGATGATGGCTCAGGTCGTGGGCATGCACCCCGGCGAGTTTATTCATACTACTGGCGACACACATCTCTATCTGAATCACCTCGACCAGGCGCGTCTGCAGCTCACCCGCGAGCCGCGCCCTCTACCCAGGATGGTCATCAACCCCGATGTAAAGGACCTCTTCAGCTTCAGCTATGAGGACTTCCAGCTGGAGGGTTACGATCCCTGGCCTCACATCAAAGCCGACGTAAGCGTATGATTACCATGATTGCCGCCGTGGCCAGAAACCGCGCCATAGGCTATAAGAACAAACTCATCTACTGGCTTCCCAACGACTTGAAGCGTTTCAAGCAGCTGACCACCGGGCACACCATACTGATGGGCCGCCGCACGTTTGAGAGTCTTCCCAAGGGAGCGCTGCCCCAGCGCCGCAACTGCGTGCTCACCCGCAGTCAGAAGGAGATTCCCGGCTGTGAGTGCTTTGCTACGTGGGACACGTTTATCGCCACCTGCCGCCCTGATGAAGATATCTATATCATTGGAGGAGCCAGCCTGTACAAGAACCTGCTTGACAAAGCCGATTGCCTTTGCCTGACGGAAGTCGATGACACTCCCGCCGAGGCCGACACCTTCTTCCCCGTCTATAGCGAAGGGTGGCAGGAGATAGAGCGCGAAGAACATGACATCGACGAGCGCCATGCCTTCGCCTATGCCTTCGTCACCTATAGGAAGAAACAATAGGCCTTCGGGCGTCTCGCTCCTATGAAAGACGGGAGTTGAGCAACGGCTGAGGTCAGTCGTCGAGGAACTCCTTTGTAGGCATCTGGCGGTCGATGGCTGCGTGGAACGAGATGATGCTCTCGCTGCGGGCCAGCCCCATTGGCTGCAACTTGTCGTGAATGATATTCAGCAGGTGATGGTTGTTGCGGGCATAGATCTTGATAAACAGGTCGTAGTTGCCCGTCGTGTAGTGGCATTCCACCACCTCCGGCATGTCCTTCAGTTGCTTTACCACCTCGTCGAAGTTCTCGGGGTTCTTCAGGTTGAGGCCGATGAAAGCACACGTCTCATAGCCGATTTTCTCTGGGTCGATGATGAATTGCGATCCTTTCAGCACACCGGCATTCGTCAGTTTCTGGATGCGCTGATGGATGGCAGCACCACTCACTTCGCATGCTCGTGCCACCTCGAGGAAGGGCACGCGTGCGTCGTCGGCTATCATTCTCAAAATCTGTTTGTCAAGCTTGTCAAGCTTCAGGTTTGCCATGTATTTAAACTGTTTAAGGTGAAAGATTGTTCTTTTCTGTGGCCGAATAGTTGATGCGCAGGGCATAGTCCTGCTGCAGCGCTCTCTTGATGTCGCTGATCATGCCCATCGGCACGTCGCGGTCGGCCTTGATGCTGACGGTCATTCGCGACTGGTCTTCGCTCGACATGCGGCTGCGCTCCTCGGCGAGGAAAGCCTTGATGTCGTCGATGGTCGACAGCTGGTTGTTCAGCTGAATGCGGAATTCGTCGCTGCCAGTCTGGCGGCCGACGTATATCTGCACGATGCTGGCCTTGTGTCCCAGCTTCTGTATTTCCGTTCCTTGTGGCACCTCATAGTATACTTTCAGAGTCACTTCCCGCATGTGGGTTACAATCATGAAGAAGAAGAGCACGGTGAAAATCAGATCAGGCAGCGACGACGTGTTGAGCATGGGCACGTCGCGCTCGGAGTCGTCACGTGAGAAGTATCGGTTGATCATGGCTCACCTCCTTCCTCCCCGTAGGTCAGGTCCTCGCTGATACGCTGGGGGTAGACCAGTTCGATGGCTGCACGCTCCTCGCTTGTACAGGCTGAAAGGGAATGTCCGAAACGGCTGCGCGCCAACTCGTTGCGAAGGGTGTTGTAGCCCCTCACAATGGCGTTCTGCATCTCAAAATATGCGTTGTATGATGCCTGGCGGTCGGTCTTGATCGATATGATATGATGGTCGCTGACCAGGCATTGGCCCATGAGGTGCACCTCGCGCTGACTCATCTCAGGCAGCGAAGGATCGTTCGTTTTGTTGCTCACGAACTCTTTAACGCGCAATGTCAGTTCCTTCGCGTCGATGTCCTCGCCATTGCATGTGAGGCGGTCGTTGCCATCCAGCTCCAGCTCCAGCACATTACGCTGCTTGATTTCCACTTCTTCCTGCCTCGTGGAGTCATCGGGAGGGGGCAGCTGTCGCGGCAGTCCCTTGTCTGTGTCCATCGACGAGGTCACCAGGAAGAATATCAGCAGCATGAACGAGATGTCGGCTGTTGACGTCGTGTTGAGTTCTGGTATGTCGCGTTTTCTCCTCCTGAACATGATTGTTATTTCTTTTTCAGCACACTGAACAGACTAGCCAAGCATAGCACCGCGACGAGTACGATGGGCGTGATGATGAACATATCGCTCGTCTTCAGCCAGAAGGCATCGGCAAACGTCTTCCCGTTGTTCATCAAAGGCTTGGTGCTGCCCAACATCCACGTCACAGCCATCGTCGCCACCACTAGTGCCAGCGTAATCAAGGTGATCCTACGAGCAGGCACACCATGCAGTCGTCCGCCTTCCTTGCCTTGCAGGCGCAGGCTTCTGACCACCGACCATCCCGTCAATGCCGCTGCCAGTAACAGCAGCGCATAGATGGTGTAGAGCACGATGCTCACGTAGAGTGGTGATTCGTAGTTGATCATCGTCGTCTTCCTTTTTATCCTTGACTCAGTTTGTGCTTCATGATGATGTCGAGCAGCGTGATGGCCGACTCCTCCATCTGTGTCGTCAGCCGTTCGATGCGCGAGAGGATGAAGTTATAGAATATCTGCAGGATGATGGCCACGATGATACCGAAGATGGTGGTGATAAGCGCCACCTTCATGCCCTCGGCAACGATGGTGGGGCTGATATCGCCTATCTCTTGAATGCGGTCGAAGGCCATTACCATTCCTATCACCGTGCCCAAGAAACCCAGCGAGGGAGCGATGGCTATCATCAGTCTGATCCACGAGCATCCCTTCTCCAGCTTGCCCGACTGCACCGTTCCGTAGCTTACGATGCTCCTTTCCACGGTGGCCATGTCTTCGTTGGCATGCATCAGCCCCTGGTAGCAGATGCTGGCCACGGGACCGCGTGTTTCGCGGCATAGCGACTTCGCACCTTCCACGTCGTTCGCATTCACCTTTTTCTCGATGTCGATGAGCAGTTTCTTGGAGTTAATCTCCGACAGTGTCAGATAGATGATGCGCTCGATGCAGAGTGCCAGACCGATGACCAGCGCCAGCGCCACCAGCGACATGAACTCTGCCGAGCCTTCCACGAATTTCGATTTCAGTTGTTCGTGCAGCCCTGAGCCTTCGCCCATGGCCATCGTCTGTAGGGCGTTCATGTCCTCGTCGCCTATCAGCTCTTCCACTGACGCGCCATCAAGGGCGGTAGCCGCCAGTGAGTCGGTCTCCAGCAGGGTGGGGATATCGTTGGCCGCAGAATCGGTCTGGGCCAAGGCAGGATCTATCGTAAGTCCAAGCACTATCATTGTCAGTGCCACAATCAGTTTTCTAGTCATCATGTGCTTCTTCTCTGCAATTTTGGTTGCAAAGTTACACAATCTTTCCCGACTATGCAATTATTTGTCTGATTTTATGTTTTTTTTTTTGGCGTTTTGCTCACTTCTTCGTAACTTTGCACCATTAAAACTTAAGACTATGATCAACCGACAGCTATTGCAACCGGAGAGCATCGTCGTTATTGGCGGCTCTAACAATGTACATAAACCAGGTGGCGCCGTAGTGCGCAATCTTCTCAGCGGAGGCTACACAGGCGTGCTGCGTGTGGTAAACCCCAAAGAGGACGAGGTGCAGGGCATCAAGGCCTTCCACGATGCCAAAGAGGTGCCTCCTACCGATCTTGCCATTCTCGTCGTGGCGGCTAAGTTCTGCCCGCAGTATGTGGAATACCTTGCTGCTGAGAAGGGCGTGCGTGCATTCATCATCATTTCGGCAGGCTTCAGCGAGGAGACCTACGAGGGTGCCGTGCTCGAGCAGCAGATCCTCGACACATGCGAGAAATTCGGCTGTGCGCTGATAGGCCCCAACTGCATTGGCCTGCTCACGCGGCATCATCACTCCGTATTTACCAAACCCATACCACAGCTGAACCCGAAGGGTGTCGACTTTATCAGTGGATCGGGTGCCACGGCTGTGTTTATCCTTGAGAGTGCTGTGACCAAGGGCCTGCCTTTCAATTCGGTGTGGAGTGTGGGCAACGGCAAGCAGATAGGCATCGAGGCTGTGCTGGAATATATGGATGAGCATTTCGATGCTGAGCGCGACTCGCTGGTGAAGTTGCTCTATATTGAGAACATCGCTGATCCTGACAAGCTGCTGTTCCATGCAACTAGCCTCATCCGCAAGGGTTGTCGCATCGCTGCCATCAAGGCAGGGTCATCGTCGGCAGGCAGCCGTGCCGCCAGCAGTCACACCGGTGCCATCGCCTCCAGCGATTCTGCTGTCGAGGCCCTCTTCCGTAAGGCAGGCATCGTGCGCTGCTTCAGCCGTGAGGAGCTCACCACCGTGGGCTGTATCTTCACGCTGCCCCGTTTCACCGGCAAGAACTTCGCTATCGTCACCCATGCCGGAGGTCCTGGCGTGATGCTCACCGATGCCCTCTCGAAGGGAGGCATGAAGGTGCCACAGCTCAGCGGCCCCGTTGCCGACGAACTGAAGGCACAGCTCTTCCCCGGCTCGTCAACAGCTAATCCCATTGATATCCTGGCTACAGGTACGCCCGAACACCTAGGCATCGCCATTGACTACTGTGAGCATCGTTTCGACGAGATTGATGCCATCGCCGTCATCTTCGGCACACCGGGACTGGTGCAGCTCTACGAGACCTACGACGTGCTACACAAGAAGATACTCGAATGCCATAAGCCCATCTTCCCCGTTCTGCCCAGCGTCAACACTGCCGGCCCCGAGGTGCAGGAGTTCCTCAGCCGGGGTCACGTGAATTTCAGCGACGAGGTGACGCTGGCCACCGCCCTTACTCAGATTATGAAGACCCCAGAGCCTGCCGACCAGAACGTGGTCATCAATGGTGTCGATGTGCCGCGCATCAGACGGATCATCGATGGTCTCGCCCCCGGTAGTGGCTATATCGATCCTGCTTCGGTACATGAATTGCTCTCGGCTGCCGGCATCGCCACTGTGCCTGAGTTTGTCAGCGCAGCAAAGGATGAGGTGTCCGCCTTCGCCGAGCGCGTGGGATTCCCTGTGGTAGCCAAGGTCGTGGGACCTGTCCATAAGAGCGATGTGGGTGGCGTGACGCTCAACATTCGTTCGAAAGAGGTGCTCAGCGCCGAGTTCGACCGTATGATGCAGATTCCGGATGCCACAGCCGTCATGGTGCAGAAGATGATTCGAGGCACCGAACTCTTCATCGGCGCGAAGTACGAGCCGCGCTTCGGACATGTGGTGCTCTGCGGACTGGGAGGTATCTTCGTCGAGGTACTCAAGGACGTCAGTTCGGGTCTGGCTCCTCTGAGCTACGAGGAGGCATTCTCGATGATTCACTCCCTGCGTGGCTATAAGATAATTCGTGGTACGCGTGGTCAGCGTGGCATCAACGAGCGCAAGTATGCTGAGATTATTGTGCGGCTCTCCACTCTCCTGCGCTTCGCTACCGAGATCAAGGAGATGGACATCAATCCTCTCCTGGCCGACGAGAATGATGTCATCGCCGTTGATGCCCGCATACTCGTAGAGAAGTAAAGACCATGCTTTTGTAGCGAGCGAAATGCTTGTCATTAACTAACAGGCTGTTCTTGGTCAGCAAGGGCAGCCTTCTTGATGTGGCTCTGCGGCACTTTTGTATAGCAAGGACGGCTTCCTTGTTGAGCAAGCTCAGCCTCTTAGTATATCAAGGAGGCCGTCGGGCTTCATCATGATATTTTGTTTATTTTCGGCTATTCGTTTGGTGGTTTGACAACTTATTCGTAACTTTGCAGAGCATTACTAAAAAACTAGTCTTTCTATGTACAAACAAATCATTACAGCAGTATGCATTGCTTTTATGTTCACCACGGCCGCCGCTGCTCCGAAACAGTATTCTGAAGAAGTAGCGAAGAGTTTCATCACCAGCCATCCCGACCCTGACGTCATCCGTTGGGGCACCCAGCAGAATCACTTCACTTGGCAGGCTGGCTACATGATGTTTGCTATGGAGAAACTGTGGCGGATGACCAACGACTCTACCTATCTGAACTATATTCGCCGCTACGTCGATCAGAATGTAGATGAAGAGGGACGCGTGCCCAACTTCACTCCCAGGGCTCTCGACAACTTCATCCCCGGCTATGCCTGTCTGCTGATGTACGAGTTGACGGGAGAGCAACGTTATGCTCGCGCCGCCGAGACCATTCGTCGGGGATTCGACAATTATCCGCGTAATCAGCTGGGCATATTCTATCACTCGCACTCCATCCGTCAGTTGTGGGTCGACGGTGTGTTCATGGGACAGATATTCCTGGCACGCTATGCCAAGACAATGGGCCATCCGGAGGACTTCAGCGAAGTGGTGAAGCAGATAGAGGGACTCGTCAGCCTCTGCGGGCGCAATGATGGTCTGTTTTATCACGGATGGGCAGAGCAGGGCAAGGCTGGATGGGCGAAGAATCTGGACAACCACTCGCCGGAGGTGTGGAGCGAAGGCCTGGGATGGGGTGCCGTGTTGCTGGCTGATGTGTTCGACTATCTTCCTGCCGACCAGCCGGGACGTGAGCAGCTGCTGGATGCTCTAAGGCGTTTGTGCAAAGGGCTGAAGGCCAGTCAGGATCAGAAGACAGGCCTCTGGTGCCAGGTCGTAGACAAGCCCACCGAGGCAGGCAACTGGAATGAGACCTCTGGCACGGGTATGTTCATCTACCTGCTGCAGTCGGCCATTAACAAAGGATATGTCAGTGCCGCAGACTATCAGGCGGTAGTAGACCGTGCATATCAGGGCATCATCAGTAAGGCAGTACGCAACAGCGATGGCGGTTATAACCTCGTAGATTGTAGCAGCATCGGCATCAAAGACAGCTACAAAGCCTACATTTCTCAGCCTCGCGAGATCAGCACCTATGCTGCCTTCGCATCGTTCATCATCGGTACTGGCATCGTGGAGCATCATTTCCGCTTCCACTTCCCCTCCACCGTCTATGTCACCGACTATACTCAGGGCAAGCTGCTCAGATTAGAAGGCGGACAGGTGGCGTGGCAGCACGACGCGCCGCTCTCCAACGATCTTCAGCTGTTGCCTGATGGCAATATCCTCTTCACTACGGGAACAGGTGTGCTTGAGCTGACGCCGCAGGGCGACACCCTCTTCTGCTATCACTCCGACTGCCACGTATTTGCCTGTCAGCGGTTGCCCAATGGAAATACCTTCGTCGGGGAGTGTGAGAAAGGTAGGCTGCTGGAGGTTTCGCCTAAAGGACGAATCCTGCATGCTGTCAGCATACTGCCCCAAGGAGCCTCTTCTGACGACATGGCCTTTATGCGAAATGCCCGATGGCTGCCCAACGGCCACTATCTGGTGGCCCACTACGGAGGGGAGAAAGTCACAGAGTACGACAAGCGTGGTCGTGCTGTCTGGAGCGTGGCTACGCCAGGCCGTCCGCACTCTGTTATCCGTCTTGACAATGGTAATACGCTCGTGTCAATTGCTGATGCTAACAACGACCCGCGCATAGAAGAGTACTCTCCTGAGGGCAAACTTCTTTGGCATCTCAATAACGACGATCTGCCTAGCCGCCCCCTACGCTTCATGTCGGGTATGCAATATCTGGAAGGGCGGGGCCTGCTGTTGTCCAACTGGCAAGGCCATCGCGGTCAGGCTGTCCAGCCTCATCTGCTGCTGGTCACCCGCGACAAGCGCATCATCTGCACGCTGCCTCCTACTGCTGCTATCCGTACCATCTCTAACATTGCTGTCAGCGGCGTTGGCAGGTAGGATAGGGCATGTCTGTTGTTGGTCCCTTCTTTGCACAGCAGGTGAGATGATCGCTGGCTACTCGAAGAGCTTCAGGGCCTCTTCCGTGAGGAAGGGCTTCACTTTCTTCAGGGATAGGAAACCGCTCAGTTCATACATATACACCTCAAACTGTTCATAGTTGAAGCCTAGACCTTCGGTTGTAAGAAAGAAAGGACGCTTGGGCAGTTCGCTGATGTTGTCGACATACTCCTCTGCGTCATCGCCACGCAACCTATTCTTTAGATCTTTTTTGACAAGGTCAAGGAGTTCGGACGATGAGGGATCGCTGAACAGAAACTGGTTGGTAACGCGGCTGCCGTCGGACCTGAGGAAAGAGGTTCTGAACTGATGAACGAATCCGTCGGCAATGCCACTGAAGCTGTGTTCGAAGTCGTAAGTCATGAATTCGGGCGTAGACTCGCTGATGCCAAAGATGATTTCCTCTTCTATATTATCGGCCCTATCCTCGTCGCCCTTTGTAAACAACTGCCATTGTTCTTCAGCATTCTTATTGATTTCGTGGCCGAAGAAGTCGACGAAGCCTTGTCCGTCGTGGCGGAAGTCAGGTACAGGGTCTTCATAGCATTGGCTCTCGGTCATTGCTGAGACGATGAAATCGTAGATGGAGTCGCACAGCACCTCATCGCCGCTGACGGGGAAGGCGCAAGATATGAGGATCGAGGAATGCTTGGTTTCGCCCTCATAGGTGAAGGTCTCTGACTTGAAAGCCTTTGATGTCGGCTTGGTGCTGCATCCTGTCAGGATGATGGCCAGGAGTGCAAGGTGAAGGAAGCGTTTCATGTTAATTCGAGATTTGAGAATTAAGGGCTGAGCTTTGGGAGTTGAGAGATGAAGCAAGATAGTTAGGCGACAGGATTATTCTCGGCAAAGATGGCCATGCGCTCTTCTAGCTGGGCATACTGATGGTCTTTAATAAAAGATGTACACACGCGTAGGCCTTCTTGGTGACTTCCTGTGGTGATGAGGCAGATAGCCGACACGCCATAGTACATCAGTTCGCGGGCCAGTTGCCCGGAGGTCATGCCGGGATAGCCGATGGTGAAGTAGAATCCGTCTGCGATGGGCTGCTCGAGGTCGCGGTCGTAGACGATGTAAAAGTTGTGGTGGCAGAAGATTTCCTTCAGCTTGTGTGCACGGTCGCCGTAAACCTTCACCTCTGAGCGGAAGTCATACTCTCCGTCGCAGGCAGCACGGAGCATCTCGGCCATTGCATACTGTGCAGAGTGGCTGGTGCCAGAGGAAAGAGCATAGAGCATGCGGGTGGAGAACACAAGTCCGAAGGGCAGACCCTCATAACGGGCTGCCAGGTCGGGATAGTGGCGGTGGAAGAGTTCGTTGCTGATGCATGTCACGCCGATACGTTCGCCAGCATAGCTGAAGGCCTTTGAGCCGCTGATAAGCAGGATGTAGTTGTCGGTGTAGCGGGCTACGGTGGGCTGGTAGGGTGGCTGGAAGGGTACGCTGAGATCCTGCCGGAAGTCCATTGCGAAGTAGGCGAGATCCTCCATGACGATAGTATCATATTCTGTGGCGAGCATTCCAATGGTGCGCAGTTCGTCCTCTGTGAGGCATATCCACGAGGGATTATTTGGATTGCTGTATACGATGGCACAGATGCGTCCGCTCTTAAGATAGCTCTCCAACTTGGGACCCAAGCGCTTACCTCGGTAGTCGTAGACGTCGAAGGTTTCATAGTTGACACCCTGCACCTGCAGCTGCATCTTCTGCACAGGGAAGCCGGGATCGATGAAGAGCACAGTATCGCGGCGCTTGTCGGCCTGAGAGCAGGTAAGGAATGAGGCAAAGGTGCCTTGCATGCTGCCGCAGACAGGCACGCAGCCTTCTGGGGCAATGTCGACGCCAATAAACGCCTCTACAAAACGTGAGGCCTGCCGTTTCAGTTCGGGCAGACCCTGGATGTCAGGATAGCTGTGGGCGATGCCTTCACGCAGGGCTTTTACCTGGGCGTCGACGCCCACCTGTGCTGCGGGTAGTCCGGGTATGCCCATCTCCATTTTAATATACTCTACGCCGCTCTCTAGCTCGGTCTTCGCTGCCACCTGCTTCACCTCGCGTATGGTTGCTTTGGCAAAATCCTGTATGCCTAGCTGGCTGACGAGCTGATCGACTATTTCCTTCTTGATAGGGGTTTGTTTCATGATGCGTTTGTATTAAAAATCATTTCTGCTGGCAAAGTTACATAAAAAAGTCGGAACAAAGGAAGAAAAACCGGAAAATATTTGGTAGTTCGGTGTATTATTCGTAATTTTGTCGGCGAAGAGAGAAAGCATATCATCCTAAACGCTATTTTTATTATGAAGAAAATCTATCTAGCACTATTGTGCATGGCAAGCCTCTCGTTGATGACGGCTTGTGGAGGCGAAAAGAAAAGCGCCGACGTACCTGGTGAGAAAATGAGTGCCGAAGAGGCTGTGGAAACGGCCCAGAAGGCATCTGAGGCGATGTCCGGCGTAGAGAAGTGTGCCGCCACGTTGGAGAAAGGGTGGGGCATCCAACTGAAGCAGATTGAACCTGACTTTGAGTTTGCTGAGGTGATCGAAGGCTGGGATAAGTTTGAGGGCAATGGCGCTAACTCTGCAGCAGCTGCCTATAAGAAGAAGGACGGTAGCTCCATCAGCCAAGATGAGTTCAAGGCTTGGTCCGAAAAGATCTTTGCGTTGACAAAGTCTCTGTCGTCGGAGGGCAAGAATATTCGCGGTTACGACGGTATGAGTAAGCTCACTGAGGAGCAGGCCAATGCTGAGGTCACGCTCGACGACTGCCTGACAGATAACAGCTTCCCCGCATGGTCGTTCCGCACGGAAAGTGGCGTCCAGCGCTGCTATGTCACCTATGAGAACGAGAAGGAGCCCAACTACATCATCGTGCGCTTTGCTCCGGGACTTACTGGCAATCTTGATTAATCAATTACAATCAATAGTATGAAAAGGATTTATCTGGCACTGATGTGCATGGCAAGCCTCTCGTTGATGACGGCTTGCGGAGGCGACAAGAAAGCCGACAAGGCTGCTGACGCAGAGGAAACCGAAGTAGTGAACGAAGACGAGCAGACGGCTGATGAGCAGGAAGCTGAAGAACTGGAAGGTGATGCTCACGATGTGTGGGGCGACCCTGCTAAGGCTGAGGTGCTGAACCTCACAGCCCTCTATGAGGCTGGCGACTTCAAGCCTGCTATGACCACTATTTTTGAAGACACGCTTGGTGGCGAGACTGCCGGCGAGCTGCCTTCGAAGTGGGAAATCAAGGAAGGTAGTGCCGAAATTGGCGAGGCTCAGGGAGTGAAGTATATCACCATGCTTGGTGGCACGACCACGCTCTTACCGCTAGTCGACGGCAGTAAGTTGAGTCTGCCCGAAAAGTACACCCTTGAGTTTGAGTTCATGTTCGGCTACGATGTTTGGTACCATGTACATTTCTTAGATGCTGAAGACTGTGGCATCGGCGATTACGACATGTGGCGTGGACATGCTGAGTGGAATCTGGCCAAGACCGACGACGAATGGTTACACGGCGACCAGGGTGAACTCTACGAGCTGACAAGCCGTGACGGCTGGAACCACTTTGCCGCCAGCTACGACAAGGGTAACCTGAAGTTCTTTGTCAACGGCAAGCGCATTGCCAACATGCCCAACATCAAGCAGGCAGCCTACTTCACTATTACTGGTGATGCGGCCGACGGCAAGAGTCACTACATCAGGAACATCCGGGTGGCTAAATAAGGAAAGACATTGCTCTACAATCGGAAAAAGGAAAAAGGCAGACTCATTTAGTTTGCCTTTTTCTTGTGTATATCAGAAATAATGTGTACATTTGCAGGCGATAATCGATTATAGCTACTGAATGAAGGAATTTATCATCTCCGAAGCCCAAGCCGAGACGGCTGTGCTCGTCGGACTTATCACCCCACAACAGGACGAAGCGAAGACCAAGGAATACCTTGACGAGCTGGAATTCCTGGCCGAGACAGCAGGCGCTCACACCGTGAAGCGCTTCACTCAACGTGTCAACGGACCAAGTCAGGTGACCTATGTGGGAAGCGGAAAACTGCAGGAGATAAAAGCATACATTAGAGAACGACAGGATGCCTACGAGGAGGCCCTGAAACATGCAGAAGAAGACTCTTCACTCTCTAATCTTGATTCACAACTGCCCGTGGGGATGGTCATTTTCGATGACGAACTGTCTGCCAAGCAATTGCGTAACATCGAGAAGGAGTTGGGCGTGAAGATACTCGACCGCACCTCACTCATCCTCGACATTTTCGCTATGCGGGCACAGACGGCTGAGGCCAAGGCTCAGGTCGAGCTCGCTCAGCATCGCTACATGTTGCCACGTCTTCAGCGTCTGTGGACACACCTCGAGCGACAGGGTGGTGGCTCCGGCGGTGGTGGCGGTAAGGGCACCGTGGGATTGCGTGGCCCTGGCGAGACACAGCTCGAGATGGACCGTCGTATCATCTTGCATCGCATCACCCTGCTGAAGCAGCGACTTGCTGAGATTGATCAGCAGAAGACCACACAGCGCAAAAACCGAGGGCGACTCATTCGTGTGGCACTGGTGGGCTATACCAATGTGGGAAAATCAACCCTGATGAATCTTCTGTCGAAGAGCGAAGTCTTTGCTGAGAACAAACTCTTTGCTACCCTCGACACCACCGTCCGTAAGATGACCATCGACAATCTACCCTTCCTGCTGGCCGACACCGTTGGCTTCATCCGCAAACTGCCCTCCGACCTTGTAGAGTCGTTCAAGTCGACGCTCGACGAGGTGCGTGAGGCTGACCTTCTGGTGCATGTCGTCGACATCTCGCATCCCGACTTCGAGGACCAGATACGTGTGGTGGACCAGACGCTGCAGGAACTAGGGTGTGCTGAAAAACCGCAGATGATTGTCTTCAACAAGATTGATGCCTACACTTGGACACCTCAGGATGAAGATGACCTGACTGAGCCCACAAAGGAAAACATCTCGCTCGACGAGCTGCAACGCACGTGGATGGCCCGCATGGAGGGTGACTGCCTGTTCATCTCGGCTCGTGAGAAGAAGAATATCGATGAACTGCGCTCCACATTGTATAAGAAGGTGCGTGAGCTGCACGTGCAGAAGTATCCCTACAACGACTTCCTGTACGACATGGAGGATTGAACCTTACACAACACATAACATTTAAAATTATGAGAGAATACAGACAACTGACACGTGAAGAGATCCAGGTGCTGGAGCAAAACGTTTGCTGGGCAGAGGATTGGAATAGGGTGCGAGTAGACCGTGATTTCCGGCCATACAACTTCCACCGAGTGATGTTCTATGGCGACATCGAGCTAGGTCGCTTCGAGAAGAAAATCGAGGTGGCTAAGGGGTTCTTCAAGCATTCGGGTATTAATGATGCTACGCTGCGCAACGTCTCGGTGGGCAATGACTGCCTCATCGAAAAGGTGGGCAACTTCATCAACAACTATACCATCGGAGATGATTGTTATATCACCAATATCTCGACCCTCGAGACCCTCGAGGGAGCCAGCTATGGCGCTGGTAGCACCATCTCGGTGCTCAATGAGATGGGCGATGGTAACGTGATACTCTTCCGTGAGTTGAACTCACAGTTGGCCGCCTTCATGGTGAAACATCACAACGACAAGGCGCTGATGAACCGCCTGAAGCAGCTCATCGACGATGAGGTGCGGGTGAGCACCCCCGAGCGGGGCATCATCGGTAATCGCGTGAAAATCATCAACACCAAGGACATCACCAACACCGTCATCAAGGGTGACTGTGAGATTAGCGGCGCTGCACGACTGTCGGAGTGCACCATCCTCAGCTCGGAGGATGCCTCTGTGTACATCGGCACGGGTGTTATCTGCGAAAATAGCATCATCTGCGATGGTTGTTCGATCAACAACAGCGTGAAGATGCAAGACTGCTTTGTGGGCGAGGCGTGCCAGATTACCAACGGCTTCACCGCCGAGGCCAGCTTGTTCTTCGCCAACTCATTTATGGCTAATGGTGAGGCCTGCGCAGCCTTCTGCGGTCCGTTCTCGGCTTCACACCACAAGTCGAGCCTGCTCATTGGCGGACAGTTCTCCTTCTATAATGCTGGCTCGAACACCAACTTCTCAAATCATGCCTACAAGATGGGACCCTTGCACTATGGTACTTTGGAGCGAGGAACGAAGACGGCATCCGGATCCTATGTGCTCATGCCTGCCACCATCGGAGCCTTCAGCGTCTGCTTCGGCAAGCTGATGCACCATCCTGACACACGCAACCTGCCCTTCTCCTACCTCATGGCCTATGGTGAGACAATGTACATCGTGCCAGGACGTAACATCACCACAGTAGGACTCTACCGCGATATCAAGAAATGGCCCAAGCGTGACAAGCGCTCGAAACAGTCGAAAAAGTCAATCATCAATTTCGACTGGTTGTCGCCCTACACCGTAGGTGAGATTATCGAGGGCATGAAGGTGTTGCAGGCTCTGCGTGATGCTTCTGGTGACAATGTCTCGTCGTATAACTTCCATGAGTATGTCATCAATGCCTCTTCGCTGCGCAAGGGACAGAAATACTACGATATTGCCCTGCGCATCTACATGGGTGCCGTGTTGAAGCGCGCCCAAAAGGAAGGATTCTTCGGGATGCCCAAGTCAGACGTCGGCAAGGGTGAGTGGGCCGACTTGTCGGGGTTGCTGCTTCCGCTGACTGAAGAGCAGCGTCTCATCGACGATATCAAGGACGGAACTATCGAAAGCATTGGTATGGTGCTCGACCGTTTTGAAGAGATTAATAACAACTATAGCGACTACCGCTGGGCATGGAGTTATGAGCTGTTGCTGAAATACTATCACCTGACTGAACTCGACGAACAGGCTTGCGAACGCATCCGTGAGGACTATGTGCGTGCACGCCGTGCTTGGATAGCCGAGATTCGCAAGGATGCCGACAAAGAGTTTGCCATGGGCGATGTGGAGCAGGAGGTCTACGATGACTTCATTGAGAAGCTCGACCATGAGATTGACTACGAGAACTAGTCAATGACTTGCCAACGGATCAATTTTAAATAAATAACAATATGAAAAAACTACTGCTATTGCTGGTGCCGCTGCTCATGCTCGGTGCATGCACCAAGAAAAAGTATGAAGAGGTGAAGGGCGATATGTCGAAGACACGCATCTACACCCTGAAGAATGGGCTGAAGGTCTACCTTAGTGTTAACAAGGAAGAGCCTCGTATACAGACATATATTGCTGTGCGTACGGGTTCGAAGAACGACCCTGCCGAGACCACTGGTCTTGCACACTACCTGGAGCACCTGATGTTCAAGGGCACCGACAAGTTTGGCGTCACTGACCCACAGGCTGAGGCTCCCCTGCTTGCCGACATTGAGCAACGCTACGAGCAATACCGGCAAATGACCGACCCCGAGGAGCGTCGTCAGGCCTACCATGAGATCGACTCTGTGAGTCAGCTCGCTGCTCAGTATTTCATTCCCAATGAATACGACAAACTGATGGCTGCTATCGGAGCCGAGGGCACTAATGCCTATACCTCCAATGATGTGACATGCTATGTGGAGGACATTCCTTCGAACGAGATTGACAACTGGGCAAAGATTCAGGCCGACCGTTTCCAGAATATGGTCATCCGTGGATTCCATACTGAGTTGGAGGCCGTTTATGAGGAGTACAACATCCACCTTTCCAGCGATGTAGACAAAGTCTACAACGCCCTGCTGGCCAAGCTCTTCCCCACTCATCCCTATGGCACCCAGACCACAATCGGTACGCAGGAGCATCTGAAGAACCCCTCCATCAGCAACATCAAGGCTTACTTCAAAAAGTGGTATGTGCCCAACAATGTAGCTATCTGCATGGCTGGTGACTTCGACCCCGACAAGGTCATTGCTACCATCGAGAAGTACTTCGGCCAGTGGCAGCCGGGTGATGATGTGACACAGCCCACTTTCCCCGAGCAGGCCGCACTCACAGCACCTGCCGATACCAGCGTCGTCGGACTGGAGCAGGAGATGTTATGGTTGGGCTGGCGCTTCGATAAAGCCTCGTCACTTCAGGCTGACACGCTTGAGGTCGTAGAGTCGATGCTGAGCAATGGTACTGCCGGTCTTATCGACCTCGACATCAATCAACAGATGGCTATGCTCCAGGGTGAGGGCTTCTCTATGGCTATGCAGGATCACTCATTGTTCGTCCTCATGGGTGTGCCTCGTGAAGGACAGACCCTTGACGAGGTGCGACAGCTGCTGCTCGGCGAGGTAGAGAAGCTGAAGGCTGGTGACTTCAGCGACGATCTGCTGCCTTCTGTCATCAACAACCTCAAGTTGCAGTATTACAATTCTCTGGAGAGCAATCGTGCCCGTGCCAGCATGTTCGTTGATGCCTTCATCAACGGCACACCCTGGCAGCAGCAGGTACAGGCGCTCGACCGTATCTCCGGCATCACCAAGGACCAGATCGTCAACTTCGCCCGTGAGCACTTCACCGATGGCTATGCCTGTGTGAGCAAGCTGAAGGGCGTCGATGAGACCCAGAAGAAGATCGACAAGCCAGCTATCACGCCCATTCCCAGCAACCGTGACCTCGTGAGCGACTTTGTCAAAGAGATCCAGGAAACGAAGGTAGAGCCCATCCAGCCTGTCTTCGTCGACTTCAAGAAGGATCTCACCTTTGGCGACGTTACCTCTAAGCTACCCTATGTCTACGTACAGAATAAGGAGAACGGACGCTTTGCTCTGGAGATGCGCTATGAGTTTGGTACCGAGAGTGACATCCGCTATGACTATGCTGCCGAGTACCTCGATTACCTTGGTACTGACAGTCTCACTCCCGAGCAGCTCAAGCAACAGTTCTACAAGCTTGCCTGCCGATATAACATCAGTGTGGCACCGCGTTCTATCACCGTCAGTCTCAATGGTCTTAGCGAGAGTATGCCTCAGGCGCTCACGTTGCTTGAAGACCTGCTGCAGAATGCACGCGTCGACAGCACAGCCTACCTGCAGTATGTCGGCATTCTCGATAAAGCCCTTGCAGAGGCAAAGAGCAACCAGCAGCAGAACTTCCAGTGTCTCGTAAGCTATGGTGTATACGGACCTTACAACCCCCGTCGCAACATGCTTACCACGCAGCAGTTGCTCGACACCAACCCACAGGATCTGCTCGACTTGCTGAAGAACCTCAACCAGTATGAGCACACCGTGCTCTATTATGGTCCCCTCTCTGAGCAGGAGTTCAGCAAGGTTATCGCCGACAACCATCGCACGCAGGGCGAGCTGCTTCCTGTGCCTGAGGGTCGTCACTATGTCATGCAGCCCACGCCTGAGAACGAGATTCTCCTTGCTCCCTATGATGCCAAGAACATTTATATGCGTATGATCCACAACGAGCAGCGGCCTGCCAACGACCAGGAAGCAGCCGTGCAGGCATTGTTCAACGAGTACTACGGTGGAGGCATGAATACCGTTGTCTTCCAGGAGTTGCGCGAGACCCGTGGATTGGCCTACAATGCCTTTGCTATGTATGTGCAGCCCAGTTACAAGGATGATCCGGAGTATTTCTTCACGCACATCATCACCCAGAATGACAAGATGATGGACTGCGTGCGGCAGTTCCACCAGATCCTCGACACCATCCCGCAGAGCGAGGCAGCATTCGGCATTGCCAAAGAGGCTCTCACCAAGCGTCTGGCCAGTCAGCGCACCACCAAGTTCGGACTTATTAATGCCTGGATCGTTGCACGTCAGCGTGGCATTGACTACGATGAGAACGAGCGCATCTATCAGGCACTGCCCAATGTCACCCTGGCTGACATCGTGCGCTTCGAGCAGGAGAACATGGCTCATAAGCCTTATCGCTACATCATCCTTGGCAACGAGCGCGACCTCGACATCGCGGCATTGCAGCAGATAGGTCCCATCCGTAGGCTTACCACCAACGAGATCTTCGGATTCTAGGACCTGGCCGAGAGCAGAAAGACGTCGCCTATGGAAGAAATCTATCAGGGATATATCCATCTTACGGCAGAGCAGCTTGAGCTGCTCTGCTTTTTGGCCTACACGGGTAAGTCAACCACCAAGCAGGTCCTTGATTCCTATGCTAAGGGCGAGAATATCACCCAGGCAAATATGAGTAAGCTAGTAAGCGACATCAAACCCTACCTGATGTCCAACTACTTCTTCTATGACGACGACCATCAGCTCATGCCCCAGCACCTGGGACCGCTACTGGTCTATCTCCTCTGCGAACATCCCGACTGGCTGCGTAACTTCGAACGTAAATACAGCAACCTGCAGCCTGCCTTCCTCGCACAGCTCATCCAACAGTTGCGCCTGTGCATCATGGGACGCTACGAGCCACAAGCGCTGATGATGAACGACACGGCAGCCAGCCGCACCCTCGTCGCCCTGGCCCATCATAGGGCTTTCATGCCCCTCCTGACGAGGATGACCCCTTCGTTGATGGCTGACTTCGTCAAGATGGTGGTGGAATATCAAATGGAGCACGACATCACCGACCCCGATGGACTGCTTGTCGAGTTGGTCGCATACTATTCAGGTCTGATGCTGCCTCTTACGTACCATGAGACCTACACCCTTGCTGCACTCTTCGACTATTACCAACGAGGGGTCTACGATGCCAATGCCGCTGCCCTCGACACCTACAGCGCACATCTGCTCTATGGTCTGCGTGCCCTTTACACCTCTCGCTATGATGTGGCGTTCAAGCAGCTGTCACTGGCCCTGCGTGAGATGAACCGCGAGAAGGATGCACGAAAACTGGGGTGCTTCACCGATGTGCTTAGCTGCTATGTCCTCGTCTTGTCCTATCACCTCCATGAGAGCGACCACCATAAAAAGCTCGAGGCACTGCTCCGTAAAGAAGTATTCTTTAAGTCTGCCAGGTTTTTTGCACCCTTCAGTTTCGCCACTTATCTTCTTGATGGCTTGCTGCCTACCGATAGCCTTATGAAGAGTGCGAGACGAGACACCGCCTTCCAACTGCCCCTCTATCAGCATCTCTATATGCTCGTTACACGTTTCTTTGGCTTGACAGAAGAGCAGTTGGCTAGCCTTCCTGCCAGTCCGCGCATGCATTTCCTGCGCCATGAGCTGTCGCCGTGGCTGCAGCTCAGCGACGACGAGCGTCGCCTCCTCTGTGAGGAATATGGTGGACAGCCTCTCTCAGCCCGTATCCACTTCAAGCAGCAGTGGGAGCTTGTCCTCGAGGAGCTTACACCTAAGGATGCCGTTGATGGCGCTCACGATGACAACCAGCGGCAGACGCGCATAGGCTACCTTATCAACAACGACCGCGTGGAAATACGCGAGCAGAGTCGTCTGAAGTCGGGCGAGTGGGGGGCAGGCAAGCGCATTTCTGTCGAGGCCTTCCGCAGGGGCTCTGATATCATGGACGATGCCGACATGAAGATTGCGGCTTCCATCCGCAACTGGTATTCCTACGATCTCGATGTCAGCCTTGTACTGCCGCATCTCATCGACACTGATCGCGCCTTTACTGGTGGCAGAGGACAGTACGAGCCGGTCTCCATCACAAGGGAGAAACCCTATCTCATCATACAGCGCACCAAGACTGCCTTTGCCGTCAAGTCGAACATCGGCAGCGCCAATCTCGACAAGGCCGTCGTCTATCGCAAGGAGAGCTACAATCACTATATTGTCATCGACATCAACGCACAGCAGCGCCTCTATTATAAGCGCCTGCTTCAGGTGGGTGCCTTCCCGCTGGAGGCAGAGGCACAGCTAAGGCAGTTCTTGCCCAAGGTGAGCGGCGTCGTCGAGGTGCACAGCGACCTCGTCGAGGGGGGCACCACCCTTCAGCAGCGCGATGGTTCACCGCAGCTGCGCCTGCAGGTGACACCCACCAATGGCGCACGCAACTACTTCACCGTCTTCTGCATGGCACGTCCCTTGCCTGACGGCATTACCCTCTTCGACCCTGGTACGGGCCTCAACCCCTGTGTGGCCGAAGAGGACGGTACACGTTATCAGGTCACACGTGACATGCGTGGCGAAAGGGAGAATCTCCAGCTGCTGCGCACATTCATCGACGACAATGGACTCCTCGACGACAACACCATCGTCGACGAGCCTTTCGCCGACCGGCATCCTGTCATCCTCTCGGCTGAATGCCTTCTCCAGCTGATGGTCTTCGTGCAGGAGCAGTCAGAGCACTACGCCATCGAATGGCCTGAGGGCGGACAGCTGCACCTGAAGAATGCCAATCCTGCCTCCTGGAACATTGGCCTGAAGTCCAACAATGGCTGGTTTGAGGTCGAGGGCGACATTCCCATCGACGAAGATACCGTCCTCACCGCTGTCCAGCTTCTCCAGCTCGTCGGGCAGAGCACCTCAAAGGGGTTCGTCAAGCTGGGCGAGGGAGAGTTCCTTGCGCTCACCAATCGGCTTCGCAAGCAGCTGTCGCGCCTTGAGAGCCTCACCACCAGCCACCGCGGCCATCTGCAGATCAGCGAGCTTCATGCCACCCTTCTGGGGTCGGCCCTCGACGGCGATGTGACTATCCGTCACGATGATAGCATCAATCAGTTGCAGGAAAAGATTAACCATAGCATGGAGCTCACGCCCGCAATACCTCGTACGCTGAAAGCCCAGCTGCGCGACTACCAGCTCGACGGTTTCACCTGGCTCACCCGCATGACCAGCTGGGGCGCAGGTGTCTGTCTTGCCGACGATATGGGACTGGGTAAGACCATCCAGACCATTACCTTCCTTCTCAGCACACAGGAAGGAGGACCGGCACTCGTTGCAGCACCCGCATCGGTCGTGCTCAACTGGCGACGCGAGCTGGAGCGTTTCGCTCCCTCCCTGCGTGTCATCGTCCTCAACAGCGCCTCCGACCGTCATCAGGCCATTGCCGAAGCTCGTCAGGGCGACGTCGTCCTCACCACCTATGGTCTTTTTGTCACCGAGTCCGAGCATCTCATCGACAAGCAGTGGCATACCATATGTCTCGATGAGGCGCACGTCATCAAGAACCGTGAGACGAAAACCTCGCAGGCCGTCATGCAGCTCAAGGCTGCCAACCGTATTATCCTGACTGGTACGCCTGTGCAGAATCACCTCGGTGAGCTCTGGAACCTCTGCCAGTTCATCAATCCGGGCCTCCTGGGCAGCTACGACAACTTCTCTGAGAAATACATCATCCCCATCGAGCAGCAAGACAACAAGGAGCGCTCCAAGCAGCTGCGGCGCATCATCCAGCCCTTCATCCTCCGCCGTACCAAGCAGGAGGTCATTGAGGAGCTGCCTGAGAAGACCGAAATCACGATGCCCGTCGAACTCTCCGTCGACGAGATGGCCACCTACGAGGTCATACGCCGTCGGGCGAAGATGCTGCTCGAGGAGGAGGCTGGCAGCGGCAGCCCCAGCGTCAATACCCTGTCGGAGATTACTCACCTGCGTATGGCAGCCTGCTCAGCGCAGCTCGTCGAGAAGTCGTGGAGTGGCGAGTGCTCGAAGATCAGTGTGCTCACGCAGCTTGTCACCGAGATTGTAGGCGGAGGCAACAGCGTCCTCGTCTTCAGCCAGTTCACCTCGTTCCTTGCCCTTGTGCGCAAGGCGCTCGACAAGCTGGGCATCGCCTATGCCTACCTCAACGGCTCCGTGCCCATCAAGCAGCGCGAGCAGCTAGTCCTTGATTTTCAGGCAGGTCGCCAGCAAGTGTTCATCATTAGCTTGAAGGCCGGTGGGCTGGGTCTTAACCTTACAGGCGCCAACTACGTCATCCATCTCGACCCTTGGTGGAATCCGGCCATCGAGCAGCAGGCCACCGACCGTGCCTACCGCATCGGACAGCGTCAGAATGTCACCGTCTATCACCTCATCGCCCAGCACACCATCGAGGAGAAAATCCTGCGCCTGCACGAATCCAAGCGCAATCTCGCCGATGCCATGCTCGAGGGCACCAGCCAGAGTCATAAGCTCACCAGCCGCGACTTGCTCGAGATGATCAGCGTCTGACGGCCCTTCCCCTGACGTTCTTTCTTCATGAAATGAAAATAAATCATAATTTATTTTGCATTTTGCCCACTTATTCGTACCTTTGCCAACGGAAACTTTAAAAACATAAAGAAAATATGGCTACAACACCCGCATTCAAGTACGCCCCCATGTTCCAGTTGGGCGAAGACAACACTGAGTACAGATTACTGAGCAAGGAAGGTATCAGCCTCGCATCGTTCGAGGGTCACGACATCATCAAGGTGTCGCCCGAGGCCCTCACGCTCCTGGCACAGCAGGCTTTCCACGATGTAGAGTTCATGCTGCGTCGCGAGCATAACCTTCAGGTGGCAAAGATCCTCACCGATCCCGATGCCTCTGAGAACGACAAGTACGTCGCACTGACCTTCCTCCGCAATGCCGAGGTCGCCGCTCGCGGCATACTGCCCTTCTGTCAGGACACAGGCACCGCCATCATCCACGGCGAGAAGGGACAGCAGGTGTGGACGGGCTTTGAGGACGAGGAAGCCCTCTCGCTCGGCGTTTACAACACCTACACCCAGGACAACCTGCGCTACTCGCAGAATGCACCTCTGACGATGTACGACGAGGTGAACACTCGCTGCAACCTTCCCGCCCAGATCGACATCGAGGCCACCGAGGGCGATGAGTATCGCTTCGTGTTCGTTGCAAAGGGCGGCGGTTCGGCCAACAAGACCTACTTCTATCCCATGACGAAGGCCACCATCCAGAACGAGGGCACGCTCATCCCCTTCCTCGTCGAGAAGATGAAGAGCCTGGGCACCGCAGCCTGTCCGCCTTATCACATTGCCTTCGTCATCGGTGGCACCTCTGCCGAGAAGAACCTCCTCACCGTGAAGCTCGCCTCCATCAAGTACTACGACTCGCTGCCTACGACGGGCGACGAGACCGGACGTGCCTTCCGCGATGTCGACCTCGAGCAGAAGCTGCTCCTCGAGGCACAGAAGATCGGACTGGGAGCTCAGTTCGGAGGTAAGTACCTGGCCCACGACATCCGTGTCGTCCGCCTGCCTCGCCACGGAGCTTCCTGCCCCATCGGCATGGGCGTCAGCTGCTCTGCCGACCGCAACATCAAGGCCAAGATCAACCGCGACGGCATCTGGCTGGAGAAGATGGACTCCAACCCCGCCGAGCTCATACCCGCCGAGTTTGCCAAGGCTGGTGAGGGTGCCAACACCATCGAGATCGACCTCAACCAGGGTATCGACAATGTGCGCCGTGAGCTCAGCAAGTATCCTGTCTCCACACGTGTCAACCTCAAGGGCACCATCATCGTTGCCCGCGACATCGCTCATGCCAAGCTGAAGGCACGCATCGATGCCGGCGAGCCTATGCCCGAGTACTTCAAGAAATATCCCGTCCTTTATGCCGGACCCGCCAAGACGCCCGAGGGCTATCCCTGCGGCTCGATGGGCCCGACGACGGCCAACCGCATGGACCCCTACGTCGACGAGTTCCAGTCGCTGGGTGCCTCGCTTGTGATGATTGCCAAGGGCAACCGCTCGCAGCAGGTCACTGATGCCTGCCAGCGCCACGGTGGCTTCTACCTGGGCAGCATCGGCGGCGCAGCAGCCGTGCTCTCGCAGTCAAGTATCAAGAGCATCGAGTGCGTCGAGTATCCTGAGCTGGGCATGGAGGCCATCTGGAAGATCGACGTCGAAGACTTCCCCGCCTTCATCCTTGTCGACGACAAGGGCAATGACTTCTTCAAGACCCTCAAACCGTGGGCCCCATGCGCAAGATAACATTGCTTCTCACTCTATTCACATTCACGGCCGCTGCCGTCATCGCACAGCAGCGGCAATTCCTGCGTTACGACTGCATGGCCGCCGCCGCTATTGACGACGGCCATCGCAGTCCATCGCTGCGCCATCTGCCCACGCCGCCTACGAAGTGGGATTCCACGCGCACCTATCCCGTAGCTGTCGTCCTTGTCGCCTTTGCCGATAAGAGCTTCTCGTCCGAAGATCCTGCCGACCGCTATCATCGCATGTTCAATGAGGAGGGATACAACGAGGGACGCGGCCCTGGCTGTGTCGCCGATTATTTCCGCGACCAGTCGTCGGGTCTCTTCCGGCCTTCGTTCGACATCTACGGCCCCGTCACCCTGGGTATCGACTGCACTGGCGGCGGACGTATGGGTGGGGATGCCTTCAAGAATGCAGTCACCCTTCTCGACGACTCTCTGCATGTGGATTTCGAGCCCTACGACTGGAACGGTGACAAGAGCGCCGAGTCCGTCATCTTTATTTTTGCAGGCTATGGTGGCAACGAGTCGTCTACTCAGAACAAAGGGTATATATGGCCCAACACGGGCTCTTTCTCCGCCGTTACCACCGCTGGGGGCATACGCGTGTCGGGCTATTCGGCCAGCGCCGAGCTGTGGAGCAATTACCGCAGCTGCGGCATAGGCACCATCTGCCACGAATATTCCCACACGCTGGGATTGCCCGACATCTATCCCACCAACAGCGGATCGGACGAGTATTCCGTCTGCGACGAGTGGGACCTCATGGACGGAGGCAACTTCGTCAACAGCGGCTGGTGTCCGCCTGCCTATACGGCTCATGAGAAGATGCAGCTCGGATGGCTGACGCCCGTGGAGCTCAGCGAGCCCACCTTCGTCACCGACATGCGCACGGCACAGGAGGGAGGTCCCACCTATATCATCCGCACAGCCGACGCCAGCGAGTTCTTCCTCCTCGAGAATCGCCAGTGGAGCCGCTGGGATCTGCGTACGCCCGGCCACGGACTGCTCGTCTCGCATGTCCACTACGATTCATCTGCCTGGAGGAACAACCGAGTCAATAATATCCCTGACCATCACCGCTTCGACTTCGTGCATGCCGATGGTCTCAGCTACTCGGACTGGGCCGACATCGTGGGCGACAATAATCCCTACGTCGGAGGACACAGCCAGTTCCTCAGCGGCACGCCCTATCCGCTGGCCACCGACTCTACTCGCAACGACATGCTCACCGACGACAGCCAGCCTGCCGCCACCACATTCACAAGTGCAGGCCTCCTTTCGAAGCCCATCACCGAGATCACTGAGCACGACGACGGCACCATCAGCTTCCATTTCATGAAGCCCGTCGACGAGGCCATTGCCTCGCCTTCTGACCGTCAGCAGCCGTCCGTCGCCACCTACGATCTGCAAGGTCGTCGCCTGCAGGGACAACCCCGTCGCGGCATCTATATCGACAGCCGTCGCCGCCTCGTGACGGTGCCCTGACTTCTTGTCTCTTTAAGGGAAAATAACTATTAATTAACTTATTATAAACCAGTACAAACAAACACAATTATGAGAGTAATTATTGAACCCAACTACGACTTGATGTCCCAGTGGGCAGCTCGTCACGTCATCGAGAGAATCAACGCCGCCAAGCCCACCGCTGATCATCCCTTTGTCCTCGGTCTGCCCACCGGCTCGTCGCCCATCGGCATGTATCGTGCCCTCGTCAAAGCCTGTCAGCAGGGTGAGGTGTCGTTCAAGAATGTCGTCACCTTCAACATGGACGAATATGTAGGCCTGCCCGAGGATCATCCCGAGAGCTACCACTCCTTCATGTTCAGCAACCTCTTCAATCATATCGACTGTCCGCGCCAGAATATACATATCCTCAACGGCAACGCCCCCGACCTCGCCGCCGAGTGTGAGGCCTACGAGCGTGAGATCGAGAAGTTCGGAGGCATCGACCTCTTCCTCGGAGGCATCGGCCCCGACGGACATATCGCCTTCAACGAGCCGGGCTCCTCACTCAGCAGCCGCACCCGTCAGAAGACCCTCACCACCGACACCATCATCGCCAACAGCCGTTTCTTCGAGGGCGACATCAACAAGGTTCCCAAGACAGCTCTCACCGTCGGCGTGGGCACCGTGATGGATGCCCGCGAGGTGATGATCCTCGTCAATGGCCATGCCAAGTGCCGTGCCCTGCAGGCAGCCATCGAAGGCAGCGTCAACCACATGTGGACCATCTCTGCCCTCCAGACCCATCGCCACGGAATCATCGTCTGCGACGAGGCAGCCTGCGACGAGCTCAAGGTAGGCACCTACCGCTACTTCAAGGACATCGAGCGCGACAATCTGCTCTAGTCCTCCCGCGATGAGACACTGGCTGACCATCATCCTGCTCGCTGCAAGCATCCCGCTTGCAGCGCAGCATCATCGCAGCGACGCCCTCGACGATGTGCTGCAGCACGCACCGATGGCAGCCGTGTTCACGCTGAAAGCCTGCGACTTCGACAACAGCACGCCCTGGGCGGAGCTCGCGCTGACGGCTGTGGCCTCCTATACAGCAGGCGCCGTGACGGCCTATTCGCTCAAGCAGCTCGTGGCCGAGAAACGTCCTGACGGCAGCGACCGCCGCTCCTTTCCCTCTGGGCACGCCATGTTCGCCTTTGCCGGAGCCACCATGCTCTGCCATGAGTTCGGACAGCTGTCGCCCTGGGTGCCCATAGGCGGCTTCGGAGTGGCTACGCTCACTGCCGTTGACCGGCTGGTGCGCGACCGCCATTATCTGCACGACATCTGTGCGGGTGCCGCCATCGGTTTTGCCGCCACCGAGCTGACCTACTGGCTGAAGCAGCGGCTCATCAAGTCCAAGAATGTCGACCTCAGCTTCACAGGCCGCACCCTCGACCTGGCTGTCAGATGGTAGAATAAAAACATAAGAACATATACTATGAAGAGAATGCAAATGCTGATGCCAGCGCTGATCGTGAGTGCCACGATGCTGGCTGCCGATGTGAAGACCAATGGCAACATAGTGACCATCCGTCCCGACGGCGGACAGGCCAAGGTGATTCAGTTGGAAGTGATCAACGACAACATCATCCGGGTCAGGGCAACGTCGAAGGACGAGCTGCCCGTGAAGCAGCAGAGCCTGATGATAGTGCCGCAGGCCACATACAAAGGAGAGGTGAAAGTGACTGAGGTGCCGGCCAAGGAGAGCGGCGACCTCGTGACCCCTGCTCATGTCAGTGTGAAGGCCAAGAACGTGCATGCAACAGTATACACGGAGAGCGGCTTCATACGTTTCTTCGATGGCAACAGCCGTCCGCTCTTGCAGGAGACCCACATGGGGCCGGGCAAGCAGTTTTGGGACTTCACCGTGCCCGAGCGCGAGCTGGGCGAGAAAGGTGGCAAGGCCGTGACCGACGAGATGAAGCACGGCCTGCAGTGGCAGATGACCTTCGACAGCCCGTCCGACGAAGCCTTCTACGGCCTGGGTCAGCACCAGAGCGAGGAGTTCAATATGAAAGGCAAGAACGAGGATCTCTTCCAGTATAACACGAAGGTGAGCGTACCCTTCGTGCTCTCCAACAAGGGCTACGGCCTGCTGTGGGATGCCTATTCCTACTGCCGTTTCGGCAATCCCGACGACTATCTCCAGCTCAACCGTGCCTTCCGTCTCTACGACAAGCAGGGTAGGGAAGGCCACCTCACCGGCACCTATATCGACTGCAACGGCCGTCGCCTGGTGCGCGATGAGGACAGCATCTACTACGAGTATGCCTATCCCGCCAAGTCGGCGATCGCCAACCGCACCGACAACGGCGGCCTGAAGAACCTGCCCAAGGGCTTCAACCTGCAAGGGGCCACCGTGACTTATGAGGGGTATATTGAAGCCCCCTCCAACCTCCCCCAACTGGGGGAGGCTTCTCTCTACCAGTTTATCCTTTATTATGCAGGATATATCAAGGTGTATATCGATGGGCACGAGGTGGTGCCTGAGCGTTGGCGCACAGCCTGGAACCCCAATGCCTATAAGTTTGAGGTCGCGCTCGAGCAGAACCGCCGTGTGCAGCTGCGCATCGAGTGGCAGCCCGACGGCGGCGAGTCCTACTGCGGACTGCGAGTGGCCAAGCCGCGCAGCCGGCAGGAGCGCGAGCAGCTCAGCATCTGGTGCGAGATGGCCCGCGACATGGACTATTACTTCATCGCCGGAGAGAACCTCGACGAGGTCATCTCGGGCTATCGCACCCTCACCGGCCGTGCCGCGCTCTATCCCAAGTGGGCCCTGGGCTTCTGGCAGAGTCGCGAGCGCTATAAGTCGAGTGCCGAGATCGAGGAGACCCTCGGCGAGTTCCGTCGCCGCCATATCCCCATCGACAATATCGTGCAGGACTGGAACTACTGGAAGCTCGACTCCTGGGGCGACCACACCTTCGAGGCCTCACGCTTCCCCAACCCCCAGGCTATGATCGACAGCGTCCACCAGATGCACGGACGCTTCATGATCTCCGTATGGCCTAAGTTCTACGACACCGTCGACAACTACAAGGAGCTCGACAACATGGGTGCCATGTATCGTCAGGCCATCACCGACGACATCCACGACTGGCTCGGCTTCCGTGGATCCTTCTACGATGCCTACGACCCCGAGGCCCGCAAAGTCTTCTGGCGCCAGATGAAAGAAAAACTCTACCCGTTAGCCCCCCATTCGGCCCCCGAGGGGGCTACAATACCTGGCAAGTCCAAGAGCAAAGGTAAAGAAGCCCCCTCGGGGGCAGTAGGGGGGGCTTATATCGACGCCTGGTGGATGGATGCCTCCGAGCCCAACGTGCGCGACTGCACGCCCATGTGGTATCGCAAGGCCCTCTGCGGCCCCACCTTCCTGGGCACCTCCACCGAGTACTTCAATGCCTATTCACTGGTCAATGCGATGGCCATCTATGAGGGCCAGCGCTCAGTATTCAAGAAGGCGAAGGGTGATGCCCCCCGCGTCTTCCTGCTCACCCGTAGCGGCTTTGCTGGCGAACAGCGCTACTCTACGGCCACCTGGAGCGGCGACATAGGCACCCGCTGGGAGGATATGCGCGCACAGATGACCGCTGGACTCAACTTCTCGCTCTCAGGCATACCCTTCTGGGGCATGGACCAGGGTGGCTTCTGCGTCGAAAACCGCTATGTGGCTGCACAGCAGCTCTTCGACCGCACAGGCCAGGAGAACGAAGACCTCAAGGAGTGGCGCGAGCTGCAGACCCGCTGGAACCAGTTCGGAGCCTTCATCCCGCTGTTCCGTGCTCACGGCCAGTGGCCCCTGCGCGAGATATGGAACATCGCTCCCGACAATCATCCCGCCTACCAGTCGTTCGTCTACTACGACCGTCTGCGCTATCACCTCATGCCCTATCTCTATTCGCTCGCCGGCTGGGCACACTTCCGCGACTACACCCTCATGCGAGCCCTCGTGATGGACTTCGCCGGTGACAGCAATGTCAACGACATCGGCAACCAGTGGATGCTCGGCCCCGCGCTCATGGCCTGCCCCGTAGGCTACTACAAGGCCCGCAACCGCTCGGTCTACTTCCCCAGTCAGTGTGGCTGGTACGACCTCTACACAGGCGAGAAAGTCATCGGGCGCGCTGCCTCTCACTCCGTCAGCCGCAGGCTGGTGGTCGATGCCCCCTACGAGCGCATCCCCGTCTATGTGCGCGAGGGAGCCATCATCCCCTTCGGCCCTGCTATGGAGTGGAGCGACGAGAAGGCTGCCGAGCTCATCCATCTCTATGTCTATGCCGGTCAGGATGGCGAGTTCCAGCTCTACGAGGATGAGGGCACCAACTACAACTACGAGCGCGGCCAGTATGCCACCATCGACATCCGCTACGACGATGCCGCGAAGACTGTCACCTTCGCCCAGCGCCAGGGCCAGTTCCCCGGCATGCTCAAGCAGCGTCGCTTCAATGTCGTCCTCGTCTCTGGCAGTCATCCCCGTCCCCTCGACCTCGATGCTCCCGAGGGCAAGCTCGTGGAGTACAGCGGCAAGGCCGTCACTGTCCAGCTGTAGCCTGCTCTCCCTGTAAATACAGGGGTTTTCAGAGATTAAGGGCCTCAAAAACCTGTGTTTTGAGGCCCAAAATGAAAACTCGAATACTCGAATACTCGAATACTTTTACGCTACCCTCACTTTCAGCTTGTTCAGTTCAGCATGACTGCTATTAATCTCCGTCATAGTCTCGTAAAATTTTTTGATGCAATCTGCATTCTCTCTCAGGTCGATTTTCACGCCTATCTCCAGGCTTCCCTTGGCGTTCAGGCGAACTTCGACACCGTCTTTTTCCAGTAGTTTCCGACCCTTCGGAATGGGGCTCTTGCCCTGTTGCGGCAGGGCTTTCAGCACATTTTCCAGCTGGTCGCGCAGGTCGGCGGCCGGGTCGGTGGCATCAGCGGGCACCTTCAGATGTGCTACCAGCGATTGCGTCTTCTCGCCTGTAGTCCTCATGAGAGCCCCGTTCGTGGTCTTCTTGATCTCTTGGTATTGGGGCTGTCCTTTGCCTTGCGGAGTGAAGACCAGTCTGTGCTCCGGATGGATCGCCATTGTGCCCCTTATTCTCTTGATTTCCTGTTTCTTAGATTCCATTTTTATTGTCCTCCAATGTATTCGAGTTTTCGAGTATTCGAGTATTCGTTTTGCCTGTTTTCAGCCCTGATTCCTGTTGCTGACATCTTTAATATATTATATATATTATAATATATATAATATATTAATGGTCAAATCTGACCAAAATGAAAACTCGAAAACTCGAATACTCGAATACTTTATCATGTTACATTTTTTCCAGGCAGCAAAGCCTTCAGCCCTCAGCATCCTTCGTCGGGATGTAGCCGCCCGTCTTGCGTATCTGAGGCAGCACCTCCGACGTCACCCAGTGCTTGAACACCCTAGCCTGCGGCAGCTTCGACGAGAGCACCAGGGCATAGAGACCCGACTCGTTGATGATGATAAAGTTTCGTCTCTGACCTGACATCGCGATTTGCGATTCCAGCTTATCTTCCTCATCTACATGTTTGCTAATTGCATCGGGTGCATTCTTATATCCCAATGCCTCAGCCACGTCCTTACCTACGAACCAGGTCTCGCCCTGCTCATCGGTCATCGTCCGGACTGCCGGAATCAGGGGACTCTTTGGCCTTCTTTTCGGATCAGAGAAGCATCCCCTAATCCTTCGATTAAGTGAGCAAAAAAACAAATAAAATTTTGAGTTTTTTCAAGGAATCTTATCAACAAAAAATGAATATATCGGAGAATCTTCGTACCTTTGCAGCGGTTTTGTAAGTCACGTGGCGCACGACGCC